>CAMVBJ010000011.1 GCA_947165675.1 uncultured Prevotellaceae bacterium
GGCCTTCCGCTATTGTCAAGGCGACGGAATGCACCTGCGCGATGGAAATGGTGACCTGATGATGACGTGTCACTACAAGCAATTAAAGAACATCAAACTGTAACAACTTATTAAGATGATGAAAAAGAATAGTAATAAAGGGAAAAAGTCGCTCACTGCGGTGGGTGCCCTGGTTGCTGCCGGGCTCACACCGGGAATTGTCACAGCCCTGCCCACTCAGGGCTCCAATGCCGGACTCACCGCTGCCGAGGTGGTCGCTATCGACGGCAACGCCTATAGCTTTGACGAATTATCCGCCATACAACGAGAGAACAGTGTGGACACAATAGAGATGCATATCGTGCTTGAACCGGATCCGAATTCGCGGTTACTCGATCAAATGGCTATGGTGTAGGAGCTACAAAGTATGGTGTGCGGGGTGCGCATAGTGCCGCACCTATCAGAATTGCTGATGAGCAGAAGCCCCAGTTCCCGGCTGGGGTGGTTGCGCTGATGAAGTACATCGAGGCTCATATCAATTATCCACCCGAAGCCGCCAAGAGCAATGTTCAGGGTGAAGTCGTTGTGCATTTTGTTGTGAACAAAGACGGTAGCATAGGAGAAGTGGAAATTGTCCGCTCGGTGGATAAGGATCTTGATCAAGAGGCCATCCGCGTTGTCAAGTCGTTGCCCAAGTTCACACCTGGCCATAAAAATGGTGAAGCTGTGAGCATGTGGTATACGCTTTCTGTGCCTTTCAAGCTGAAATAGAAAAGGGAACGATATAGCCGTTGACCCTGAAAAGTTTTTTAAATGCTAATTTCGCTAATGAAGCGAATTTCACGAAAAAAATTAAATATTTCGCATCAAATTAGTTAAAATTCGCGTGATTCGCATTGGCCCCGCAGGGTTTGGGCCAACATCTATATCATTGCCATAGAGAATGGGAATTTTGAGAATATTAAACTTTGAAGGGTGTTCGGAGTCTAACATATATATAACCCTCTAACTTGAATAACATGAAGAAGAATAGAAATAAAGGGAGAAAGTCGCTTACCGCTGTGGGCGCAGTGGTCGCTGCAGCCGGGCTGGCACCTGGTGCCATTGCTGCTGTTCCCGCCCATTCTCCCATTCTGAACGTCACTGCTGCCGAGGTGGTTGCCATTGGCGGCAACACTTATAGCTTTGACGAATTATATGCCATGCAGCAACCCGCCGATGGGCCGAGTAATGCGACAACGCAAGAGCCACCTCAGGTTGCGATGAGGTATGGCGTGCGCCCTTCAACCCAGCATCAAACCTTATATGGCGTGAAACGTCCCAAAAAACCAGTCGTCATCATAGAAATACCTGAGGGTTTAGACACTATCCAGAATGGCTTGATGGAATGTTGTGCCCTTGTGCTTGATGCCGATCCTTACACCAGAGGAGTCGCATTCACGCTCGACAGTGAGCTGACCCGTGAACTGGAAATGAGCGAAGACCAGTTGAAGGCACTCAAGGCCGAAATCGCAAACCGCTATGGCGTGGAAGTGTCACACCATCGATTCCGCCTTGCGGGCCAACTCAACACGCTGCGCCTCATCTCGGAATACATCTACAAGATCAAAAACCTCGGGAAAAGATAAGCAGTGGGACACGGGGACGGTTCTTTTGTCCCAAAAATTGAAAAAATGGGACAAAAGAACCGTCCCCGTGTCCCAGTTTTACGTTATTTAGGGGGGAATTAAGGGATTTTTAGAAGGGTTGGTATTATCTTTGCGGTGTAAAAACTGTGTTTTATGTTACTGGACAAGATATTATTGCAGATGCCGGTGGCTGCGCCCGACACGGTAGCGGCCAACAAGATTAAGGAGGCGACCCATGTGGTGACGGCCCAGGTCGATTCGCTGGCCAACCAGCTGCACCCTGACTCGATAGCGGCCATGACGCCCGAGAAGATTGTCGATAAGTTCAAGTATCTGGACGTGGGCAACCTGGTGACGTCGTTGTCGAGCCAGCTGGTTTCGCTGGCATTGCGCATTGTTGCCGCTATCCTGATCTTCTATATCGGCAAGTTCATCATCAACAAGATTTACAGCGTGGTGCGTGCCATCATGGTGCGCAAGGGCTTTGAACGGTCGTTGACGTCGTTCCTGCTGTCGTTTATCAAGATGACGCTGCTGTTCCTGTTGATTATTACCGTCATCGGGGTGCTGGGCATCGAGACGAGTTCATTCATCGCCATCTTTGCCAGTGCAGGTGTCGCCATCGGTATGGCACTGAGCGGCACGTTACAGAACTTTGCCGGTGGCGTGCTCATCCTGCTGATGAAGCCTTACAGGGTGGGGGAGTATATCGAGTTCGGCGAGTTCAAGGGAACAGTCAAGGAAATCCAGATTTTCCACACCGTCATCAATACCTATAACAATGACCGCATTGTCATCCCTAATGGCGGCTTGGCTACCAGTTCGTTGAAGAACTTCAGCGCCGAGCCCTATCATCGCGTGGAGTGGCGTGTGGGTATCAGTTACGGCGACGATGTTGACACGGCCCGCAAGGTCGCCCTGGACATCCTGGCTGCCGACAGTCGCATTGTCCACACCGATGCCGACGTCAAGGAGGTGGAGGAGCCCCAGGAAACCCCGGTAGAGTCTGACCAAGAAGAGAAAGCCGAGGCGTGGTGGCAACGCTTGTTCCACTGGCATCGCAAGCGCATTGAGCAGTGGAACGAGAGCCAGGAGGCGCAACTCGCCGCATTGATTCCCAAACCCAACTACATGCCGAGCGTCAATGTGGAGAGCCTTGACGAGAGCCAGGTGACGCTGATCGTGAGGGCGTGGACCGAGATCGGGAATTACTGGCAGGTGCTGTATGACGTGAATGAGCGGCTCTACAAGCAGTTGCCGCAGCATGGCATCCACTTCCCGTTCCCGCAGATTGACGTGCATGTGAATAGTTAGTTTTCAGTTTTCAGTTTTCAGTTTTTTAGTTGGAAGTGAAGAAGCTATTATCTATCTTGATTGTGGTGGCGGTGACGCTCGATTGGGTTCAAGTTGGGGCGCAGGTGGTGAACTCGATAGGCGAGGAGAACATGAAGGTGGAGAAGGGGTTGAAACCGCAGCAGCCGAAGCCTGAATCGCCCTATATTGCCGACCTGGACACCGAGACGCCCTATTTCCAGGCGATTGACTCGGCCCAGAACTACATCTACGCCCACGACTGGCCTGTGGCTGAACAATGGTTGGTCAAGGCGTTCAACCTGGACCCGACCAACCCTGGCAACTCGCTGGTGTTGAGTAATATTGCCACACTACAACGCTATCAAGGCAAGCTGGCCGATGCCGTGAAGAACTATTCGCTGGCCCTGGACATGACGCCCCATGCGGTGACGCTGCTGCTCAACCGTGCGGCCCTATATGTCGAGATGGATAGCATCGAGAGGGCTATCGACGATTATGAGCGGGTGTGTGAGCTCGACCTGTATAACACCGAGGCACGCTACTCGCTGGGCGTGCTTGCCATGGAGCATGGCGACACGAAGCGGGCCGAAGACCTGTTTAATGAGATCAAGCGCATCAACCCCAACTCGGGCTTGTATCACGAGGGCATGGGACTGTTGCACAAGCGCAATGGTAATTACAGCCGTGCCGCCGAACTGTTTACCCAGGTGATCAAGGTGCAACCCAACGCCCAATTGCTGGGCAACCGTGCCGACTGTTACCTGGTGATGAAACGACTCAACGATGCCGAGGCCGACATCCGCACCGCCCTGGAAATGACCCCTGATGACCCCTACCTGTACCTGTTGCGTGCCAAGCTGAACAAGCTGCGCTTTGAGCGTGACGAGATGAACCGCGACATTGAACATGCCGTTTCCCTGGGCTTGAGCCGTGACTACATTGCATCACAACTGGGGGAGCAAGAACGATAATTTTGTCTTTCCTTGTCTTTCTTGTCTTCAACTTTTTGTAATTTTGCAGGCACGATGAGAAAGAAGAAGAAAGATATTCCGGTTATTGAGAATTTTGAGATTACGGGCGTGGCAGCCGAGGGCAAGAGCCTGGGCCGCTGGAACGACCTGGTGGTGTTTGTCCCCTTTGGCGCTCCTGGCGATGTGATTGACCTGAAGATTGACCGCAAGAAGCACAGCTTTGCCGAGGGGCACATTGAGCGCATGGTCAAGCCCAGCGAGCTGCGCGTGGAGCCGATGTGCGAGCACTTCGGCCTGTGCGGTGGCTGCAAGTGGCAGCACCTGCCCTACGATTACCAGTTGCAATGCAAGCAGCAACAGGTGGTCGATGCCATGGAGCGCATCGCCAAGGTGCCCATTCCCGCCATCAATCCCATCTTAGGGTCGGCAGCGACAAGTCATTACCGCAATAAGCTGGAATTCACTTTCAGCAACAAGTGCTGGCTCACCCGTGAACAGCTCGACAGCGGCGCCGATTTCCCCGATCGCAATGCGGCAGGCTTCCACATCCCTGGCGCCTTTGACAAGGTGCTGGACATCAAGCGCTGCTGGTTGCAGGACGACATCAGCAACGAATTGCGTCTGTTCATCCGCAACTACTGTGTGGAGAAGGGCTACTCGTTCTATGACATCCGTGGTCAGCAAGGTTTCATCCGCATGACGATGACGCGCACCGCCTCGACAGGCGAGGTGATGGAGGTGATCGTCTTTGGCCAGGACGACAAGTCTGCTATCGAGGACGTGATGAGCGCTGTGCACGAGCGTTTCCCCCAGATCACGTCGCTGCTCTACGTCGTCAATCTCAAGGTCAACGACTCACTCGCCGATCAGGAGTTTATCACCTACAGCGGCCGTGACTACATCGAGGAGGAGATGGAGGGCTTGAAGTTCCACGTGGGTCCCAAGTCCTTCTACCAGACCAACTCCCGCCAGGCCTATGAACTCTACAAGGTGGCACGCCGCATGGCTGCCCTCACGGGCGACGAACTGGTCTATGACCTATATACGGGCACGGGCACCATCGCCAACTTTGTGGCCCGCCAGGCCCGCCAGGTCATCGGCATCGAGTATGTGCCCGAGGCTATCGAGGATGCCAAGCTGAACTCCCGCGTCAACGGCATCGAGAACACCCTGTTCTATGCAGGTGACATGAAGGATGTGCTCACCGACGAGTTTATTGCCCAGCATGGTCGCCCCGAGGTCATGATCATCGACCCGCCCCGTGCGGGCATGCATGAGGACGTGGTCAAGGTCATCCTCAACGCCGAGCCTCAGCGCCTGGTGTATGTGAGCTGCAATCCCGCGACCCAGGCCCGCGACATCGCCCTGCTCGACGAGAAATACCGTGTCATGGAGATCCAGCCCGTGGACATGTTCCCCCACACCCACCACGTCGAGAACGTCACCCTGCTCGAAAAGAAGTAACCCCAATTCTAAAAAAACTATTGAGGGTAAGTCTGATGCCAGGCTTACCCTCATTTTTAAATTTCGTAAGTTGATCACATGCTCACTGATCGGTGAGCATGTGATGCTATTGTCATTTGAGCATTAGTTTGGTTGTTTTCTCTCTGATTCTCACGATATAGATTCCACTTGAATTGACGGGAATCTCATTGCGGCCCACCTGGAGATTCACTTGCCTGGCATGTCCTGAGATATCACAGATCACAACACTTTGCTTTATAGGACTCTCAATGATGATATTCAATCCGTTGGCATAAACCCTTGAATCCATCGTCAGCTCCTTAGCATCGGTGGTTCCATACAATCCAGTAGGTGTATTCATGAGTTCATGGGTGTTGAAGGTCTCATCATTATTGTTGGCGCTACTGAGCAGACCAGTAGCTGTTCCGTGTAATCGTATGACAGATGCTTTAGCATTGCCTCCGATTAACGAGATGGTTAATATTGCTTCATGATCCCCTACATCATCAGGACGATAGGTAACGGTGATGGTCTTGGTGCAAGGAATGCTCAGCAAGGGGATGAGTACAGGCGTTATTTCAAAACAGTCATCTCCCGTCAATTTCAATGCAAGGGTTTTAAATGTGAAAGGAGTAATCGGGTCGATGATCACCTTGCTGCGGCAATTATCGTCGTTGAAATCGTCTATAATGAAACTTGGTTTTAGCCAGCTTAATTCATGTTTGCCATCACTAAGCATCGGCATGGGGACATCATCATTTTCATTGTGACTTGATTCACCATCACTCCCCACGCTGCTAATCATGATAGAGCCATTGGGATATAAATACTTGACATTAAAGGTCTGGGTAACAGGTGCGCCAGCTTGGGTTTCAAATGAAAGAGAAGATGGGCAACCAGTAATGTAACCATCAGACTTGATTCCGGTCCCCTTTACGGGTATGCTGACGGTTTCAGCTCCATCGCTCTTGATGGTGAGTGTGGCACGCTTCACTCCTGCGGAGGTGGGATAGAAATAAACGGTCACAGGAACGCCTGCGGCAGCTTGCTCAGGTTTAATCGTGTATTTAGATAGAGCAAATGACTTACTATAATTATCTGAATAGCTTAATTGTATATCGCTGTGCAGGTTGGTTGCCTTGATTAGTATCTTTTCAGAACCCTCATAGCCGGTATAGGTCGGTTTAATAGTAATGGAACTTACATCAGCTGTAATGACAGGTACAGTGTTGCCTAAAATATACTGAATTCCAGCCAAGGCATTGATTTTGCCATAGGGTCCAAAGTTACTTTTCTCTGTATATTGATCGGTGATGGCCGTGTGCTCAAAGATGTCGCGGATGTCATCGGTCGTCAGTGTCTTATTAACGCTCTGAGCTGCTTGTAGATACAGTGCGATAATACCTGCCACGCATGGCGCTGACATGGATGTACCCATCATGGCGCCTAAGGGATGGGACGGATCGTCGCACACTAGATCAGTTCTATAATCAGCAGACATATACTCATCGGTATCATAGCTGTTAACGCCAGCAACGACGATAGCGCCAGGGGCGCAAATGTCGGGCTTTGCCTTGCCTGTCGGACCATGGCCAGGCGCTTGATAGGAGGAGAAATAAGCGATATCCTGCAAGGAATAATAAGAGCTGTAATTTTGAGTATTACCATCGACATCAGTCATTGTGTTCTTGGACACATAAGCTCCAACCGAGATCACATTATCGCTGGACACTTGATCACTAATGGTTGAATTATCAGAACCGGAAACAAACACATAATCACCGATTGTGCCATGATAGCTGGCAAACAGGTTGTTGCCATATCCTTCCCATCCGTCAATCATGCAAGGGCCACCCTCGGAGGGATAGATGCTGATAGCAAGCGCATACTCGGGCTTGGTGTAATTATTCTTCTTCGTCATGCCGTTAGTATAGACAATCACATTACACTTGCCACTGTAGTCATCCTCATAGACATATACTTCGGGCAGGCCTGTAAAATAAGTGTTAATGCCCGAAAAATCATCAATAGTGTACCCGGTGATTTCATCCGAAGTCCATAGAATCTGGTTTGTTCGGGTGTTCACGACATGCAGTTTGCACGCCAGCTCTTGCCCGGGTGTGCGGTTATAGAAGCACTCGTAACCCTCATAAATCCTATTGATATTTAGAAGACTTGTGGCATTATATAAACCATTGATTACGGTACAGAAAGGAGATTGGGCAGATGCCTCTCCCTCGACATATTCAAATCCAACACTCGAAGAATATGCAGCTGAATTACCCGCAGACATCACCAAGATGTGATTAGGGTTATCGCCTGCATATTCGGCGAAAACTTCTTCAAACTCACCGGTGCCATCATGAGGTCCCCACATACGGCCAAGGCTGATGCTACACACAGCAGGCATATTCTGACTGTCGGCATAATCAAAAATGTATTTGATGCCCATAACCATGCTCGTTGAATATAAATGTTCGCCTAAACCGACCAGGACGAGATCTGCCTCGGGTGCCATGCCGCCATAGGTGATGCCATTATAAGTGAGATTGGAACCTGCGGCTGTCGTAGCCGTGTGCGTGCCATGTGACTGCCCGCTGTAGTCGGTTGTCAATGACGGGATCATCTCGCTCGTGTAAGAAGATGGATTCCCTGATTCGTCAAAAATATATGCTTGCTTGATGCGAGAGTTGCCGTCGGCATCCTTGAACATGGCATGTTGAAAATCAATGCCTGTGTCAATTATACCAACCACAACGCCCTCACCCTTGAAAGCACAGGGCAGTCCAGAAGTAATGGCATTGCTGTGGTCCAGCACTTGCAGCGTATGGGTGTAGTAGCGGGACATATCGGTGTGAACACTCATCTTTTGGGCTACGTTCACTTGCTTGACCGCAGCAATCTGGGCCACGCTCTCGATCTTGTCGACAGGAATCATGGCAACCACAAATTTCTTGAAACGCTCTTGAATGATGACACCCATGCTCTCAATGAGAGCGGTGGCATTGGGATCAACGTGAATAAAGGCTGACACCATCTCGACACCATTGACGAGTTCGGCTCGAGCTATCACACGATCCACCTGGCGTTGGCGCAGTAATGGCGCACGTGTTGGCAGGGTGGGACCATCAACTTCCATATCAAGAGAAATACGGCCGTCCCTCTCGGCAATAAACAGTTGTGTGGAACCAGATAGCTTCTGATTAACATTTGCAATAGCACTGATGCTAAATAGCATTGCTATCAATCCAAAAATAATAACTTTTTTCATCATGTGACGCATTAAATGATTAATAATTGTTTAATGCGAAATTAGTCTTGATAATTAATGTGTGCATCAATCTTATGCTTCTTTTTTTAACAATGTAAAAAGATTTTACACTTTTCTGTCTATTTTTTTTACAACATCCTCAATGGACTAAAAGAGGCTGTGTCATAATTGGCATCTGAAACCTTTAATCGCGCTATGCGCGAGAAATCTAAAAAATATAAATAAAATTATGATAAAAAATGAATTTGTTTGATTTTTATGCGATTTTTTTTGATTTCTCGGCCGTTAGGCCGATTAAAAACACGATGCGGAATTATGGCACAGCTTCTTGATAAGATAGTGATAAAAGAGAGTTAGAGTTCGGTTTTCTCGACGAGGAAGCCGTCGAGCATGTTGACGATGCGGTGGGCATAGGAGGCGTCACGCTGGCTGTGTGTGACCATGATGATGGTGGTGCCGTCGTCGTTGAGGCTGGCGAGGAGTTCCATGACTTCCTTGCCGTTCTTGCTGTCAAGGTTTCCCGTGGGCTCATCGGCGAGAATGAGTTCGGGCTTGCACACCACGGCGCGGGCGATGGCCACACGCTGCTGCTGACCGCCCGAGAGCTGGTTGGGGTAGTGCTTGGCGCGATGTGAGATGTTCATGCGCCGTAGTGCCAGGGTCACTTCGTGTGCACGCTCTTCGGCTGGAATGCCCATATACTTGAGCGGCAGTTCCACATTCTGTTCGACGGTGAGTTCGTCGATAAGGTTGAAGCTCTGGAAGATGAACCCAATGCGCCCCTTGCGCAGTGCCGTGCGTTGACTCTCCTTGAGGTTGCCGACTTCCATTCCTGCCAGTAGGTAATTTCCCTCGCTGGGGTTATCGAGCAGCCCCAGGATGTTGAGCAGTGTGGTCTTGCCGCAGCCTGAAGGTCCCATGATGGCAACAAATTCACCCTGTTTTACGTCGAGGTTGATGCCCCCCAGCGCAACAGTATAACCCTCCTTGAAACGGAACACTTTCTTTAAATCTCTTACTTGTATCATAATCGGTCTTCAGTTTTTTTTCTGTTGAATTAAGCGGAGCGGCGACGTGCCTCACTCGCTCTTGATGCTGTTTACAGGAGTTTCACGGGCAGCGCGCCAGCTCTGCAAGGCGATGGTTCCCAGCATGACGGTTCCCACAAGCACCAGTGTTAAGGGAAAGATCCACCAGTGTATGTCCGTGTGATCGGCATAGAGGCTTGTGATGGTGTACCATCCCAAGAAGCCTGCAAATGGTGCTGCTATCATGAAGCTGATGAGGACGAGCCATGAGTATCGTTTACACAGCATCCACACAATCTCGTGGGTCAAGGCTCCCGAGACCTTGCGGATGCCGATTTCCTTGCGCCTGTACTCTGTCTCGAACATCGTCATGCAGAATACCCCGATGAGGTTGATGATCAAGCAGATGATGGAGATGGCGGTAAAGAGGCGCAAGTAGTGGAGCTCACTGTGGTAAACAGACTCAAGCGTGGCGTTATAGGACGTGAGAGGCTTGGTGTTCTTGCCGCAGTATTTCTTGATCAGTTCATCGGCGTGCCGCTTGGTTTCAAGCATGGATACGGCAGGCGAGAAGCGCACATTGATATAGATAGACCCTATAAGATTGTGATCCTTGACGATGAGGCAATAGGGCTCCTTGTTGGTGGTTCGCATAGTGCCGTAACGTACATCTTTATACACGCCGATAATGGTGACGCTGTCGCCCTCAACATCGGCTGTCGTCGATGATAACTTGTTACCGATTTTAATCCAATTCCATTTCTTGCGGGCTGTCTCATTGATAATGGTGGCAGCCGTGTCTGATGATGTGAAGGGACGACCCTCAACCAATTCGATTCCCATCGTGTTAAGGAATCGGGTGTCGACCATCAAGAAGTTGAATTCGAAGCGATGACGCGTGTTCTTGTTCTTGGTCTTGATCAGGTTATGGGCATCGGTGATGCCTAACGGTTTGGCCGAATAGGACACATTCTCGACGCCATTCATGTCGAGCAGCTCCTGTTGTAGCTGGAGCTTGGTTTCGTCATCGGCATCAATGGAAGTGGAGAAAACCTGATCCTTATTGAAACCGTAGCTTGTGTTGAAGATATAGTGCCGCTGGGTGTACAGGATGCCAACGTAGAGGACCATGAACATGGAGATGAACAACTGAATCGTGATGAGGATGGTGCGCAATCTGAGTCCCATCGGCGTGAGTCCAAAGGAGCCCTTGAGTGCCATGGCTGGCTGGAAGGACGTGGCGAAGATGGCAGGGTAGATGCTGGCGGCGATTCCCACTACCAGGGCGATCGCCAACGAGAGGAGCACAAGCCCGGGATGAGCGGTCAGTCCGATGTCTCCGTCCATCATCACCTTGCTGATCTCCAGGCATGATAGCAATTGGCACAGTAATAGGGCGACAAGACAGGAGGCGATTGAAATGATGATGCACTCGGCACAGAACTCGAGCCGTAGCGAACGGCGTGTGGCACCCAACACGAGGCGGGTGTTGATGCCTCGCACACGCATGGGGCTCTCCACGAGCGTGAAGTTCAGGAAATTGATGCCCGCGATCATGATGATGAGCAAGCACAACACGATCAGGAATCCATGAATGCTCTTATAGCCACGATTGGCCGAAGAAAACGTGTTGTTTGCAAAGTAACTCTCGCTGAGCGGCGTGAACCTGATGTTCACATCCTGCATCTCCTCAAGAATATCCTGCTTGAAACTTTCATCGGTGATGTTGAGGTTGATGTCATCGATGATGGCTTGTTTCAACTCGCTGGCAACGGCTTCAATATCATGAGGGACATCCTTGAACTTGACATAGCACCTGAAGATGTAATTAAAATCCATGATGTCTCCGTCGCCCATGCTCTGGTAGATGCAGTTGAATAATTCGCTATTCTCGGGAAAATCGGCATACACGCCACGAACCGTCAAGTTTACAATCTCGGTTGGCTCGCCAGGAATGCGGTAGATGAGTTTCATTTCCCGGCCGGCAGCTTTGGTCGTGCCGAAGTAGTCGGTTGCGATGCTGGCAGGGATGATGACACCCTCGTCGTCCTGGTCGGTCCACTCAATGTTACCGTCAACGGCTTGACCTGCCAGGGCACTCACAACGGAATTGTTACCCTGGTTAAAAGTATAGATGACCTCTTCATCCCCTTTCTGGAAAGGGAAAGAATACACGTCATCATTGCGTGACAGTGAATAGGATTCCACCTGTTGTGACAAGTGCTTGAGGGCGTTGGCAAAGGGGGGGCAAACGTGCTCGCTATAGTCCCACTCCTTATAGACATAATTGGTCTCCATGCGGTACACACGCTCATAATCCTTGACCTGGTGGTTGTAGGTTCGCTGATAATGGATTTGGGTCAATAGCAGGTAAAATGTGGCAAAAGCCACGACCAGACAGATGACGTTGAACCACGTCGCTATCTTGAAGCGCCGTGCCATGTAGATGATGTTCTTGAAAACCTCGCTCATGGGATGGGGGGAAGGACGATTGGCAATAATAACTATAAACGATAGAGGGCTCGGTTATATTGTGTCATGCTATTGCTGCTGTGAGTGGCTGCTGAGCAGTTGCCCCACGTTCTCAAGATGATCAGAAGCAGTAGCTGATGAAAGAGCTAACGCAGGTGACGATGATGATTGCGATGATTGTCGCCGAAAAGATAAAAGCCTGTTGTTTCATAATGCTATGTGATTTTTTAGTTTTTAATTTAAGTTTCGCAAGTTGTTAACTTGCTCACTGCATAATGTTTAAGGGTTAATGTTTAAAGAAAAATACCTTCCATTTTCAGGAAACATTTATGAATCATATTTTGGCAAATTCATTAACCATTAACCTTTATCCTTTATCCTCAAGTTTTTAAAGTGGCGCAGCTACTTTAGAAACTTGAATTTTTAATGTTCACGAGTATAAAAATCAACCGTCTCTTGGCCTGATTTTGTTCTGCTGATGCAAAGATAAAGTAAGAGGAGCGAACTTGTAAAGTTTTTTCTCTTGAAAACGGCGTTTGTCAAAAAATTATACAGTAAAGTGTCTAAAAATTTTACACTTTATCGCTTTTTTTGATAAAAATGGATAAAAAAATGAGAAATCTGTTGTGAAAAGTGTTTCCTTATATTTAAATTTGTGTCCAGCGAAAAAAAAAGATTTAAGGTTTCAGATAGGCTATGGTAGTGATGAAGTCCTCTCTCGGGGTTCGTGCCGCTCCCAAGCAATGTTTAACGATTTCAAAATCAGCACGATTATGAAGAAGTATCTACTCATTATTTTGTGTGTCGCAGCAACCCAGGTGTCGGTTGCTGGAGGGCGTCCCATGAGTTGCAGTGAACCCAGTCAATCACTCGCCGATGAGTGTCAGGTGGTCATGAAGGGCGCAGTTGTATCGGATATCAATGTATCGGGTAATCATGCGTCCACTCGCAGTGAGACAGGGCGATGGGTTGACCCCCTGGGCCATGGTGGTGTCGTGGGTCGTCCCTTTGATCCCAGGCAACATAAGTGGCAAACCACAGTGAACATTGATGGCACCGATGATTCGGACTCGGAGGCTTTCTACGCTCAGTTGAACACGGGTGTCCTGGGCAGGCAGTGGCTGTCATGGATTGTAGGTATTGCAGTGGGCTACACCGACGAGCCACTGGGTAATGGTGGTGTGCGCAGCAGACCTATTGATCCTCGACCGATTAAGCCAGGTCAAGTGCGCAGCAGGATGAGTCAAATCCATCCTGGAAGAACCGTGCCGCCAACCGATCAAGCGATGGCGTCTCCAGGTTCATCGACTGGCACGGCAGTCCAGGGGGTAGCCCGTGGTGATATGGATCAGGACGGTCATGTGAACATCAGCGACGTCACTGTCCTTATTGACCAATTACTGGCAGGGTCGTCCGCAGCAACTGCTGATGTTAATCGGGATGGCTCCACGTCGATCGACGATGTGACAACCCTGATCGACACCTTACTGGCCAATAGCCCACAATAGTTTTACAAATTGCACGTTTCAGGTGAAAATAGATGCCGCAGTGGACAACGCATGGTCGCTGCGGCATCAACATCTGTGGTATTTTCAAACAACCGTAACAACCTGTTTGACAACAATTACAACCTTTTTTTTGGGTATCCGCATGGATTGCGAGCCTCTTGCGAGCAATCAACTTAAAAAAATTTAGCGGCTTGGTGGCTTGGTGTGAGGTTGATGTGCTGAGGATTCGTTGGATGGTCGTTATCTGTGCCCGAAAAGTGAAAAGTGTCAAATTTTTGGACACTTTTTTGCGTTTTTTGAGGGTGACCATGGAAAAAAGGGTTCAGACTTATTGTTGTCGAAAACTTTTTTTTCTACCTTTGTAAACAGCTTGATAAATTCAATCATCCCATAGTGATGATGGCTGCCGCGCCTTGTGGTTGGCGTTTAAACTTGAAAATGAAAACCGAAAAAATATTAATAAGTGATGAGAAAATTTTTATTCCAAACGATGTTTTTGTGCGTGGCATTGACGACAATGGCAGCAACAGCTGAATCCACAACGCCGCGCACCATGAGTACACGCATGGCCTCGACCAAGGGGAGTGCGTTAACCACGAGGGCGCCTCAACGCTGGAGCAGCGCCGACCTGGAAGGCTATAGGATCGCAATCAGCAAGTGCTACGGCTTTGATGAGGAAACAGGGGTACTTGACACAGTGCCGATTGATATAGGGTGGAAAATCGGCCTGTCGGTAGATACTACTGATAGCATTGAGTACCTGACAGCTCAACAGTTGTATGGTCATTTTGACTTCCCAATTGACATTGATGAGGAGAGTGGAACGGCAATCCTGTATTATAACTACGCGTCACAGAGTAGTAGCAGCGCAAGCCAAGGTCGGTATCGATATGATACCATCCGGACTGTCGCTCCCATCAGTTGGGCTCAATTTATGGGCGATGAAGAGAATTGTCCAGACGTAAATATAGGCACAATCCAGGATGACGGCTCAATTGTTTTTAATGGCGATTTTGTGTTCTTGACCGAGGTTGTAACCACCAAAACCGTTATTTACAACAATAAAAAGGTGACAGAGGACACGGCCTGTTTCGTTTCCCCAGTTTACCGTCAATTAAGTCTCATGACCCCCAATGGGGTACACAAGTATGATGCAGTGATGAGTACTTTGGGTTCAGGAGTGGTTGGCGATGCCGTGTTGGACAGCCTTGGTCGTCTGGTGGATACGAGCATCTTGACTGGATGGTTTAATACTGGTGATGCGTCCACCATGGGTGTTGGCGGCATTATCGGCAAACCGATTGACCCCCGTAAGCCCCAGAGATCCCCCAGGCCAAGAGGCCTCATGAATAATAGCTACACTGCATCCAATGGGTGTCTGGCTTCTCGAACTCTATCCCCTGGCACCGTTGAGGAACCCATTTACATGTCCCAGCAGGATGATTCGACGATCATCGTCTATAATATGTTCGGAAGCAGCGTCAGCCGTCATGTGTTGAAAGTTCATGAGGATGGCGGCATGGTCTATGAACCGCAGATGATGGGTTACGACAATCAAGGAAGTTTCTATAACGGATCATTACAGGATGGCCAGATTGTGCTGGGCAACACGGGCAGTGTGGTGTCGGATACCATCGTCTGGCACTCGACATTTCCCATATATGATAATGGAACGGTACAATTTGTGGAATACAGGAACAACAAGTTGTACTACACCAATGGCAACCAGTTCGTGTATGACAAGAGCATCCCTCCTGTCATCACCACCGAGGTGACTGACGCATCGGTCATTATTACAGCGAGTGCCGACGAGAGCGTCATCGTTCTCATGACGGCCGATGGCACAGTGGTTGATAACCCCTACATCGTGGAGCGGGGCCAAGAGGACCAGACCGTCGTTGTGAAGGCATCGGCCCAGCAATATGGCAAGTTGCCCAGCGAGTGGGTAACGCAAGAGGTGCTGGTACCTGCCCGCAAGTACAAGGCTGGTGACGTCAACCGCGATGGCAGGGTGAGCATCAAGGACGTGACCGACTTGATCGACATGCTGCTCACGGGCGAGGGCGATTGATGTCGCTGAGCCTGTGGGCGTGCCGAAAAGAATTAATGGGCTGTTCCTGTCTCAGGTGCAGCCCATTATTACATAAAAATCCCGAAAAAAATCACGTCTCTGTTCTATTGCAATCCTTATAGTTGTTGGTAGTGACCCTGCGGAGCAGATGTGAATAACGTGTATTCAACTGTTTTTTTGAGGCATCTGCATTCCGGTTTTAACTCCCCAATTTGCGCAAAGCCGAGAAAGCCCCCTGAACCCGATTACCACAAGTGTTAAGTCAATGTGTCAGAACTTCTTCCCCGGCTTTGCTTTTAAAGGTTTCCTTAGCAAGGCAGCTTCGTCGATGTGTGTTCTGCTAAATGATAGCGTGACATGGGTTTAGAAATAGGTAATAGAAATGTAAACCATTTTTCCTTACTGAACATATCTTATTTTATTAACCAAATCATTTATTATCGTCTTCAAGAGGGGCATCACCAGAAAAACGTGTCATGGATCACCCTGTGCACTACATATCAATAACCTACTAATTTTTCACATACAATCATTGAGGATAGCATCGTTCCCTGGATCTCAACTTGACTATGACCTATCCTGGCTGAGCCCCTGTTCATATCATCGGTGCAGTCACTGCCCAAAGATAATTATCATGTTAATGATCGCTGTCGCAAGAATGCGGGATTTCTCCCTCTCGCTGTTACAAAGTTAGTGTCCGCTGCTGAACTGTGTCAAGTATTGTGGGGCCAAAATCTGCAATTGTAAAAATTTTATACACTAAATTGTCTAAATATTTTACAGTTGGGGACATTCGGCGCTCATTTTGACTTTCATCGTCGAGCTCGTCAACTGCGGGACATGTCAAGTCCAAGATGATTGTCGTGGGAAAAAAGAAGGTGCTCCAGATGTGTTAGTCCTGTGATATTAGAGCTTGATTTCGGCTTTTAGGGGGTGGGTGATAGTGATTGAATGTGATGTGAGGCATTATGGAGCACCCTCGACTGTAAAACGCTTATGAAAAAATTATTAGCACTATATTTATATTGTTGATGTCTCGGTCCACCCGATGATGTCTTGTTGACACAGCAAAATTAGCGATTGAGGTAAGGTGCCGTCAAGAGGATGACGTTTTTTTTATGCCGATTGTCTAATTTTTTTACATTATAATGTCTAATTATTTGACAGTTTGGCACGTATTAAGTGATTATTGTGTATTTTTCTTGAATAGTTGGGCGGAGTTTTGAATTATTGTTTGTAACTTCGCCCCCACTATGCAAAACTACGGAACAATACTGGTTATAGATGATAATGAGGCAATATTGACGGCGCTCAAGTATTGCCTGTCGGGAGCATTTGAACGGGTGATAACGCTCACGTCGCCTGATTCGGTCATCTCGCTGTTGGGACAAGAGCAGGTCGATATCGTCTTGCTGGACATGAACTTCACATTAGGGGTCAATAGTGGTCAGGATGGTCTGTTGTGGCTTCAAGCCATCCGCAAGCATCATCCCGAGATTCCTGTGGTCCTGATCACTGCCTATGCCGATGTGTCGCTGGCCGTGAGAGGTCTCAAGCGTGGCGCTGCCGATTTCATCACTAAGCCCTGGGATAATGACGAGCTGGTGCGCAAGTTGAAGGACGTGCTGGATGCTGCCGATGAGGTGGCAACGCTCGACGAGGTTGAGGCCGAGCACATCCGCCGTGCTATCGACCGCTTCCATGGCAACTTGTCGAAGGCAGCCGAGGTGTTAGGTGTCACACGACAGACGTTGTATAACAAGATGAAGAAACTGCAATGAGTGTAGCAACGGCATGGATGGTCATCGGTGCAGTAGTGGTCGTGCTGCTACTGTGGTTCTGGCGACACCAGCGCATGCTTGCTGGACGCGCCCACTTGATGCAGGAGGCGATACAGAACCGGGACTTCACCTTCCGCTTGCCCACGCGTCACATGTTCAGCGGTGAGCGCGCCCTACAGGAAACGCTCAACCAGCTGGGTGAACATGTGAGGGAACAGGTGAATTTAGGTGAAGTGGAATCCTGGGAAAAACTCACCCGCGTGCTCACTCATGAGATCATGAACGCCACTGCTCCCATTGCCAGCATCAGCCAGTCGATGCTTCACCATCCAGCGGTCAAGGGCTCGGACCTGGAGGAGGGTATCATAGCGATTCACAATACGGTGAAGCACCTCAACTCGTTTGTTGACGGCTACCGCAAGTACTCAGAGCTCCAGAAACCTGTTCCCCGGGAAGTGGAATTGACCCCAGTCATCAACGAAGTGGAACAGCTCTTTGCCGAGTTGACGTGGGTGAACAAGCTCACCGAAGGCCTGATTATCAAGACCGACCCTAACCTGCTGCGTCAGATACTCATTAACCTGATTAAGAATGCCGTTGAAGCCGGCTCCCACAAGATAGGGGTAGTGACCGAGCAGAAGCAAGAGGGCAGGGTGCTGCTCTACATCAGCAATGATGGTGAGCTGATTCCCGCCGACGCCCGCTCGTCGATATTCATCCCGTTCTTTACCACCAAGCGCAAGGGTAACGGCATCGGCTTGTCACTGAGCCGTCGTCTGCTCACCATCCAGGGGGGCATGATGTCGCTGCTCGATGAGCCCCGCGACGGTTTCCACACCACCTTCCTGCTCGAGTTCCCCGACAAGCATTAAAATCACATTGTTAATAATTATTTGTAGCCCGATGATGGGGTTTCCAAATAATTAGTGTACCTTTGCTTGTTAAAACTATCAATCAGGTAAGATGAGAGGTAAAAAGCAATTATTGGCACTGGCTGTTAGCGCATTGGCGCTGATGGGCACAGCCACGGCTCCCGACTGGCAGGGCCAGGTGGACGAGCTGATCGCACAGGGCGAATTTGCCCGAGCCGAGAAGGTGATGAAATCGTTGCCCAAGAAGGTGCGCCAGGCCGATGCCGTGCGCATCGACTCGCTGCGCACCATCATGCAGAGGATCCGCACAGACTTCCGTATCACTCCCGAGCAGGGCGTGAAGATGATCCGCGAGAAAATGCCCGAGGCAACCGATGCCCAAATCCAGCACTGGAAAGACACCCGCGCGCTGGAGGTGATGAACATCGATGGCAAGGAGATGTGGTTCCGCAAGAGCGTGGGCAACCTGTGGCTGTTAGGCAAGGAGTTTGCCGCCCAGAATGCTGCCGACAACCACGAGAGTTTCCTCACACGACGCAAGTACTACCTGGAGGCGATGGCCACTCCCGCCGACCGCAACAACGTGCGCGACTGGCGCCGCGTGAACATCACGTTCACGCTCGACGTCGATGCTGATGCCGTTCCCGCTGGCGAGACACTGCGCGTGTGGATGCCGTTCCCCTATGAGAATCTGCGGCAGAAGAACATCCGCCTGGAGAGCAGTAACCGCGAGGTGACCTATAGCCAGGGCAGCAAGCACCACACCGTGTATATGGAGGCTGTTGCCGAGAAGGGCAAGCCGACGCACTTTGAATACACCTTCTCCTATGACGTGGGCGAGCGCCACTACAGCCAGCAAGACCTTATTGCCATGCTGGAACCGTACAATACCAGTAGCGAGGAGTATAAGCGCTACACCGGTGACGAGCCACGCCACGTCATCATCACCGACGAGATGCGTGCCCTGGCCCGCAAGATTGTGGCAGGCGAGACCAATCCCGTATTGCAGGCCGCCAAGGTCTATGAGTGGATCGGCTACAACCTGCCATGGGCAGGCGCCCGAGAGTACAGCACACTGGCCAATATTCCTCAATATGTGATTGAGAATCATCATGGTGATTGTGGCCAAGTGGGTCTGCTCTACATCACCCTGGTGCGTTCGTTAGGCATTCCCGCCCGTTGGGAGAGTGGCTGGATGCTGCATCCCGACGAGATCAACTATCATGACTGGTGTGAGACCTACTTTGAGGGCGTCGGCTGGATTCCCACCGACCCGTCGTTTGGCCGCAGTGCAGTGGGCACCGCGTTGAATGACTACTATGCCACGGGCATCGACCTGTACCGCATGGCCAGCAACGAGGGCGTGGGCGACGTGTTAAGTCCCGCCAAGACCTACATCCGCAGTGAGACGGTCGATTTCCAGCCAGGCGAGGTCGAGTGGCGCAAGGGTAACTTGTTCTATGACAAGTGGGACAGCCATCTTAAAGTGAATTCGATTGTGAGGCTTTAGGTTTTAGGCTTTAGGTTTTAGGCTATAGGCTATAGGTTATAGGTTATAGGTTATAGGTTTTAGTAATCATACCAACAACTAACAAACTAATAGAATATGAAATCATTAATGATTGCGCTGGTGATGGCTGTGACTTGCCTCGCTGCGATGGCGATAACACCTGTTGAGACGCTCAATGACCTCAAGCAGCGCATTGCTCCCGATAAACGCACTGCCGTCTGGGATGTGAAAGCCGCTCAACAGAATGACAAGTGGGTTCTCACGGGCACAGTGGGCACCAAGGCCCAGAAACAGGCTATCCTTGCCGCCATGCTCAAGAATGGCTATGGTACCTATACCGACAAGATCACTGTTCTTGAAGAGGGCATACCTGCCGCCCGCAAGTGGGCGCTGGTGAAGTTGAGTATTGCGACCCTGCGTACCGAGGCCAAGCACAGTGCCGAAATAGCAACCCAGGGCATCATGGGCGCTCCCGTCAAGGTGCTCCAGAAGGATGGCGAGTGGTACCGCGTGCAGATGGCAGATGACTACATCGCCTATGTCCCCGAGAGTTCGTTGGCGTTCAAGACCGAGTCCCAGATGAAGTCGTGGCGCCATGCCAAGCGCTATATCGTCACCTGCTATGACTCGCGCCTGGTGACCGAGGCCCACGGTGACGAGACCGTGAGCGACCTGGTGATGGGAAATATTCTTGAGTTCAAGGCCGAATCAGGCAAGTGGATCAAGCTCGCGACGCCCGATGGACGCGTGGGTTGGGTCGATGCTGCTGATGTGGCTGAATTGTCGCAGTGGAGCCAGCAGGGCTTCAGCGCCGCCCAGATTGAGAAGACCGCCCGCCGCATGATGGGTTCGAGCTATCTGTGGGGCGGTACCTCGACCAAGGTCACCGATTGCTCGGGATTGACCAAGGTGAGCTACCTGAGCAACGGCATCATCCTGCAACGTGACGCGTCACAGCAGGCCTTGACCGGCAAGATCTTCAAGAAGGGCACCGATTGGCACCAGTATGAGACCGGTGACTTGTTGTTCTTCGGCAACGAGAAGACGGGTCGCGTGACCCACGTGGGACTGTACCTGCGCGACGGCAAGTACATCCATTGCTCGGGCCAGGTCAAGATCAACAGCCTGGATCCCAAGGCCAGTGACTATCCCTACCTGTATTCGCCCCTGAGTGCCAGCCGCATCAAGGGCATGGTGGGCACCAAGGGCATTGTCGCTCTCAAGAACCACCCGTGGTACTTTTAGAGTTAACAGTTAATAGTTAACAGTTAATAGTTAGAGGGGCGGTACTTGCTGTATTGACAACAACTACGAACTATCGAGTGAGAGTTTTAAAGAGAGTAGTTAACCAAAATTTATAATTTATATGGATCGAAGAAAATTTATTGCAGGAATGGGTTTGACGGCGATAGCTGCCGCATCGCCCGTGTCGATCGACGCTGTGGAGCGTGTAACCAAGAAGGGTCGCCGCCGTGGTGGGGTGCCTCGTGTGAATCAAGTTCCCAAGACCGGCAAACTCAAGTTGTCGTTCTTCCCCTATGAGCTCAAGCTGCGCCACGCGTTCAACCTGGCCCGCTATAGCCGCACGACGACCCCCGACGTTCAGGTGAAGTTAGAGTATGAGGGCATCACAGGCTATGGCGAGGCTTCGATGCCTCCCTATCTGGGCGAGAGTGTGGAGAGCGTGACCACGTTCCTTAACAAGCTCGACCTGGAGCAGTTCAAGGACCCCTTCTGCATCGAGGATATCCTGGATTATGTTGATAAAGTGGATGCGAACAACCGTGCCGCCAAGGCCAGCATCGACATAGCCCTGCACGACCTGTTAGGTAAGATCATGGGTCAGCCGTGGTACAAGATATGGGGCTATAATCCCGAGAAGACTCCCGTCACGAGCTTTACTATCGGCATCGACACCCCTGAGGTCGTTCGCCAGAAGGTTGAGGAGGCCCGTCCCTATAAACTCATCAAGGTGAAGATGGGTCTGGACCGTGACCAGGAGACGATCGACATCATCCGCGAGATGATGCCCGATGTGCCCATCTGTGTCGATTGCAACCAGGGCTGGGACAACAAGGAGCACGCGCTGGAAATGTGCCACTGGCTCAAGGAGCGCAACTGTCTGTTTGTCGAGCAACCCTTCGACAAGACGTGGATCGACGAGACGGCCTGGCTGCGCGAGCGTTCACCCCTGCCCATCATTGCCGACGAGGCTTTCCAGCGCCTGCCCGACATCGTGAGGTTCAAGGGCGTGTATGACGGCATCAATATCAAGCTGATGAAGTCAACCGGTCTGCACGAGGCCCACAAGATGGTGACACTGGCCCGTGCGCTGGACATGAAGGTGATGATCGGTTGCATGACCGAGACCTCGTGTGCCGTAACTGCCGCCGCCAACCTGTCGCCAGTTGTTGACTATGCCGACCTGGATGGCAATCTGCTCATTGCCAATGACCGTTTCACTGGCATGACGGTAGAGAATGGCAAGATCACCTTGCACGACCGACCTGGACTGGGCATCAAATTGCTCAAATAGACTGAATTATTGACTCAAATGTTGGGGGACGGTTCTCAAGAGTCAAGACACGGGAACCGCCCTCCTGCTCATGACACAACACGATTAACTGAACTAAATGAACAAGCATTATTGGGGTTTGTGGGCCCTGTTAGCCACCGCATTCGTGATTTTTGCCGTCCTGTCATTGTGGCCCGACGGCATTCGTGTGGGTGGATATAACTTAAAGACACCCTCGCTCAGCCACATGATACATGAGATGACGGTTGATAATGACACGACAGCGGCCGACAGCCTTGATGCCAGTGGCCGCTTGCCCAACGGCCGTCACCCAAAGGGGTGGCGCGCTCCGATGGACACGACTGCCAAGACCATCCTCTTCATTGGCGACTCCATGCTGGAAGGCCTGGGTGAGCGCCTTGCCGCCTATTGTGACAAGAACGGCCACAAGCTCATTGAGGTCATCTGGTACAGCAGTGCAACGCTGCACTGGGGCGAGACGGCCCGCCTGACCGAGTTGATGGGTAAGTATCACCCCGATTACATCATGGTGTGTCTGGGAGCCAACGAGTTGTATGTTCCCGACATCAAGAACGCCCGTCGCCCATACTTGAAGAAGATGCTTGCTGAAATCGGCGATCTGCCTTACCTGTGGATCGGTCCACCCAACTGGGACGAGGACACCGGTATCAATGACCTGTTGAGGCAGGAAGTGGATGAGGGCTGTTTCTACTACAGTGCCGGCGACAAGTTTACCCGTAGCCGTGACGGCGCGCATCCCACGCGCACCTCGGCTCACGCATGGATGGACCGTGTCGTCAAGTGGATGAACACGACCGGTGCCTATCCCATCCGTCTCAATTATCCTGGCGAGGGCATCAGCCGTGCCACTCGCATTGTGGTCTATCAACCTCCAGTTTAATGCCATGATATTGAATTCGTTAGACATATCCCAATTGCTCTCGCTGTTGACGTTCAACCGTGACGAGCCGATGTTGTTCACCAGTGGGCTGTTCTGGGGCCTGTTCCTGCTGTTCCTGCCCCTGTATGCGATGATCAAGTCCAAGCGGACCAAGATGATGGCGTTTGTCATCGCCTTCAGCCTGTTCTTTTTCTACAAGTCGAGCGGGTGGTATTTCCTGCTGCTTGTGGCCACCTCGTTTATCGACTGGTGGGTTGCACAGTTCATCGAGTCGAGCAAGAACCGCACTGAGCGGCGCATTGCCCTGACGGTGTCGCTGGTGCTGTCGTTGAGCGTGTTGCTGTTCTTCAAGTACAGCAACTTTGTCATGTCTAACCTTGAGGCGCTGATTGGGGGAAATTTCCAGCCACTGGACCTGATCCTGCCAGTGGGAATCTCGTTTTACACCTTCAGGACCATCAGCTATGTGGTGGATGTGTATAAGGGTAAGATCCAGCCCACTGATGACTATATCGATTACCTCTTCTTCCTATCCTATTTCCCATGTCTTGTTGCAGGCCCCATTGTCAGGGCATGTGACTTCATGCCACAGTTGCAGGACAACAAGCCCGCCACTCGCGAGATGATTTATGGTGGCTTGTGGCTCGTGATGTTGGGTGTGTTGAAGAAGGCAGTGTTTGCCGACTATATCGCTCAGTATAATAACATCGCCTTTGGCAACCCCACGGGTTACACGGGATTTGAGCTGCTGATGGCGGTATTGGGCTACACGATGCAGATTTATTGTGACTTTTCGGGTTACAGTGACATGGCCATCGGCCTGGGCAGTATGATGGGCTTCAATTTGGGTATCAACTTTGATTATCCTTACCGCTCGTTGAACGTGACCGAATTCTGGCGTCGCTGGCACATCACGCTGTCCATGTGGCTGCGCGACTATGTGTACATCCCCTTGGGGGGCAACCGCAAGGGTGAAGTGCGTCGCTATTTCAATCTGCTGGTAACCATGTTGTTAGGAGGCTTGTGGCACGGTGCTGCGTGGACGTTTGTCGTGTGGGGCGCCGGTCATGGTATCGCCCTGTGCATCCACAAGCTGTGTAAACCGTGGCTGGACAAGATCGAGAGCACACCGTTTTCGCGCTTCGTGTCATGGTTGTTGACTTTCAGCTTCGTGGCGCTGTTGTGGGTATTCTTCAGGGCCAACACGTTCCAGGCTGCAGGCCAGGTCATCAGCGGCATTTTCACCGACTTTGAGTGGGCTTATCTGCCCGTGTTCATGGAGCGTCGCATGACGTGGTGTGTCATGCTGGCCATCATCTTCGGTTTGCACTTTGTTCCCCGTCGCATCTGGGATAGAATGCGGGATTGGTTTGTTGACGCACCGTGGGTGTTGAAGTTGGTCATACTCATAGTGCTCATCCAGCTGGTGCTGCAATTTGCCAGTGCCACGGTGCAGCCGTTCCTGTATTCCCAATTCTGATGAAAGTCTAAAAAACTCTTAATTCTGATGGAGGAATAAAAAATTTAATGTAGTTTTGAGGGCAAATAATTAAAAAAATGGGAGAGTTATGAAACGATTGGTCATATATCCGTTGCTTGTCATCGTCATGGTGATGATTGCGGCACAGCCCACAACGGCTCAGGTAAGGTTTGGCGTGCGAGGTGGTCTCACGCTTGGTAAGTTGAAGTTTGACCGTGATATGATCTCCAGTGATAACCGTGTCGGGTGGAGTGGTGGCGTACTACTCGACCTGAACATCCCCGTGTTGGGCCTTGGCATTGAGGCTTCGGCCCTGTACACCCATCGCAATAACCGTCTCGCCGACCACGATCGCGTGTACAAGCGTGACTATCTCGACATCCCCGTGTATGCCCGTTACCGCTTGTCGTTGCCCGCTATTCAGCAGATAGTTGCCCCCCTCGTCTTCACGGGCCCCGATTTCTCGATTCTCTTCAGTGACAACGGCCCCGTGAGCTACAAGAGTAAGAAGACTTACATGTCGTGGGATGTGGGAGGTGGTGTTGACTTGTTCCAGCGCCTGCGCATCACGTTGACTTATGGCCTGGGCATGTCACGAGCCATGGAGTATGTGGACTCGGAGTACCACGGCGACCAGGTGCACGGCAAGGACAACCACTGGACGCTGAGTGCCGCCGTCCTGTTCTGACCTCGATGAAGAAATGATGGATTATTTGGGTGATGTAACGGGAAAATGTAGTACTTTTGTGACTTCAATGCTAATAATGACAACGATAGAATAATGAAAAGAATAACTTTACTCTTCACCGCTATGCTGCTCACCGCAGCGGCAGCGCTGGCCCAGACCTCATCGCGCTGGGGTGTCACCGCTGGAGCCAATATCAATAGTGTTCACTTCAAGCAGACTGACATTGTGCCCAGCAAGACCATGTGGGGTCCACAGGTGGGTGTGACAGGCGAGATGAACTTCAGTGGCGTCGGCTTCGGCGTTGATGGCTCGGTGCTCTATTCGCTCAAGCAGGGCAAGGTCAATTATGGTGACCGCGTGGTGTGGTCATCCCAGGGCTATGGCAACGAGACCGTGGCGATGCACTACATTGACGTGCCACTGCACCTCAAGCTCAAGTGGCGCCGTCTGGAGGGTCTGGAAAACACGATCATGCCCATGATCTATGCGGGTCCGCAGTTTTCTTTTCTGGCCTATGGAAACCACAAGTCGCTCAATAGCTATCCCCCTGTCAATGTGTATCTTGACATGGGCCTGGGCATCGAACTGGTAGAGCGCTTGCAGATCAGGGCTGGCTACAATTTCTCGATAGGCCAGTCGTTTCATACCAAGGTCCTCGACGACAACGTGGCCAAGAACCGCACCTGGTATTTCAATGTTACATGGTTTCTTAAATAGGCTATAGGCTATAGGTTGTAGGCTTTAGGTTATAGGCTGTAGGTTATAGGTTTTAGGTTTTAAGGCTGCTATGACTACTGAGAGATGACCAAGCGGTATGCGGCGATATTAATAGCTCTCGTGGTCGCGATTGTGATGATGTTCGTCGGTCGTGGCCGCAAGCATTTTTATACCAGCGAGGGTGTGGTGTGGACAACCGAGTATCACATCACCTATGAGTCCAATCAAGATTTGTCCGATAGCATTCAGCTGATTTTTAATAGAATAGACATGAGTGTGTCGCCCTATAACAAGGCGTCGCTCATATCGTCGCTCAACGAGAACACATCGTGGCGTGTCGATGCCTATATCAAGCGGTTGCTGGAAGCATCGGCAGACGTCAACCGCCAGAGTGGTGGAGCCTATGACCCCACAGTGATGCCGCTGGTCAACGCATGGGGCTTCGGTTACAAGAGTGGCAAGATGCCCACGCGGGCTCAGCTCGATAGCATCCTGGCATTTGTCGGCATGGACAAGGTGTCGCTCCACGGCGACACGCTCGTCAAGCGCGACCCGCGCTTGATGCTCGATTTCAGCTCCATTGCCAAGGGGATGGCCTGTGACGAGATAGGCCGCATGCTCACCCGTAATGGGGTCCGCAACTGGCTCGTCGAGATCGGTGGCGAGGTGATGGCCAGCGGGGTGAACAAGCGGGGCACGGCGTGGCAGGTGTCGGTGGATATGCCCACGAGCGAGACCGACGAGGTTACCCATGACAGTGCCTTGACCCTGGCTCTGGATAGTGAAGCCGTCGCCACCAGCGGCAACTACCGCAAGTGGCGGGAACAGGGAGACCACAAGATTTCGCATATTATTGACCCCCGCACGGGCGACAGCAGGGTAGGGACCTTGTTGAGCGTCACCGTCATCGCCCCCGACTGCATGATGGCCGACGCGTGGGCGACAGCCTGCATGGTGATGGGCGACAGTGCCACGCGAGCCTTGATGGAGCGCCGCAAGGACTTAGGTGTCATGACCATCGTGGGTGATACCGTTACTGGTAACCTCGTCGTGTGGAGCAATGCACCCTTTGCCGACCACATTCACTCTCCCAACTGATTTTTGTGCCTTAACGTGAACTCTTAGCCGGATTTATTGGGCGATGATGAGTTCGATGCCCAGGTCCTCGACTTTCTTGACCAATTTAGGTGAAACGCCAGCATCGGTGATGATGATGTCCACGGCGTCGATGTCGGCAATCTTGGCGAAGCCACGACGGCCAAACTTGCTGCTGTCGGCCAGGACAATAGTCTTTTGGGCCGCAGCCATCATCTTCTGGTTCAGGCTGGCCTCGCGCATCTCGGTGGTGGTGATGCCGTAGTCAAAGTCGATGCCATCAACTCCCAAGTACACCTTGCTGAACGAGCATTGCTCGAGGATGCGTGAGGCATATTCACCGACGACCGACAGGCTGCTGTGCCTCAACATGCCCCCCAGCTGGATGATGTCGATGTTCTCGTGCTGTGACAGGATGTTGCTCACGGGAAGCGATGCCGAGACGACCGTCAGGCGGTGGATGGGCTGGATGTTGCGGGCCAGGGCGTGTACCGTGGTGCCCGATGCGATGGCGATGCTGTCGTCACGGGTGATGAGGCGTGCCGCTTCGCGTCCGATGGCGTGTTTCTCGTCGGTGGCGAGTTTCTCCTTGACGTTGACCGAGCGGTTGTTGATGTAGGGGTTGATGAGCACCGCTTTTCCATGGCTGCGATAGAGCTTGTCGCCCTTCTCGAGCTCGGTCAGATCCTTGCGCACCGTCACTGCCGACACGTCGAGCATCGTCACCAAGTCGGACACCGGCACCGAGCCGTGCTTGATGAGTGCCTCCATAATCATTTCATGTCGTTGTTCCTTGGTCATTGCGAATCGAAGATTTAAATTAAGGTTGGATGGCACAAAAGTAGGGCAAAGAATCAAATCTGCCAAGAAACAAGACAAAAATCTTTCGATTTTTTTCAAAATGAAACATTGAAATGGCGTTTTTGGCCATAAATCAGTGTCATTTTGGTGTCAAAACGAAACGTTTTAATCCTTAAACGTAATGTGGATTGGCGTTTGGTTTTTGAATTATACAATCTGTATTCTTCTATTTGTTAGCTATTTGTGACATTATTTTTACAGAATATTGAAAATAATATCGAAATTATTTTGTCAATTAAATTACACATTATACCTTTGCAACGAAACTAATTAGCGTCACTGTGCATTAACTACTATTAAAAATGTGAAAATGATGGGAAATAAATGCCGTCTTGTGGCCAGAATTGATTAGTTTTGCTACCTTAAACGCATTATTTATGGTAACGAACGAAGTTTATAGTACAGAATATGACGTGATCATCATCGGTGGTGGCGCTACAGGTGCCGGAACCGCGCGTGATTGCGCCCTGCGTGGTTTGAAGGTGCTGCTCGTTGAGCGCAATGACTACAGCACGGGTGCCACGGGCCGCAACCACGGCTTGATGCACAGCGGAGCGCGCTATGCCGTGACCGATGGCGAGAGTGCCAGCGAGTGCATCAGCGAGAACATGATATTGCGTCGCATCGCCCGCCACTGCGTTGAAGAGACCGACGGCTTGTTCATCACGCTACCCGAGGATGACCTGGGCTACCAGCGCACCTTTGTCGAGGCATGCCAGCGTGCGGGCATCCGCGCCGACGTCATCGATCCGGCCGAGGCCCGCGTCCTGGAACCAGCCGTCAATCCGGAGCTCACTGGTGCCGTGCGCATTCCTGACGCGTCGATCGACCCTTTCCGCTTGACTGTCGCCAATCTGCTTGATGCCCGCCTGCATGGTGCTGAGACGCTCAACTACCACGAGGTGGAGGGCATGATCATCAACCAAAACCGTGTTGAGGGCGTCAAGTTGCTCAACAAGCGCAATGGAGAACACGTCGAGGTGAGAGGCCATGTGGTGGTCAACGCCTGTGGCATCTGGGGACAACGCATTGCCGAGATGGCTGGTGTCAAGATCTCGATGTTCCCCGCGAGGGGCGCTTTGCTCATCTTTGGCCACCGTGTGAACAACATGGTCATTAACCGTTGCCGCAAGCCCGCCAATGCCGACATCCTGGTGCCCGACGACACCGTGTGTGTGATCGGTACCACCAGCGACCGCATTCCCATCGAGACCGTTGATGACATGAGGGTGACCCGCGAGGAGGTGGACGTGCTGCTCAGGGAGGGCGTTAAGATTGCCCCGTCACTGGCCACGACAAGGATTATCCGCGCCTATGCCGGCGTGCGGCCTCTTGTTGCCAGTGATGACGACCCGAGTGGCCGCAGCATCAGCCGTGGCATCGTGTGCCTTGACCATGCTCAGCGCGATGGTCTGGAGGGCTTGATCACAATCACGGGTGGAAAGATGATGACCTATCGATTGATGGGCGAGATTGCCACCAACGCCGTGTGTGCCAAGTTGGGCAACACGGCACCCTGTGTCACCGCCACCCAGCCGTTGCCCGGCTCGGAAGAGGATGCGCCCAGCCAGAGCGACATGACCAAGCGTTACAGCTTCGGCCAGCGTGCCGCCATCGGTCGTCATGGATCGTTGGCCGCCCGCATCGAGAAAGACAATGATATTGATAATGCTCTGGTGTGTGAGTGCGAAGGCGTCACGGTGGGCGAAATCAAATATGCCGTCAACCAGCTGCATGTGCACAATCTGGTGAACTTGCGCCGTCGCACGCGTGTGGGTATGGGTACCTGTCAGGGCAAGCTCTGCTCGTGTCGTGCCGCATCGCTGCTGGGCGAACTGAACCATGACGTGAGAGGCGCCCAGGAAGATCTCGCGGCCTTCCTTGACGAGCGCTGGAAGGGCATGAGGCCCGTGGCATGGGGCGACACCCTGCGTGAGGCGCAGTTGACCGCTGCCATCTACGAGGGCCTGTGTGGACTTGACATGGCCGTTGACAGGACAGGAAAGGAGGACGTGCAATGAGAATGGATACTGTGATCATGGGCGGAGGCCTGAGTGGTCTCGTGTGTGGCATCGCGCTTGCCAAGCGTGGTCAGCGTGTGGCTATCGTCACCACGGGGCAGAGCACATTGCTCTTTAACGGTGGCTCGATGGAACTGCTGGGATGTGTTGATGGCAAGGCTGTCACGTCGCCGGTTGACGCTGTCGCTGCATTGCCCGAGGAGCACCCGTACCGCAAAATCGGTGCCGAACGCATCGCTGACCTGGCCGGGCAGGCCAAGTCTCTGCTGAGCGATGCCGGCATCCAGATGGAGGGCACTGCCACTGCCAATCACTGGCGCGTTACCCCGATGGGTGTCGCTAAGCCTGCCTGGCTGACGCTCAAGAGCCACTTGCGCATTGATGACCTTGACAAGTTGCCGTGCAAGCGTCTGGCGCTGATGTGTGTCAAGGGTTTCTTTGACGAGCCTAATGGCATGTTGGCCAACGGCCTGCGTGAGATGGGCTTTGACGTCGAGATGATAGAATTCACTACCGATGACATCACAGCGCTGCGCCGTAGCCCCAGTGAGATGCGTGCCAGCAGCCTGGCTAAGCACCTGCTGAGCAATAGCTCGTTGCAGCGTGTGGCCGACGAGATCAACCGTCATGCGGGAAATGCTGATGTGGTATTGTTGCCCAATGTGCTTGCCGATGAGGACAGCTATGAGACTTTGCAGTCGATGGTCAACAAGCCCTTGCGTCAGGTGGCCACATTGCCGCCCGCCGTGGCTGGCAACCGCATGCAGTCGTTGTTGCGTCACTATTTCCAGATGCTTGGCGGTACCTATCTCATGGGCGATACCGCTGTCGGTGGCACGCTCGACGGAGCCCGATTGGTGAGCATCACAACCGCCAAGTTGGGTGACATGCCCCTCAAGGCCGACGAGTTTGTGCTGGCCACGGGCTCATTCATCAGCCGAGGTCTGGTGGCTGACTATGAGCGCGTGTATGAGCCCATCCTCGACCTGGATGTGGATGCCGACGCCGACCGTGAGCAGTGGACCCGATTTGGCATCCTTGAACCGCAGGCCTATTCCCGCTATGGGGTCAAGACCGATGGTGACCTGCGCTGCATCAAGCAGGGCAAGACCATTCATAACCTGCGAGCCATCGGCTCGGTACTGAGTGGACACGATGCCATCAAGATGGGGGACGGTACAGGTGTGTCGCTGCTGACGGCACTCGCTGCGACCCAGTCCATCTTGGAAAAATGAAATACCGCATTAACTACCACGCGGAATGAAGTCCCGTGAGGATTTCGAGAAAAGATTTAGAGTTAGATAGATAACGATTTGATTGATGATTTTTTAAAGGGATATTATGGCTGACAAGATGCAACTATGCAACATCAGCGCGAACAACTTTGAGCAGTGTACCAAGTGCTCCATCTGCACGACTGTCTGCCCGGTTGCCGCTGTGACTACCGACTATCCTGGTCCCAAGCAGGCCGGCCCTGACGGTGAGCGTTACCGCCTGAAGGATCCCGCATATTATGACAAGATGCTCAAGTTGTGCTTGAACTGCAAGCGCTGTGAAGTGGCTTGTCCCAGCGGGGTGCACATTGCCGACATCATTCAGCGCGCCCGCATGAAGGCGGGCGAGGGCAAGCGTGCCAGCCTGCGTGACACCATGCTTGCCAACACTGACTTGCTGGGCACCGTGGCTAATCTGGTGGCCCCTGTTGCCAATGCGGCACTGGGCCTCAAGCCCACCAAGCTGGTGATGGACAGTGTAATGGCCATTGACAAGCACCGCACGTTCCCAGCCTACAGCCGCACCAAGTTTGAAACCTGGTTTAAGCGCCATGCCGCTGATAGTCAGGAGGCCTATCCCCACCATGTGAGCTATTTCCATGGTTGCTATGTGAACTATAACTTCCCCAAGTTGGGTCAAGATCTGGTCAAACTGATGAATGCCGTGGGATATGGCGTGCATCTGCTTGACAAGGAACAGTGTTGTGGTGTCGCCCTCATCGCCAACGGCCTCTACAAGCAGGCTAAGCGCCAGGGCAACGTGAATGCCACATCGATACGTCATGCCGTGAAAGATGAGCGTCACACGGTGTTGACCACCAGTTCGAGCTGCACCTTTAACTTGCGAGACGAGTATCCTGCCGTATTGGGTATTGATACCAGCGACGTGCGTGACAGCATCATGCTGGCGACACGTTTTCTGTATCGGCTTGTGGAAGATGGAGATATCAAGCTAATCTTTAAGCAAGACTACAAGCATCGTGTTGCCTATCACACCGCTTGCCACATGCAGCGCATGGGCTGGCATCTCTACAGCATTGAGATGCTGCGCATGATTCCTGGTCTCGACCTGGTAGTGCTCGATCAGGAATGTTGCGGTATCTCGGGCACCTACGGTTTCAAGAAAGAGAATTATGAGCGCTCACAGGCTATCGGCTCGACCCTGTTCAAGCAGATTGAGCAGGCACGCGTTGAGGTTGTCGCTACCGATTGCGAGACCTGCAAGTGGCAGATCGAGATGTCCACAGGCGTGCCAGTAGAGAACCCCGTCAGCATCCTTGCTGATGCCCTCGATGTCGAGGCAACCCGCAAGGCGAACGGAGTTAAAGATTGAAAAATAGATACTCAATTAAAAATCAATATTTTAAAAACAAAAACTTAAAGTAATTATGGCAAATTTTTTAACTCCCCCGGCTTATAAGCCCGAGAGAACCGATGCCAATGTCGATGCCGACTACAAGAGACTGCGTTGGCAAGTCTTTGTCGGAATCTTCATCGGTTATGCCGGTTTCTACCTGGTGAGAAAGAATTTCTCCATGGCTATCCCCATGCTTGAGCCATTCGGTTTCACCAAGGGAATGCTGGGTACCGCCCTGGCGATGAATGCCGTGGCTTATGGATTTTCTAAGTTCGTCATGGCCAGCATCAGCGACCGCAGCAATGCCCGTCGCTTCCTGCCGTTGGGCTTGATCCTGTCGGCTATCGCCATGTTGTTCATGATGGTGCCCATCACGATGCTTGACCCGATCGGTCATCCCGAGCGTCGTGGTCTGGCCGTGTTCCTGATGGGTGCATTCAACTTCCTCGTGGGTTGGTTCCAGGGAATGGGCTGGCCCCCGTGCGGACGTGTGATGACACGCTGGTTCTCGATCAAGGAGCGTGGCACGTGGATGAGTGTATGGAACTGCGCCCACAATGTGGGTGGTGCGCTTGTCGGCCCCATGGCCGCCTATGGCGCCATGTGGTTTGGTTCATGGTTTTATGGTAACGACGAGAAGATGTACTTCTTGATCGGTACATACGCCTTCCCGGCTGCTGTGGCTGTCTTGATCGCTATTATCGCCTATGTGCTGATCCGTGACACCCCTCAATCGTGTGGTCTGCCCTCCATCGAGAAGTGGAGCGGCAGCGCCTCCAAGAACTATGACGAAAAGAAGAGCGAGCAGTCGCTCAGCGTGAAGGAGATCTTCCGCACCGTCTTGAGCAATAAGTTCTTGTGGTACATCGCTCTGGCCAACTCCTTTATCTATATGGTGCGCTACGGTTGTCTGGACTGGGCTCCCACCATCCTGAGCGAGCAGGGCGTGGACATCAAGAACGCCGGCTGGGCCTACTTTGCCTATGAGATCGCTGCCATCCCCGGCACCATCTTCTGCGGCTGGTTGAGCGATAAGGTCTTCAATGGCCGTCGCGCGTTGCCCACCATGATCTTTATGGCGCTGATTATCGTGGCTATCGTCATCTACTGGCAGAACATGACCAACCTGGCCGTTGTGCTTGCCTGCCTGATTGCCATCGGTTTCCTCATTTACGGTCCCGTGATGCTCATTGGCGTGCAAGCCCTTGACTTGGCACCCAAGAATGCTGCTGGCACAGCTGCCGGTCTCACTGGATTTATGGGCTATGTGCTGGGAACTGCTATCCTAGCCAACACTGTCCTGGGCTATGTGGCCGAGCATACCGGTGGCTGGGACATGCCGTTTATCCTGCTCATCGTGGGTTGTGTCCTCGCCATCTTCTTCATGGCCCTGACCTACAAGGAGGAACAATATCTCGTGGCTGACCGCAAGGGCGAGAGCGTCGAGAAAAAATAATCAAATAAAAAAGTAGTACTATAATTATTATTCATTAAAAAACAATTTACTTATGTTTAAAAATCTCGTTAGAGTAGGTCTGTTGAGTGCAGTTGTGCTTGCGACCTTCACCTCATGTGAGGATGAACAGCAGTTCACCAATGAGAAACTTGATGCCAAGCGAGTGGAAGTTCAGGTACTGAACGACGAGCTGGCTAAGGTGCGTGACTACGTGCCCCTGTATGCAGTCATCGCCCACCGTGGTTCAACCTTCTGGGCTCCCGAAGAGACCGAGGCATCGTGGCGTTGGGCCCGTGAAATGGGTGCCGACTATCTGGAGAGTGACGTGCAGTGCACTAAGGACGGTATCGTGCTTGCTAACCACGATGAGAACCTGAAGCGCACCACCAACATCGAGAACGTCTTCAGTGAGAATGTACCCGCCAGCCGTGTTGACTTCTACATGAGCTTGGGTTTCTCGCGTGCTGACGCCGAGGCACAATATGGCCGTGACATGGCCGCATTCCGCCCGTTCTATACCCTGAGCTACTACTATGCCGAGCTGCTCATGCTCGATGCTGGTAGCTGGTTCAATGAGAGCTCGCTGGAGCAGGCCCGTCCCACCTTCAAAGCAACCGAGAACGGCCGCTTTGAGGACGGCAAGATCGTTTACAGCAATGGTCTGTACATCAGCGCCATCCAGGACCAGATTGCTTACGCCCAGGGCAAGCGCCTCGTGCGTGACGCTAACGGTCGCCGCATCCTTACCTATAAGGTTAAGGACGAGTACCAGGGCATGACCCTCGAGCAGATCTATAACGCCATCAAGGCTAAGGGCGAGTACAATGCCAAGTATATGGACTTCATTGAGTACGACTTCGCCAATGCTTATGAGGCTGACCCCGAGGACACCGGCAACCGCCCCGGCATCTATGTCGAGTTCAAGGAGAGCTGGCTGAACCCCGGCAATATGGAGCAGCGTGTGTATGACGCACTGGCCGAGTGTGGCTGGAACATCATCACCAACGATCCCGGCGACCAGCCCTTCTACAAGAATGGCAAGGTCAACGTGGGTAACACCCGTGGCCGTGTGATCCTGCAGACCTTCTCGTTCGACGCATTGCGCCGTGCCAACGACGTCTTCAAGGGTCGCATCCCCATGTGCTACCTGTTGTGGATCAGCGAGCCTGCTTATGCAACCGATATCGCCTATGACACCCCCACTGGCTATGCTGCCTTCATCAAGTGGGCTCAGGACAATGGCGCTCACATCATCGGTCCGGCCATCAGCGGTGCCCCCAACAACTATCCCGAGATGAATGCTCCCTGGCAGGCTTACATGATTCGTCGTGCCGGCATGATCAACCACCCCTACAGCTTCGACAGCTGGGCTCAGATGTGCAAGTACATGGGTTACTACAACTATGGTTGGGAAACCGAGTTTGACGACTTGCTCCGTCTGGAGATTCCCGCAACTCCTTACTGCACCAGCAGCTATCCCAACAGTGTTCCCGTCTATATGGATGGCTTCTTCACCAACCGCACCGAGATGTCGCTGCGCTACATGATCGAGAACGGTTTCCGTGGCAACCCCGCGCTGCCCAACCCCTTCCATGCTGGTCAGAAGTATGACAACTCACAGGCCAACGTCACCGTACCCGATGCCGTTGCAACCCTTGAGCGCCTGGGTTACTAATCGGCGAGTGGTGTAATATCATTAACAACATTAAATTGACATAATAAAAATATGAAAAAATATATTTTGATGCCTTTTTTGGCAGTCTTTGCTCTGACAGCCGCAGCTCAGGACTTCGACACCGATCCCACTCTGGAGCTCGAGAACGCTGAGAAGGAAGTGAAGTTCACCGTGGGTGCCCGCATGATGGCCGACGCTGCCTATTATCACAGCGATTTCACTCCTCTGCAGAGTGGCGCATCGATCACCGATGCCCGTATCCGTACCTCGATGACCTACAAGGACTGGTACTTCTATGCCGACTTCGGTTTCGGTGGCGGCAAGTTCTCGCAGAAAAACATCTTCTTGCAGTACAGCCACCTGGACAACAACGACAACACCCATGCCGTGAAGGTGGGTTACTACAATGACCCCGCAGGTTCGATGGCCCGCAACACCTCGTTGGGTAGCTACCACTTCATCAGCCGTCCCGGTTCATCCTATGCACTGGGTGAGGGCCGTGAGCTGGGTATCAGCTACAAGTACAACAGCGACCGTTTCATGGCCTATCAGGGCGTGTTCACCGAGAATCATTACAACAAGATCGACGCTGGCTTCAACGGCATCACCGTTGCCGGTCGCTACTTGTTCCGTCCCCTCGTTGATGATTATCAGACCCTTCATGTGGGTGTGAGCGCACGCTTTGCCCACCTGGGTGGCGGCGAGGTTTATAACAACGTGCTCAAGAAGTCTCTCCACCTGGGTCAGTCTCTCGAGACCCTCGTTGACGAGGATGAGCAGTTTGTCAGCGCCGACTTGGATTGGGCCAACAACGTGGTTAACGTGGGCGCTGAGGCGCTGTACCACAACAACAAGTTCTTTGCCCGTGGTGAGTTCCTCTACAAGCATGTCACCAAGAAGCGCGACAGCTACTCGCTCTACATCGACGCCCAGAACAACATCGACGGTTGGGGCGACATCGAGTGGTGGGAGAACGCCAACAAGCTCAAGAACAACAACTTCATCGGTGGCTATGTAGAGGCTGGTTTCCAGATCCTGGGTAATGGCTACAGGTACAACAAGCAGGAAGGTCTGCTGGGTGGCATGGACGGCAAGTCGCTCGAACTCGTGGCTCGCTACAACTACACTGGCCTGAATAACCTCACCGACGGTGAGTACTACAATGCTGGTCGTGGTCATTACTATGCTAACGGCTACATGGAGGATTGGCCCGGTACTGGTGCTACCAGTGTCGGCGGTGGTGACATCCACAGCGTGACCGTGGGCTTGAACTATGCTTTCAACCGCTATGTGTTGTGCATGTTGGACTACACCTGGCACAAGCTTGACAAGCCCTTCTTGCCCAACGACAAGAACTTCCACGTGGCACAGGCCCGCGTTCAATTCACCTTCTGATGAAGTGCATTGAAACGGCTTGTGGATCAATTGAAAAAAATCTTTAAATCATCTTATAATACCATCATTAGATTTTTTCAATAAAATCAATTTTCCTATCAATCACTGTTTCCCGCCTCACCCGTGAATGGGCCAGGCGGGATTCTTTTTCCCACAGACAGCACGAGGCGCGGCCATTGTGGTGGCCACGCCTCGCGGGAATAGTGGGGGAGAGGTGGGTGTTACTTGATGACCTTGGTAGTGGCGGTGGAGCCGTCGCTGTAGGTCGTCACCTGGATGGTCAGGCCGTTGGGCTGTGCAACGCGCTGGCCGGCGACGTTGTAGTAGCTCACGTCGGTCACGGTCTTTCCTGCATTCATCTCATTGACAGCGGTGTGGGGGTAAACCTCGATATAGACAATGTCTGACTTGTTGGTGATGCCGTCAACGGTGTAGTTGAGCTGCATACCGATGCGCCAGTTGAACAGCGGGTTGTCACCCGTGTTGGTGCGGTAGAAATAGACACGGCGCAGGTAGAAGTCGTAGCCACTGTAACCGTAGGGGATCTCGGTCACATCGGTATCGAAGCCATTGTTGGAACCATAGGTGTCGTAGTCAAAGGTGAACAACTGGTCGTTGTCGGTAAAGATGCTGTAGGTCAAGCAGTCGGCATCCAGCGGATTGCCGTCCACGTCAAGCAGGTTGATGTTGAAGTCCAAGCGGGTGTAGCCCTCCTCGCTGCCGGAGTCAAAGAACTCCGTCACCTCGGGGTTGGCGGGAACGGCGGGGACAGCGTCGCCGCGAACGGTCCAGGTCGAGTTCCACTCGATGGTGGCAATGGTGCCATCATCGCTCCACACGCCAGCCAGTCCGGTAGCCACGCAGTTGGTGGGATAGGGGTTCTCCACGCTACCCTCGCTGCCCACAAGGGTGATGGTGCCGGTTGCGGGGTCGATGGCATATAGGGCTTCCTCCATGCGGTCGTCGGGATAGAAGTCAAGCCAGTAGAACACGCCATCCTCGTCCTCAAACTCGACGACATCGGTTGTACCCCAAGCGAGCATCAGACCATAGTCATATTCCTCGTTATAGGACACATATTGTCCCAGGGGTACCGAAATGTAAAGTCCGTCATCGCTCAATTCACCGACGACCCAAGTGCCCGTGCCCTCGGCATAGCATAGGGGGTCCTGGATGTAAACCGTCTTGCCGTCGGGGGCATACACGACCTTGACACGGCCCATCTGGTAGTCGGTGTCGTAGCCGTAGAAGCTCGATGTCAAGAACTCGCCGCCACGGGTGTAGGCCACGAGTGTGCCCTCGGGCTGCTCGGTGATCAGGTCAACGCGTGATGGAGCCTTGATTGAGGTCTTGTGGGACGCCTTGTCGAGCGGGCGATAGGCATTGCCCATTGATTTCACACCTGCTGTGGCGCTGACTGCCACGGCAATACTGAGTAGAAGTAGTGATAATTTCTTCATGCTGATAATGATAATATATTAATAATGTATATGTATAACATTGATAAACAAATTGTCGCTGACGCTGCAAAAATAGTGAAAAAATAGACAACATCCAACAATAATTGTTACAATGTGTAGCACAATGCTCAAATATTTTCTTTACCTTTGCACATTCAACCTTAATACTACTCACACTATGATGGAGACCCTAAATACCTTTTTTGAGACCTTGAGTGGCTATCTGTGGGGATGGCCCATGATTATATTGCTGTTAGGAACCCATATCTTTCTCACCTTCCGTCTGGGGGTGCCGCAACGCAAGCTGTTGACTGCTATCCGCTTGTCCGTCAGCCGTGACAAGGGATCGACGGGTGACGTGTCCCAGTTCGGGGCGCTCGCGACGGCGCTTGCGGCGACCATCGGCACGGGTAACATCGTGGGTGTGGCAACAGCCGTGGCCTTGGGTGGCCCTGGCGCCGTGCTGTGGTGCTGGCTGTCGGGCGTGTTTGGCATCGCAACCAAGTATAGCGAGGGCCTGCTTGCCATCAAGTATCGTGTCAAGACCGAAGACGGTCGCATGTTAGGTGGCCCGATGTATGCCCTGGAACGGGGCTTGGGCTGGAAGTGGCTGGCAGTGCTGTTCGCCCTGTTCACGGCGTTAGCATCGTTTGGCATCGGTAACACGGTGCAGGCCAACGCCATCTCGACCATCGTCCATGAGTCCTATGGCATCCCCGCTTGGCTCTCGGGTGGTGCCGTGTGCCTGATGACGGCCTTGGTGCTGCTGGGTGGTATCAAGAGCATTGCCCGCGTGTGTGGCGCCCTGGTGCCGTTCATGGCATTCTTCTATGTGCTCGGGTGCATCTATATCTTGATTGTCAACGGGCAGTACGTCTGGCCTGCCATTAAGCTCATCTGTGAGTCGGCTTTCACGCCCCAGGCTGCTGGAGGCGGTTTTGTGGGCACGACGGTCATCGTCGCGGCGCGCATGGGTATCGCCCGCGGCCTGTTCAGCAACGAGTCGGGTCTGGGGTCGGCGCCCATTGTTGCCGCCGCAGCCCAGACGCGCAACCCCGTGCGTCAGGCGTTGGTGTCCTCGACGGGCACCTTCTGGGACACGGTCGTGATCTGTGCCTTCACTGGGCTGGTGATTGTTAGCTCGATTATCGCTTATCCTGACATCAGCAGTACCGACGGTGCCGCGTTGACCAAGGCTGCGTTCTCCAAGATTCCCTACGTGGGCACGCCGCTATTGACCTTCGGTTTGCTGACGTTTGCCTTCACGACCATCCTGGGGTGGTGTTATTATGGAGAGCGGGCGGTGGAATACCTCAAGGGCAAGCGCTGGATGCTGGGCTACCGCATCGTGTTTGTCGCGATGGTGTTTGTGGGCAGCATGATCAGCCTGGATGTCGTGTGGAACGCTGCTGACTGCATGAATGCCCTCATGGCTATCCCCAACCTTGTTGCCCTGCTGTTGCTGAGTGGCGTTATTGCTCGTGAGACGCGTCATTACCTCTACGGTGACCGCCTTGACCAGCACGCGCCTGCCGACGAGCCATAATAGATGGTGTTGTTGGGGTAGGGGTACAAAAAAAGGGCAAGTGAGCTACAGCGCGCCGCTACAACCTCGTTACCCTTGCTTCGGTCAAGACCTGGGGGATTAGGAGGGAGCTGGCCGTGTAGGACTTACCCGGCTGCAAAGGTACTGCTTTTTCCTGAACTGGCAACATTTTTTCAAAAAAAATAGCAACGAAATGTTTAACGAATCTCACGCTAAGTCGCGAAGCCGCTAAGTTTTTTTAAAGTTGATTGCTCGCAAGGGGATCGCAATCCGTGCGGATGCCATTTGTCTTTATTGTATTTATTGTCTTCCTTTTATTCAAACCAAGCCGTTAAGTTTTTTTAAGTTGATTGCTCGCAAGGGGCTCGCAATCCGTGCGGATGCCATTTGTCTTTAAGGTGAATGGGGAGGGGCATGTAAAACAACAAACGGCCCGCACTGTTGTGCGAACCGCTCTGGTGGGCAGTGAGGGATTCGAACCCCCGACCCTCTGCTTGTAAGGCAGATGCTCTGAACCAACTGCGCTAACTGCCCGTGTTGTTGTCAAAAGCGGTGCAAAGGTACAACGATTTTTTGAACTGCCAAACATTTTTCCAGAAAATTTTCAAAAAAATCTCTCGCTTGAAGTTGCCGAGCCGAAGAGTGGACGGGATGTGTGGTACAGGAGGCATGTAAAACAACAAACGGCCCGCACTGTTGTGCGAACCGCTCTGGTGGGCAGTGAGGGATTCGAACCCCCGACCCTCTGCTTGTAAGGCAGATGCTCTGAACCAACTGCGCTAACTGCCCATGTTTCGTCTAAAGCGATGCAAAGGTACTGCTTTTTTCTAAACTGCCAAACAAAAATCGGATTTTTTTCTTGAAAAATGCGTTTTTTTTGAAAAAAGTCCATTTTTTGGTGTTTTTTTAGTCCAAAAATGCTAATTTTACCCCCGTGTAAACAACTTATCATATACAATCAATAGAAAATGAAGACGAGTTATATTTTTCTGGCCGATGGCTTTGAGGAAGTCGAAGCCTTGACGAGTGTGGATGTGTTGCGTCGTGCGGGAATGCCCGTGACGACGGTGTCGATCAACGAGGGACATGAGGTGACTGGCGCCCATGGCGTTACGGTGCTTGCCGACAGCCTCTATAGCGACAACGACTATAGTGAGGCCGAGTGGCTGGTGCTGCCCGGTGGCATACCTGGAGCGCCCAATCTGGCTGCTCACGAGGCCTTGTGTGCGACGCTCACCGATCAGGATGAGCGGGGTGGCAAGGTGGCGGCGATCTGTGCTTCGCCGGCGGTGGTCCTGGCTCCGTTGGGACTGTTGCAGGACCGTCGTGCCGTGTGCTATCCTGGAATGGATCAGGGTATTGAAGGCGTTAACTGGGACAAGACGGCTGTGGCTGTCGATGGCAATGTGGTGACGGGAAATGGTCCTGCGGCTGCTGCGCCCTTTGCCTTGACGCTGGTAGAGCAGAGCCTGGGCCGTGACAAGGCTGTCGAAGTGGCCAACGGCATGTTGCTGGACTTCTAATCAGCGGGATATTTTTTAGGTAACGATATAGCAGTTGACCCTGAAAAGTTTTTTAACGCTAATTTCGCCAATTAGGCTAATTTCACGAATTAATATAAAACACTTCGCGTAAATTGGGGAAATTGGCGAAATTAGCGTTAGCCCCGCAGGGTTTGGGTCAACTGCTATATCATTGCCTAAAATCATCTTAGGGTGGCTTCATGCCATGGTGGGAGATTGCATGGCAGATGTGAGCGCCAGCTCTTGAGCAAATAGCTATGGAATAATGAAATTTTGATAATTATTGTATAAAATATTGTGAGAAAAACTTGCAGAATTCAAAATAACATTCTAAATTTGTGGCATCTTTTGATTAGGATACACTTTAATTAAATCAACCTGACCAAAGACTACCAAAATTAGTACATAGACTATAAACATTACATTATTTTATTAACCATTTATTAATTCCTAAATCTTAGATTTATGAAAAAATTTTTAGCACTCGCTTTTGTATGCGCAGGCTTGACTGCTATGGCAGCCACCCCGCGTTTAGGAAATGTGAACAAGGCTGACTTCACCAAGAAAGCAAATACTGCTTCCTCGATGATTATGAAGTCTAACACATTTGGTAAGAACCTGACTGCCAGTATGGTGAATGCCCAGATGGGTGATAAGCAGGTTTCTCCTATTAAGTTCTTCAAGGATCGTCACTTGACTCCCTCGGACAATGCTCTGGTAAAGAAGGCTCCTCGTCGCATTACTGCTGATGATATATTAGCCGCCGATTACATTGACTTCCGAAACATGTTGACTTTTAATTCGGAAGGTTATCTGACAGCTGCTGATCCCTACTATGCAGGAGGTTATGGCATCTATTTTAATCAAGAAGGAGACCAGATTTACGGTTATGGTATCTATTGGGATATTTTTGGCAAGTCATCATGGCTGCCCATGAATATCGATTATAGCGCTAAGACCGTATCTCTGCCCACCGGCGTTATTCTTGAAGACAGCACCCGTACAGGTAAGGTGACCACCTCTGGTACCTCTCAGGTACGTGTTGACACCGTTGTTTACTCGTTCTTTGTAAACGAGGACTATTTCTACGGTGGTTCTATTGCTGATGTTACTGGTGTAATCTATGATGATGGCACTATTCAGTTTAATGATTCGATCGGTTATGTTTATGCTGGCTATCAGGCTTTGATTCAGTATTCGAGAAGAAATCAGAATCAAGAATGGCAGCAGACCTCGGCTGACACTACGGACTTCTATGACATCCATCGTGGAACCATGTTTGTTGTAGCTAATGGTACCCATGATTATACTTACTATAGCAGTCAGTATTATCCCAATGGTGTCGCTGACAACAATAATGTTTACATGTTCCAGGATGCTATGGGTACAGTCAGTGTTTGGAACCTCTGGGGCTTTGGTATGCCCGACGTATCGATGTATGTCGCTGACGGCGGTGTGATGGAGTTCCCTGATCAGGCTATCCTTGATATCAATGATGATGCTTGCTATGATGAGAACGGTGTAATGCAGGGTGATGGTGTCATTTACAATGTCACTGGAACTTGGGCCAATGGTAATGTAAGTGGCCTTACAGCATGGGGTAATACCGGTACCATTACCGAGGATCAGATTGAATGGGGCATGACGATTCCCTTCAATGGTCACTGGGTATTTGGTATTGGCTTTGGTGACAACAAGCTGAGCTACAAGAATGAGGCTGATAAGTTCAATATTGTTATGGCTACTGCTCCCGAAATCACCTCAACTGTTAATGCCGATAACGTTGTTGTCAACGCTACTTGCGCTGATGAGGGTTCGGTCGTTCTGCTCTTGATTGATGGTGAAAGGGTTGAAATCCCCGCTACCTTGGAGCGTCGCGACACCGCTTATACTGTAAGTGCTACTGCTGGTGCCTATGTTCCCTACGAGAAGAACTTGAGCACTGCTACTGCTACTATTGAGATTCCTGCTAAGGTTACCGTTATGATTGGTGACGTGAACAAGGACGGTACAGTTAATATCGCTGACGTGACTGCCTTGATTGATGCTCTGTTGAGTGGCAATCTGGATGACACTGATACCTTCAGCTATGACAACTCAGAGTGCAATGGCGATGGTACTGTTAACATCTCTGATGTAACGACCTTGATTGACATGTTGCTTGGTGGCACTGGTAACTAATTGTGATCAATTGATGAACTGAATCTGATTCTGATTCATCAACAAATAATGACAGGCTCCGTCCAGCTGCTGGATGGGGCCTGTTTCTTGAATGGACGAACCGTTCAGGTGAGATTGTGGCAAGCGATTGATGTGGTGAGAGCGGGATGTGATTGATGTGATGGAAAATAGTAGCTTATCTTCTCTAAAAGAGTAATTAGTAGTTTTTATGTGCGATATTTGTTTTGTGTGGTTTATTTTTTTGTAAATTTGCAAGTTGTAAGAAACAGAGAGAGTAAAAACCATATAAAAGTTGAGAATATGAAGAGAATATTTGCATTGATGTGTGTTTGTGTGTGCCTGACCTCTATTACAGGATTGGGCGCCAACGTGATGACGGGAGACCGCATCTGTTTCCTTCATCCCTACAAGATGGTGGATGGAGCCAATGGCGTGAAGCAGGCCGAGCCCTGTGACCCGTTAAACATCGGTGGATGGGTGGTAACGCTTGTCAACAACGGACAGGATGGTTACATGACCATCGAGGGTGGCTTGATTGATGATGTGGCCCTGCCCATCAAGGTGAATGGCAGCGTTGTGACCCTGGAGGCTACCAACAAGCCGTTTGCCAGCGTCAGTGGCAGCAAGACGTCGGGCAGTTCGGCTTATTCGGTAAGGGTTGACAGCACGTTGAATTACTATCTGGTCAACGAGGCCTGGGCACTGGGTCAGGATGGCCTTGCGGATGTCCAGGGCAGCATTCTTGCCGATGGCTCGATTGAAATTGCCGACGGTTTTGCCTACTATTTTGAGAATGTCAAGACGACAACCAACACCCTCAACGGCCAGTCCAGCGTGACGACCGACACGCTGCGCTGGGTGTCGATGATCTATCGTGACACTAAGCTGGTTGCTCCTAACGGCAAGCATGAGTACACTGATGTAGAAACTGGTGAGACCATTGTTACCGACGTGTTCATCCGTCAGTCGGGTGAGACCGTCTATGTCATGAACCTATATGGCTACGGCTATGGCGAGAGTTACATGGAGTTACACTCCGATGGCACTGTTGACTATCCTGGTCAGCCCTTGCTCGACGTTGATAACGCCCTCAATCCCGCTGGTGATTGGTATAACACCGACGGTTCGTCGATGGGTAATCAGGGTAATGTGACTCCTGCTGCCATCACTTGGGGACTGACCGTGCCCAGTGACAATGCCGGTGCTGTGGCAGCCGGTTGGCGAGACAACAGGCTGTACTTTACCGACGGCAGCTCGTTTGTTGTTCCCGGTGGCGGCATCCGTGGTGATGTGAACCAGGATGGTAACGTCAGCATCGCGGACGTTACCGCACTGATTGACTTGCTGCTGGCTGGTAATGAAATCACTGATGACATCAAGGCCGTTGCCGACTGCAACCAGGATGGTAGCGTGAGCATTGCTGATGTTACGGCGCTCATTGACTACCTGTTGGGAGGCTCTTGGTCCAACTGATACAGTCTCTCTCTCTGATAGAGACGATAACATCAAGCAGGAATCCTATTGTCATTAGGGTTCCTGCTGTTTTTTTGCTTTTTGTGCTTGTGTGGTGAGGTGCGAGGGTTTTACCTTTGCACATCTGCGAAACAACACTACACATTATTTATTCAAGTTTCTAAAGTAGCTGCGCCACTTTAAAAACTTGAGGATAAAGGATAAAGGTTAATGGTTAAAGAATTTGCCAAAATGTGATTTATAAATGTTTCCTGAAAATGGAAGGTATTATTCATTAAACAATTAACCCTTAACTTTAGTTTTCAGTTCTCAAGTTTTCAGTTTTCAGCGGCATCCGCATTCTGACGACTGACAACTGACAACTGACAACTGTTTTCTTTAAACATTATGCAGTGAGCAAGTTAACAACTTGCGAAACTTAAATTATTAATAATAAGATACCATGAAGAAACAACAAGTAATGAAAGAAAGTGCAGTGGCTCCCCGTGGCATGGCACCGCGGGTCAATTGTGAGTCGGCACATCGAGGAGAAGCCGCCGTTGCCGTTAATGTGCGTGAACAAGAGAACTCGTTGCAGGTGACGGGAGTCCCAATGGCTGTGGGAAAAATAGGGCAGGGTGAGCGTCTGCTGCTCATCGCCGACGGCCATTATGTGACATGCAGGCAGCAAGTTGTGATGATCGACAGCGAGACAGTCACAACAGTTGATGGCACTATCGTGAATGCCCATGCCATCGGTAACCTGATAGTCATTGTCGCCGATAATGGCTTCACCTACTTGTCCTCGACGGGTGGAGGATGGACTGTGATCGACCCGTCTGATGCCATCCCGCAGTTGACGTTCAGTGCCAACTGCTCCACGTCGAGTGCCGACATCGAGGCCTATACCTTTGCTGAACCCTACAACCAGTGGCGAGCTCCCTTGACCACGGTAGATACCACGGCGTTGGCGCGCATGATGAACGCGGCGTGGACGGTGCTTCGTGCCGATGCCCTGGCGGCAGGGCGGCACACGGCACCGATGCTGGTGCGATGGGCGGTACGTCTCAAGGATGGGACCTACCTGTGGATGAGCGAGCCATGCCGCGTGGGTGACGACACGCTTGCCAACGCATCACGAATCGCCGTTAACGTTACGACCAGCAGCAATGGCTTCACGGGAACAGAAGCGGGTCGCCTGACGATGACTCACTACTCGCTCGGGATAACGGTGACGAGTGATATTGCCGCGGACTGGTTGCCGCTGGTCGAGAGCATCGATGTGCTGGCGACCGACGAAGCCACGCTGCTTGCTGCCAACCGTTCGCTGGATTACCGCTGCTTGATCCGAACGACAACCCCGCGCGAATATATCCTCGAAATGGGGTTGACGAGCCGTGGAGCCAGTGCTATAGCAAATCAGTTGGGTAGCTCGCCGTGGCACCTGATTGCCACTGCACCAGCATCACGGCAGATGTCGGGCAGTGACTTTGTTGCACCGTTGCAGCCGTTGACGATGACCAACGCCCAGTGTGCAGCCGTGGGCATGATGGGCGAGGTTGATGGTGTCGTGTGCTCGACGGCGGCTGGTGGCCGGTTGTACTGCTGCACGAGCGGCGGTAATGTGATAGCGAGTGTTCCGGGAAATCCCCTGGTCGAGGCTCACCGCCGCCAAGTGCTGGGCGCGCGACCCCTGGCGTTAGCCGTGGTGACGAGGCCGTTGTATTCGGGTGGTTTCGGGCGCTATCCCGTGTATGTGTTCACTGACGACGGTATCTATGCCATCCCGCAGAGCAGTGTGGCTGGCACCCTGGGCGAGGCGCGCCTTGTGGACCGCACCGTGATTGCCGCGACCGTGTCGCCCGTCGAGGGCGGTCGTGACATCTGGTTCGTGTCGAGGCATCGTCACCTGTGCCGCCTGAGTGGAGCGGCATTGAAGGTGCAGGCAAGAGATGTGGACTGTGTGGCGCTGGCCTGGTGTGATGTGTATAACGAGCTGTGGGTGTTGCCGTCGTCGGGAAATCCTGTCGTGATGATGCCCAGTGGCAGAATGAGCCGCCGCAGCGTCGAGGCAGCCCAGCTCTATGGTGACCCGTTACATGCCGTGGCGTTGACAGTTGGAGGCACCGTGCTCGATTTAGAGCAGGAACAGTCGGACGTGATGGTTCCCGTGGAGTGGCGCAGTCACCCCATTCACGTTGACCCGCTCATGGCGCGAGCCGTCAAGCGGGTGGTGTGGCACTTGAGCAGCGATAGCGTGGACTTGACCCTCAAGGTGACAGGACAACGTGGCATCATGGCCCAGGACTGTGACGTGAGCACCATGAAGGTGAGTGGCGGTGTGGACCAGCCGTTGGCAACGGCGCCGATGGCAATCAGGGCACGCACGTTGTCGCTTGAGATGACTGGGCAAGCCCGTCCAGGGAGCCTGATATTGCCTGTTTTATTGTACAGTAGCAAGCCATGAAAGACGAGAAGATTGATTTTGAGTCGGTTATAGCCGAGAATGAACGCCGGCGTGCAGCGCTGGATCACGACGAATACAACCCGTTGACAGGGGTGGGGTGCTGGGGCGAACGCACCGAGGTAGCGGGTGCCCTGGTGCCCCGATTGGTGGTGGAGCGCTGCCCCGATTATGCTACCCTCGATGCGACGTCCCGCGATAAGCTACGGATTGTCGAGGACTTTGAATTCTGGTGTGCCCGCTGCGTGACCATCAAGGACAAGATGAGGGGGTGCAATGTGCGCTTTACCCTTAACAAGCCGCAACGCCGCCTGCTGGCCGTCATGGAGAGTCAGCGGGTGGCGGGCCGCCCCATCAGGGTCATACTGCTCAAGGCTCGCCAGTGGGGAGGTTCAACCCTGGTGCAGATGTACTTGGCGTGGATGCAGCTGGTGCGGCACAAGGGGTGGGATAGCCTCATCTGTGGCCACTATCAAGCCACGAGCAAGAGCATCAAGCGCATGTACAATCTGTTGCTGCGCCACTATCCCCGCGAACTGCTCGATGATGAAATGCCACGGTTCACCAAACTCGAGGGTCAACCCAATGTGCAGCAGATTGAGCAGCGCGAGTGCCTTGTCATCACCGGGACAGCCCGTAGCGAGGATGCAGTGCGCGGCTTTGACATTGCGATGGCTCACTTGAGCGAGGTCGCCTTCTGGAAAGAGAGCAAGATGCACAGTCCCGATGCCCTGGTGCGCAGCGTCTGTGGCAGTGTCATCCTGAAGCCAGAGACGGTTATCGTGCTGGAATCGACAGCCGATGGTGTGGGGAACTACTTCTATGACGAATGGCTCCGGGCCGAGATGGGGCGTAGTGATAAGGAGCCGGTGTTTGTGCCATGGCATGAAGTGGGCATTTATGCCAAGGAGGTGGACGACCCCGCGGCATTGTGGAGCGAGATGGACGAGTATGAGCGCACACTATGGCAGGACGGGCTCACGCTCGAACAAATCAACTGGTATCACTACAAGCGACGTGAGTACCGCAGCCATGACCTGATGATGGCCGAATACCCTGGCAGTGCCAGCGAAGCGTTCACGACGACGGGTAATAACCCGTTTGACCGTGACGCACTGGACCGGATGGTCAGCGAGAGTGTGATGGATCCCGTGCTGGTGGGAGAGATTCAGGCCGCTGGCTTGAGTGGTCCTGAAGCCAAGCGGGACATCCGTCTTGTTCCCGAGCGTCATGGCAAACTCAAGGTGTGGGAATTGCCCATGCGGAGTGGACCGATGAGAACCAGGTATATTGTCGTGGTGGATGTCGGCGGCAAGTGGGAAGGTAGCGACTACTCGGTGATTGCCGTGTTGCGCATGCAGGACGCTGTTCACAAGGAGGCTGTCGTGGCACAGTGGCGTGGACACATCGACCACGACATGCTGGCGTGGAAGGCGATGCAGATGGCCGAGTTCTATAACAAGGCGCTGCTCGTCGTCGAGAGTAACACCCTCACCAACGAAGCTGCCCGTGCGGGAGAGAGCGAGTATATCCTGGAGTCGGTCTATAGGGTATATAACAATGTGTATCAGCGCGGCCGGCGCAAGTTGGGTTTTCACACCAATGTCAAGACCAAGCGTGCTGCTGTCACGGCACTGATCGCGGCAGTGAGAGTGGGGCGCTACCTGGAGCGTGACATCGAAGCCGTGAACGAGATGCGAGACTATGAAGAGCGCAACGGGCGCTATGAGGCGCGCGCAGGCAAGCATGACGACATCTTGATGACGAGGGCCATCGGCATGCACGTGCTGGACGAGATCAGAAAACCGCAGCCGTCTCCCGACCTGTCGCTTGCCAATAATGGGTGGATGGTTTCACCCGTGTGATGAGGGTAGCCATAATAAAAGGCAATGATATAGAAGTTGGCCCATTGGTGGTATTAACCGCCCTATCGGGCGGGAAATTAAGCAAATTAATTTTAAAATTTAATTTTCTTTTAATTTCCCGTGCGTTAGCACGGTTTGATGCAGAGACGTTTCAGCGCAGGGTCAACTGCTATATCGTTTCCTGATAAAAAACCGCAAGCCGTGATGGGCCTGCGGTTTTTATTTGGGTTTGATAGTAATTTCTTACTTCATCACCTTGCTGGTGCTGGTGGTACCATCGTTGTAGGTGGTCACCTTGATGTTAACACCGTCGAAGGGAACATTGCTCTCCATACCGGCAACGTTGATGTACTTCACGTTGTTGATGGTCTTCTCGGCGAGGTTCTCAACTACGCTGGTGCTGCCCCAAACTGCTACGCGGTTATAGAGCTGGAAGCGCTGGCTCTCCATGTTACCGCCAGTGCCATAGATGAAGCGATAGTCATTGGGCTCCCAACCGTCGCGAACACCCTCACGGAAACCGAACTCGGTGTTAGCGATGATCATGTCCTGGTCGAGACGACCCTCGGCCTGATCCTGATTGTCGTTCTGGATGAAGATGCTGAACAAGGGAGCGTCGTCCTTCTTGAGGGCGCCATTAGCCTTGTAGAGGTTGGCATTCTTTGAAGAGAAGTGGCAACCGATAGCCTTGGTGTTGGAAATTACGATACCATAAACGCGATACTCCTTGCCGTCAACAACCTTGGACTGCTTCTCTTGGTAAGCAAAGTCAGAGGTGTTGGGCATACGATCACCCTGCTCGAAGGCAACCTCGTCGCCATCCTCGTTTTCGGTCATGACCATGCGTAAGCTCATGGGCAGATAAACCTCACACTGCAGTGAGTTATAAGTGATCTCCTTATACAGGTCACCAGCGCTGTTGATTGCGATGGGAGTCAGGGCCTGAACCTTGTCGTTGAGATAGATCTCATCATCATCCAGCCAAATCTGAACAGTCTGGAGTCCACCCAGCTTGAATGACAACTGGTTGTCAACTGTTGAGCCGGTGTTCTCGTAGTCACCACGAACGAAGAGGTGGTCCATGGTGGTCTGACCGATAACTGCGGGCTCGCCCGTGGGCAGCCAAGCCCACTCACCAGTTGCCAAATCATCAGCAAAAGCAGAAACGCTCAGCGAAGCTGCTGCAGCAAAAAAGAGTAAGTTTTTAATCTTCATAATTAAACGAGTTAAATTACTAGTAATAATGTTAATTAATATTTTTTGTTTTGTAGTTTTAAATCATTGTCATTATTGTGTCTGTCATTCATAGGAATGATAGATACGTTCCATTGCATTTAATAACCTGAAAATGAGGAGTATGTGGCAAAATGGCCATAACTCTACCGCTTTTCAGAGTACAATATTACGAACTTTTTTTGAACTGGCAAAATTTTTTTTAAAAATCGATGAAAAAAATGATGATGAGAGTGTTTCTCATTCATTTCACTTCAACTTGAAGGACTCGCCAGCGAGGGCGGCAAGTTGCCTGAATCGCTTGTACCAGCCGGGCTTGGCGGGAGGCGTGATGCGCCGGATCCGCGTGCTGGGGCGACGGTTGCCTATGGGTCTCTTGATCATCATGCGGTCATGGATTGGCGGTTGTGGTTGTGGCTTGGCTCTTGCTCGATGACTTGGTGTGGATGGGCAGAGCATAGTAGAAGCCCAACGAGAATCCCAGGGAACTCTTGCGTGGGCCATAACCTGGTATGAACCAGGGTGATGAATGGCGGTTCTTGCCGTAGTTGAAGATGCCGTGGTAGCGAATCATCCATCCCATTGACAGCTTGTCCCACAGCTTGACCTTGAGTCCGACGCCAGCCTCGCCCCACAGTGCGTGGGAACGCTCGCCAGTAATGTTGTAGCTGGTTGTCTCTTGCCAGTAGCTGTTGAAGTTAACGACGTTGGTCACGTCATAGCCGAAGTTGCTGTAACCCAGCCTTAAACCAACAAGTACCTGGTAGTCAGGGATGCTCTTGAACATGAAGTTGTAGTTCAAGCCCACCTTGACGTAGGGCGATGGCTTGCCCTTATAGGTGAAGTTCTTGTCGTCGGGCGAAGAATTAGCCCAGCCCAGTCCTAACTCGATGGTGGGCTGCAAGCGGTTCCACATGTTCAATGTTGCACTCACGTCGGTGCTGGCATAGGTCTGACCGAATGCCATGAACAGTGGGTCGGCAACATTGAGGCCGACAGTGAGGTCGGTGATGAGAGGGTAATGCTTGTACACGCGGCGCAGTGAGTCCTTGCGGGCCTCGGCAATGGCGGCGGCGCTGTCTCCACTGATGTATTGCTGGATGATCTTCTCATCGGTGCCCTTGGGTGGAGGCTTCACTTGGTTGGTCTCGGGCTTGACGGGTGTCACATGGCGCTTGTCAGGCTGCTGACCAGTGGCCGACAGGGCGACAAACAGGCAGCAGGCCACCAGTAGAAGCGTCCCCTTGAAGGCATTGAGTGGGTATGTCGGCAGGCTCATCATCATTCAATAGTCTGTGAAGTAGATGCGCAGGGCAGGGATGGACTTGTTGGTAATCAGTGGCGTGAGCAGCTTGACCGAGTCGATGGCGTTTTCGGTGCATGCCAGGCGCTTGACATCGAAGTTGAACATCGCACCGCACTCGGCCGACTGGAAGTACTCAACCGCCTCATATTCAAACGTGAGCGTGTCGATAAACAGTTTCTTCTCACCATCGGGTGAAGCCCAACGCTTGACGACAAAGCTTGTCGTGTTGACCGATGCCCGCAGGGGCAGGTAGATCTTGTTGATCGAGCTGGAGTCCACCAGCAGACTGTCGCCGGGGGCACCGATGCCCATGACGGTGATCCCTGGTATGGTGGCACTCGCATCATTGACGTAGAACTCGGCCAGGGGCAGGCTGCTGCCGTTGTCATAGCAACTGTCGTCGTTGCACGAGGTCAGGCTCATCAGCACGATGAACGACAGCAAGTGCAGGGCTGCGATGTGTGACAGGCGGCTCATTGGGCTTCGACGGTACTGGGTTTGCTCTCAACCTGGACGGTGGAGGGCAGGTCATTGACGTGGCGACGGGACTCGATGGCCGTTGGGGCAGAGGTCTCTTCGCCAATCTCATAGTGGTTACGGTCGTTGCTGTGACGGATGATCAGCTCGCCCAGGAATCCTGCCAGGAACAGCTGGGTGCCAAGCAGCATCGAAGTCAGTGCCAGATAGAAGTAGGGCGATTCGGTTACCAGCCTGTAGCTGTTGCCGCTGTACATGTTATAAAGCTTGAGCGCTCCCACGACGATGACGGCAAAGAAACCGAGCAAGAACATCAAGCTGCCCAGCAGACCGAAGAAGTGCATCGGCTTGACACCGAACTTGGCTTGGAACCACAACGTCAACAGGTCGAGGTAACCATTGACAAAGCGATCCAGACCGAACTTGGTCGTTCCATACTTGCGGGCGCGATGCTTGACCTCCTTCTCGCCGATGCGGTTGAAGCCCGCATTCTTGGCCAGATAGGGCACATAACGGTGCATGTCGCCATAGACCTCGATGTGCTTGACGACCTCCTTGCGATAGGCCTTGAGGCCGCAGTTGAAGTCGTGCAGGTTGTGGATGCCGCTCACGCGTCGTGCGGTGGCATTGAACAACTTGGTGGGAATCGTCTTGCTCAGCGGATCGTAGCGCTTCTTTTTCCAGCCGCTCACCAGGTCATAGCCGTCCTGGGTGATCATGCGGTAGAGCTCGGGAATCTCGTCGGGGCTGTCTTGCAGGTCGGCGTCCATGGTGATGATGACATTGCCCTGGGCACGTTCAAATCCCGTGTTCAGAGCCGGCGACTTGCCGTAGTTGCGTCGGAAGGATACTCCCTTGAGTCGGGGGTTCCTGCTGTTGAGCTCTTTAATGACCTCCCATGAGCCATCGGTACTGCCATCGTTGATAAAGAGCACCTCGTAGGTGAACTTGTTCTCGTCCATGACACGCTCGATCCACTCGGCCAGCTCGGGCAGTGACTCGGCTTCATTATAAAGAGGTACTACTACTGAAATGTCCATTATTGATATTGTTGATTGTGTTGTGATCTTGACCGTGAAATGATTAAACTCTACCTGTGGCTCTTGAGGCGGCGCTGGGCAATCAACGCGGTGATGGCACTCGTGATTGAGCCGAAGAACGTGGCGAACCAGAAGGCGTTGAACACCGCCTCGATGGGCGAGGGCAGTAGTTTTTCGTCCATCGCACGCTTTACCACGCGCAGCATCTCGCTGTCCTGGGTCTGCGGTATTTTACTGTAAGCATCGATGAACATCTGGGCCTGCTCATACATGAAATTGGGCCTGGCATATTGCAGCACCAGGTAGATGATGAAGCTGGCGATGACCGCCCCGAAGATGAACAACAGGATGCCCAGCATCCATAACCCGGCATACTCGGTGAAGCCGTCATCCTGGATGAACTTGCGGCGCTGGAAGTAGTACACCACGGCGGGCGTCGCCAGAAAAAGCGTCATGAAAATGATGCTCAACGGCGCGAAGTAGTCGGCAAAGATGGATGCCACTCCCATGCACGACAAATACAGGCCGAAGGGCAATCCCCACTCGGCTGCGCACTTGTAGATACTCCTTTTGGGTTCTTGTTCCATATACAAACTGCAAAATTACACATTAAAATTGACAAAGCGGTTGCTCGGTGTCAAAAAAAATGCCTATCAGGAAAAAAGAATGCACTTAGGGACTATCAATAATGATAGTTGTTGGCAATCGCGACATTTTCTTGCCCCAAAAACTCAATAAATATAAAAAAAATTATACTTTTGCACTACCGTCATTTAATCGACATCAATGAGACCTATGAATGACTTAAGAGCTTGCGGAAACCATCAAGTCGCTATGGCCGTGATAGCCTTGGCTGCTATTGTTGTGCTGCTGGGGGCGTGCCGCCGCCAATCGGCATCACCATCGTCCCATGTGGGCAATACCCATTACCACAAGGTGGACAGCCTGATGAAAACGATTCATCACCACGATTCAGTGGCCCTGATGGTCAAGCGCTACCATGACGAGAAAGACGCTACCGGCGAGATGCTGGCTCTAAAGTATCACGGGAAACTGCTGCGTGACAACTCGATGTTTACCAGAGCGATTGAAGCACACAACAAGATGCTGGATATCGCGACCGAGCTGCGCGACACCGTCTGCATGATACAAGCTCTCAACAATGTCGCCACCGATTACCGGCGCATGGGTGAGTTGAACCAGGCCTATGGCACCTATCACCAGGCGTTGAGGATAGGGGACGCCTATGCCGACAAGGAGAGCGAGGAGTCCATCAAGAACCATGTCACGACGCTCAACGGCATCGGTAACATCGAGATAGACCTGTGCAACTACCCGGTTGCTGACAGCTTGTTGCGAGAGGCTCTGGCTGGCGAAACCCGGTTGGGCAGCGACCTGGGCATGGCCATCAATTACTCCAACCTGGGTTTCATCAAGTACACCTATAACGACATTGACTCGGCCTGGTTTTATTATAACAAGTCGATGGAATACAACAAGTTGGCGAATAATGAGCTGGGAGTGGCGTTGTGTCACCTCAATTATGGACAACTCTACGAGAGCGACCGTCGCTTCTCCCACGCCAAGGTGGAATATGGCATAGCCTATGAGGGGCTGCAGGATATTGACACCTGGCACTGGCTGGAGGCTTGCCTGGCATTGTCAAGCGTGTGCATCAAGCTGGGTGATGAGGCCGAGGCGCGCGACTATGTGACAAAGGCCGAGGCCGAAGCCCTGCGCATCAAGAGCAAGTACCACCAGGCGCGAGCCTATGAGATACATTATGAGTTGGCATTGCTTGAGGGCAACCCTGACCAAGCGTTGAAGTACTTTGTGCACAGTGATGAGCTGAAAGACAGTATCAACGGCCTTGAAAAAAGCGACGAGATGCACAACCTGCGTGCCAAGTATGAACGGGAGCGCAAGAGCGGTGAAATGAACACGCTCAATAACGATATAGCACGCTTGAAGCGGCTGCGCAACATCATGGGTGTGCTGGTCGTGATGCTCACGCTCATGGCAGGCGCCATCATCGCGGCGCTGGTCTATGCCATGCGAGTGCGTTCGCGCTCCCAGCGCGTGATGCGCCAGATTGAGGAGACGCGTTCGCTCTTCTTTACCAACGTGGTCCACCGCCTGCGCACCCCGCTGACCGCAATCATGGGTGCCATCGACAACTTGGTTACAGATTCCCGTGGCTCAACCTCGTCACCGTCGCCAGACGTCAAGGAGAATGTGGAAATCATTGAACGTCAAGGTAACAATCTGCTCGAACTTGTTGACCGCATCCTTGAGGTGGGTGGGGTGCGCAGCGCCATCAGCAACCCCGAGTGGGTGCGTGTCGATGCGGTGCCGTTTATCCGCATGATAGTCGAGCGGTACCGTGAACAGAGTGCGGACCACCACAACGAGATCACCTACGCCTCGCGTGAGAGGAGCATCGAGATAGACGTGATGCCTGATTACCTGAGCACGATTGTCGGCAACTTGATTGAGAATGCCATTATCTACAGCAAGGACTTCAGTAAAATCACAGTGACCTCGCGTCAAGACAATAATCAGCTCATCGTCCGTGTGGCCGATAACGGAATGGGAATTTCCAGTACCGATTTGCCTCACGTGTTTGAGCCGTTCTACCGCGGTTCATTGGCCGAACAGATGGTCGAGGGTGTGGGCATCGGCCTGACCGTCGTCAGGGACATGGTCATGGCATTGGGCGGCACTGTCGCTGCCGATAGCAAGAAGGATCATGGCTCGGTGTTCACCGTGACACTGCCCTGCAAGCAGTCCGAGGGTGTCAAGAAGCGGCTTGAGGAGATGGTGCCGCCCGAGCTCAAGAACCGTATCAAGCAGCTTGGTCAACGGCATCTGCCCGAGTCAACGTTATGTGACGGTCAGGAGCTTCCCGTCGTGCTTGTTGTCGAGGATCACAATGACGTGGCTCAACTGGTGGGCAACGTGCTCGATGGCAAGTTTGTCGTTCATTATGCTTCCGATGGCAAGCAGGGTCTGGCGCTTGCGCTGGAACTCAAGCCAGACCTCATTATCACCGATGTCAAGATGCCCATCATGGACGGTCTGGAGATGTGCCGAAGGGTGCGCGCTTCACAGCAACTGTGCCATATCCCTGTAATCATGCTCAGTGCCCGCACGAGCAAGGATGACCGCGTGCGTGGCGTTGAGGCGGGTGCCGATGCTTATCTGGTCAAGCCATTTGTCCACGACGAACTGATTGCATGGTGTGATAGATTGGTAAAAAGCAGGGAATTGTTGAAGAACTTCTATAGTAACACTTTAAGTATTGATGACAATAATAATGAGGGCGATACTTCCAGCGTGCCGTCGGCCAGTGATGATGATAGTGCAGCATTCCTTGGGCGTTTCAATCAACTCGTGGATGAGCAGATTGTCGCTGGTGTGACTAAGGTGGAACTGGATAAGATAGCCCATTCCTTCAAGATGGGTGAAAGCTCATTGAGGCGTAAGGTCCAGTCAGTGACGGGCAAGAATGTGATTGCCTATATCATGCAATTGCGCATGGAGAAGGCGATGACGCTCTTGAAGTCTCAAGACGAGATGCGCATTGGCGACATCGCCGAGCAGTGTGGCTTTGCCGATATGGCTTATTTCTCGAGGGTTTTCCGTCAGCACTATGGCATGACGCCCACCCAGGCGCGCAATTCCACCAAGCAGGATGTGAAGCAATAACTCCGCTACTTGTCGTCGATTCAACGTATCGTGCGCAAGGGCGGCTGGAAGGCGTTGGGGATGAACTGGATGTGAAAGTCGGGTGCCGTGCCCGTTAAGATCATGAGATCGTATTGCACAGCCATCTTGAGCTGGTAATGGCTGATGTAGCCATTGGCAGCGTTGACCAGGTTGCGGATTTTAGCCCGGGTGATGGACAGCGAGGGGTCATAGTGGTCAACGTCGGAGCGGGTCTTGACCTCGACGATGTGTAGCTTGCATGTCGATGGCTCCTGGGCAATAATGTCAATCTCAAGGTGCCCCAGGCGCCAGTTGGTCTCACGCACTGTGAATCCTCGGGTGATGAGGAAATCACAGGCAGCCATTTCTCCTTCTTTTCCTAATTTATTGCTCTTAGCCATAGGTTATTGCTGTTGCGACCATAAAGTAAATGTTTAATCATGGCTTGCAGGACCATGACCCGCATTGTTGCCCCAGCGGCTCTGTTGTCGTGCTGCCATCTGGTTCTCGGCGGGATTGTCCTGTGGGTGCCACAGCTGCGGGTGGTGGAGTTCCTCGGGCATGTATTGCTGGTTGACGAAATGACCAGGGTAGTCATGGGCATACTTGTAGTCCTTGCCATAGCCCAACTGCTTCATCAGCCCCGTGGGAGCGTTGCGCAGGTGTAATGGCACGGGAGCATTGCCTGTCTTGTCCACCAGGGCGATGGCATCGTCGATGGCGAGATAGGCACTGTTGCTCTTGGCGCTGGTGGCCAGATAAATGGCGCATTCGCTAAGGGGGATGCGTCCCTCGGGCCAACCGATCTTGTTGATGATGTCAAATGTGGCATTGGCCAGCAGCAGGGCATTGGGATTGGCCAGACCGATGTCCTCGGCAGCGAGGATACACAGGCGACGGGCGATAAACTTGGGGTCCTCCCCCCCGGCAATGAGCCGAGCCAGCCAATAGACCGCTGCATCGGGGTCACTACCGCGGATGCACTTGATGAAGGCCGAGATGATGTCGTAGTGCATTTCACCACCCTTATCAAAGGCGAGCGGATTCTGCTGCAAGCGATCGGTGACAATGTCATCGGTGATAACAAATGGCTCGCCATCCTGCAATGACTGCATGATCAAGTCCAGGATATTGAGTAGCTTGCGGGCGTCACCGCCGGCAAAGCGCAGCAGTGCCTCGGTCTGCTCGATGTGCACCTCTCGTCCCTGGAACATCTTGTCGGTCTTGATGGCATGGTCCAGCAGTTGGAGCAGGTCGTCACGGTCCAGTGGATTGAGGACATAGACCTGGGCTCGGGACAGCAACGGTCGGATGACCTCAAATGATGGATTCTCGGTTGTAGCGCCGATGAGCGTTACTGTGCCACGTTCCACAGCTCCCAACAGGGAATCCTGCTGGGACTTGTTGAAGCGGTGGATCTCGTCGATGAACAGGATGGGGCGTCCCTTGGAGAAAACGCTACGGGCATCGGCTTGGCAACGGTCCAGCACCTCGCGAACGTCCTTCACGCCCGATGTCACTGCGCTCAGGGTGTAGAAGGGAACTTGGGTTTGCTCGGCGATGATGCGTGCCAGTGTAGTCTTGCCCACACCGGGTGGTCCCCACAGGATAAATGAGGAAATGTTGCCGCTCTCGATCATGCGGCGGATGACAGCGCCCTCACCCACGAGGTGGCGCTGACCGATGTAGTCATCAAGCGAGCGTGGACGCAATCGCTCGGCAAGAGGTTCGTAGCTCATTTTAGTTTTTAGTTTTCAGTTTTCAGTTGTCAGTTGAAGGTGTGGCGGGTGATGATGCGTGCGATCTCCTCAAGCCAGTGGGCATCCACCTCGTCGAATGTGGCCAGCTCCTTACTGTCGATGTCGAGGACGCCCAGCACATTGCCCTGGCTGTCATGCAGTGGCACAACAATCTCGCTGCGCGACAGGCTGCTGCACGCGATGTGGCCCGGAAATTGTTCCACGTCGGGGACAACAAGGGTGCGGTCTTCTTGCCAGGCTGTGCCACAGACGCCCTTGCCGCACTTGATGTTATAGCACGCGATGGGACCCTGGAAGGGGCCTAACTGCAACTGGTCACCCTTGACCATGTAGAAGCCTGTCCACCACCATCCCATGGTCTTGTGGAGTAGGGCAGCGGCGTTGGCCAGCTGTCCCACTGGGTTGTTCTCGCCCTCGATGAGGCTCTCGACCTGCTTGGCGAGCATTCGATAAGTTTCGTTCTTGTCCATAATACAAAAGTAGTTCAAAAGGCCCAAATATGCAAGTAGAGGCACAAATAATTGCACCTCTACTCTCGTTGAACCTTGATGAATGCTTAATGTCTCACTTGATGACCTTGGCAGCGCTGGTGGTGCCGTCGGTGTAGGTGGTAATCTGGATGGTCATGCCACTGGGCTGAGCCATCTCCTGGCCTGCAACGTTGTAATAGCGAACGCTTGCAACGGACTTGCCGGCGTTGACCTCATCAACAGCCACATGGGTGTCGTAGAGCCAAGCGATGTCTGAGCCGTTCTTGATGCCGTCAACCTCATAGATGGCCTGGACACCGATGTTCTCGGTGAACAAGGGGTTATCGCCCTCGTTGGTGCGGTAGAAGATGCAGCCATAGGGGGTCAGATCCTGGCCGTAGATATAGTACCAGTAGGGAATCTCGATCATGTCCTCGAAGAGGTCATTGACATACACGTCGGCCTCAAATGTGAATTGCTCGGGACCATTGCCATTGTCAATCCAGATGCTATAACTCAGGTACTCGGGGTTGATCAAGTGACCGTCAACATCGGTGGTGGGCATCGAGAAGATGAGGTAGGTGTTGCCCTCCTCGTCACCACCGTCAAACCAATCCTCAATAACGGGTGGTGCAGGCACCGCGGGCACCAGATCGATGAACTGTGCGATGGGCAGAATATCACCGTTGCTATCGATGTTGGCAAACTCGATGCATCCCATGACTTGGTTGTCGCTATAGACACCCATCATGCCGGTGGCGTTGCCCCACTCGGGGAACTCGGCATTCAGGTTGCCCTCGCTGCCGAACAGGTACAGACTGTTATCATAGAGGATAAAGTCGATGGCCTCCACGTTGTGGTCAACGTTATAGCCTAACAAATACCCGTCATAGCCCTCGTAGGCATAAGTGTTGCCCCACATGAGCTGGATGCCATAGTCGGCATCGGCATTGTAATAAACATACTGTCCAGTGGGCACGTGGATGAAGCCAGTCTCGGGGTTATAGTCACCCTCAACCCAGTAACCGTAGTCTTGGAGCCACAGGGGGTTCTGGATATAAGCCTTGCCTTCCTCGACATTCACGACGATGTTGACATCTCCATCGGTAAAGGTCTTGTAGATGCCGTCGCTGTTGATGATGCAGCTCGAGTTGCGGTGCAAGGTGATGAGTTCACCCTCGGGTTGCTCGGTGATGATTGTGGGGCCGGTGGGACCGAGCGGTTCGGTCTCGGTGAGCACCGTGTTCCACTCCATGGCGCCTGCAAAGCTGTAGTCATCGGTCCAGTAGGTGCCCAGTCCAGTGGCCTCAAAGCCCCAATAGGGGTTCTGTGGATCTTCAACGGGCGCGACACCCTCCTGCATGGTGATGGTCTCACCATCGATGGTGTAAACAATCTCTTGCATGCGGTCATCGATGATGAAATCAATATAGGGCGCACCTGTCTCATCATAGGCAATCTGAGTCATACCCCAAGCTAACAGGATGTCGGCTTGATACGTATAGCTCCAATAGACTGACTGTCCCATCGGTACTGTGATCTCGGTGCCATCCTCATTGAGTTGTCCCTCGACCCAACTGTCGGCCCACGCCTTGCCGATGTTGTAGAGGATATTCTTGAGATAAACCTTTCCGCCGTCGGCAAACACGATATCCATGCGTCCGTCCTCCTGGTCGCCCATATAGATATCCTGGCCTTGAGGGTAGATGGCCTGCCCCGTGCGCAGGTAGCTCTTGAGCTCACCTTGTGGCTGTTCGGTAATGACGCGGCTTGGTCCCGACTTGAAGGCGTTGATTGTCGTCTGGGTCACTTTCTGACCCGGAGTGAATCTGGCGCTCTTCACGTTGTGTGAGGTCTTGACGGTGATGCCTGCCGAGGCGCTGAAGGCCACAAGGGCGGCAACAAGAAGTGCTGATAATTTTTTCATGAATGTAATGTATTAATGGGTTAATAAAAAAATGATGGCTGTCGATGCGAACAAAGTTAATGAGATCTTTTTAATTAACCAAATGTTAGATGATTGATTTATTGCATTTTACCAATATCGGAAACCTTTACCTAAGGGCAACCCAGCCAGTGTGGCAGCCGATAACGCAAGGTAGAGACGCGGAGCTCCGCACCTCTACCTCGTGTCATGCACCCGTCGGGGATGCTATGGTTCACCTCAGTGAGAGAAAAGAGGTTGCTTTTACTTCACCACCTTAACGGCGCTGGTGGTGCCGTCGGTGTAGGTGGTAATCTGGATGGTCATGCCACTGGGCTGAGCCATCTCCTGACCAGCAACGTTGTAATAGCGGACGCTTGCAACGGTCTTGCCGGCGTTGACCTCATCAACAGCCACGTGAGTGCCGTAGAGCCAAGCGATCTCGCTGGAGTTCTTCACGCCGTCAACGGTGTAGTGGGCCTGGATACCGATGTCCTGGGTGAACAAGGGATCGTAGCCGGGAGCGTTGGTGCGGTACAGGTAAAGCATGTAGTCATAGAAGTCATAGCCACCGTAGAATACCGAGTAAGGAATCTCGGTCAAGTCGCCCATGCCCAGGATGTCATTGAAGTAGTCCTCCTCTTTAAAGACGAAGAGTTCGGGCCCGTTGTCATTTTTAACCCACATGCTGTAGCTCAAAAGCTCAAAGTCGATCTTGTTACCATCCACGTCGGCCTCGGGCAGGGTGAAGTAGAACTTGGTGTAGCCATTCTCATTACCGCCGTCCTCGAACCTGTCGGCGCTGGGGTTGGCAGGAACAGCGGGCACGATGATGGCGATGGTGCCGAAGGGCAGTTCCTCACCCGTGTAGCGGTTGGCAAACTCAAAGGCTTCCCAGGTCTTGTCGTCACTCCAGATGAGCATCAGACCCGTGGCGTTGCCCCACTCGGGGTAGTCGGCATAGATGTCGCCCTCGGTGTCCAGCAGGTAGATCTCATCACCATCGACGCGCAGGTAGAACTCGGTGGTGCGCTCGTCAATCTCGGTTCCCATGTAGTAGTTGGGCTCACCGGTCTCGGGATCCTCTCCTTGCTGGTGAACGAATGAACTACCCCACACGAGTTCAAGTCCATACTGGTTCTCGTCATCCCAACCGATGTATTGTCCGGTGGGAACCGTGATGATGCCCGTTGAAGCGTCATAAGTACCCTTGATCCACGTGTTCAAGGTGTTGTAAGCCCAGATGGGATTCTGGATATATACATCGTTGTTCTCGGGGTCAAAGGCCACCACGAACTTGCCGGCTGTGGGACGGGCATAGATGCCGATGAGCCAGTGGCTGAGGATGGTGCCGCTGTTGCGGTAGTAAGTGTAGGTCTGGCAGCGCTCAGGAATCTCGGTGATGACCTCGGGAGCCTCGGGTTCGGGCTCGGGGATGACCTCCTCGGTGGTGATGGTGACGTCGTCGATGTTCAGACGGAACTGGTCGGTCACATTGTAGTGACGGAAGGCGATGCATCCCACCTGGCCTTCAAACTGGGTCAGGTCAAAGATGTATTCCTTCATCGTGCCGTTGACGGTGATGTCGGCTGAGATTTTCACAAAATCCTCGATACCGGCAGGCTCACCGACGGCTACATACACGGCAAACACCTCGCTTGCGAAGCTGGGATCCTGGCCGACGGCATAGAATACCAGGTTGCCGTCAAGGGTCACTTGGGGCGAAATGAGCCAGTTGTCGGGGGTGAGGGCTGTGCCGCCAGTACCGCTTGGGTTATTCACATAGCTTGCTGACGAGACAACGCCAGTGCCGCTGTGGGTCACCTGGCCCTCGGTGTTGGCATACTCCCAGCCATAGCCATCACCATCGTTGTCGATGATTGACCAACCCTCGAGCTGGGCCTCGTCCTCAAAGTCCCACATGATGGTGTTCTCGCTCTTGAGCTTAGGAGCTCCAGGGCGCACGCTCCAGTCCATGTCCCTGAGCTGGGTGGCGGGAAGAACTGCGTCAGAACCACGCTTGAACAGGTGCTTGTGGGCGCTCATGTCGCCTACTTCAACCTTGGCCTTCATGTCGCGGTTATTGACCATCTTGGTGCCCCAGGTGTTGTTGACACCGGCGGCTGCACTGAGGGCAACAGCGACAGCAACTAAAAGTATTGATAATTTCTTCATAAAAACGGTAAAATTAGAGTTAATGATTTATAGATGATAAATACTATGGTTTTTGTCAGTTTGTAATAGAAATGGGCCGAAATGTTGATTTTGTTTCGCAAAGGTATTGTAAAACTTTGAAATTAACAAATTTATTGCTGACAATAATGAAAAACTGCATCTTGATGTGAGGATAAGTGGGCTGGGTGGATTCACGATTACATGATGGCAGGAATGGGACAAAAAATGAGGTCCCGAGTGAACGGAACCTCATTGTTGAGATTTACTCTGTCAAGCAGAGTAGTGCAGTGTTGATTACTTCACAACCTTAACGGCGCTCTTGGTGCCATCGGTGTAGGTGGTAACCTGGATGGTCATGCCCTTGGGCTGAGCCATCTCCTGACCGGCAACGTTGAAGTAGCGAACGTTAGCAACGGTCTTGCCGGCGTTAACCTCGTCAACAGCAACGTGGGTGTCATAGAGCCATACGATATCGCTGGCATTGGTCACGCCATCAACGGTGTAGTAAACCTGGATACCGATGTTGTCGGTGAACAGGGGCTCGAAGCCCTCGACGTTGGTGCGATAGAAGTAAACGTAGCTGTTGTGGAAGTCATAGCCAGAGCTGTAGATCTCGTAAGGAATAACGGTCATGTCGCCCATGCCCTCGATGTCATAGTAATAGGTAGCCTCGTCGAAGGTGAATACCTCGGGACCATTACCATTGTCAACATAGATGCTGAAGCTCAGGTTCTCGGGATAGAGGAAGAGGCCGTTGACATCCTTGGTGGGCAGGGTGAAGTAGAAGCGGCTGTAACCACTCTCGTCACCGCAGTCATACCACTCGTCGGCGGTGGGGTTCTGAGGCTGGGTGGGACCCTGGGCCATTACCTTCAACTCACCGAAGGGCAGTTCGTAGCCATACTCGTCGCGGTTGGCGATCTCAAAGCTGGTCCAGCTCTGGTCGTCGCTGTAGATGGTCATCAGACCAGTGGCGTTGCCCCACTCGGGGAACTCGGCGTTGATGTCACCCTCGGTACCCAGCAGGTAGATGCAGTCATCACCCAGCATGAAGTTGATCTCGGTGGTGCGGTCGTCGATTGCGGTGCCCATGTAGTAGCCTTCCTCACCCGTGTCGGGGTCGGTGTCGGTGTAAACGTAGCTGCTACCCCAAACGAGCTGGATGCCATAACCATAGTCTTCGTACCATGCAAGATACTGGCCAGTGGGGATGGTGATGAACACGCCATCCTCGCCATAGGTATAGGTACCCTTAACCCAGGTGTTGTTGCCATCATGCCACCATGAGGGGTTCTGGATGTAAACCTCACCGTTCTGGGCATCGAATGCTACAACGAAGTCACCGTCGGTAGCCTGGCAACCAATGCCGGAGAACCAGCTGTAGTAGATGCAGCCACTGTTGCGGGCATAGGTGTAAATCTGGCAACCCTCGGGGATCTCGGTGATCACCACGGGAGTCTCGGGCTCGGGCTCGGGAACTACCTCATCGTTGCTCATGGTTACATCATCCACGTTCAGGTAGAACATGTCGGTCACGTTGAAGTGACGGATGGCAAAGCAACCTTCCTGTCCAGCATACTCGCTCAGGTCAAAGGTGTACTGAGTCATAGTGCCAGTGGCCGTCTTGGTGGCACCAACCTGAACAAAGTCATTAACGTTCTCGGGATTGCCGATGCAAACAAACAGACCAAACTTCTCGGCAGCATAGTTGGCATCCTGACCACATGCCCAGAACGAAACGCTCTTGCCGAGGGTCATCACCGGTGAAATCAACCAGTTGTCGGGGGTGAGGGGGGTGCCACCACCAGTGGTTGGGTCATTCACATAGCTTGCTGAAACCATAACACCGTCACCACTGTGAGTAGTGTAGAGGCCGGTCTCTAAACCAGCATTGCTCCAGTATTCCCAGTTGTAGCCATCACCATCGTTGTCAAGAACCATCCAATCAGCGAGCTGATCCATGTTCTCGAAGTCCCAAGTGATGTCGTTCTCGCCTCTGAGCATGTGAGAAGCGGGACGAACCTGCCAGTCCATAGCCTTGAGCTGAGTACCCACAACAGCGATATCGCTGCCACGGTTGATCTTGTTGCTCTGACGGATGCCGGCCTTGGCCTTCACCTCTTTTGCGTTCACCTTCTTGTCATTGGTGATCTTGTAATTCACGCCTGCCGATGCACTCAGCGCAACAGCGGCGGCAACCAAAAGTACAGATAATTTCTTCATAAACTGTAACGAATTTAGTTAATAAAATATGATTTAAAACAAATGATTCTACTGCGATATTTTAGGCGGATTGCTGATGTGAATGTATGCACATGTTGCATTTTATTTGGCAAATTTAATTTTTTGTTTTGAATTATCAAGAAAAAAACCGAAAATAATCAAAACATTTACCGAATTCGGTTTACTGAAAATGGGAACAAACGGTATTTTCGCGAATCTTTTTTAGTTGATCAAGCGATGATGCCCTTGAGTTAGATTACCTGGATTCTCGACTACATGATGGCAGGAATGGGACAAAAAATGAGGTCCCGAGTGAACGGAACCTCATTGTTGAGATTTACTCTGTCAAGCAGAGTAGTGCAGTGTTGATTACTTCACAACCTTAACGGCGCTCTTGGTGCCATCGGTGTAGGTGGTAACCTGGATGGTCATGCCCTTGGGCTGAGCCATCTCCTGACCGGCAACGTTGAAGTAGCGAACGTTAGCAACGGTCTTGCCGGCGTTAACCTCGTCAACAGCAACGTGGGTCTCATAGAGCCATGCGATCTCACTTTCATTCTTCACGCCGTCAACGGTGTAGAATACCTTGATACCGATGTTCTCGGTGAACAGGGGCTCGTAACCCTCGGCATTGGTGCGATAGAAGTACAGGTAGTTGCTGGAGAAGTCAACAGCACTGCTGAAGAGGGCGTAGTCAACCTCGGTGATGTCCTCATAGAGGTCGTAGGTGTAGTCCTCGGCGGGGAAGGTGAACAGCTCGGGACCATTGCCATTGTCAACATAGATGCTGTAGCTCAGGTATTCGGGATCGATGGGGTTGCCGTTAACATCGGTGGTGGGCAGGGTGAAGTAGAACATGCTGAAGCCACTCTCATCACCGCAGTCACTCCATTCGTCGGCGCTGGGGTTAGCGGGAACGGCGGGAACGAGCTCGAAGTAAACACCCTGGGTGTTGAACTCGAGAGCGCCAGCCCAAGACTGGTCATCGCTGTACATAGCGTACAGACCTGTAGCGTTGTAGTTCTCGGGGAACTCGGCATTCATGTCGCCCTCACAGCCCAGCAAGGTGATGTAATCACCGTCAACCAGGAACTGGATCTCGGTGGTGCGCTCGTCAACCTCGGTGCCCATGTAGTAGCCTTCCTCACCGGTGTCGGGATCGGTGTCGGTGTAAACGTAGGTGCTACCCCACATCAGCTGAATGCCATAGTCACCATAGCTGGTGCCCTCATACCAAGCGAGATATTGGCCGGTGGGAACGGTGATGATGCCAGTAGCGGCGTCGTAGGTACCCTCTACCCAGTTGCCATTCTCAATGTACCACATGGGATCCTGGATGTAAGCCTTGCCGTCCTCGGCATAGACAACGTTGATCTTGCCATTCTGGCCAGTGATGCCCAGACCGAAGAATCCGTTGTAGATGCAAGCGCCAGAGCGCATGTAGGACACGAGCTGACCCTCAGGCTGCTCGGTGATGATAGTGGGAGTCTCGGGCTCGGGATCGGGGGTAGGAACATCACCGCCATAGGTCATGGCAACGTCATCGATGTTCAGGCGGAACATGTCGGTCACATTGTAGTGACGGAAGGCGATGCAACCAGTTTGACCCTCATACTGGGTGAGGTCGATGGTGTAAAGCTTCATGGTACCGTTAGTGGTGATGTCGGCCGAAATCTTCACGAAGTCGTCGGTGGTCTCGGGCTCGCCAACTGCCAGATAAACGGCAAATACCTCGGCAGCATAGCTGGGATCCTGACCGCAGGCATAGAAACTGAGGACACCACCCAGGTCCATCTGAGGGGTGATCAGCCAGTTGTCGGGAGTGAGGGCGGTGCCGCCATTACCCGAGGGATCGTTCTGATAGCTTGCTGATGCAATCACACCAGTACCACTGTGAGCAACCATGCCTTCGCTGTTGCTGTATTCCCAGCAGTAGCCGTCATAGTCGGCATCGATCACCTGCCAGCCCTCGAGCTGATCCTCGGTCTCGAAGTCCCACATCACCTGGCTCGTAGCCTTGATTGCGGGGCTGGCGGGAACGAAGTTACCCTTAACGAATGCCTGAAGCGGAGTTGCAGAGAAGGTCTGCATGGAACCACGCTTTAACATCTTGCTGGCGCGCATGTCGCCCTTTACCACCTTGGTCTTAGCTTCCTTGGTGTCAACGATCTTGAGCGCCTTGGAATTGGTGACACCTGCCGATGCACTCAGTGCGACTGCGGCAGCAACCAAAAGTACAGAAAATTTCTTCATAACCTGTAATGAATTTAGTTAATAAATATGATTAAAAACAAATAATATTCAGATGGTTGAATGTCGATTTTAGTAAAATTCCTTCATTATTTTGATTTGCAAATTTAAGAATTACTTTTGACTTACCAAAAAATATCACTGAAAATCATAAAAAATGCGACTGAAAATGGTGATTTTTTTGATTTGAGCATATAATTGTTATTGATAGTACAAAAAAATGAGGTTCCGGGTGAACGGAACCTCATTAGTTGAGATTTACTCTGTCAAGCAGAGTAGTGCGGTGATGATTACTTCACAACCTTAACGGCGCTCTTGGTGCCATCGGTGTAGGTGGTAACCTGGATGGTCATGCCCTTGGGCTGAGCCATCTCCTGACCGGCAACGTTGAAGTAGCGAACGTTAGCAACGGTCTTGCCAGCGTTAACCTCGTCAACAGCAACGTGGGTCTCATAGAGCCATACGATCTCGCTGGAGTTCTTCACGCCGTCAACGGTGTAGTGGGCCTGGATACCGATGTTGTCGGTGAACAGCGGAGTGAAGCCCTCGGCGTTGGTGCGATAGAAGTAAACGAAGTAGTTGCGGAAGTCCATAGCACTGTTGTAAACGCTGAAGGGAACCTCGGTGATGTCCTCGGTGAGGTCATAGCTGTAGGTAGCAGCGTCGAAGGTGAACAACTCGGGACCATTGCCGTTGTCAACATATACGCTGTAGCTGATGTGCTCGGGATCGATCATCTTGCCATTAACGTCGGTAGTGGGCAGGGTGAAGTAGAAGCGGCTGAAACCACCCTCGTTACCGCAATCATACCAGTCATCGGCGGTGGGGTTAGCGGGAACGGCGGGAACCAGGTCAACCATGTAGCCGATGGGCTCAGCATAGCCATACTCGTCACGGTTAGCGATCTCGATGGCGGTCATGCTCTGGTCGTCGCTGTAGATGGTCATCATACCGGTGGCGTTGCCCCACTCGGGGAACTCGGCGTTGATGTCACCCTCGGTACCCAGCAGGTAGATGCAGTCATCACCCAGCATGAAGTTGATCTCGGTGGTGCGGTCGTCAATAGCAAAGCCCATGTAGTAAGCGGGATTGCCTTCCTCGTCCTCACCATCCTGGTAAACGTAGGTGCTACCCCAAACGAGCTGGATACCATACTCCTGCTCGTCGTTCCAGGATAGGTACTGACCGGTGGGGATGGTGATGTAAACGCCATCCTCGCCATAGGTATAGGTACCCTTTACCCAAGTGTTGTAGCTGTCATGCCACCACATGGGGTTCTGGATGTAAACCTCGCCGTTCTGGGCGTCGAAAGCAATGGTAAGCTTGCCATCGGTGGTGCCGTTCATGATGCCAAAGAAACTGTTAGCGATGTAACCGCTGTTACGGAAGTAAGTGTAAACCTGGCAACCATCAGGGATCTCGGTAATCAGTTCGGGAGCGGGAACAGCAATGTGCTCGGTCAGCACGGTGTTCCACTCGTTGAAGCCACCGAAGCTGTTGTCGTCGGTCCAGTAGCAGCTCAGGCCATAGCCCTCATAGGCGGGATATTCGCTGCCAGTGGGCTGTGCAGAGGTGCCCTGCAGGCTGATGGTGTTGCCATCGATGACATAGACAGCCTCGGTTGCGCGATCGTCGGCGGTGAAGGTGATAGAGGTGCCCTCGACGGCGGTAGTACCCATAGCGAGCACGACGTCGGCCTGATAATCCTCACTCCAGTAGATTGACTGACCCATGGGAACGTGGATCTCGTTGCCCTCGATAGTGCCCTCTACCCAGCTGTCGCCAAAGTAGTTGCCGATACCGAAGATGATGTTCTTCATGTAAACCTTACCCTCCTCGCCATAGACGATGTCCATGCGGCTACCGGTCTGCTCGCCAGCATAGATTGAGTTGCCGCTGATGTAAACGGCCTGGCCAGCACGGTCGTAGGTCTTGAGCTCACCAGCGGGCTGATCGGTGATCACGCGAAGGGAAGCTTTAGCCTTCAGATCCTTGGCTTTGAACTTGGTCATCTCGGTGTTGACCATCTTGTTGCTCTTCACGGCATGGTTGGCCTTGAAGTTCACGCCTGCAGAAGCGCTAACAGCGACTGCGGCAGCAACCAAAAGTACAGATAATTTCTTCATAATGAAAATAAATTAAATTAATAAAAACACTGAGTTTAAAATATGTATTACATTACAGTTTTATGATGGCATTAATGTTTTAATCATAATTCACGGCAAAGATAACCATTTTCGGTAGAATAAACAACAAAAATTACTGGAAACGGTGAAAACTACCGTTTTTGATAGTTTTTGCCGTTTCCAGTGAGAACATGGGGCTGCAATGATGCAGTGTTTGCATTAACTTTTCAATCAATTGTTCAAGATGATGTCAACAACGGCGTTGACGTCGTTGACACTCACCTCGCTGTCGTCGTTGACGTCACCCTTGATCGTGGGTGCTACGCCGAAGAGCGACACGCCGATGGTTTGTCCCATCACAGCCAGCTCAATGTCGATGTTGGCATCGAGCGCAGTGCCGGTGAAGCGTGCGGTCAGGTCGATGGGCACCTCGCCCAGCATGGGGCCTATCCACTCGTCCTGTCCATGAACTCCGTCGTTTCCAGCGGTGATCGTGATGGGCGCTTTGAACTTGATGGTCGTGTAACCATACTCGTCAACACCCTGGACACCGCTCACGGCGATGTTGCCCACGGGCATGGTGACACCCTCGGCAGTCAGGCAGAAGTTGTTTAATGATAGGTCATAAGTGCCATTATTGTTATTGACAACGACGGGCACCTCGTCCTGTTCGGACACGACACCGTTAACGACAACCTTGATGTGGCTGGTGTAGGTGGTGGCACTCAATGACAGTGCGCAGCAAGCGGCTGCAATGATTGCAAATATTTTTTTCATTTTTCTTTATAGTTTTGCTTTAAAAAATAATTATTAATTAATTGCCAGAAAGAAGCTTGTCGATGAGCGCAGTCACGTCGGCAATGTTGACGGTCTGGTTATCATCGACATCGGCAGCAGCCGTGTTGATGCCAGTGGTATTGCCACCCAGCAGGTAGTCGATGAGAGAGGTCACGTCGGCAATGTTGACAACGCCGTCATTGTTCACGTCGCCCACCTTGAACTGTGGAGCGGGCTCGGTCACATTGATGATGTAGCAAGTTGCGGTCTGCAGGTCGGCTGCCACGACGCTGATGGCGATGCGGTAGCTGCCGTCGGCATTGCGCTCCATGGTCTTAGTGACAACGGCGCTTGCGCCCTCGATGGTGGCGGTGAAGTCGTTCAGGTTGGGTTCGCCGGCAATCTCCATGCTGTAGGTGGTCACGGCGGGATTCCAGCCCTGGATGGTCTGGCCCTGATAGCGCAGGTCGGTCATGTTGCCCAGGTAAACGAGCTCCATATCATCGACGTAGAGGGCATCATTCTTTGAGCCCTCTCCGGGATTGCCATTGGTCGAGAAGGTGACAAAGATGGCCTCACTGGCAGCGCCGTTGGCTGCATAGCTGTCGTAGTCGAAGGGGAACGAGTAGTGGGTCCAGTCACTGGCGGGAATCTGGCCGCCGACGATGCTGCCCGACAGGTTAGTGTACTCCTTGTCGGTGGGCTCCTGATAGTAGGTGCCGTCAAAGGTCTTGACGCTCACGTTAGCCTTGAAATTAGCATTGGTAGTGCCTTGTTCATATTTCAGCCACACGTTGAATTTGTCGGGCTTGGCATACAGGGGCATATAGAAGTCGTCGGTGCCATTAGCCTTGTCCATCTCGGCATGATTCTTGGGGTCGGTAGCACTCATCGAGCCTGCCATCAACTTGCCATTGGTCATGGTGCCGTTGGCGACGATGCCAAAGAGCGAATTGGCGGTCATCACGGCGCTGTGGCCTGTCGCCCCGCTGCGCACGTCGTCGCTCTGCTCCAGCTTGACCAATCCCGCCGATGTGCTTGCAAAGCCGCCGCCTGCAGTCTTGAAGCCGTGCCAGCGGTCGGGCTCACCGTAGCTGTTGGTCCATGACTCCATGTCGCTGTTGGGCAGCTGGAAGTGATCACCCACGGTGTTGAACCACATGGTGGCGTTCTGAGCGGGGATGGCCACGTCGGCGGCCATCATGCCGTCCACGGTGCGGGCAAACAGGGTCGTGTGCATCGTGCCGAAGTTGGTCGTCACGTCACGCTCGGCACTATAGACGGTAACACCGTTGACAGTGGTAGCGTGCACATCGTTCATAATCATGGTGCCGAACAAGGGCACTTGCAGCTCCAGGGTGTTTAACCCGTTAGCTTCCTGGGTCACCGTCACGGTGACATTGGAATTGTAGGTCTGGCCATTGCGGTTAACGACGATGTTGCCAGTATAACTCTCGGCAAAAAGCCCAAACGCAGCACTCACTGCCAAACAAAAAGTAAAAAACGTCTTCTTCATTTCTCTAATCAATTATAATTAAGTTTTTAATAATCAATATTACTTGTTCTGTCGTCAACGGGTTGTGATTATGTGGAAAGAGTCGCAGCAGTCTCCCCCTCTAAGATTAGAGGGGGCTGGGGGGCGTTGATCCCCTCGTTGTGTCCCGCCTTATCAAGTTCCTGCAGTACAGCATCGACAATCGACATGGGATGCTCAAAAACCATCTTGTTTTCAAATCTCAGGGTCTTGATACCGTTTTTGACCAAGAGTTCTTGGTCTCGTTGCCCGTCTCGCTCGGGCATGAGCATGTGATAATGGTAGTCACCATCAAGTTCAATCGCTAATTTCAATGAAGGGCAATAGAAATCAAGGATATGTTGCCCCACGCTGAATTGTCGGCGAAATTGGAGGCCCTTGATTTGTTTGCCTTTGAGCAGATTCCATAAGGCTTTCTCGGCGGGTGTGCTATTGTTGCGCAACTCGCGCCGATGGGCTTTCATTGCGGGAGTGTTGAATACCTGAGTGGTTTTAACCGTTTTCTCTTGGTTGTTCAACGCCGTCTGGCTTGATTCTATTGCCTCTTGGTTGTTCAACGCCCCCTGGCCCCCTCTAATCTTAGAGGGGGAATTGGAATCGCTATATACTGGAACTGCTGGCATGGGGCTGTAGTTACTTGAGGCGGTACAGGATGCCTAAAGTGCCGTACATGGGGCGCAGCGTCTGTACCGAGTGGAAATCGCTCTTGAACAGGCCGTTTAAGCCATAGGTCAACTCGGCATACAAGCCCCAGCGATGGTGGAACTGCCAGTCGGCGCCCACGTCGAGCCCCCACTGCATGATGCGCATGTTGTGATCAAACTCAAAGTCGCCCCTGTCGCCAGGCTCGGTGCCCAATTCGATCTTAGGGCCGACGGGAGTGCCCTCGCGCATGTATCCGTCGTAAGCCCATCCCCAGAATCGCCTGTGCGTGAGCCATCCCATGAACAAGCCTCCCCGCAGGGTCACACTGTTACTGAGGGTATAGGCAGCTTGAACGGGCAAGGTGATGCGGCGCTGGGTGCTCTTGATGCGCACGTCGCCGTTGAAGATGCCCGACAGTGACTCGTCGCCCTTGACAACCTCGATGTCATAGTTCTTGACACGGCTGTCCACGTCCATGCCGCCCGTCTCATAACGTAAACCAGAGTGTACAGCCCAGCGCTCGTTGATGGGCAGGGAGGCTTCGGCTGCTACGGAGAAGTTGAGTCCCAAGTTGAAGTTGTTGATGCCACGAATCTCATGCCCGATGTGGGTGGGCAGTGTTCCCCCCACCGAGTATCCCAAGCGGGCGTCAACCCTGAGGCTGTCGAGTACGGTGGCGTGGATGCCCATGGCAGTGACGGCCGTGAGCATGGCGGTGGTGAATATTCTCGTGATAGACATTTCTTGTTGTTTGCGGTTGATGATCAATCTTGATGGTTTCACTCCTGGGTGGTGCAGATGAGTCGGACTTGATCTACACACAGACGACTGCCGATGGCACCGACAAAGTCGCCACCATCTGCACTCGACGAGAAGACTATAGACAGGCTGTAGCCACGATTGGCCAGCAGCTCCTCGTCAACCTCTTCGCGGTACTCAAACTTAACGTTCCACGGTTTCCACTGGCTCGTGGGCTCAACGTAGCCCAGGTTGGCGACAGCGACGAGCTGGCTGCTTGACAAGATGTTGTCGCCGTAGAGCACGATCTCGTTGCCCGCGGCATCGTGGTTACGGTAGAATACCGCATAGATGGATGCCGAGTCGGTCCTGCCATTAATGATGTTGCCGTAGAAGTCCTGAACCTGTGGTCCGGGCTCAAAGGTGTAATAGCCCGTGAAGTGGTCGGGACGGCTGGTGAACGGGATGCCGAAACGCGTGGCGTGCAGGTGATCGCTCATGGCAATACGGATGTCAAAAGTGCCCAAGAACATGTTGCCTGCGGCAAGGCGCTTGTTGGCCATCCTGCCGAAGGGGCCGGTGTCGCGCGTGGTCAAGCACACGGCAGCCCCGTCATAGCCCTGCGAGAGTGGCGTCGTGGGGTAATCCATGGGCTTGGCGGTGCTCATCGACAGGCGGTAGCCTGCGTTGGCGGTAGCCCAGTCGTTACCCAATGTCCCGTCCGACAGCGTGTTGTGCCAGGTGTAATAGCGGTCGGACGCAGTCTCCAATTCATAGTGCTCGAAGTTGAAGAACAAGGTGTCGCTCACCGTGTGGACGGTGGGTATGATCTTGACCGAGTAGCGACGTGTCCAACGGCCATCCTGGGAGGTGACTGTGTAGAGCACAGGACCCTGCGAGAAGTCGTGGGTGCTGCCGTTGGCGGGGTTGATGGTGGCGCCAGGTGTGAGTGTGAACTGGGGGCTCAACGAGGTCACGTCGGCATTGCCCTTGACGGTGAAAACTATCGCGGTGTCGGTTGACATGACGGTCTGTACCGAGTCGGTCAACTGGTAGAAGAACGATTCGGGATTGCTGACGTGCAAGGTGGCGGTCTCGATATCGGCCTCGCAGTTGGCGGGCTCGTCACCGAAGCATGAGGTGCACATCAACACCAGTGCACCTGTGAGCAAGGCTAATGCGCTATTATAATAATATATGTGTATCGACATGTGTGGGTACATTGTTGATGATTTTTATTTTTAACCTACAAAATTACTCAAAATCCTGTTCATGCCATCAATTTAACTCATATTTTTGATGATATTACAATATTTTAGGCAATGATATAGCAGTTGATCCGGTTTTTTTTTCTGTCTGTGAGTGAATCGAATTGGCATCCGCGAACTGTAGCATCACGCAAAGTCGCCAAGTCTTTTTACAATCAGCATGATAAGATATTGTTGCATAGTGTGTGATAAGTATCGTGCCCATGTTTTTAAGTTGCATGGATGGCGTTTATGGGGCATTAGGTCGTTTCAGCCCATGCGGTCCTCACGAGTCTTGATTTGGTCTTTTTTGTTCAAGATTATTGTTTATTAAAATAATTAGATTAATTTTGTCGCTTGAACTATTTTTTGCTGAATGCAAGCGGTGACGATTTTTTGTAAGTCATCGTGTACACATATTGAAAAGACTTCATGGAACGACTAATAGATAAATTGCTTGACTTGAGGCTATTCAGGTCATTTAAGGTCAGGACAACCCCTCGATGGATCATCTTGTTGCTCGACATGTTGATTGTCTTGTTCTGTTTTGTTGCGACAGTGGTTGCAGACATCTACTCGATGCACAGCGTCATTGCCCCGTCAACCATTATCCTCAACGCATTTCTTGTTCTGGCAGTTTATTTCCTTGTCACCTATATTTCCAAGAGTTACACCTGTGTAATACGCTTGTCGGTCATTGAGGACCTGTACCGCATCTTCATGGCCATTGTCGTGTCAACCCTGTTGCTTGCCGGCATCAATATCTTGAAACTGGCTATCACGGGTGTGCCGTTCATGAAGTTCTGGAATATCCTCATCATCGGCGCCCTCTCATTCTCGATAATGATGATTGAGCGCCTGTGTATCAAGTACTTGTATATGCGCATGAACAGTGATACCAAGGGTCGCAAGCGGGTGCTTGTGTTGGGGACGACATTCAGCTCGGTCCTGCTGGCCAATGCGCTCAAGGGCGAGATAGGTGGTAAGTTCTTGCCCGTCGGTCTGCTCAGCATCAAGTCTGGTCCAGACAATTCCGAGATCAATGGTTTCAAGGTGTATCGTTTTGATCCGTTGAAGATGAACGAAATCTTTGCCGAGCAGTCAATCGACGCCTTGTTGTTCGATTCCAAGAGCTATAACCTGATGAGCAGTGGCTTTGCCGATTACTTTATCAAGAATGACATTTCCCTGCTCGCGATGAACAAGATTGCTGAGTTTGAGCACAAGGAGAACCGTGACGCGGGTATCTCAACCTTCATCAAGGAGGTGCAGATCGAGGATCTGCTGGGCCGTGAACCCATTGTGCTTAACAACACGCTCGTGAACCAGCACATCAACGGGTCGTGTGTGCTCATTACGGGAGCCTGTGGCTCGATTGGAAGCGAGATAGTCCGTCAGGTGGCCAATTACGGTGCGAGCAAGATCGTGCTGTTTGACCAGGCCGAAACGCCCATGCATGACATTGCCCTTGAGATGAAGAAGGACTATCCCAGTGCCAACATCGAACTCTTCATGGGCGATGTGCGCAACCGCGAGCGTGTCGAGGAGGCCTTCGACAAGTTCCGTCCGCGCTATGTGTTCCATGCCGCAGCCTACAAGCATGTTCCCATGATGGAAATCAATCCCACTGAGGCCATCCTTGCCAACGTGATGGGCACTCGCAACGTGGCCGACCTGGCACTCAAGTATGACGTCTATAAGTTTGTCATGATATCTACCGACAAGGCTGTCAATCCGACCAATGTGATGGGATGTACCAAGCGTCTGGCCGAGATTTATTGCCAGTCATTGTTCTTTGATGCACAGCGTCGAGGCAAGAAGACGCAGTTTATCACGACGCGCTTTGGCAACGTGCTGGGAAGCAATGGTTCGGTGATACCGCTCTTCCGCAAGCAGATTGCCGCTGGCGGTCCTGTCACAGTCACCCACAAGGATATCATCCGCTACTTCATGACCATTCCCGAGGCATGTTCACTCGTGCTTGAGGCAGGCTGCATGGGCAGTGGAGGAGAGATTTATATCTTTGACATGGGTGAGCCAGTCAAGATTTATGACATGGCACGTCGCATGATATCGCTGGCTGGGCTCAAGCCCGACGTGGATATCAAGATTGTGGAAATAGGTCTGCGTCCTGGTGAGAAACTCTATGAGGAACTGCTCAATGACAAGGAAAAGACCACAGCCACCGTCAACAGGAAGATCATGATTGCCAAGGTGAGGACCTACGATTACCAGGACGTGTGTGCCAATATCGACAATATTATCACGCTGGCTGCAAGAGGTGACGTGCACGGGATGATCTATGCCATGAAGGAGTTTGTCCCCGAGTACAAGAGTCAGCACAGCCGCTTCGAGGCCATCGATAAGGAGATCGAGCAAGAATCCCGTCCCGAGAATCCCGATGTCAATCAGCCGACTGCTGAGTGAAATCTAAATGCAACGATATAGCTGTTGACCCTGAAAAGTTTTTTAACGGTAATTTCGCTAATTACACCAATTAATATAAAACTTTTAGGGTCAATTCTTAAATTCGTGCAATTAGCGTTAGCCCAACAGGATTTGGGCCAACTTCTATATTATTGTTGCCAGTCTAAATGTTGTGGTCCGCAATGCAGAGAATGCGTTGATTGAACTTGTGTCAGGAGGTTACCTAAAAATCTCGTAACGGTCGCGGGGGTGCCAGTTATGGGTGAGAATCCACATGGTCACTACCGACAGCACCAGAGTGACGACGAGCATGAAGGCCAACATCTTCCATGAGAGCATACGGCCCATCGAGGCGTAATAGATGTCGCGCATGTTCAGGATGACCATGTCTAAAGCGGTCTCATAGTCAATCCACAGCACACAGGTCTTGGAAAAGGGAATGAGTGACATCGCGGCATAGCTTGAGATGACCCCCCAACGGCCACGGCATCTGCCGAAGAGTTTGCGCAGGCCCTCGGCGATGAAGCCGAAGCCAAAGCAACCCAGGGCAAGGAATTCGTGACCCTGTCCGATGATGTAGTTGAACAACAGCACTAACACGGCACACAACATGGCCATGCCAGGGATGGGATAACGCTGGCACAGCTTGAAGTAGGGCCATGCGGCAAGAACCGATGCGAGCACAGCGCTATAGGTCCACGCATAAGGGTGAAAGATGCCTAAAACCTCAACGATAGAGAACGCTATCACATACAAAACTGCCAATCCAATCACTTTTAATGCCTTTTCCATATTTTTATGGTTTTTTAGGTCGTTATTTGTCAGATGCGACAAAGATACTTCAAAATGCTTAATATGCAATAGTCTAATGTGACAAATTACAATTTTTGTCTTCTTTTTTTGACAGTTTTTTCTTTTTTCACTCTGGTTTACCCGGTTTTTTTGTTTGAGTGTCAGGGTTGGGAGATAGGGAAAATGTTGTAACTTTGTGCCCGTCTATGAAGATTATCAGGACCTCGATATTGCCTTTTCACGGATTCTCGGCCATCAATTTGCTGGGCGTGCTGTTTGTGCATCATGGGGTGTATCTGAGCAATGAATTGATTAACCACGAACGCATTCACACGGCACAGCAGCGCGAGATGTTGTTCGTGTTTTTCTATATCTTCTATATGATTGAGTGGCTGGTGAGGCTCCCCATGCGGGGAAATGCTTACCGTAATATCTCATTTGAACGCGAAGCCTACGCTAATCAGCGCAACCTTGATTACTTGAAGTCCCGCCCGCTATATGCATGGCGGCGTTACCTCAAGCGCTCAGTTCGTCAATCTAAAACCCCTATATAATATATAATGAGAAAAATCTGTCTATCGATATTGATGGTGGCCGCTGTCGCACTACAAGCCACCGCCTACACTGCCCAGGAGGCAGTCAACAAGTTTGTCTCACACAGCTCGCTGCGCTATGCCTCGGTGGGTGTCAACGTCATTGACCTGGATTCAGCCAAGTCGATAGCGAGTTATCATCCCGAGCAAGCCAACATCACCGCCTCGACGATGAAGACGGTTGTCTCGTCGGCGGCGTTAGGCCTGCTGGGACCACACTTCCGCTTCGAGACCCCTGTCTATCTCGACGGCGTTGTCCGTGATGGTAGTTTCACGGGTAACATCGTGGTTCGTGGCATGGGCGACCCCACGTTAGGCTCTGTGTTCATGCCTTGCCAGGCCAATATCGTTGATGAGATTCTTGATGCCCTGCGTGCCCGTGGTATCACCCGGGTCGAGGGTGTGGTCATCGGTGATGACAGCTACTACGGTTACCCCTATTTTGATGAGGATTGGGATGTTGGTGACTTGGCGTATGACTACGGAGCCGCTGTTCACGCCCTGAATTTCCATGACAACCTGATGACGGTATCGGCAACCCTCGACGGCCGCGGCCGCATCTCCCAGTCATCCGTCACGCCTCCCGTGCCTGGCGTGAAGATCCTTAGCCGTTGCCGTCCCAATCGTGGGCGCAATTCCATCACGCCCTATATGGACTATAGTGTTCCAGCCTTGATTTTCACGGGTGATGCCGCTTCCCGAACGGTGCACAACACCTATGCTAACCCGACACCGGCCCCCATGCTGGTCGATAGCCTTGAGCGCGCGCTGCTGCGTTGTGAGGAGATACGTTTTGACTATAATACTGAGGCGTTTAGCCAACTCGGTGAGCATGAGCGCAGCCTGCTCGTGTTGCACAAGTCGCCAGAACTCACCGAAATTATCACCTCACTGCTGGATCGCAGTGACAACATGTTTGCCCACGCCCTTTTGCGCGCCATCGGTGCACGTGATTGGGAACTCAAGGGGGCCGATCCCATGCAGTCCGACCTTGACGTCATCGGAGTCGGGGCTGTCAAGCGCTGGCTGGAGTTGCAGGGGGTTGACACTGCACCGCTGTTCATGCGTGACGGCAGTGGGCTGGCCAGGGCCAACAAGGCATCGGTCAACTTCTTTGGTGACCTGCTGACGATGATGGCTCATCGCCGCTTTGACGGCACCCGCCTGTGTGACTTGATGCCCACCGCCGAGGGTCGTGCTGGCAAGACACTCAAGGAAAATCCGCTGAGCGATCTCATTGTCCTCAAGTCGGGCAGCATGCGCCACGTGCAGTGCTTCGTTGGTTATTATCCCGCCGACGAGCCTCGCTATGCATTTGCCGTGCTGGTCAACAATTTCACTTGTTCTCAAGCCAGCATCCGTGAGCAGATTGGCGTCTTTCTTTGCAATCTTTTCGAGCAAAAATAGTTGGTGTTTCAAAAAAAATGCCTAAACTTGCAGGTTAAATGTAAGACAAGACCTTGGCAAAATATAGCTAAGCGACAAGATAACAGATGATTATGAATATTGCAATAGAAAAAATGCTATCTCACGTCTATGAGATAGAAGGACTGATGCTCGTTACCCGACGCCTGGGTGAGGAGAATACACCTGATGTCATTACCAATAAGATAAAACGCAAGGTGCGTGAACTGGCCGAGATGTGTGGCGTGGAACTCACCCCAGCCCAGCAGCCAGTGGAAGCACCAAAATCCACTCCCGAGCCCGTCAAGGAGGTTGAGCCCACCGTGCATCTGCCTGAGGAGGACTATGATGCCGACGAGACATGGCAGCACGACAATGGCGAGGAATTTAAGGAGGTATTTACATTAGACTATAAGGAGCCAGAGCATGAGGTGCCTGTTGCCGACCGCGAGCCTGATGATGACATTACCGTCGAGTTTATCGAGGCCGAGGACGAAGGAATTGCTGAGCACGAGCCCGCAGTGAAGGAAGCTCCTGCCACACCGCAGCCTCCTGTCTTCCGTATTCCTGAGGAACTCAATGATGAGCCGGTTCCCGATCCAGATCCCAACGTTCTGCCCGAGGCCGAGGATGAGCCAGACATCACTGTCGAGTTTATCGAGGCCGAGGACGATGCCCTTCCCGAGCCCGAGGATGAGATGCCCGTGCCTCCTGTCCCCACCGAGTTTCCTGAACCCGAGGAGGAGCCCTTGAGAGTGGACCAGAAGGTCCAGCGCCATCTGTCCAAGGACATCCGTAAGGCTTTTTCCATCAACGACCGCTTCCGTTTCCAGCGTGAACTGTTTGCAGGCAGTGCCAATGCGATGAATACCGCCATCGAGCACATCGAGGCAATGACCAGCTATGGCAATGCCGAGCTGTACTTCTTCAGTCAGTTGAATTGGGACCGTGATAATGAGGTGGTACAAGACTTCATGTCCATCGTGCGCAACCATTTCCAGAAGTGATTGAATACTAACACTCTCATGGCCGGCAAACTATACATAGTACCCACCCCGGTAGGGAACCTTGACGACATGACACCTCGTGCTATCGAGGTGCTCAAGGCGGTTGACACCGTTCTGGCCGAGGATACCCGCACCAGTGGCGTGCTGCTCAAGCACTTTGGCATCGATACGCCCATGCGCAGCCACCACAAGTTTAACGAGCACGAGGCTGTCGCTACAGTCGTCGAGCGCTTGCAGGGTGGGGAAGTGATGGCCCTGATCAGTGACGCTGGCACTCCTGGCATCAGCGACCCTGGTTTCCTGCTCTCGCGTGAATGCCGTCGTCAAGGCATCGAGGTCGAGACCTTGCCAGGTGCCACGGCATTTGTTCCCGCGCTGGTCAATTCGGGACTGCCGTGTGACCGATTTGTCTTTGAGGGCTTCCTGCCCCAGAAGAAAGGTCGTGCCACACGCCTTGAGGAATTGAAGAGCCAACCGTTGACCATGGTGTTCTATGAGTCGCCCCTGCGCTTGTTGAGGACCTTGCAGCAGTTGGCCGACGCCTTCGGTGCCGAGCGCGAGGCCAGTGTGGTGCGCGAGATCAGCAAGTTGCACAACACGACTCATCATGGGACACTGGGAGAGCTTGTCGAGTACTTCACCGCCAACGCGCCGCGTGGCGAGATCGTGATTATCGTTGCGGGTTGTCCGCCAGTGGCTACGGTCAAGGTGGACAAGTATGCCGCATTCAAGCATAAGAACGCAAAAGTTTGACTAAAATGATATAGGTATGAAGAAGATATTGTATTTTGTTTGGTTGATGGTAGGGCTGGCTCTCTTGCCCGCTTGCCAGCGCAGCAATAAGCTGGAGGACGAGGCGATGCGCCAGGATTCCATCAATGCCGTGCTGCAAGACTCGATCAATACTGCTAATGCCGAGAAAGACAGCCTCATGCAGCTCATGGGCGACATTGCCGACGGCATGCAGCAGATCAAGGAACTGGAAGATATCGTGTCGGTCAACAACCTGAATGATGAGACGCTGGACCGCAAGAAGCAACTGCGCGATGATATTGTCCTGATTCAAGAGTCTATCAATAAACACAAAAACCGCCTTGCCGAACTGGAAAAGAGGCTCAAACAGTCCACCAACTATAACGCATCGATGCAGAAGTCGATTGCTAATCTCAAGCAACAGCTTGAGGAGCAGCAGAAGACGATCAACACCCTGACCGAGCAGCTGGCGGCAGCCCACATCCAGATCAAGAACCTGAACCAGAGCGTTGACTCGCTCAATACTGTCAACAAGGCCGTTATCAAGGAGAAAGAGGCGGCTCAGGAAGAATCCAAGCAGCTCACCAACGAGGTGAACAACCTGAATGTGTGCTACTATGTGGTCGGTTCCAAGAAGGAGCTCAAGGACCACAAGATCGTCGAGTCGGGATTCCTGCGCAAGACCAAGATCCTGCAAGGCGACTTCGAGATGTCCTATTTCACTAAGGCCGACCGTCGTACCTTGAGCGAGATACCCCTGCACAGTTCCAAGGCTGAGGTCATGACCAACCATCCCCATGACTCCTACGAGATCGTGGAACATGGTAACGTCAAGACCCTGCATATCCTGAATAGCGCCCGATTCTGGGAGAAATCCAACTTCCTTGTTATAAAGGTTGATTGATGAGGGTTGTCCTGGCATTTGATAAGTTCAAAGGCTCGGCTACAGCTCAGCAACTCAACGATGCCGCGCGGCAGGCTCTCGACGATTGTGAGGGAGTCGATGCCGTGTGTGTTCCTGTTGCCGATGGTGGTGATGGCACGACGGCGGTGCTGGCTGCCACTCGTCAGGGCCAATGGGTGAGTGTTCCCACCGTGGGCCCGTTGTTGCAGCAGGCGCCAGTCAATGCCCGTTATTTCCTGTGTGACGACGGCACAGCCCTCATCGAGGTGGCTGCTGCCAGTGGCTTGGCACTCTTGGCTCCCAGCGAGCGAGACGTGATGCACGCGACCACACTGGGAACGGGGCTGCTCATGCGCGATGCGATGGAGCGTGGTGCACGTCACATCATCTTAGGGCTGGGAGGCTCGGCGACGTGTGATGCCGCGATGGGAATCATGAGTGCACTTGGAGCCGAGTTTCTTGACGAGAGTGGTCACCACTTGTTTCCGTGTGGCGAGTCCTTAGAGAAGATCGCCCATATCGAGACACGGGGCATTCCGCGCGAGGTGGGTGATTGCCATTTCACTATCTTGATCGATGTGGATACCTTCCTGTGCGGGGAACGTGGCACCGCTCGCCTGTTTGCTCCCCAGAAAGGAGCTTCGCCTGTTCAGGTCGAGCGACTCGAACGTGGACTGTCTCATGTGGCGGCGATAGTGGGTGACGATATTGCACACGTCGCCGGCTGTGGAGCAGCGGGTGGCATCCCGGCATTGATGATGCACCTGCTTGATTGCGAATTGTTACCAGGTGGACCCTATGTTCTCGCCCACAATGGCATGGAGCAGGCGCTGGATGGTGCCGATCTGGTCATTACCGGCGAGGGCCGGCTGGACCGGCAGACGTTCATGGGTAAGGGACCGGGGTGTGTCATTGATATGGCTCGTGCCCAGGACATTCCCGTGGTAGCGGTATGTGGCGCAGTAGAAGAGGAATTGGATTACAAGCAGGCTGGCCTCACGCGTGTTATCGCCGTGAGTGATGGCCTGGAAATGGACTTGGCGATGGATGCTGGCGCGACCCTGTCTCGCGTTTCCCATGCAGTCCGTGATATTGTTATTGACATGATCAATCATGCAGTGGTTGACTGACATATTCATGACCCATTCGGCGGTGCAGGCGGTAATCGTCCTGTCGCTGCTGTGTGCTTGTGGACTTGCCATGGGCAAGGTCAAGGTGCTCGGTGTCTCGCTGGGTGTTGCCTTTGTGTTCTTCCTGGGCATTTTAGCCGGCTACTTGGGTATCTCAATTGACGGTGACATGTTGCAGTATGCCCAGGACTTCGGTCTTGTGCTGTTTGTCTATGCGTTAGGATTGCAGGTGGGACCCGGCTTTTTCGGTTCGTTCCACAAGTCAGGCTTGAGGCTCAACCTGTGGGCACTGGCTGTGGTGCTGGTGGGCACGATATTGACCCTGATGCTGCCGCTCGTGGGAATCGACTTGAGCGATGCCGTGGGCATCATGTGTGGCTCGACGACCAACACCCCCGCCCTGGCCGCTGCTCAGCAGACCCTTGCCCAGTTGCATCTGCCCCAGAGTGGCGCTGCCCTGGGTTGCGCTGTTACCTATCCCCTGGGCGTGGTGGGCGTGATTATGGCTTTTGCCCTGATGCGCAAGGTGCTCGTGCGTTCCGATGATCATCTCATCGACAACAGTGATGACGAGGCCGACCACACCTACATTGCCACCTATCAAGTGCGCAACGAGGGCATTATCGGCAAGACCGTCGGCGACCTGGCACGCATCAGTCCGCGCCAGTTTGTCATCTCTCGCCTGTGGCGTGAAGGCAAGGTGACGATTCCCGAAGCCCACACGATCCTCATGCGTGACGACCGCCTGCTGGTCATCATGCGTGACCACGACGCCGCCGAGGCGATGGAGGTTCTCTTCGGCAAGCAGGAAAGCACCGACTGGAACACAGGCGACATCGACTGGAACACCATCGACAGCGACCTCGTTTCCCAAGCGATCCTCGTCACCAAGCCCGAAATCAATGGCCGCAAGTTGGGGTCCCTGCGCTTCCGCAAGCACTATGGCGTGAACATCAGCCGTGTGAACCGAGGCGACCTGCAACTGTTGGCCACTCCCGACCTGCGGCTGCTACTCGGTGACCGCATCATTGCCGTGGGGCATCGCGAGGCGCTCAAGAACGTCGAGAAAGAGGTCGGTAACGCCGTCAAGATGCTCGACGAGCCTAACCTGATCACTGTCTTCATCGGCATGACGTTAGGTCTCATCCTGGGTTCTATACCCATTGCCCTGCCTGGCATTTCGGCGCCTGTTAAATTGGGCCTGGCAGGAGGTCCCATCATTGCGGGCATCCTGATAGGCGCCTTCGGTCCCCGCATCCATGTCAATGCCTATACGACCTCAAGTGCCAACCTCATGCTGCGCTCGATTGGTCTCGCCCTGTATCTTGCCTGCTTGGGACTATCGTCTGGTCCCGACTTCTTTGCCACGGTTGTCCGTCCCGAAGGACTCTTGTGGGTGGGCACTGGTTTCCTGCTCACCGTTATTCCCGTCTTGCTCATCGGCTGGCTGGCGATGCGCTATGCCCATATTGATTATGCCGCCGTGTGCGGTATGCTCAGTGGCGCGATGGCTAATCCCATGGCCATGAACTATGCCAACGACGCCCTCGCGAGTGACCGTCCCTCGGTCGCCTATGCCGCCGTCTATCCCATGAGCATGTTCCTGCGCGTGATCATCGCCCAGGTCCTGCTCCTCATTTTTCTATAGCTAATCAGTGAGCAAGTTACCAACTTCCGATACTCAAGTAGTATATCAACAGAAAAAACGCAAGCCCGACATAGTAGTGTCAAGCTTGCGTTTAAAATCAGAATTTCATGTACAAGTGGCGGTTGTGGCCCGTGCGGTGACTCACGTGGATCCAGCGGCACCCTTTCTCGTCGATGCACTGGTCAACAGGGAGGTCTAACCGCTTGATGAGTGCCAGCAGGCGGCGGTTACCCGAACGGCTGCCCACGGTGATGTCGGCTGCCTCGCCCCGCTGGTGCTGGCTGCCTGGCGTGCCACCGACGGCCTTGTTCAACTGGGGACAGCGATAGCCGCTGTTGACCCTGATGGGACCGCCCCACGCCTCACGCAGCGGGTCGAGCACATGGTCCACCAGCTGGTGCAGCGCGATGACGGCGCTGGCGGGAGGCGTGTTGTCGATGCCCAGACGACGGGCTGTGGTTGAGCGCGTCAGCTCCTTGATAGAGAAGTACTTCATCGGGTCGTGATGCGCATGTGAGCCTTGGGGTAACGCAATACCAGGCAGGAAGCCTCGGTCATCACGAGGGCATCCACGTTGCGCACGCCGCTCTTCTTCAAGTTGAGCTGCTCGGTGCTGAAGGGGATGTGGGTGTACTTCTGCAAGTACTCGGGATCGATGATGATGCCGTTCTCTTCCATGCCCACCTCGTCAAACACCTCGCTCAGCAGCAGATACAGGCAGCCAAACTTGGACCTCAACTCAGTAAAGTCGATGCCCCACTTGCTCACGTGCTGACCAGCAGTGATGACACGCGTGTAGTCGAGCTTGCTGATGCGGCTGATGAGGCCACTGCCGCCGATGAGGATCTTGCGCTTGCTGCCGGCGTTGCCCGTGAAGGCCTGGCGCATCAGGTCCACCATCCTGCTCACGTCGAGATCGACGCTCAACTCCAGTTCATATTCCTTGCCGGCCTGATTCCAGATGCCGCCGGTGAAGAAGATGTTCTCCTTCTTGACGGGATCCCAGACCTGTCGTGCCGAGCCAAAGAGGAATGACTTCTCCATGCCCAGTCGCATGTCATAGACGGCCGCCTCTTCCTGGTCGCTCATCGTCCAGCCCACTTCCTTGTTGGCCAGTCGTTGCAGAGTAGATTCCTCGACCTGCATTTTAAATATCTGACACAGGTTGCGGCTCTTCTTGGGCAGCGACTCGAACTGTGGCGACTGGACGTCGAGCTCGCTGGCAGCGCGTCCCATGCGCACCAGTGCCGTTCCGCCAGGCACATCAGGGAAGCAGTTGGGCACGCCGTTGACCGTGAAACCGTTCACTGCCATGACCGTGAGGCCACTGGTGTCGCGATGCAGCACATAGAGCATCAGGTCCTGCTTGGACTCGGATGAGCCGCTGGCATCAGCACCGGGAATGCCCTGCACGAGAATCGTGTCGGTGGGGTCAAAGATCTCGTTGTTGTTGGTATTGATGACGAGGGTGGGGGTTTCATCGTTAGGACCAGGAGTGGTGGCCGCGATGTCGTCCGACAGGACCGCCTTTGTCGGTTTGGTGTCCACGCTGTAATAATCCACGATCATGCTGCCGCTGTGCTTGCAGCCCGCGTAGCGCGAAATCTGGTCAATGGGCGTGGACATGGGGCGGATTTTCACGATCTGCTGGTCGATCTCGTTGAGCAGCAGGTCGGGTGCTCCCTCACGGCTCAAGTCGGTCGTTAGAGGTCCGTCCACCACGTGCTTGCCTTCATCGACTCCGGCGATGAGAGCGCCCACGGCCAGTGTGGCGCTTGACCCGTTCCCCGTGATGCACGAGGCCAGGATGGCAATGAGGATCATGGTGATCACAAAGAGGATTAACTTCTTGTGGCGGCGCATCCAGCGCACAGCCGTTTTGATTTTGTTGTAGTTCATGGTTTTGTTAGTTTTTAGTTTTCAGTTTTCAGTTTTCAGTTTTCAGTTTTCAGTTGTAACCCTATAGCCTATAGCCTATAGCCTAAAGCCTTTTATTTCAGTTTTCAGTTGTAACCCTATAGCCTATAGCCTATAGCCTAAAGCCTTTTATTTCAGTTTTCAGTTGTAACCCTATAACCTATAGCCTAAAGCCTAAAGCCTTTTATTTCAGTTTTCAGTTTTCAGTTGTTGGCTATTGACTGGAGAATTCAGTCCCAGATGCTGCGGCGACAGTATTGGGGAAAGACGGGCGAGACTTGGGTTTCATCCTCGTCGTCTTGGGGTTGAGGATGCATGACGGCCTCGATTTTCTCGTTACGGCCACGCAGGTAGCCTGCCGCATCAGCGTTCTGCACGTCCTCGTCGTGCATGATACCCTGTACCAGGGTGTCGAGCAGTTCGTCGCTGGTGGCTGTGTCGGTCAGGCCCTGGGTCAGCAGGGTGAGGCGTCTGGTCTTTTCCTCGTCCATGTCCATGGCCGCTATGCGCTGGGCAAGGGTGGGGGAGGCGGCCGGCTCTTGAGGCTGCTCCACGGGTTCTTCACTCTGGCGAAAGGGTGGCGGCGTGACCGCCACTTGTTGTTCTTGGTTCTTGATGTGTTCGTTCATGGTGATTTAAGTTTATTAAAAATGGTGGATAGATTGCCGTGACAGAGCCACGGCACACGTTAACACTGACTCGGTAGTAGGGTCGCGACCTTGCGGTCGCGCTGGCGGCGGAAGGCCTCGAACGTGTCATACACGTCGCTCAAGGCGATGTTGGCGTTCTCGCTTTGCAACTGGTAGGCGTTGGCGCTGTTCACCGTCGGTCTTTCGCCCTTGAGGGCGCCGCTCACGCCGCTGATTTCCTCAAACAGCTTCATCTGCAGCTCTATCATCTGGAATGCGCTGCTGTTGTTGCCACTGGCATTGATCTGCTCGGGCTTTGCGTCGCCATACTGCGGGTTATAGGGCAGGAGTCCATTGGCGCTCGACCAGCAGCGGCGCGCGTCCTCCCAGGTCCACCCGTCGGGCAGTGCCGTCTCGGGGAAGAGCAGCACGCCCTTGGCACTGCTGCGCATCACCTGGTCCAGTAGCGAGATCATGCGGTTGACGTGCTTCTGGCTGTCGATCAGGTCCTCGACCACGGCATGGACCTCGCCGTCGGTGAGCGGGTAGAGCTTGATGACAAACGGGTGAATGCCGTGGGGCCATGGCGAGTCATACTCGGCAAGCAGGTCGCCCATGGGGCTGAACCAGCGGCAGTGCCACACGGTGGCGATGTCCCAGCGTGTGCTCACCTCGGGGCGGTTCTTGAAGCGGTGGGCGCTGTTGGCAGGCTCCACCGTCAATGTGCCCTCGTGGCGGTTGTGGCAGACGATGACCTCGCGGCTCTCGAGGGTCCACACCTCGATGGCGCGGCACTTGCCGTCCGTCGCGTGCCAGAAGTCGGTGCCCAGTTGGGTGTCGGCTCCCAGGCGGGTGGTGAAGTCGGCCAGGCGGCTCTCGGCGCGGTCGGTGTAGAGTCGCCTTACCCATGCGGCCTTGCGCTGGTTGCCGCCTGCCACACGGCGCAGCAGTTGGGCGATGTTCAGGTCATGCAACTGGCCGATGAGCTCGCAGTCCCAGGCACGGGTGTCGTTGATGGTGCCCATAAACATCTTGTTGATGTTCACGTTATCGACCCTGATGTGGTCGCTCTCGCCAGGCGTGTTGTCCAGCTCCACACGCTGGATGCAGCAGCCCGAGATGAGAAATTCCTCCAGAGCCCGGCTGTCGAGTTCGTCCAGCTCGTTTTCCTGGTTCACCCGTGCCAGCGTTGCCGTGGGGCCGTTGTCGTGCTTGATGTACTGGCTGCGGAAGCGCCCGACGATGGTCTTGACCAACTGGCGGATCATGTTGTTGGTAATGCTCTCGCAGCCCTGGCTGACGAGGTGTTCGCGCTCGGTCATCACGCGTCCCTGGTAGTCCTTCACCAGGTCGCCCCACTGGTCGCCGTAGGTGAACCGCTTGTTTCTCAGGCGTGCCTTGCGCAGTCCCGCAGCGCCCATCCAGGCCTGGTAGGCGGCCCGCAGCACGCGGGTGTGTTGTTCATTGGTTGTTGGTTTCATTGTTTTTTAGTTTTTAGTTTTTAGTTTTTAGTTGTCAGTTGTCAGTTTTCAGTTGTAGCCCTAAAACCTACAACCTATAGCCTACAGCCTAACGCCTATCGGCTGATGACGCTGCAAAATTACAACCTGTTCAATCGGCTCCACCATGTCAAAAAGCACAATACGGCAAATTTTTCAATTCAACAGATTGGCATCCGCCGGACTCTTGCATCACGCCAAGTCGCAAAGCCGCTAAGTTTTTTTAAGTTGATTGCTCGCAAGGGGCTCGCAATCCATGCGGATGCCATTTGTCTTTATTGTATTTATTTCTATGTTGCACACCAAGAGAAT
>CAMVBJ010000012.1 GCA_947165675.1 uncultured Prevotellaceae bacterium
ACAAGGAGGAGGTCGATGACCTCTTCCAGGAAGCGCTCATCAAACTGTGGCAGGGATTTGAATCCTTTCAAGGCAAGAGCGACTTGAAGACATGGATTTACAGAGTGACCCTCAACTCTTGTATTTCCATTGACCGCAAGAAGAAAAGCCGCAAGACTCAACCGCTCATGGAGGGCATCGACCTGTTTGACAAAAACGATGCCGACAACCGTCAGACCGACATGCTGCATGAGCGCATCCAGCGGCTACAGCCCTTTGACCGCGCCATCGTCTTACTGTGGCTCGAAAACATGAGCTATGACGAGATTGCCCAGATAGTGGGTATCAATGTGAAGAACGTGTCGGTGCGGCTCTATCGCATCAAGGAACAACTCAAACAAATGAACTAAAAACCACACAACCGATATGGAAACAATCAGCAACAACAACTTCAACGAGCTGAACGAACTCGACGACCTGCGCCAGCAGATTACCGCACTCAAGAACAAGGTTGATCAACAAGGCCGCCTCAACGAGACGCTCGTGAAAAAGGCCCTTCAGAGCAAGATGAGGGGGCTGCATCGCAACCTGCTTATCTACTGCTTGGTCTGTGGCCTCTTTGTACCATTTATCATTTGGGACTTTATAGCATCAAGGTTCTCATGGCCATTCATCATCTTCACCCTCTTGATATTTGTAGCCTCATTCATCGCCGAGTACTTCATTAACCGCATGAAGATCAGCAACATGGGAAATGACCTTGTAGAGACTGCCCGCAAACTGCTGCAGATGAAGAAGAACCGCAAGACTCAATTGACCATCGGCTTGTGCGCGATTGCCGTCTGGATTCCCTGGTACATCTATGAGATATACAAGAATATGGTTTCTCAGGTAGCCCCGGAATCAGTCACCTTCTTCTTGACTTGTATCATTATAGGCATGATCATCGGTAGTGGCCTCGGTCTTACCATCGGCTTGACCATGTATCGCCGCATGCAACGCACCAACGACGAGATGATTGACCAAATCAATGACATGACCAGCGAACAATAAGCATATTACTAATTCCTCAAAAATCAATCTATTATGGCCGAGAAAACAAAAAAGAACCTGTTCTCAGGCATGACAATCATCGGCATTTTAGGCTTCCTCCTCTATATTTGGGGCGATCTCACACACAGTTTTGACAAACAAGCGCTTCACGCAATCGAACACTCATCTTTGGGTCTGGCGTTAATCGGCACTTTTTTCAATCGATGGAAGTCCGGCATGAGCCACGGGACCAAAGTGATGCTGACCATCATGACTGTGTTCATTATTGCCGCAATCATTGTTGCAATCATTACTGCGCTTATCGGACAACCCGACCCTACCCTCTACAAAGTAAACGTGGGGTTAATCTTAGCGGGGTTAAGTCTCGCTTGCATCCTTTTATTCAAGATGGAAAATTAAAAGATGGTTGACTCTCACCTGGGAGCAACGGTGTAAAGACCTGTAAAATCGGCGTCTATTTGACAAAAACGGCGTACATTGGCCCACTGTTGATAAAAAAAACACTATCTTTGCAGGTTAATTGGAAGATTTAACACTCAACGTGTTGCAACCAAACCGTGATTCCAGAAGTCTAACAAAAGAATAAAACTGTATCAATAACTTTATAAAAACTAATTTTTCTATCACATGAAGATGAAAAAAATCTTTGCTGCAATGTTCATGATGCTCATGGCATTCAGCACCAGCACCGTCAAGGCGCAGTCGATGGGTCCGATTCCCGTTGACGACCAAGTGCGCGTCGGCAAGTTGGATTGCGGACTGACCTACTACATCCGCCACAACGACTATCCCGAGCACCGTGTGAACTTCTACATCGCCCAGCGCGTGGGCTCCATCCAGGAGGAGGAGAGCCAGCGTGGTCTCGCCCACTTCCTGGAGCACATGGCCTTCAATGGCAGTGAGCACTTCAACGGCGAGGGCAAGAGCATCATCGACTATACCCGCTCGCTGGGTGTAGCCTTCGGTAAGGACTTGAACGCCTATACCAGCATTGCCGAAACCGTCTATAACATCAACGACGTGCCCAGCACGCGCCAGAGCGCTATCGACTCGTGTCTGCTCATCCTCAAGGACTGGAGCAACGGCCTGCTGCTCACCGACGAGGAGATTGACAAGGAGCGTGGCGTGATCCACGAGGAATGGCGCCTGCGCCGCAGCGCCCAGCAGCGCATGCTCGAGAACCAGCTCGAGACGCTGTATCCCGGCTCGAAGTACGGTAAGCGCATGCCCATCGGCCTGATGAGCGTGGTCGATGGCTTCAAGTATAACGAGCTGCGCGATTACTACCACAAGTGGTATCGTCCCGACAACCAGGCCCTGGTGATCGTGGGTGACGTGGATGTTGACCACATCGAGGCCCAGATCAAGGAGCTCTTCAAGGACGCCGTTCTGGATCCCAATGCCGCCCAGGTGACCCCCGAGCCCGTGCCCGACAACGAGCAGCCCATCATCGTCATCGACAAGGACAAGGAGCAGCAGTATAGCCAGATAACCGTCATGTTCAAGCATGAGACCATGCCCAAGGAGATGAAGGGCGACATGGTATATCTGGTGATGGATTATGCCAAGAGCATGATGAGCAGCATGCTCAACCAGCGCCTCTCTGAGAAGGCCCAAGAACCCGAATGCCCTTTCCTGCAGGCATACGCCTATGATGGAAACTACCTGTTTGCCAACACGATGGACGCCTTCACCTTAGGCATCATGCCCAAGGAGGGCCAGACCGAGGCCGCTACCCAGGCCGTAGTCACCGAGGCCATGCGTGCCGCCAAGCACGGCTTCACAGCCACCGAGTATGAGCGCGCCAAGGAAGAGTACACCAGCCAACTTGAGAAGCAGTACAACGAGCGCAACAAGATTCCCAATGCACGTCTTGCCGCCCAGTACTACCGCAACTACCTCGACAACGAGCCCATGCCCTCGATCGAGCAGGAGTACCAGATTATGAGCATGATCGCTCCCCAGATTCCCGTGGATGTCATCAACCAGATGCTGCCCGAACTCATCACCACCGATGGCAAGAACCTCGTCGTGATGAACTTCAACCAGGAGAAGGACGGTGCCGTATATCCCACTCCCGAGGGTCTAAAGGCCGCCGTTGACAACGGCTTGAACGCTCAGGTAGAGGCTTTTGTCGATAACGTGAAGCAGGAGCCCCTGATTGCCAAGCTGCCCAAGAAGGGTAAGATCAAAAAGGAGAACTACAACAGCCAGTTTGACTATAAGGAGCTTGAGCTGAGCAATGGCGCTCGCGTCATCCTCAAGAAGACCGACTTCAAGGAGAACGAGATCCGCATGGTTGCCCGTGCCCGTGGTGGCCAGTCACTCTACGGTGAGCAGGATTGGGCCAACACCGGTTTGCTGAGCTACATCACCATGATGAGCGGATTGGGCAACTTCTCCAACACCGAGCTCCAGAAGGCAACTGCCGGCAAGCAGGCCAGCGCTAATCTGAGCATGAACGAATATACCGACGTCGTTAGCGGTCAATCTACCGTTAAGGACCTCGAGACCATGTTCCAGCTCGCATACCTCACCTTTACCGACATCCGCAAGGACGAGAAGAGCTACAACCAGTTGATGACCCAACTCGAGACCCTGCTCAAGAACCAGGGCCTGACCCCCGAGTCAGCATTTAGCGACTCGGTTGAATATACCCTCAACAACCACAACTGGCGCAACAAGCCCTTCCATGTTGAGGACTTAAAGACCATCAACTATGACCGCGTGCTCCAGATTGCCAAGGAGCGCACCGCCAATGCCGCCAACTACACCTTCTTCTTTGTGGGCAACTTTGACGAAGCCGTTATCCGCCCCCTCATCGAGCAATACATCGCCAGCCTGCCCGGCAAGCGCAGCAAACTCAGCAACTGGGTGAACTTTGACACCCATCCCGAGGGCGAGGTTCTCAACCACTTTACCCGCAAGATGGAGACCCCCAAGGCCAATGCCCAGATCTACTGGTATGACACCAAGACGCCTTATAGCCTCGAGAACGACATCAAGGCCAGCATGCTGGGACAAGTGCTGAGCAAGATCTACTTGCAGAAGATCCGTGAGGATGCCGGTGCTGCCTACTCAGCCGGCGCACAGGGCTACAGCACCATCAATGGCGACCGTCCCTTCACCGTAGTTCTGGCCAGCTGCCCGATGAAGCCCGAGATGAGCGAGGTGGCCCTCAAGATCATGAATGAGGAAATCGTCAACGCTTGCAACAGCATCGACGCTACCTCCCTCAAGGAGATCAAGGAGCTCATGATCAAGGATCACAACACCGAGATCAAGGAGAACGGCTACTGGATGCAGACGCTGGTTAGCTACGTGTGCCGTGGCCTCGATGATCACACCGCCTATGAGCAGATCGTCAATGCCCAGACTCCCGAAACCATCGCCGCCTTTGCCCGCCAGATCCTGGCAGCCGGCAACAAGGTAGAGGTTGTCATGCTCCCCGAGGAGTAATCCAAACTGAATAGCGCCCCCACAATGGCGCCAAATTCAGGAACCGAGGATGTCCATCATCCCCGGTTCCTGAATTTAGTGAAAACTGAAAACTGAAAACTGAAAACTTTTCACTACCTTTGCAGCCGCAAAACGATAGATTATCAATTACTAATGGATACAACAAGACAACAGAAAATCAGTCGCTTCGTGCAGAAGGAACTCAGCGAGATCTTCCGTCGTGAGACCGCCAAGACGCGCGGCACGCTGGTCACGGTGAGCAGTGTGCGCGTCTCGCCCGACCTGAGCGTGGCTAATGTGCGCCTGAGCATTTTCCCCAGCGAAAACGCCCAAGCCATTATGGACAACATCAACCAGAACGAGCGTGGCATTCGCCACCAACTCGCCCAACAGACGCGCTACCAGCTGCGCCGCTGCCCCGAGCTGAAGTTCCACATCGATGATTCACTCGACTATATCGACCACATCGACCAGCTCCTGGCACAGGACAAGCCTAAAGAGAGTTAGGCTTGAGGCGATAGGTTTTAGGCATTAGGGATTCGGGTGAAAGACTAACTGACAACTGAAAACTAAATGAGCTTGCCGTTGAAGATAGCATGGCGCTACCTGGTGTCCAAGAAGGGACATCAGGCAGTTAACATCATCTCGATAGTCGCTGTGTGTGGCGTCGTGGTCGCCACGGCTGCACTCATCTGTGTGTTGAGCGTGTTCAACGGATTCCGCGGGCTCATCATGGGCAAACTGGCCATGCTCGACCCGCAAGTGGCCATTACCACCTCTGTGGGTAAGACCATCAACGATGCAGACAGTGTGATCGATGCCATCAGTGGCATTCCTGGTGTGGAAAGGGCTATCCCCGTGGTCGAGGACCAAGCCCTGGCCATCTACGCTCAGATGCAGATGCCCGTACGCCTTAAGGGCGTTCCTGACGACTACAACACGATGAACGACATGGACTCGATCATCGTTGACGGTGAATGGAAATTGCGCGACCAGGTGTCACAGTTTGGCGTCTTCGGCGCGGGTCCAGCCGTCAGGCTAATGGTCAGGCCCGACTTCCTGGGCATGGTCAACCTGTATGCACCGCAACGCCAGGGCAGTGTCAACCTTGCCAACCCGATGGGAGCTTTCAGGCAAGACTCACTCTTCGTGTCGGCTATCTTCCAGTTGCAGCAGAACAGCTATGATGCCGACCTCATCTATGTGCCGCTCGACATGGCGCGAGGGCTCTTTGACTACGAGAACGAGGCGACACAGATTGAAGTAAAGTTAGCGCCAAATGCCCATGAGCAGCAGGTCATGAATGGTATCGGCAGTATGCTGGGCAGTGGATATCAAGTGAAGAACCGCTTGATGCAGCAGCGCGAAGCCTACCGCCTGGTCAACATCGAGAAGTGGATGGCGTTCCTCTTGCTGGCCTTTATCTTGGTCATTGCGACGTTCAACGTCATCAGCACCTTGTCACTGCTCATCATCGAGAAGGATGCGAGCATCGCCACACTGCGTGCCTTGGGTGCCAATGACAGCCAGATTTCTCGCATCTTTGTCCTGCAAGGCTGGCTCATCACCCTGGTCGGTGCCATCACGGGCGTAGTCATCGGTCTCATCTTGTGCCTGTGTCAGCAGCAATTCGGCTGGTTGCGACTCAGTGGTGACCCTGCCAACATGATCATCAGTGCCTATCCTGTTGAGGTTCAATGGACGGATGTCATCATCACCCTTGCCCTTGTCGCCGCCGTCGGCCTCCTGACCAGCATAGTCACGGCTCTGATCATGCGTCGTCGACTCACAGCAAACTCTAACAACTAATAAATTATAATATGCTTACAATCAACTCTTACGAAGAATTTGCCGCCCACCTGGGCGAGGAACTCGGTGTCAGTGACTGGCTGACCGTGGACCAAGATCGCATCAACATGTTTGCCGACGCCACACTCGACCACCAGTGGATTCACGTGGACGTGGAGCGTGCCAAGGCCGAGAGCGCCTATCACAGCACCATCGCTCATGGCTATCTGACCATGTCGCTGATTCCCTACTTGTGGAACCAGATTATCGAGGTAAAAAACCTGGAAATGCAAGTCAACTATGGCATGGACAAGATGCGGTTTGGACAGCCGGTGATTACTGGCAGTCGCGTGCGTCTGGTGACCAAGCTGCATAATATTGCCGACCTGCGCGGCATCTGCAAGGCCGAAATCGACTTCAAGATGGAAATCGAGGGTCAGCGCAAGCCCGCTTTGAGCGGCATCGCCTCGTTCCTGTACTACTTCAAGAAGTAAACGATGGTCATCCACATCATCAACGGTCCCAACCTGAACCTCGTGGGACAGCGTGAGCCCGAGGTGTATGGCAACCGCTCGCTCGACCAGTATCTGCAAGAACTGGTCGAGCAGTTTCCCCAGCACACGATCGACATCTATCAGAGCAACATCGAGGGCGAGATTGTGGACCGCCTGCAGGCCGTGGGGTTTGACGACTGTGGCATCGTGCTCAATGCCGGTGGTTATACCCATACATCGGTCGCCATTGCCGATGCCGTGGCAGCTATCACGGCCCCGGTTGTCGAGGTTCACATCAGCAACATCTACGCCCGTGAACCATTCCGCCACAAGTCTCTCTTATCTCCCGTCTGCAAGGGCATGATCGCAGGATTCGGCCTCGACAGCTACCGCCTTGCCCTCCATTCCTTTATCAAACTGGTTCAAACAACTTAAACAACATTGAACAACAAAAACAACGTTCTTTTATGATTGACACAGCCAAACTAAGAGAGCACATATTTGACATTCATAACGTTCACAAGGTTTTGGGAGCAGGGTTAAATGAGTCGTGCTACCAGGAAGGGATATAGATAGAATTCACACAGAATAATATACCATTCAAGAGGGAAGTTTCATTTCATCCGACCTATCAAGGTACCCAGATGGAGGCGTCATTCCGTATTGATTTCTTGTGCAAAAACGATATTATCATCGAATGTAAAGCCGTCCCAAAACTGATAGCAGACCATCGGGCACAGTTATTCAACTACATGAGACTGCTCAGGATGCCCTGCGGAATCTTAGTAAACTTCTTGCCTCAATTCGCTGAGATTGAACGATATTTTTATGACGATGAGAAGCGGGCTATCGTCCCGGCCAATAAGACCGTTGTTGGACATCGGACATCATAATAAATACATCATTTGTTGTTTATGTTGTTCATCGTTGTTCAAGTTGTCTGATAAAACGTGTTATTTGATATGTCTGAGGAGTTAGAGGAATATATTTTGGGGCATATCGATGAGGAGCCGGAGGCACTGGCACGCATCGACCATGACACCCATGTGCAGAACTACTATTGGCACATGTGCTCGGGGCACCTGCAAGGACGTCTCATTAAGATGCTCACCTGCATGATCAAGCCACGCCGAGTGCTGGAATTGGGCACCTTCAGCGGCTACTCGGCGCTGTGTCTGGCCGAGGGGTTGCCCGATGATGACTGCCACGTTGATACCATCGAGATCAACGACGAGCAGGAGGACTTCATCCGCGAACACTTAGCCCTGTCGCCCTACGGCAAGCGCATCCGTCTGCACATAGGTGATGCATGTGATATTGTCCCTACCCTGGGAGAACGTTACGACCTCGTCTTTATTGACGCCAACAAGAGACAGTATGTCGACTACTATGAGCTGGTGATGGAGCACCTCAATTCTGGTGGCTATATCATAGCCGATAACACCCTATGGGCCGGCAAGGTGGTTGACCCCAAGGCACAACGTGAAGCCCAGACGCGAGGCATTCTCGCATTCAACGACCGCGTCAAGCAGGATCCACGCGTCGAGCGGGTCATCATCCCACTGCGCGACGGTCTCACCCTCATCCGCAAGCTATAAAAATTAAATCCCGCAAGCTGTGTAGCCTGCGGGAGTTAATTTTGTCCTGATGTTTTACTGTCAATTAGTTCTTGATGGTTGCAAAACGAGCAAATGTCAAGGTCTTTCCATCACTTACCATCTCAAGCGACGAGTCACCCACCTTAACGGTGCTGGTCTCGGGCTCGGCAAACTGAGCCTTGAACTCGGCGCTGTTAAGCATCTGCTTAACGCCCGACACGATCATGGGGTTAGTGGTCACCTTACCATTCTGTGAAACACTCAACACATCTGCCTTAAAGGTGTCAACATTGGGGGTCAGCGTCAACTTGTCGCCCTCCAGGGTGTAATTACCCTTGATCTCAATAGAAGTGGCAATCTCGATAGCCATCGTGGGCGCGGGCTCTGATGACTCGGTAATCTCGTCAACAAAGGAGAATGTACCATCCTCATAGAAGGTGTAAGTAAGGTTCTGGATCTCCAGCGAGCCATCCTCGGCAGTTTCTACAATGGGTTGCACACTGCGCCAGGTAGCGCAGATGGATTGTGCCTGAACGGTCATGACCGCCATCAAGGCAACGAGCGTAAATAAAATCTTCTTCATAAATTAGTTAGTTTAAGATATCGTCGCAAAGGTAAGCACAATTTTCGTGCCAACACGTTTCGTCAACCATTTTTTTTCAAATATCTTCAAATGAACTGTTCAGCAAATCCTCATCACATCAACCTCACGCTAAGTCTCAAAGGCGCTAAGCTATTTATACTCAGCATGATAAGGTGTTATTGCATTGTACGTGATAAATATCGTTTTCATTTTTCAATCTAAGAGTCATTGCACAATAAACCGAGATGCGCTTAAAAATCAATAACTTAGCGTCATTGCGACTTGGCGTAAGACTCGATGAGTTGAATAGATATCTTCTATTTCTGCCCTGGTACCCTGATGCAAAAATCTTTCATCGACACAGCTAAGACTAAGTTGTTATCGACATCAAGCGGGGCCACCCGATGGGCAGTCCCGCTTGATTGTTGAATCTCTAATGCTCAGGGGAATCAGATGAGCTTGCGGTAGCCGTACTCAGCAGCCTCGTCGAGTTCCTCCTCGATGCGGATGAGCTGGTTGTACTTGGCCATACGGTCGGTGCGCGAGAGCGAACCGGTCTTGATCTGACCGCTGTTGGTGGCTACGGCGATGTCGGCGATGGTCGTGTCCTCGGTCTCACCGCTGCGGTGGCTGGTCACGGTAGTGTAACCATGACGGTGAGCCATCTCGATAGCGTCGAGGGTCTCGGTCAGGGAGCCAATCTGGTTCACCTTGATCAGGATCGAGTTGGCAGCACCCATCTTGATGCCCTTCTCCAGGAACTTGACGTTGGTCACGAACAGGTCGTCACCCACGAGCTGGCAACGGTCACCGATGGCCTTGGTCAGCTTCACCCAACCGTCCCAGTCGTTCTCGTCCAGACCGTCCTCGATCGAGTCGATGGGATACTTGGTGATGAGCTCCTCAAGATACTGGATCTGCTCGTCGTCGGTGAGCTTCTTGCCCTTGGGATCCTTGGGCTGGCCGTTCTTGAGCTGGCTGTAGTCATAGTAGTACTTGCCATCCTCTACCACGGCAAACTCGCTGGCTGCACAGTCCATAGCGATCTTCACGTCCTCACCGGGCTTGTAACCAGCGTCCTTGATGGCTTGAACGATGCTGTCCAGAGCATCCTCGATGCCATCGAGTGCGGGAGCGAAACCACCCTCGTCACCCACGGCAGTGCTCAGGCCGCGCTTCTTGAGCAGCTTGGCCAGGGCGTGGAATACCTCAGCACCCATGCGAACGGCCTCGCGCTCAGTCTTGGCGCCGACGGGGCGGATCATGAACTCCTGGAATGCGATGGGAGCGTCACTGTGTGCACCACCGTTGATAATGTTCATCATGGGCACGGGCAGCACGTGAGCATTGGTACCGCCGATGTAACGGTACAGGGGCATACCGAAGTAGTTGGCTGCGGCATGAGCCACGGCGAGCGAAACGCCCAGGATGGCGTTGGCACCAAGCTTACTCTTGGTGGGGGTACCATCGAGCTTCAACATAGCCATGTCGATAGCGCGCTGGTCAAATGCATCCATACCCTCAATCTCGGGAGCGATCACCTCGTTGACGTTCTTGACAGCCTTCAAGACGCCCTTGCCACCGTAACGGTTCTTGTCGCCGTCACGCAGCTCCAGAGCCTCGTTCTCGCCTGTGGAGGCACCACTGGGAACCGAAGCACGGCCCATGTCGCCACTTTCGAGGGTTACTTCAACTTCTACGGTAGGATTGCCACGCGAATCCAGAATCTCTCTGGCATGAATCTCTTCAATATACATAATTCTTTGTTATTAAAAATGTTGATATCATTTAGTGGCTGCAAAGGTACTCATTTTTAGACGCACAACAAAATATATTGGCGCTTTTGTCAAATTCGGTAAGTGCAACCGTTTGAAAACTTGAGACGTCGCATCATACGGTCCCACTATATTCAGATTTGTCGATAAAAACAAGGTTTTAGTCTAATTATTTTGCGCCTGCGACATTATATTCTCTATATTTGCAATGCTTGTTAGGACGTCTTTTTGCAATATGTCAAGGGACGCTAATGAGCTAAGTCGAAAGACTCAACACAGAAGGACATCAGTTACATTTTCATAACCACAAGTTTATAGTTTTTTAAAACACACCAGCGACGCTTTCTCAGGACTGAGAGGGCGTCGTGCCTTTTTACTGGGTTACGTGCCTTGTTCATGTCAATGATTATCGCTACCTTTGTCCTCACAACCAAATAATAACTCAATGATTAAGAAATTCATACTTTTCGCCCTGTTTTTCATCACCTTAGCCACCGCAGCCCATCAAGGCGCCCCTCAGTCAATCGGCGAGCAGGCAGAAAACGCCATCAACTTGCCTGCCAAGCCCACTGGAACTGCCTTTATCGTCATCTCCAAGCGGGACTTGACGCTCACGGTATATGACCACAACGCCAGTGGCGACACCGTCATGGTCGCCCAGTATCCCTGCTGCATGGGCAAGAACAAGGGGAATAAGGTGAAACGCGGAGATATGCGCACGCCCGAATCTCCCACGGGCAGACCTTTCAAGATCACCATGATTCAAGACGCGTCAACCTGGCGCCACAATTTCCATGACGGTCGTGGCAACATCAAGGCTTACGGTCACTGGTTCCTGCGCCTGGAAACGCCCGGTCACCGCGGCATCGGCATCCACGGCAGCACTAACAACGAGAGCACTGTTCCCGGCCGTGCCAGCGAGGGCTGCATCCGCCTGCTCGACAAGGACATCATCACCCTGAAGGAGCATTTTGCCTATGTGGGCATGCCTGTCACCGTCCAGCCCGAGGACGCTGCTCCCCAGCCCTGGGAAGAACGCGCCCTCCAGGCCACAGCGACAAGATAACATGCCACCTGGCAATCATGAAAAACGGCCGGCTGATTTTTCAGTCGGCCCCCTCATGTTTTTGGTGGAATCATCACCAAGTCTCAAGCTCGGTTGTCAAAATGACCACCAGTTATATCTAATTCTGGGTTCCGTTCAAGACAATATCGATGATGGCGTTGACGTCGGCGATGTTGATGTCGCCATCACCGTTGACGTCGGCAGCAGGGGTGCTAACATTTCCGCCCAAGATGATGTCGATGACGGCATTCACATCAGCGACGCTCACTTCAAGGTCGCCATTCACGTCGCCATGCAGTACAGCGTTCTTATCGGTGAAGTAGCCCGGGTTGCTCGTGCCGCCGTCGATGTGGGCATACTCATCATCCACATGGTTGGCATCATAAGTTGTACCCTTGCCGCCGACCAGGCTGGCACAATGCTTGAACATAGCATCTGAGTAGATCACTGAAGCCGTGGTCCAACCACTGCCCACGTAGATGGTCCGCAGATTAGTACAGCCATAGAACATGGCTCCCATATTGGTCACCTGGGACGTGTTGAAATGACTCAAGTCAAGAACCGTTATTTTGTTGCATAAACTGAACATGTCTACCATCTTTGTCACTTCGCTGGTATTCAGATACTTGACGCCCTGAATAGTCTGAAGGTTTGTCATGCGAGAGAACCAATCATAGGTGGCCGTTGGGCGGGCATTGGCGAACGATGGGTCGAAGACCACCCGGGTCACACTGCTGCAGGTATTGTCGGTATACCACCTGGGTTCGGTGTAGTCTGTGTTCATGGAATAGGTCATGCCCTCGCGTCTAAGGCGCTGCTTGTCGTAGTAGAACGTCAGCGTGGTGTTCTCAGGCGTGTAGCAGGCATACGCCACAGGCGCATTCACATCGGTGAGGTAACCGGGGTTGCTGGGGCCGCCGTCGATGTGGGCATAAGTCTTGTCCACATAGCGACCATCAAAGGGAGTGCACTTACCGCCCACCAGAATGGCACAGTGCCTGAACATATCATCTGAGTAGATCACTGAAGCCGTGGTCCAGCCACTGTCCACGCAGACGGTATGCAGGCTGGTGCAGTCCTCGAACATGCTTTCCATATTGGTCACCTGGGACGTGTTGAAACTGCTCAAGTCAAGACTCGTCAATGCTCTGCAGTCATGGAACATGTATTCCATATTGGTCACCTGGGACGTGTTAAAGCTGCTCAAGTCAAGATTTATCAAATTGGCGCAGTTATCGAACATGCCTTCCATATTGGTCACCTTGGACGTGTTGAAACTGCTCAAGTCAAGGCTCGTCAAATTAAAACAGCTACTAAACATATAAGCCATATTAATGACCTCGCTGGTGTTCAGGTAACTCAGGCCTGTGATGGATTCAAGATCCATACCAGCAAACCAAAAGCGAGTGGACGTTGGGCGGGCAACAGCGAACGACGGGTCAAAGACCACATATTTCACAACTCCGGCCATCTGTAACCAGCCGGGGAAATAGTCTCCCGCATTCACGTCAAAGGTCGCGGTCGAGTGGCTGTTGCGCTGGTCGTCGTAGTAGAACGTCAACGTGTCGTAGCTGACACAGGCATAGGCCTCGGCAGCATTGGCGCCAAGGGCACACATCATGGCTGCCAGCAGGGCAGCAAGTCTGAAAAGTAGTTTCTTGTTCATAGTTATCAAGATTTATTGGAAAGCAGAATACTATAGGCGGTTTGGAGTATCTTGTGAGGCACCTCCGGTCTCGGACGGATGAGTCAAAATGACAACCAGTTATATCTAATTCTGGGTGCCGTTCAGGATGATGTCGATGACGGCGTTGATGTCGGCGATGTTGATTTCGCCATCACCGTTCACGTCGGCAGCAGCAGCGTCATCATTTCCACCCAAAATGATGTCGATGACGGCATTCACATCAGCAATATTGACCTCACGGTCGCCATTCACGTCGCCAGGCACATCAGGCTTCAAGTCGTCAACAATCTGCCCGAAATAGGGATTCCAGTTCTCGTCAGCCCGATAGGCATCAGCCGTCCCCTGCAGCACATGAAGCGTACGACCAGAGTAATCACCATTTTCCAAATAGAATTGTTTATCCCCGTTCGATACTCTCGAAAGGTCAGCAATGTAGCAATACACATCCGTCAGCCCAGTGCAATTGTAGAACGCATAGATACCTATAGCAGTTACCGACTTAGGGATGACGACACTGGTCAGCCCAGTGCAATTGTAGAACGCATAGAAACCGTAATAACCGATAGCAGTTACCGAGTTGGGGATAATCGTGTTCTTGCCGCCTAAAAGTAAAGTATTAGAGGCGGTCTCTATGATTGCATTGCAGTTGTTGCGCGAATCATATATTAGATTGCCACTTTCTACCACGATGCTGGTCAACTCAGGACAGTTAAAGAAGGCATTGAAACCGATAGAAGTTACCGAGTTACCGATGACGATGCTGGTCAGACCAGTGCAGCCATCGAAAGCCCTTTTGCCGATAGAAGTTACCGAGTTACCGATGACGACACTGTTCAGCCCCGTGCACTCATAGAACGTCTCGTCACCGATAGCAGTTACCGAGTGGGGGATGCTGATGCTGGTCAGCCCAGTGCAGTCATAGAAAGCCCTGCCGCCGATGTAGGTGACCGAGTTGGGGATGACGATGCTCGTCAGCCCTGTGCAGCCATCGAACGCTTGGTAGCCGATGGAGGTGACGGAATTGCCAATGGTCACGCTCGTCAGACCGCTGCAGCCAGCGAACGCCCCGCTACCGATCTCAGTTACCGAGTTGGGGATGACAATGCTGGTCAGACCAGTGCAGCTCGAAAACGTCCCAGATTTGATATAAGTTAGCGACTCGGGGATGACGATGCTGGTCAGGCCAGCGCAGCCCTGGAATGCATAGTCGCCAATATTTGTTACCGAGTTGGGGATGACGATGCTGGTCAGGCCAGTGCAGCCCTGGAACGCATAGCTGCCAATATTTGTTACCGAGTTAGGGATGACGATGCTGGTCAGACTGGTGCAGTCCCAGAACGTTCCTAAACTGATAGAAGTTAGCGAGTCGGGGATGACGATATTGGTCAGGCCAGCGCAGCCCTGGAATGCAAAGTCGCCAATATTTGTTACCGAGTTGGGGATGACGATGCTGGTCAGGCCAGTGCAGCCCTGGAACGCACTGACACCGATAGAAGTCACCGTGTTGGGGATGACGATGCTGGTCAACTCAGGACAGTTAAAGAAGGCATAGTCGCTGATTTTAGTTACCGAGTTGGGAATGACGATGCTGGTCAGACCAGTGCAGCCCCAGAACGCATTGAGACCGATGGTGGTGACCGAGTTGGGGATATCGATGCTGGTCAGTCCAGTGCAGTCTAAGAACGCCCCGTCACCGATAGCAGTTACCGAGTTGGGGATATCGATACCGGTCAGTCCAGTGCACTCATAGAAAGCCTTGTCACCGATAGAAGTCACCGGGTAGGTGGTTCCATTGTAGGTAACGGTGGCTGGGATGACGACAAAGCCTGAATACTCATTGTCATATACGGTTTCATAACTTCCTTTGTACGTGACAGTGGCTTCGTTGCCGTTGATGTTGTAGTAGATGCCGTCGACCTCGAAGTCGTGGGCCGTGGCGAGTGACGGCAGCAGGAGAGCCAGCAGCAGGACGGACATTTTAAAAATCAGTTTCATTGCCTTAAGTATTAAAAGTTAATATCACTTGATAGAATCATTTTTAAAGTTTTATCCCGCAAAGGTAATCAATGTCCTAAAAGAAGACAAGCCTTTCGCCAAGGAGAGACTAAAAAAATTCAAAAAAATCATATAATCAGCGGCCTCCAACGGATCCTTTCAAGGATATTGCGATTCAGCGGATAAAAGCGGGGGATGACCCGAGATTGCTAAACAATGTGGTGACCCGACCTAAGAAAAACGACCGGCTGCGTGGGCAGTCGGCCGCTTTGTGTTATTGATGTGGTACCTCCGGTTTCGGACGGATGAGTCTCGATCTCGGTTGTCATTTCGGCAACCAGTTATCTCTAATGCCAGGAGCCGCTCAGGATGATGTCAATCAAGGCATTGATGTCGGCGATGTTGATTTCTCCGTCACCGTTCACGTCGGCAGCAATAGTGTCATCATTTCCACCCAAGATGATGCTAATGGCGGCATTCACATCAGCAATGTTGACCTCAAGGTCACGATTCACGTCGCCAATGAATATATCTTCCACAATCTGCACGAAATAGGGATACCAGTTCTTGTTAGCACGGTAGGCATCAGCCGTCCCCTGCAGCACATGTAGCGTACGGCCAGAGCCATAGTAATCACCGAATTGTTCATACCCGCCCGATACGCTCGAGAGGTCAGCAATGTAGCAATACACATCCGTCAGCCCCGAGCACCAGGAGAACGCCTCGTCACCGATTGAAGTTACCGAGTTGGGGATGTCGATGCTGGTCAACCCAGTGCAGTAGTAGAGCGCATAGTCACCGATATAAGTTACCGAGTTGGGGATGACGATGCTGGCCAGTCCAGTGCAGCTATGGAACGCCCCACCAGCAATGCCTAATGTTCCTTCTTTGAAAGTCATATTCGTTCCGCTTGGCATCGTGCCTTTATAGCCATAAGCGAACATGCCGACATAGACCATTCCGTCTGGCTGGTTATTGTACCATGCTGTATTATCGAACGCATAGCCACCGACATAAGTTAACGAGTTGGGAATGTTGAAACTTGTTAGTCCAGTGCAGTCAGCGAACGCATCGTCACCGATAGAAGTCACCGAGTTGGGGATATCGATGCTGGTCAAACCAGTGCAGCCAGAGAATGCACCGTCACCGATAGCAGTTATCGAGTTGGGGAAAATCGTGTTGTCGCAGCCCAAAAACAAAGTATTAGAGGCAGTCTCTATAATTGCATTGCAGTTGTTGCGCGAATCATATCTTGGATTCCCACTTTCTACCACGATGCTGGTCAGCACGGGGCAATCAAAGAACGCCATACCATTGATCTCAGTTACCGAGTTGGGGATGACAATGCCAGTCATTCCAATGCAGCCCTCGAACGCATAGCCAGCAATGCCTAATGTTCCTTCTTTGAAAGTCATATTCGTTCCGCTTGGCATCGTGCCTTTATACTTATAAGCGACCTTGCCAGCATAGACCATTCCGTCTGGCTGGTTATTGTACCATGCTGTATTATTGAACGCATAGCCACCGATTGCTGTTACCGAGTTGGGGATGTCGATGCTGGTCAGTCCAGTGCAGTCCTCGAACGCCTGGACACCGATTGCTGTTACCGAGTTGGGGATGACTATGCTGGTCAGTCCAGTGCAGTTATAGAACACCACGCGACCGATAGAAGTTACCGAGTTGGGGATGTCGACGCTGGTCAGACCACGGCAGTTATAGAACGCCTGGTCACCGATAGAAGTTACCGGGTAGGTGATTCCATTGTAGGTGACGGTGGCTGGGATGACGACAGAGCCTGAATACCCACCGGAAAAAGGATAATAAGAATGATCGTAAGTTCTAAATGTCACGGTAGCCTCATTGCCGTTGATGTTGTAATAGATGCTATCGACCTCGAAGTCGTGAGCCGTGGCGAGTGCAGGCAACAGGAGGGCCAGCACCAGGATTGAGGATGTGATAATGTTTTTCATTTTAGTCGTTGGGTTTTAAGCGTTAATGATTGTTGTCGCAAAGATAAACTTAGCCATAAGAGTAAACAAGCCTTTCACAAACAAAAAAGCCAATCGCCAGGGAAAAAAAGAAAAAGTGTCAAATATTTTGTCAGTGAACTGCCCCTATCCGTTCATCCGTTCATTCATGCATGCGTGAGAAAACAGGGAAAAGTCAGGTCTCAGTCGCCATCACGTACCCATTCGTATGAACGGACGAACGAATGAATTATAACTGTAGTATTAAGAGAAATTAATTATATATGATTAGAATAGGTTTGTGTCAAAACTTGCGATGACACAACCTTTCTATACGTTCATCCGTTCGTTCATATTTATATATAATAGCGAACGAACGGATGAACAGGCCAGCATTTCCCAACAAAAAAACGACCGGCTGCACGGGCAGTCGGCCGCTTTGTGTTATTGATGTGGTACCTCCGGTTTCGGACGGATGAGTCTCGATCCCGGTTGTCATTTTGGCAACCAGTTATATCTAATTCGGTGTGCCGCTCAGGATGATGTCAATCAAGGCGTTGATGTCGGCGATGTTGATTTCTCCGTCACCGTTCACGTCGGCAGCGGTAGTGTCATCATTTCCGCCCAAGATGATGTCGATGGCGGCGTTCACATCAGCAATATTGACCTCAAGGTCACGATTCACGTCGCCCAGGAATATATCTTCCACAATCTGCCCGAAATACGGGTACCAGCGTTCATCGGCTTGGTAGGCACCAGTCATCCCCTGTAGAACATGAAGTGTGCGACCTGAGTAGTCGCCATCATACAAATACCACCAACAACATGGATCACCGTACTCGTTCGATACTCTTAAGGGGTCAGCAATGTAGCTATACACATCCGACAGTCCAGTGCACCATTCGAACGCTTTGAAGTCAATTCTAGTCACCGAGTTGGGGATGACGATGCTGGACAGTCCAGTGCAGCCACCGAACGCCTGTTGACCGATCTTAATCACCGAGTTGGGGATGACGATGCTGGTCAGCCCCGTGCAGCCAGAGAACGTATTGTCACCGATCTCAGTTATCGAGTTGGGAATGACGATGCTGGTCAGCCCAGAGCAGTTACCGAACGCATGGATGCCGATCTTAGTTACCGAGTTGGGGATATCAATGCTGGTCAGTCCACTGCATCCCTTGAACGCCATGAAACCGATAGCAGTTACCGAGTTGGGGATGACGATGTCGGTCAGCCCCGTGCGGCCATCGAACGCATAGTCGCCGATCTTAGTTACCGAGTTGGGGATAATCGTGTTCTTGCAGCCAGCAATTAAAGTATTAGAGGCGGTCTCTATAATTGCATTACAGCCGTTGTGCGAATCATATCTTGGATTGCCACTTTCTACCACGATACTGGTCAGACCTGAGCACCAATCGAACGCCGTGCGGTCAATCCCAGTTACCGAATTGGGAATGACGATGCCGGTCAGCCCAGTGCAGTCAGCGAACGCTTCGCCAGCGATAGAATCTACCGAGTTGGGGATAACGATGCTGGTCAATCCTCTGCAAAACACGAAAGTATCGCCACGGATAACAGTTACCGAGTTGGGAATATTGACGCTGGTCAGACCTGTGCAGTGTGCAAACGCCCCGGCACCGATATCAGTTACCGAGTTGGGAATGACGATGCTGGTCAGACCTGTGCAGTATCTGAACGCATCGCCAGTTATACTTGTGGTTCCATTTCTTAAAGTTATATTCGTTCCGCTTGGCATTGTGCCTTTATACTTATAAGCGACCGTGCCGGCATAGACCAATCCGTCGGGCTGGTTATTGAACCATGGAGTATCATAGAACGCATCCTCGCCAATCTTTGTTACAGACTTGGGGATGTCCATGCTAGTCAGGCTCTCGCAGCAAGCGAACGCCCAATCACCGATATAAGTTACCGAGTTGGGAATGACGATGCCGGTCAGCCCAGTGCAGTCAGCGAACGCATAGTCAGAAATACTTAATGTTCCTTCTTTTAGTGTGATGCTTGTCCCCGGGGGCATTGTGCCTTTATATTTATAAGCGACCAATCCCGCATAGACCAATCCGTCTGGTTGGTTGCTATACCAACCAGTGCCAGAGAATGCCCCGTCGCCGATGGTGGTGACGGAGTTGGGAATGTTGATCGTAGTCAGGAAGGAGCATTCACTGAACACCTCATCATCAATAGTAGTGACGGAGTTGGGGATGCTGATTTCGGTCAAACTCTTGCAGCGAGAGAACGCCCCGTAGTCGATGTAAGTAACGGAGTTGGGGATGTTGATGTCGGTCAAGTAAATGCAGCGAGAGAACGCCAAATCGCCAATGGTGGTGACGGCGTAGGTTGTACCGTCATGGGTGACGGTGGCAGGGATGGTTACTGAGCCTTTGTATTCATTATTACCAAAGGTGACGGTGGCGGTGGCGTTGATGCGGTTGATGTTGTAATAGATGCCATCGACCTCAATGTCGGCAGCCGTGGCTACGGCTGGCAACAGGAGAGCCAGCAGCAGGAGGATAGATGTCATTAGGTTTTTCATCTTCGATTGTTTTTTCGTGTTAATAATTGCTGATGCAAAGATAAGTATCGTCTTGAAAGAAAACAAGCATTTTACCAGCAAAAGAGCCAATTGTCAAGAAAAAAACGAAAAAGTGTCAAACGATTAGACAGTGAACAGCCCCTATTTTCCTGCTTTGCGTCCGTCCGTTGAGCTTGTTGCAAAACTCGACACGTTTTTTTAATCGGCCTAACGGCCGAGAAATTAAGCAAATTTTGTATAAAAAATTAAACAAAATCATTTTTTTTAATTTTATTTATAATTTTGTAAAATTTCTCGCGCTAAGAGCGATCTTCTTTTCGAGGTCTTAGTTTTGCAACAGCCACGGTGAGAAAAGGAAAACAAGCAATTCAGGTCACAGCCTCAATCACGTACTCATTGAACAAAAAAACGGCCGGCTGCGCGGGCAGTCGGTCGCTCCGTGTTTTTGATGTGGTACCTCCGGGGATCGAACCAGGGACACGCGGATTTTCAGTCCACTGCTCTACCACTGAGCTAAGGTACCTTTCAAAAGCGAGTGCAAAGATACGGCGAGTTTTTAACCTGACCAAATTTTTTGGCAAAAATTTTCAAAAATCTTTTTTAATGGGCTTATCTTGGACATATAGAATCTTGCCTTGTGGATGGTAAAGGGCGAACCATCGGTTTTGCCAAACCATGCGGTAGCCATTGGTTTCCATATAGCGGATGAGTGCATCCATCTTAGCTTGACTTAGGAACTTATCCTCTTGTGGATACGCTTGCAAATATTGGTCGCTGGGCTCGCTCCAGTAGGGGCCAAGGTTGTTGAACTTCTGCCGTAAGATAGCAGGATGCACACCACCCATTGCGTCAAGTCGGGCTGCCAGTGCCTCGGCACTGAGCAGCTCGGGCCATGAGCACCCGATAGCAGGGACAGAACCAGTCATGTGGTTGATCATGGGGATGCTACCGTAACACAGGAGGGTGTCACCCTCATCGACAAACTGCATCAGTTCGGGTAACGTCTCGTTGATGATGCGGGCACGCTCGGGCGTGGTGCGAATGCCCTCAGCGCCATCCACCGAGACGATTCCTGCCGTCTTGTACCACAGGTGACCACCGTCAAAGTAGGCGCCCACAGTCAACGTCTGCAACAGCCCCACAACGACAAACGCCAGCGGGAAAACGATGTTGCCCCGTCGCAACCACAGGAGAGCAGCCACTGGTGCCGCCATCCATGCAATGATGCCACCATTGTTTGTCGCACCATCACTGCCCAACGGGAATACCAGTAGCATCAACAGGCCGAGCCATGCGGCAATAGCACGAACTCCACCTTGTTTTATAATAATGTAAATAGTCCCCACAACACACATGACCCACAACGGGTGCATGATGTGAGATTGATGCCACATGAAGTAAAGCGTAACGGCAGCCACGAGTACATAAGCGCAATATCGTAGCAGTCCATTGTTGACATATCGCCTAACAAGCCACAAGATGACCCATAGTGCCAACATCTTAGCACCCACCAGCAGACACTGTCCATAGAAAGCGACCATCTCCATCACCAGCCCACCAGCATTGTGGCTTGCAGCACCACTCCTGCCTGTAGCGACACCCACCAGGTCGGCTATATTCTGCTTAAAGACTTCCCAGTGGCCAAGGGTCATCATCAGTCCCACAATGGTCACCATACCGAATGCAATGCCCAGCAGCATCACGCCACATTGCCGCCAGCAGTCTTGCCAAGACCGCGGAGTGTAGAACTTGGCTACAAGCGGCATCATCACCAGGCAGCAAGCCAGCACATTAGGGATGCGCGTAAACGTGTTCACGCCCACGACTACGCCAGCCAGCAACAAGTGGCACCATCGGCCTCCAGTGAGTCCCCGATAGGTCAATGCCAGGACGACTACCCAGAGCAGGGCACTCAGCAGGTCGTTGTTAAACGTGAATGGGAAAGCCACCAGCGACGCCACCACCATGAGGTAGCCCAGGATGACCGCTGTGGCAGGCAGAATGCGCCGTAGCGTGCAAGCCAATATCGCCATCACGCCCACATTGCACAACACGCCGGCAACGCGCATCGCCATCCACTTGCCACCCGCGGGCAACAAGGCATTGAGCACGCCTCCCACCACACCGCTCAGGTAGTACATGAAGTTGTACTCCACGGACTGGGGGTGCTTGAAGATGTTGTCAAAGAAAGTGAGGTAATAGCCCGAGTCACACAGGTCGATGCCAAAAGAGGCCACCACCAGTTGCCACAACGTCAGCACCACAATGACCACCGTCACTGTGGTGCCATAGTGGCTATTGATCCATCCCTTGATATGTTGTAACAGTCTCATCACAATGTGACAAAGGTAGCAAAAAAAATCGCGCCCAGCAGTGCCGCCCCATTTTTTTTATCAGTTTCATACCCACGAGAACAAAAAAAGCAGTAAATTCGCACTGATAATCAAACCTGACGACTAGCAACTAATGACTAATGACTAACGACTAATGACTAGCGACTAATTAGTGACTAGCGACTAAAAAAATGGAAGGTCTCTTACAATACATCTGGCAACACAAGCTGTGGCTCAGTGAGGACATGGTGACCAACGATGGTCGCCGTGTGCGTGTCCTTGACCCTGGCCTGTTCAACACCGACTCGGGACCCGACTTCTTCAATGCCAAGGTTGAGATTGATGGGCACACCTGGGTGGGCAACGTCGAGATACACGTGCGTGCCAGCGACTGGAAGCGTCACCACCATGACGAGGACCCGGCCTACGACAGCGTCATCCTGCACGTCGTCGAGAAGGACGACGCTCCCGTCACCCGCATCAACGGCGAGCTCATCCCCCAGGTGGAGCTCAGGGTGTCGCCCCGTTTCAACGAATCCTATGACCGCCTGGTCAACGCTCAGGTGGAACTGCCATGCGCGTCACGCCTCAAAGAGGTTCCCCAGCTCATCATCACCGAGTGGATCGAGGCTTTAGCGTTCGAACGGCTGCATGGCAAGGTGGACCGTGTGCGCGAGCTCTACGACCGCTACCACGGCAGTTGGGAAGACATCTGCTATGCAATGCTGTCCAGGACATTGGGCTTCGGCATCAACAACGAAGCCTTTGAGCGATTGGCGCGCGTCACGCCCCTGCGCCTGTTGCACAAGCACAGTGATTCCATCCTCCAGGTCGAGGCATTGCTCTTCGGCCAGGCAGGATTATTGAACGGAGCCCACGCCGATGACCCTTACTACCAGCAGTTGATGCGGGAATACGCCTTCCTGGCCAACAAATTCTCATTGCGCCCCATCGAGGGCACGGCATGGCGCTTGTTCCGCAGCCGTCCACAGAATTTCCCCTACCGCCGCATCGCCCTGTTGGCCCAATTTGTCCAGGGCGGTTTCAACCTGATGAACGACATCATCCAGGCCAACGATACTCAAGCCTTGCGCCAACTCTTTGACATCGAGTTAAGCGGCTACTGGACGACACACTACTCATTTGGCAAGCCATCGCCCAGTGCGGGCCGTGCACTGAGCAAAAGCAGCATCGATATCGTGCTCATCAACACTGTTGCCCCACTCTATTATGCCCGTGGCGAGATGAATGATGACTACCAGATGACCGACCGTGCCATCGCCCTGCTTGAGGACCTGCGCCCTGAACAGAACAGCATTGTCACCCTCTTTGGCAAAGCCGGCATCAAGTGTGAGGACGCGCTCACCAGCCAAGCCCTCATTCAACTGCGTCGCAACTATTGTGAGGCCCGCAAATGCATCTACTGCCGTCTTGGCCACCGCCTCCTCGCCACCGACGCGCGCAATCATTAACAACTGAATATTCTGAAAAGTCTGAGGCTAACGCTCTCGTTATTAAAACTCGGGTCAAAAGTCCACCAGTTGACTTTTGACCAGATAGTCTTTAGGAAACCCTTAAATAAAACACTTAGTTGCCGCTCAGGAGTTGGTCGATAAGGGCGGTCACGTCCTTGATAGTGACATTGCCGTCGCCGTCCACGTCGGCATGATAGGGATTGACCGAACCGTCATCTCCGCCTAGCAGATAGTCGATGACATGAGTCACGTCCTTTATGGTGACCACACCATCGCCATTCGCATCGCCACTATGCTCCATCTCGACCATCGTGCCAAAGCATCTGGCAAACTGCACCTCGGCCTGATAATCCTCTAATGTTCCCGCAGGCACATGCAGCGTTCGACGATCAACATTCATGGGATTGCGGTCAAAGATGTAGTTATATAACGTGACAAGTGATAAATCTGGCATATAGCAATACACATCATCCAATTGGAAGCAAGAATTGAATGCTCGAACTCCAATCGATGTGACCGAAGCGGGAATATCAATTTGACAAATCGAGGTGCAGTAGCAGAAAGCTTCCGTCGGGATATATGTGATTGTGTTGGGAAGGTGAACTGTCGTGAGCCCTCTGCACTCAAGGAAAGTGCCCATGCCAAGTGAGGTCACCGAGTTAGGAATCGTAATCGACTCCAACCCTATACAACCATAGAATGCCCACCCACCGATAGCCGTCACGGTATTCGGGATAAGCGTTGAACGGCAACCAGCAAACAGCGTATTGCTGGATGTCTCGATAATCGCATTGCAGTTGTCGCGGGAATCATACACCGGGTTATCGTCATCAACGGTGAGGTTGCGAAGATTGTAGCATTGGGCGAATGCTCTGAGGCCGATGGATGTGAGCGAGGCCGGTATGTCGATACCCTCGAGAACCCGGCAGCCATTAAAGGCATCCACACCTATTGAGACGAGGGTGTTCGGAAACTCAATACCCGACAGACTGGTGCAATCAGCAAACGCAAATTCTCCCAATGAAGTCAACGAGGTTGACAAGGAAACGCTGGTAAGCGATTTACAGTCAGCAAAAGCATAATCATTGATAGAAACAACCGAGTTGGGAATATCAATGCTGGTCAAAGCAGTGCAGCCCAAGAAAGCCCTCCAGCCAATGGATATAATAGTAGATGGGAGCGTAACACTTGTAAGTTCATTGCTGTACAAGAAAGCTTCATCGTCGATTGCCACGACCTCATAAGTATTACCTCCGTAATTGACCGTCTCGGGGATAACCACATCACCACTGTAGTGAGTTATCACAGGCTCCACGATGCCCTCATCATTGAAAAAGTAATCCGTGTGATTAGTGACCGTGACTTCTCCGCTATTCAGTAAATTGTAGTAGATGCCATCGACCTCGAAGTCGTCAGCTACCATGGTCACTGTTGATGCAACCATCATCAGTAATACAAAGAGAATCTTTTTCATATCGGGTTTTATTTCTTAATTGTGAGGTTATCATTACTGAGCCCCGCTCAGGAGTTGGTCGATGAGGGCGGTGACGTCCTTGATGGAAACGTTACCGTCACCGTCCACGTCAGCATAGACTGAACTATCATTACCTTCCAGCAAATCGTCAATCAAACTTGTCACATCCTTTATGCTCAACTTGCCGTCATTATCCACATCACCTATTCCCAATTCATCTTCGATAGAGATAATCTTAGAAAACTTAGACCAAATCTCTGCCGCCATATACTTATGTAGAGACTCTCGAGGTACACGCAAAGTTGCTTTAGAATAAGAACTGAAACAATCTCCATAAATAACGCTGTTACCATTCTCCTCAAGTACTGGCGGTTCTATTGCTTCACAAATCACGTTAGTCAGGTTACTACACCAGCCAAAAGCAGATGGACCTATAGTCTCTACCGAACTTCCTAAAGTGACATCTGTCAGATCATAACAGAAAGAGTATGCTGCAGAAGCTATATACTTTACTGAAGCTGGAATAACAGCCCTCGTCATATCCCTGCATCCATTAAAGGCCTGGAAGCCAATGGAGATGACTGTGTTGGGTATTTCCACATAATCTAAAGAATTAGACCACGCAAAAGCGTTATCCCCTATAGATACCACTGTATAAGTCACTCCACCATAAGTCACAGTTTCTGGAATTCTTGCGTCATACCATCCGGTATATGAGCCTAAGCCAGATTCTGGGTCATAATCAGAACCACCGTGAGTAACTTCAACGGTTCTTGAATCCAGCCTATTGTAATAAATTTCATTAACTTCAAATTGATAGGCGGTAGCAAGCGTTGATGAAAAGAGTCCCGTAATTAGGGTAAAAAGAATCTTCTTAATCATAGTCTTATTTTTTAGTTAATAATCTGAACTTTTGACACATAGGAGTTTTTTATAATAGTGCGAATATATAGAGGCTCAAACTAAAAAACAAATATTTTCGGTGTAAAACTGAAAAATAATGTTTATTTTCAGAAAAACTGTCTAATATTTTTACATTTTAGGCACATACGGCAAAGAATAAGGGAAACGCACTACAAACAAGCGGATCACTTTAGCCAGTGTCAGCTATTGTGATCCGTCGTTATAGTAATATGCCTACACTAGTTACCGCTCAGGAGTTGGTCGATAAGGGCGGTCACGTCCTTGATAGTGACATTGCCGTCGCCGTCCACGTCGCAGTAGGCGGGAATCTCCTCACCACCGAGCAACTGGTCAATCAAGTTGGTCACATCGTTGATAGCAATGTTGCCTTTATCTCTTGAAAATAAAAACAGAGAGTCAAATTATTTACCGACAATTGTAAAACATTTGACTCTCATGATATTACTTAATTCCCTGGTACGGGAGAGCGTCCAGGGTCACACCGAGTCGGGCAGCGATGACGGCTCTTCAATCCTGAGCTTCTCGTCGGGATTGATGTCATCGGTCAAGGGCACAAACAGGGAATCATCCTCCATCTCAAGCATTGTGGAATCAAACTCCTCGACCTCGCCAATGGCCGAGCACCCTGAATAGAGGGCTGCATCAATAGGCTCCTTGCATGGCTGGAAGCGCTGGTGATAACGCTGGAACTGCGGGTCACTCAGCACGAGTTGCAGGAAGCGTCCGCAGATGGGTAACGCCGTGCGGCTGCCCTGTCCCAGGGCACCCCAGCGGAAGTGAATCTGGCGGTACTCGCCACCCACCCATGAGCCACAGACGAGCCCAGGTGAAACTGCAACAAACCAGGCGTCGGCATGACGGTTGCTGGTACCCGTCTTGCCACCCAAGTCCACGTCATAGAGTGGACGGGTAATATAGCCGTTCAGGGCCATACCAGTGCCACCGGCATCGGTACGGCATGCCAAGAGCATCTGCTGCATGAGCCAAGCTGAGCGGTAAGAAATCGCACGTTCCTGATGGCTCGGTGCATGATAGATTTCCTTGCCGTCGCGATCCACGATACGAGTAACAATGACGGGGTCGCTACGCATACCGTCGTTGACCACAGTGCAATAGGAATTGACAAGCTCCATCAGGTCCACATCACTGGCACCTAATGAAAGTGCCGGTTTAGGCTCCATCGGCGACTTGATGCCCATGTCACGAGCCAACTGGGCTATCTCGGCAAAACCGACCTCTGAGCCCACACGCACGGTCACACTGTTGATACTCTGGGCGAAGGCGGCACGCAGTGTCATCTCCGCGCCTGTGAAGGTACCGTTGGCATTGGTTGGGCGCCAGTGCTCAAGTTCACGCTTTTCCTCATTATAAACAAGCGTGTCGATATACTCGTCCAGGCGACGGTCACAGGGCACAAGACCACGCTCCATGGCGGCCGTATAAACAAACAACTTGAAAGTCGAGCCAGGCTGATGTTTGGCGCGCACCTTGTCATACTTCCATGTGTCAAAGTCCACATCGCCAACCCAAGCCTTGACATGACCATTGCTCGGCTCCATGGCAATAAAGCCACAGTGCATGAAGTGAAGCATGTAACGCACCGAGTCCATCGAGCTCATCTCCATGTACAGCGAGTCGTTCTCGTAGTCAAACAGGTGCACCATGTGAGGTTGATTCATGTAATAGTTGACCGAGTCGAGATCATTAGGATAGCGGGCCAGCAGCTCATGGTAAATGGGCGTGTTGCGTGCCTTGTCCTCAACAAAGTTTGCAATCGGCTGGTTGTTATCATCGAGCCAGCAGTCCTGGTTACCCCAGTGACTCTTGAAATTTTGCTGCACGACCTTCATCTTCTCGCTCACCGCCTGTTCGGCATACTCCTGCATCCTGGAATCGAGCGTGGTGTAGATCTTGAGTCCGTCGCGTTCCAAGTCGAGCTTCAAGCCCCGAGCCTTGGCAATATCTTCAATCTCACGCGCCACAGCCTCGCGGAAGTAAGGTGCCACACCGTCATAATTGGTTTCAAGGGTATATTTCAAGTCGATGGGCAACGAGGAGACGCGCTCATATTCGGCTTGAGTGAGATCACCGCGATCGACCATGTTTTTCAACACCTGGTTGCGGCGGCGCAAACTGTTCTTGGGATTAATGCGGGGATTGTAGGTGCTTGTGGCCTTGAGTAGTCCCACGAGCACGGCGCTCTCCTCGAGTTTCAGTTTACGCGGAGTGGTCTTGAAATAGGTATTGGCTGCGGTCTTGATGCCATAGGCATTGCTGCCGAAATCGACCGTATTGGCATACATCTCGAGGATTTCCTTCTTGCTGTAGAAGATCTCCAGCTTGGTGGCGATGATCCACTCCTTGCTCTTCATGATGAGCATCTTCACACCAGGGATATAGCCCAACAAACCCGTCGAGTAGTCGCTGCGGGTGCGGAACATGTTCTTCACCAGTTGCTGGGTGATGGTGCTCGCGCCACGGGGACGTCCATGAAGTATCATATCCTTGACCGCAGCACCCAGACCGCTGAAGTCGATGCCGTGGTGGTGGTAGAATCGCTCGTCCTCGGTGTCGATGAGCACCTGGAAGAACTGAGGGTTAATCGAGTCATAGGGGACTGGCGTGCGGTTCTCGTCATAGTACTTGCCAATGGTCTTGCCGTCGGCACTATACAAGTAGCTCGCCTCGGGATTACGTGGATGCATGATGCTGTGGGTGCTGGGCGACTTGCCAAAGAGCCACAACAGATTGACGTCAACAGCGACGAGGTACAACAAGAACAGCACAATAAACGTACCCAGTCCTGCCAGTGTCTTCACCCACCAGGGGCGTCCGCGGTACAATCCCTTGTACCACACCTTGAAGCGGTGCCAGTTGCGGGTTATGATATTTCCTTTAGTTTGATCGTTCATATTTTCATCGTGAAGATTAAGACTCAGAGTATCCGTTGAATTATTGGTTATTGGCACTGGAGCCAAATCGGCGCTTCAGATAGCGCGGAATGAAGGTCAGATGTCGCACGATCGCCTTGCCCGTGCCATAATGCCGGCTCATGATGCGAAAGCGCTCCCACAACGAGGCGCGGTGATAACGCGTGGTCATGCCATCGGCAAGGTAGCTGATGATGGGCGCAGGACCAGCATATGCGTTGGCGGGAGACTTACGCAGCACCTTGATGCACCAGTCATAGTCGGCACTCAGCTTGTACTGCAAGTCATACTGAGGCACCAAGTCACGCCGTGCCACAAAGGCCTGGTGACACACCACCATTCCATTCAGGAAACTGCCTGCGGTCAATCGCTTGGGCGCCGTCAAGTGACGCATGCCCACCACGTTGCGGTTTTTATCCACAAGCTGGGTCTGGCCATAGATCACGCCTGGATTGTCGGCCGTCAGCAATGCCAGACGCGCCAGCACCGTGTCGTCGGCAAAGGTATCGCCAGCATTCAGGAAAATGAGGTACCGACCACGAGCCCGGGAGATGCCCTTGTTCATCGCATCATACAATCCATTGTCAGGCTCACTGAACACACGCAGGCCAGCAATCGATGCCTGACGCACGATGGCAAGAGTGTCGTCGGTCGAAGCGCCGTCGATAATCAGCATCTCATAGTCACTGCTCGTCTGCCGTTGCACGCTCTGCATCGTGGGTGCGATAACACCCGCAGCATTCCACGTTACAGTTATGATAGAAAATAGCGGATCCATGCCTATATAATGGTTTTAGTGGACGCAAAATTATAGAATTCTCAGAAATTTTACAATCAAATGACCATTTTTTGCGTTTATAAACCATAATTATTAGGATTATGACAAAGATAAATACAATTTTCAGCATCATTACAGTCCTCTTGACGATGGTCATGATGACTTCATGTGACAAGATTGACAACAAGGCCATACCGCGCTTTACCGTACGCATCGACCTGGGTGGCTATGCCCTGTGGAACACCTATGGCGTCCATGGCATGGGCGAGTACCGCATCTTCAACCGCGACAAGGGTATCCCTGCCAATTTCCCCTACAACGTCAACACCTACACGGGCTATGGCGGCGTACTGCTCATGATGGGCCTGGAAGCACCGATGGCCTACGACCTGGCATGTCCCGTTGAGTCCAGCCAGGACGTGGTCCTCAGTATCGACCCTGATAATTTTGAGGCCGTCTGCTCCAAGTGCGGTTCGCGTTACAATCCCCTGACGGGTGCCGGAGGCCCCGTGCGCGGTGTTGCCATCAACAGCAAATTGGGCATGCGCATCTATCGTGTCACCCCCAACAACGGTGGCTACTTCATCAGCAACTGATGAGGTCGAAGCGACGCTGCCGAAAAAACAAAATGTTCCACGATACGTTACGGTGATTTCACCCGAGAAACAAGTGCCAAAATCACTTTTTCGATAAAACAGGCCCGCAAGATTGCAAAATGCAATTTTGCGGGCTCAACTACTATCGTCGGAGAGTGGTTAAGATGGCAAAAGTTCAAAAAACAAATCTTATAGGATGCCATTTATTGTTAAAAAGTGTAAAACTTTTCATTTTTAATTTCCATAATTTAAACTTTCAAACCCGCCGAGACCGCCCACTATAAGGGGTTTGGCGTGGAACAATTTGTTAAAACCGCTGATTTTCAAAAGTGTTTACAAGTGTTTAAATAGTTTGGTCAGGATTCAGGGATGAGTTACCTTTGCAACAACAAACCTGGGCGCACGGTGTTGAAATCGTTCTTGACACCCTTAACGAGAAAGCCGCCGATGAGCGGATTCTCCAGTCCACTAAAATAATTATTATGAGTTTTATTAAAAGTAAAATAAGTTTATCTGCATTATTCGTTCTCTTAGCAATCACCATTACCAGCTTCTCGTCACAGGGCCAGCAGTTGTCCAATCGCAAGCACGGGACAGTGCTTGAACAGCTTGAACAAAACAGCCGCAACAACATCGTTGATCAAGTCATCAATTACGCATACCGCTTCCGTGGTACGCCCTATCGTTATGGTGCCATGTCACCTCGTGGCTTTGACTGCTCGGGATTTACCAGCTATGTGTTCAAGCGCTTCGGCATCGACCTGGACCGCTCGTCAAGGGGGCAGATTTTTGATGGTGTGCGTGTCAAGAAGAGCGATCTTCAGCCAGGCGACCTCGTGTTCTTCCAGGGTCGTTCAGGCCGCGGTGGCGTGGGACACGTGGGCATTGTCACCCGTGTCAACGACGACAACACCTTCCACTTCATCCACTCGGCTTGCAGCAGCGGTGTCACCGAGAGCAAGAACACCGAGTCCTACTACAGCCGTCGCTACGTAGGCGCCTGCCGAGTACTGTAAGCTACTATCCAGACAGTAAAACAAAATCACAATAGCACACGATGCGCTTCTTTCAATGACGAGGGAAGCGCATCTTGCAATTCTTAGGGTACCACCCCTTTGCCAGTGTGCACATTATTAGTAAATTTGCACCAATCAATCGACGTTTAACAATGATATCTATACGGCTTTTAATACCAGCATTCATGGCAATGCTGGCTCTGAGGATGACAGCGGGACACGTGCTCATCGACGGAGTGCTCGACAAGTCGGAGTACTATGGGGGCACTGTACACACCTTCCAGGTCTATGTGCCCGACCAGTATGACGGCAAGCGGCCGGCAGCACTGTATGTAGGACTCGACGGCGTGTTGTGCCATGCACCTGAAGTGATAGACTCCCTCATCACTGCGGGCAAGATGCCGGTGACCATAGGTGTGTTCCTGCAACCAGGTGTTGTCAAAGCCGCTGACGGCACCGTGCTGCGCTATAACCGCAGTTATGAATTTGACTCAACAACCGACCATTTTGTCCGTTTTCTCGATGAGGAGGTATTACCTGCCGTCGAGCAGATGAAAACCCCACGCGGCAAGCCCATCCGCCTGTCACGTCGCCCCCAGGACCGCATGATCATGGGATTGAGCAGCGGAGGCATCGCCGCCTTTAACGCCGCCTGGCACCGTCCTGACCTGTTCGGAAAAGTGTTTACCGGTGTGGGCACCTTTGTGGCGATGCGCGGTGGCAACGACCTGCAGGCCCTGGTCAGGAAGACCGAGCCTCTGCCCTTGCGCATATTCATCCAGGATGGCAGCAACGACGTGTGGAATCCCCTGTTCGGTCACTGGTACGAGGGCAACCAGATGCTCGCCAGCGCCTTGCAGTTTGCAGGCTATGATGTGCAATGTGACTGGAGTGATGGAGGCCACAACGTGACGCGCTCAACCCAGATTTTCCCGCAGGCGATGGAGTGGATGTGGCGAGACTGGCCATCACAACTCACCCAAGGCAAGACCCATAATGACTTCTTGCAGGAGTTACTCGTCGAGGAAGACAATGGCTGGAACAGAATCAGCGGCGGAGTGGCTAAGGAGCCTGTTAAGCGCATCATTTACCCCGACTTGACCACGGTAGCCTGGACACAGGGCGAAGACGAAAACTTCGTGTGGCAATTCATCCTGCAAGACAGTCGCCTGACCTGTGGCGAGCCCTTCTACTGGCTGCACAACGATGACCCGTCCGATAACTTGGAAGTGACGACCATCACCTTTGACGCGGGCGGCAACTTGTGGGTCGCCACCAGGATAGGGATCCAGATCTGCGACCAGAATGGCCGTGTGCGTGCCATCCTGCGCCTACCGCAAGGCTGCGGTCGTGTCAATGAAATTCTAATCGGCAACGGCACGGTAACGCTGAGTACCGAGGATGCCACGTGGCAACGGCGCTTCAACGTCACAGCACCCACTCCAGGGGTACGCCCTCCCAGTCAAGGACAAGGATAAGGGCCACAACAAAAATCCCTCTACCATAATCAACAAACTATAAACTATTTTTACTACCTTTGTAGTTTGAATCAAAAACAAATCATGGACCAATGACGCCGAACAACAATATAACGCCCGAGATGGAAGACCAAATGATCGATCAGGCCTACCAGTATCTGCTCAACGGTTACTTGTCGAGCAACCACCGCAAGAAGGTTGAAATCATCGACAAGGCATTCAAGTTTGCCCGCGACGCCCACAAGGGTATCCGCAGGCGCTCTGGCGAGCCCTACATCATGCACCCCATAGCCGTGGCGACCATCGTCAGCCAGGAAATCGGCCTGGGCTCGACCAGCATCAGTGCCGCCCTGCTTCACGACGTGGTTGAGGACACCGACTATACCGTCGAGGACATCAAGGCACAATTTGGCGAGAAAATCGCCCGCATTGTTGATGGATTGACCAAGATTTCGGGAGGCATCTTCGGCGACAAGGCTTCCTTGCAGGCCGAGAACTTCCGCAAACTGCTGCTCACCATGGCCGATGACGTGCGCGTTGTGCTTATCAAGATGGCCGACCGCCTGCACAACATGCGCACCCTCTCGTCCATGCCGCCCAACAAGCAATACAAGATTGCCGGCGAAACGCTCTACATCTATGCCCCACTGGCCCATCGCTTGGGCCTTTATGCCATCAAGACAGAGCTGGAAGACTTGAGTTTCAAGTATAACCATCCCGCCGAACACAAGCGCATCTCGGACCTGATCAATGCCAGCGAAGAGGAACGCAACGAACTGTTTGCCCGATTCTCGGCCCCCATCCGCGAACGTCTCGACAACATGGGGCTCAAGTATGACTTCAACGTGCGTGTCAAGTCCTGCTACTCCATCTGGAACAAGATGCAGAAGAAGCGTGTCCCCTTTGAGGAAGTCTATGACCTGTATGCGGCACGCATCGTGTTTGCCTGTGACGATGAGAGCCAGGCCAAGCGCGTCTGCTGGAACATCTATAACGAGATTACCGAGGTCTATACCAAGCATCCCGACCGCGTGCGCGACTGGCTCACCACCCCCAAGGTCAACCAGTACCAGGCGCTGCACGTCACTGTCATGGGTCCCGACGGCAACTGGGTCGAGGTACAGATCCGTAGTCAGAAGATGGACGAGATCGCCGAGCGTGGTTTCGCCGCCCACTGGAAATACAAGATTGGCGAAGGCGAGGAGGAGGAAGAGTTGTCCAAGTGGCTCAGCACCATCACCGACATCCTCAAGGACCCTGAGCCCAATGCCATCGACTTTCTGGACACCATCAAGCTCAACCTGTTCGCCAGTGAGATCGTGGTCTTTACCCCCAAGGGCGAGACCATGACGATGCCCAAGGGGGCATCAGTGCTTGACATGGCATTTGCGATCCACACTGACATCGGCAGCCACTGTGTTGCCGGTAAGGTCAATCACGAACTCGTCCCCCTCTCCTATAAGCTCAACAGTGGTGACCAAGTGGAAATCATTTCAAGCAACTCGGTGGAGCCAACGCCCGAGTGGGAGAAGTTTGTTGTCACAGCCAAGGGCAAAACCCGTCTCAGATCCGCTTTGCGCCACAAGCGTCGCGTCACCATTGACAAGGGAGAAAAGCGCTTCATGGACTTTCTGGCCGAGCACAACATCGAGTTCAGCAACGAGTTGCTGTCACAAGCCATCGGCCGCCAGCGCGTAGCCGGCAAGGAGGAGCTCTTCTTCATGATCGGTAACGGCGAGATCATGCTCAACGAGGACATGGTCATCAAGAAAGAGCAGGGCACCCGCTTCAACTGGTGGCGACGCAACCCCTTCAAGGGCAAGGAAGAGCCCAAACAGACTACCAACAAGGCCAGCGAGGCAATCGATACCAAGGCCATCTACAGTCTGGTCACCCGCAATGGCGTGAGCAATTACCAGATTGCCGACTGCTGCCACCCCATCCCTGGTGACGATGCAGTGGGTTTCCTTACCGAAGACAACAAGGTCATTGTCCACAAGATGGACTGTAGCACCCTGGCACGCCTCAAGGCCAGCTATGGCTCACGACTGTTACAGACCCGATGGGAAGACTACAGTGACCGTTTCCAGGCCACCATCCACATCAAGGGCATCGACCAGAAGGGCATCCTGCAGTCCGTCGTCAACATCATCTCGACCAACATGTCCATCAACATGAAGCGGATGAACGTCACGTCGGACGATGGCGTGTTCAAGTGCGACCTCGTTGTTCTCGTCAGCGATGCCACCGTAGTGACCAACCTGTGCCGCGAAATCAAGAAAATCAAGGGCATCAACAGCGCCACACGCATGAGTTAACGCCCCCGTTTATCGTGCCGTCCCACCCGCAACAGGGACGCCACCATTAATTCATCAACGAGATGCAGAAGTCCAAGAAAAATAACATCACCATCACCCTGCTGCTGATATTGTCGGTCTTACTAATTGCAACGACCCTCTTCTTCAGCCGCGAGGAAACCATGTTCTACAGTTTTGACGTCGGCAAGCCCTGGCTCTACTCGAGACTTGAGGCCGATTTCCAGTTTGACATCGAGCTGGACGAAGCCACACGCAAGCACATCACCGACAGTGTGAACAAGAATTTTGCCAAGATCTACACGATGGACCGCAAGAAGGGAGAGCAACAGCTGGCCCTGCTATACCGTGCGCTGGGCAACCGCCCGGGCCGGACGGAGCTCCTCAAGGCCGTGGACCAGCTCTATAGCGACGGTATCGTGGATAATGATGCCGCCAACGACATCCGTGCCGGCAAGCAGTTGCGCTTCCTGGTGGGCAACAACGAGCTCCAAGTCGTTGACGCCACAGGCATGAGGACCATCAAGCAGGCCTACTCCTGGCTCACCGACTCGTTACGCAGCAATACAGCCCTCCAAGAGGCCCTCAAGGCCGTCCCGATTAACGATTACCTCGTGCCCAACATGAAAGTTGATGAGGAAGAGAACGAGAAATGGCTGGGTGAGGATCTGAGGCATGCGCTACGCTCCCCTGGCACAGTCCAACAAGGCGAAGTCATCATCACCCGAGGCGAGATTGTAACGCCCCACAAGGCGGCCGCCATCGAGAGCTACCAGAACGAATGCCAGCGTCGCGACAGGCAACGTAATGTTGACCAGACGATGACCCTACTGGGGCGGATGCTGATTGTAGCCACCCTCATGCTCGCCTTCTACTTCTTCATGAGGCAGTTGCGCAAGCAGGTTTTCGCCAACATGCGCCAGATGGTTTTCCTCATCTCGTTTATCACCGTGTTTGTCATCGCTGTGTTCCTGTGTGTCAAGTTCAAGTATTCATTACTCTACGTGATCCCCTTCGGCTTGGTGCCCATCATCGTATCATCATTCTTCGATGACCACACTTCATTCTTTGTACACATCGTGACGGTGCTCATCTGCTCCCTTATCGCGACAAGTCATCAGGCCGAGTTCATCATCAACCAGTTCCTGGCTGGCATTATCGCCATCGTTGCTGTCAAGGAGTTGACCAAGCGCACCCAGCTCGTGCGTTGTGCGACTTACATCTTCCTGGCCTACAGCATCACCTACATCGCCATGACACTGATTGCCGACGGCGACCTGGATAACCTGGACAAGTACCACTTCGGCTACTATCTGATCAACTGCGTCATTCTCTCGTTTGCCTTCCTGGTGATACCCATTGTGGAAAAGGCCTTTGGTTTCACCTCATCGATGACGCTGCTCGAGCTTGCCGATATCAATAACCCCACCCTGCGACAACTCTCCACGTTGTGCCCCGGCACATTCCAGCACTCGCTCCAAGTGGCCAACTTGGCCGGCGAGGCCGCTTTCAAGATTGGAGCCAACATGCAGCTCGCACGCGCTGGTGCCCTCTATCATGACATCGGCAAGACCAAGAACCCTGCTTTCTTCACCGAGAACCAGATTGGCGAGAACCCTCATGACCACCTTGTCCGTCCCGAGGACAGTGCCAAGATTGTCATCGACCACGTCACCAATGGTCTGAAGATTGCCGACGAAGCCGACTTGCCCAAGGTCATCAAGGACCTCATCGCCCAACATCACGGCAAGGGCATCACTCGATACTTCTACTACAAGGCCAAGGAAAGCCGCCCCGACCAGGAGGTGGATAAAGCCCCATTTACCTATCCAGGCCCCAACCCGCAGACCAAGGAGGCCGCCATCCTCATGATGGCCGACGCCTGTGAGGCAGCAACCAAGAGCCTGAGCGACCACAGCGAGGAGGCCATTGCCGCCATGGTGGGCAAGATCATCGACGGCCAGGTTGCTGAGGGCCTGCTGCGTGAGGCACCCATCAGTTTCCGTGACGTGGAGACCATCAAGCAACTGTTTGTCGAACGCTTAAGGACGGCTTACCACATGCGCGTGGCCTACCCCGAGAACGTCAAGCGCGAGGCGCCACAGACGCCCGATAACGGTGATACTACCGACGACGTGACCGGTGACACGGCAAAATAAAGCCTCATGTCAGGCAATAAGTCGCACCAAATTGTGTTTATTATATATAATTGTGTTTATTATATATAAATGTAACAACAACGTAAAACAAACACTCATTCCACATCAATTATGGTGATGCAAACCATATTACTCGTTGCTGGCGTGGCATGTCTCATCGCAGCTCTGGTGCTCGTGTTGCGACCACAGTGGGTGGCCGCAGTGCCTGCCTATGCTGGATTGTGGCTCATGCACTGGAGCTACTACATCTACGTGCCCACGATGACCTTCATCTTCTGGGGCATTGCCACAGTCATTACCGTGGGACTCTTCTACCTCTCGCCCAGTGGCGAGCCCGACGGTCACAGCTCCAGCAACCTGTATGTGGGATTCACCGCCATGGCTGGCGGTATGCTGGGCATTTTGCTTGCCCCACGGTTGATGGTGCTGGGTGTCGTTCTGGGGGCAGCTTTCGGACAACTGGCTTATAGCCGCACTCCTGCCGGCAAGTGGATGCTCAATCCCTCCACTCTGTTCATACGCTATTTTGCCGCTAAATGCCTGCCTGCCATTGTCGCCGTTTCCATCGTGAGCATCGCCATCATGGGCGTTGTCATCGACTAAATTAAACCACAAACAAAGGAGATCATGAAACATCTTATACATACCCTCATCACCCTCACACTGGCACTCACCATTGCCACCACGGGCTGGGCTCAATCGCGCCAGGAGGTACCCGAACGCAATCCTCAGAGCAAGTTCGCCATCAAGAAGGTAGATTTTGACCACGTCCACGAGGTCATCACCAACCCCAAGAACGCTTACTACTACCCAAAACTGATGAAGGCCTACAACAGCAATGACACCACACTGAGTATCGAAGCTTGGAGAAACTTCTACTACGGCTACACCTTCCAGGAAGACTACAACCCCTTCCGCGAGAGCGTCTATAGCAACGTGGTCGAGCAGTTGTACTACAAGCAGCCTCACTCCAGGGCCGAGTGTGACAGCATCGAGAAGTATGCCGAGTTGTCGCTCAACGACAACATGTTTGACCTCAACCAGATGAATTTCTACATCTACGTGCTCAAGGAAAAGAAGAAACACGCCCGTGCTGCCGTCTGCCAGTACCGCCTGGACCGCCTCATCGCCGCCATCATGTCGAGTGGCAAGGGCACTAAGGAGGAGCCCTGGGTCGTTATCGCTCCCGAGCATGAGTACAACATCATCAACTTCCTGGGCTTTGTCGCCACCGACCACGAGACCCAGGAGGGAGGCATCGACTACATCAAGGTACAACCCGTCGCTGGCAAGAGCGCCGAGGGCTTCTATTTCGACATCTCCCGCATGATGCAGATTGCCGCCCTCAAGTTCCCCGACATCTAACCAACCACCCCACAAAAAAACTACAAATTTCACAAATTCAACAAATTAAATCTTCAAGACAACAATTATTATTAAACAACAAGAAATACAAGAAATACAATTTTACTGACAATCAATTAATTGTATATCTTGTATTTCTTGTTTTCATTTTTTGTGGACAAAGAGTGGGTTTTATTGGTTGCGAATGGAATTATTTGATTACCTTTGCAGCTAATAAACCCGTATCCGCTATGATGAAGGAAAACCTGATCAAGATTTATGAGCGCAGTTTCATCGACAACTGGGAACTGCCCGTGTTGACTGACTACAATACCGGCGAACGCCTCACCTATGGTGATTTTGCCCGCAATATCGCCAAGCTGCACCTGCTCTTTGAGAGCTGTGGCGTGAAGCAAGGCGACCGCATTGCCCTCATCGGCAAGAACATTCCTAACTGGATAACCACGTTCATGGCCACCATCACCTATGGAGCCGTCATTGTGCCCATCCTGCAAGAATTCAACCCCGCCGATGCCCAGCACATCATCAACCACAGCGAGGCGACAATGCTGTTCATCAGCAAGAACATCTGGGAAAACCTGGAGTTTGACAAGATGCCTCGCGTGCGCGCCGTCTTCCAGATCGAGGATATGAGCCTGGTTGCCGAAAAAGATGATTCCGACATTGTCGCCAAGGCCAAGGAGGGACTGGAAGATGCCTTCAAGAAGAAGTATGGTGAGGGTTTCTACCGCAATGATATCCATTATGCCGAGGTGCCCAACGATGCCCTGGTCGAGATCAATTACACGTCAGGAACGACAGGATTCAGCAAGGGCGTGATGCTCACTGCCAACAATCTGGCAGGCAACGTCGTGTATGGCATCAACTCAGGCCTTCACTATAAAGGGTCGAGAGGTTTAGCCTTCCTGCCGCTGGCTCATGCCTTTGGCTGCGCATTCGACATGCTGACCCCGCTGGCCGTGGGCTCACATATCACCCTGCTGGGCCGTATTCCCTCACCCAAGATCCTGGTCAAGGCCATGTCAGAGATCAGGCCCAATCTGGTTCTCACCGTGCCACTGGTACTCGAGAAAATCTATACCAAGATGATTGTGCCCATGATCAGCAAGGGCGCCTTGCGCTGGGCACTGGCAGTACCCTATCTGGACAAACGCATCTATAGCCAGATACGCAACAAGTTGATAGAGGCCTTCGGTGGCGAGTTTGAAGAGGTCATCGTGGGCGGTGCTCCCTTCAACGCCGAGGTCGAGGACTTCCTGTACAAGATCAAGTTCCCTTTCACCGTGGGCTACGGCATGACTGAGTGCGGTCCACTGGTGAGCCACACCCCCTGGCGAGAGTTTGTTCCCCACAGTGCTGGACGCATCTTGCCCGGCATCATGGAGTGCAAGATCCTGAGCGATGACCCCGAGAACATTCCAGGCGAGATCTGTGTGCGTGGCGAGAACGTCATGCAGGGCTATTTCCACAACACCGAGGCCACCGACAAGGTTCTCCACGACGACGGATGGCTACACACGGGCGACATGGGTACACTGAATGCTGATGGCACATTATTTATAAGGGGACGTTTGAAGACGATGCTCTTGAGCTCAAGCGGACAGAACATCTATCCCGAGGAAATTGAGGCCAAGTTGAACAACATGCTCTACGTGAGCGAGAGCCTCGTGGTCATGCGCGAAGGCAAACTGGTAGCCCTGGTTTATCCTGACTACGATGCCATGGACCAGTTGGGAGTCACCCGCGACAAGCTGCCAGGTCTCATGGAGGACATCCGCACCGAGCTCAACAAACTGGTGGCCCCCTATGAGCGAATCGCCAAGATCCAGCTCATCGCCACCGAGTTTGAAAAGACGCCAAAACGCAGCATCAAACGTTACCTCTACAGTAACTGATTTCGGAGCCAAAAACGGCTATTTTGTCAAGGCATATATGTAGTATTAACAAAAATTAACAGACATCCACACAAGGGTGTCTGTTATTTTAACTTATTGATAGACAGCCTATAACAAAGTGTTTTGTGAATCATTTTCATGGTCGGGCAAAAAAAGTGAATAAAAAAAAGTCGAAAAAAGTTTGCAGGTGAAAATTTTGTTATAATTTTGCAGCGATTTTAACAACTGAAAATTAATTGTTTTATTATTTAAAATTACAGAAGAAAATGAAGAAGTTAGTTTTAGCTCTTGCTGTTATCGCTAGCGTTAGCATGATTTCATGCCAGTCCAACAACACCGAGGCCACCGCTGAGGAGGCTGTTGACACCACCGCCGTTGTTGAGGAGACCGTTGACACCGCTGCTGCCGTTGTTGATAGCGCTGCTGCTGTTGTTGATAGCGCCGCTACCGAGGCTCCCGTTGAGGCTGAGGCTGCTCCCGCTGAGTAAGCAAGACTTTACAACAAGAGAGTTTGAAGCTGTTCCCGCCGTTAGGCCCGAGCAGCTTTTTTATATGTGTTAGTATAATCAATTCACCCTATAGCAACTATCTCGACACGACAGAGAAGCTATAGGGTGATATTGTAATATCTTGACAGATGCCTGTGATTACAGCAGGGTGTCAGGGTCGAGGTTGGCGGCCTCAATGTCCTTGAAGTAGCGATAGGTGCTCACCTTGAGCTCATCGACGGCCATCTCGTCGGCGATAATGACAGCATGGGGATGCATCTGCAGGGCGCTCAGGGTGCACATGTGGGACACACCACCCTCGACAGCCTGTTGCAGGGCGCGAGCCTTGCCGTGACCGTTGACGATGATCATCACCTCGCGGGCATCCATCACAGTGCCCACACCCACTGTCAATGCCGTCTTGGGCACCTTGTTCAAGTCGCCGTCAAAGAAGCGGCTATTGGCGATGATGGTGTCACGGGTGAGCGTCTTCTGGCGCGTACGTGACGTGAGCGACGAGCCTGGCTCGTTGAAGGCGATGTGCCCGTCGGGACCCACACCACCCATGAACAGGTCGATGCCACCAGCCGCCTGGATACGCGCCTCGTAGTCTGCACACTCCTTTACCAGGTCGGGGGCATTCCCGTTCAGTATATTGACATTCTCGGGTTTAATATCGATGTGGGAGAAGAAATTATTCCACATGAACGAGTGATAACTCTCGGGGTGCTCCTCGGGCAGGTTGCAATACTCGTCCATATTAAAGGTAATGACATGCTCGAACGATACCTTGCCGGCCTTGTTCATGGCGATGAGTTCACGGTACATGCCCAGAGGGGAACTCCCCGTTGGACAGCCTAATTTAAAAGGTTTCTCGGCCGTGGGATTGGCCTCATTGATGCGCTTGGCGACAAAGCGGGCAGCCCACTTTGACACGTTCTCGTAATCTGGTTCAATGATAAGTCTCATAATTCTTGATTTTGATTAGAATTGCATTTCACTTGGCAAAGTTAAACCATTTCTGCCAATTCTACACAAAAAAGTTGTAACTTTGCACCCACATTCAACAAAGCAAACCTCATGGACAACAATAGACCACTCATCCTCATCAGCAATGATGACGGATACCACTATAACGGTATCCACTCGCTCATCAAAGTGGCTCAGTGCTACGGCGACGTGTTTGTCGCAGCACCAGCCGAACATCAGAGCGGCAAGTCGAGTGCCATATCACTCGACCGCCCCGTGCGAGCCCATCTTGTGGAGCGACGCGAGGGGTTCACAGCCTATGAGGTGAGCGGCACTCCCGCCGATTGTGTCAAGCTCGCCATCAGCCAGCTCATGACGGACCGCCAGCCCGATCTGGTGCTGGCCGGCGTCAACCACGGCTACAACATGGGCATCAGCTCACTGTACAGCGGCACGATGGCGTGTGTGTATGAGGGCATCATGCACGGTGTTCCCTCGATTGCCTTCTCCTATGGCGTGTTCACCCGCGATGCCGACACAGACGCTTGTCAGCCACTGATCGAGCAGGTATTGAAATCAGTATTGGCCAAGGGTCTGCCCGAGGGTGTCTGCTTGAATGTGAACATCCCTCCATTCACTCAAGGTGACATCAAGGGACTCAAGGTCACCACGAGCGACCTGGGCCGCTGGGTCAACGAGTGGGAAAAACGCGAGCACCCCATGGGAGGCGACTACTACTGGATGACGGGCGACTATGAGATGGCCGATGAAAACGACGACCGCACCGACATGTACTGGTTGCGCCGCCATTACGCCACCGTGACGCCATGCCACATCGATCAGACCGACCACGAGTCGCTGGGCAAGATCGCCGACATGCTGTTGTAATCAACATCTACACTTTAACATAAAACTAACAGACAAGATAATGGAACGACGAGTAAGAGTGCGCTTTGCGCCTTCACCCACAGGTCCGCTTCACATTGGCGGCGTGCGTACTGCACTGTATAATTACCTGTTTGCCCGCCAGCATGGCGGCGACATGATCCTGCGCATCGAGGACACCGACAGCACCCGCTTTGTGTCCGGCGCCGAGGAATACATCAACGAGGCCCTGCAGTGGCTGGGCATCGGCATCGACGAGGGCGTGCGCGAGGGCGGCAACTACGGTCCCTACAAGCAGAGCGAACGCCGCGACCTGTACCGCAAGTACATGCAGCAACTGGTCGATGACGGCAAGGCCTATTATGCATTTGACACGCCCGAGGAGCTCGACGCCAAACGTCAAGAAATCAAGAATTTTCAATATGACGCACGCACACGCGGCATGATGCGCAACTCGCTGTCACTGCCTGCCGACGAGGTAAAGGCTCTCATGGACAAGGGTGAGAAATGGGTGGTCCGATTCCGCATCGAGCCAAACCAGGATGTCGTGGTTCATGACCTGCTGCGCGGTGATGTGACCATCAACTCGTCGATTCTCGACGACAAGGTGCTCTACAAGAGTGCCGACGACCTGCCCACCTATCACCTGGCCAACATCGTCGATGACCACTTGATGGAAGTGTCCCACGTCATCCGTGGTGAGGAATGGCTGCCCAGCGCCCCACTGCACGTGCTGCTCTACAAGGCATTTGGCTGGGAAGACACCATGCCTGCATTTGTCCACCTGCCACTGCTGCTTAAACCTGATGGCAAGGGCAAGTTGAGCAAGCGTGATGGCGACCGCCTGGGATTCCCGGTGTTCCCACTCGACTGGAACGACCCCAAGAGCGGTGAGCGCTCCAGCGGTTACCGCGAGGCGGGCTACCTGCCTCAAGCCGTGGTCAACTTCCTCGCCCTGCTGGGCTGGAACCCCGGTGATGACCGTGAGATTTTCTCGATGGACGACCTTATCAAGGAGTTCTCTATCGACCACTGCTCACGCAAGGGCGCCAAGTTTGACTTTGAGAAAGGCAAGTGGTTCAATCACGAATACCTGATGAATATGGACGATAACGAGCTTGCCCAGATGTTCAAGCCCGTCATGGAGCAGCATGGCGTCAACGTGACCGATTACAGTGACGAGTTTATCGCTCAGGTCGTGGCGCTGGTCAAGAGCCGTGCCAACTTTGTGGGCGACTTGTGGGACCAGGCCAACTTCTTCTTCATCCGCCCCACCAGCTACAGCGAGAAGGACATCCGCAAGCGCTGGAAGCCAGAGACACCCGAACTCATGCGACAGCTTGCTGGACTGCTTGACACGACCGATATGGAAAATGCCGAGGCCTGTGAAGCTGTTGTTATGGATTGGATCGACAAGAACGGCTACCACAAGGGCAACGTGATGAACGCCTTCCGCCTCACTGTCGTCGGCGAGTGCCGTGGACCACACATGTTTGAGATCACCAAGCTGCTGGGCCACGATGAGATACTTGCACGTCTCAACACTGGCATCGAAAAGATTCAACTCCCCGCCGATGCGTAACTGGCTGTTCGCCATATTGACTCTCATTCTCACCATTCCGCCTCTTGCAGCCCAGGAGGTGGAATGGAGTGTTGATGCCAGCACAGTCATCAACAACCGTGAGGGGGGCGACGACAGAGAAACACCCGACCAGACTATAGCCTTCACGCGCCTGGCTCCTGAAGTGGGCGTTTCCCTGATGGAGGGTACTCATGTGCTCAAGGGAGGTGTCGTATGGTTCCAGCCCATGATCGACAACATGAATGGCTACAAGATATTGCCCACACTCTACTACCGCTACAACGATAAGAGCGGATGGCACGTGACCGCCGGACTGCTGCCCCGCTCGCTCATGGTGGAGCGCAGCCCCCGCTACATGTGGAGCGATTCGCTCAATTATTGCCAGCCCAACATCCGCGGCATCATGGTTCAACTCATCAAGCCCACGGGATATACCGAGGCGCTGGTGGACTGGCGTCAATTACAGACCGAGAATCAGCGCGAGGCCTTCACCATCATGGCCAATACCGACTGGCGAATCGCTGGCCCGATGAGATTAGGCGGTCACATCCAGTACAGCCACTTGGCAATGTCCCGTCACCATGGCGAGGATCAGCATGTCAACGATGACGTGATCATCAACCCGATGGCATCTCTTGACTTGTCAGGTCGCACTATTCTCGACTCGCTGCGCCTCTCGGCGGGAGCCATTATTGCCATGCAGCGTGACCGTGGCACTGACCACTGGGACAGGCCTGCTGGATTTCTTGCCACAGCGACAGCACGCTGGCGCTGGATCGAGCTGGACGAGACCTTCTACACGGGTCAGCGCCTCATGCCACTGTATGCCAAGTTCGGCAGCCAACTCATCCAGGGCGACCCTCACTACAACAACAAGACCTACAGCCGCACCGACCTCGTATTCCATATCGTGAGCAACCGTTTTATAGACTTGACGGGGTCTCTCACGCTTCATGTGACCGACAAGTATACAGGCTTCTGGCAACAAGTAGCCTGCCGCTTCTACCTTGACAACAACTTGTGGAAACGGCGTCATGACAACAACTACCTCAAGAGCGGTCGCTTACAACAACTCTACTAATAACTAAAAACTCAGAGTCCTATGGATCCTATTTATAATATAGGTGTAGCCACCTATCGCAACGCCGTTAAGATCGCCGCAGTGCGTAACCCCAAGGCTAAATTGATGTTACGCGGACAGCGGCGCTGCTTCCGCACACTGCAACGCAAACTGGACCCCACTGGCGGCTACATCTGGATTCACGCCTCGTCGCTGGGCGAGTTTGAGCAGGGACGTCCACTTATCGAGAGAATCAAGCGTGATCGCCCCGATGCCCGCATCCTGTTGTCGTTTTTCTCACCGTCGGGCTACGAGGTGCGCAAGAACTTCAGCATGGTGGACACCGTGGTCTATCTGCCCTTTGACCTGCCTGCCAATGTGAAGAAATTCCTCGACATCGTTAAGCCATCAGTGGCCATCTTTGTCAAGTATGAATTCTGGGGCAACTACTTGAGCGCTCTCAAGCACCGGGGCATACCCACCTACATCATCTCGGCCATCTTCCGGCCCAAGCAGATCTTTTTCCGCCCCTGGGGCGGCATGTTCCGCAAGATGCTCAAGTGCTTCGACACACTGTTTGTCCAGAACGAACTGTCACGCGACCTGCTGGCAGGCATCGGAATTGACAACGTGGTGATTGCTGGCGACACCCGCTTTGACCGCGTAGCCGACGTGCGCGCCGCTGCACGCGAGTTCCCCCTCGTGGCCAAGTTTGTCGATAATGCCAAGTTCACGCTTGTCATGGGTAGTTCCTGGCCCCCAGACGAAGATATCGTCATCCCTTACTTCAATGCCCACCCTGACATGAAACTCATCATCGCGCCCCACGAGTTCGATCGCCACCGCCTGCATGTGCTCATGTCCAAGCTCTCACGCCCAGCCCGCTTCTACAGCGAGGCCACGACCAATAATGTTTCTAATGCCGACTGCCTGATTATCGATAGCTTCGGCTTGCTGTCATCTCTCTACCGTTATGGGCAGGCCGCCTATGTGGGAGGCGGTTTTGGGGCAGGCATCCACAACATCAACGAGGCCGCCGTGTACGGCATTCCCGTGATCTTTGGCCCCAAGCACCACAAGTTCCAAGAGGCCAGCGACCTCATCGCCCTTGATGGCGCCATGAGCATCCACGATGCCGACAGTTTCTCGGCAGCCATGGACCCCCTACTCGAGAACGAGCCCCTGCGGCTCAAGTGCGGCAAGACCGCCGGAGACTACATCCAGACCCACTTGGGCGGCACCCAACTCATCTATGACCACATCTTCAATACCCAATCCAGCCCACAATCCGAACCCTGATTGCTAATATACAATTTAAAAAAAAGTTGTAAAATCGTTGAATATTAGCGAGAAATGTTATACCTTTGTGGCGCTTTAACGAAAATTTCAGGAGATGGTAGATGCTTTGAAGTTGAGACTCAAGACGTTACCGTTTGGCACTCATACGGTTGAGTGTCATCTTGACGAGTCGTTTTTTGACCTTGACGAGCAGACCGAGGTGCGACGAGCTACCGTGGATGTCACGCTCAATGTGACCCGCAAGAGCGAGAGCACTTACCGCCTGGAGATCGCATGCGACGGCACAGTGACCATACCCTGTGACCGATGCCTTGACGATCTGGATTTGCCGGTGGAAACGGACTACTGCCTGAACGTTGAGCAAATGGGCACCGAGCTTGACGACACTGCCGACGAGCTCTTGATCGTGCCATCGGACTGGCGAGAGCTGGATGTCGCGCCCATCGTGCGCGACACCGTGTTGCTTGCCATACCGATGACGCACTGTCATGAGAACGAAGACGACTGCAATGCCGACATGCTTGACTTGCTCGACAGTCATCGCGCCGAGGCCGTCCCCGACGATGCCGATGGCGACCCAAGTGAAACAACCGGCACCGACCCTAGGTGGGAGGTGCTTAAAAGATTGAAAGAACAATAACTTTTAAATAACAACAAGAAAATGGCACATCCTAAAAGAAGACAGTCAAAGACTCGTACCGCTAAGCGCCGCACCCACGACGTGGCTGTGGCTCCGACCATCGCTCAGTGCAGTAACTGTGGTGCATGGCATGTTTATCACACCGTATGCCCCGAGTGCGGTTACTACCGTGGCAAGAACGTGATGAACAAGGAGGAAGCCTAAATCGTACCGATGCCGTGGACACGGTTCTTGCCGCACGCGGCACACACGATTAGAGCAAACGAAATATCCTGAATGGGCTGAATCCACATGCTGGTGTTCATCCGCATTTGGGATATTGAATTTAACAGGCTTGCTTCAATTTTATCTTAAAAAAGAATAGAAAACGCTTTCGAGCTTATGCTGAACGCAAAGATCACAGGCATCGCGTCATTCCTCCCCGATGATGTGCTGGATAACGAGATGCTTTCACAGATGGTGGATACTAACGACGAGTGGATCACCACACGAGTTGGAGTCAAGGAACGTCGCATTCTCAAGAAGCCCGTCGGCTCGTCCTATATGGGCATTCAAGCCGTGAACAAGCTGCTTGAAGAGACCGGTGCCGACCGTGATGACATCGACTTGGTTATCTGCGCTACATCCAATCCCGATCACCGATTCCCCTCCACAGCATCAATAATTGCCCACGGCACTGGCATTGAGAAAAAGTGCTATGCCTATGACATTCAGGCTGCGTGCGCAGGATTCCTTGTGGCTCTATACGACGCCACAGGCTACATCCGCTCGGGCATGTACAAGAAGATTATTGTGGTCGCCGCCGAGAAAATGTCGAGCATGACCAACTACAAGGACCGTGCAACGTGTCCGCTCTTTGGCGACGCTGCCGCTGCCGTGCTTGTAGAGCCCACCGACGAACCCATCGGAGTCATGGACGCAATCTTCCATGTTGACGGTTCAGGACTGGAGCACTTGGTTTATAAGGCAGGCGGTTCGGCTCTGCCAGCCAGTCACGAGACCATTGACGCTGACTTCCACTACGTTTATCAGGAAGGTCGCGCAGTCTATCGTCACGCCGTGATTGACATGCTCACATCGAGTAAAGAAGTGATGGCACGCAATAACCTCACCAACGATAGCATCCAGTGGTTTGTACCCCACCAGGCCAACCTACGCATCATTGAGGCCGTCGGCTCACGACTGAACATCGCTGAAGACAAAGTGCTCGTCAACATCCAGAAGCGTGGCAACACCAGCGCTGCCAGCATTCCCTTGTGCCTTGACGAGTACAAGCACCGCCTCAAGAAGGGCGATAAGATGGTTCTCACCGCCTTTGGCGCTGGTTTCACTTGGGGAGCTCTCTATCTCATCTGGTCGCTATAAAGCGCACAGACACATCATTGAAGCATCACTACTCCCGTTAATGCCAGAGTAGCGATGCTTCCTTGAATAATAAAACTAATTGCGACTAAAAGCTAATCACAAAACTAACAAGTAAACACAATGCATCGAGCAGGATTTGTCAACATCGTGGGCAACCCCAATGTGGGGAAATCAACACTGAGCAACCGCCTGGTGGGCGAGCGCCTGTCCATCATCACCAGTAAGGCCCAGACCACACGCCACCGCATCATGGGCATCGTCAACGGTGATGATTACCAGATTGTCTTCAGTGACACACCAGGTGTACTCAAGCCCAAGTTCCGCCTCCAGCAGAGTATGCTGGAATACTCCACCGGCGCACTCGTCGATGCCGATGTGCTTCTATATGTCACCGATGTCGTTGAGAGTCCGACCAAGAATCAAGACTTCCTCGACCGCGTGGCTCGTGAGAAGATACCCATTCTGCTCGTCATCAATAAGATTGACCTACTCAAGGGCAACGATGACCTGATACGCATTATTGACCAGTGGAAACAGCTCCTGCCCAGTGCCGAGGTGTTTCCCACCAGCGCGCTCGAGAACTTCAATGTCGATAACATCATGAAGCGCATCGTCGAGCTCTTACCCGAGAGCCCCCCTTACTTCGGCAAGGACGCCCTTACCGACCGCAGCAGTCGATTCTTTGTCACCGAGATTGTCCGCGAGAAGATACTCCTCACCTATGACAAGGAAGTGCCTTATGCCACCCAAGTCATCGTCGAGAAGTTTGACGAGAGTGACACTGCCATCCACATCATGGCTGTCATCTATGTCGAGCGCGATAGCCAGAAAGGGATCATCATCGGTCACCAGGGCAAGATGCTCAAGCGTGTGGGCACCGAGGCTCGCAAGGACATCGAAAAATTCTTTGAGAAGAAAGTTTTCCTTGAACTGTATGTCAAGGTAGAAAAGGACTGGCGTAACCAGGAGAACAAGCTGCGCGCCTTTGGTTACATCGAGTGAATTAAGAATTTAAAACTAACAATTTAAACTAACAAGTTATATATGGGACGTTTAGTAGCAATCGTGGGTAGGCCCAACGTAGGCAAGTCAACACTGTTCAACCGCTTGACTCAAACTCGTGCAGCCATTGTTAATGACACCAGTGGCACCACACGCGACCGCCAGTACGGCAAGATGGAATGGAACGGCATGGAAATGTCGGTCGTCGATACCGGTGGATGGGTCGTCAACAGCGAGGACATCTTTGAGGAAGAAATCAACAAGCAGGTGCACCTGGCCATCGACGAGGCCGATGTCATCCTCTTTGTCGTGGATATCAAGAACGGTATCACTGACCTTGACGACCACGTGGCCGACATCCTGCGTCGCACTTCCAAGCCCGTTATCGTCGTGGCCAACAAGGACGACAACAACCAGAGCATGTATGCCGAAGCCGAGTTCTACGCCCTGGGCTTGGGACAACCCTTCTCGATATCGGCTGCCAATGGCAACGGCACTGGCGACCTGCTTGACGAGGTGGTCAAGAAGATGCCATCCAAGGCCGAGGAGAGCATCGAGGAGGACCTGCCACGATTTGCCATCGTGGGCAGGCCCAATGCGGGCAAGTCCTCACTCGTCAACTCACTGATGGACGAGCAGCGCAACATCGTCACCGACATCGCTGGCACCACCCGTGACAGTATTTACTCGCGCTACAACAAGTTCGGCTTTGACTTCTACCTTGTCGATACAGCCGGCATTCGCAAGAAGAACAAGGTCAACGAGGATATCGAGTACTACTCGGTGCTGCGCTCCATCCGTGCCATCGAGAACAGCGACGTGTGCATCCTGCTCATCGACGCCACTCGTGGCATCGAGTCCCAGGACGTCAACATCTTCTCCATTATCCAGAAGAACCGCAAGGGGCTTGTCGTCCTCGTCAACAAATGGGACGCCGCCGAGAACAAGACCCAGCAGGCAATCGACCACTTCGAGGCGACCATCCGCGAACGCTTTGCACCGTTCACCGACTTCCCCATCATCTTTGGCTCAGCATTGACAAAGCAACGCATCCACAAGGTGCTCCAGACATCGATTGACGTCTATAACAACCGTCGCACCACGATTCCCACCTCGCAACTCAACAACCTGCTGCAAGCCGACATCCAGGCCTTCCCACCACCTGCCGTCAAGGGCAAATATGTCAAGATCAAGTACATCACGATGCTCAAGGGCGCCCATGTGCCCACATTCATCTTCTTCTGCAATCTGCCGCAGTGGATCAAGGATCCCTACAAGCGCTACCTGGAGAACAAGATACGCGAGCACTGGAACCTGCACGGCACGGTAATCAACCTGTTCTTCCGCGAGAAGTAAACAAGTACAATCACGTCTCATGCGACGTCTCCACTACCAATCTTCTGCGTGATAACCCGTTCCAGATATTCACGCAGAAAAATTCCGAATTTTTATGCTGAAATTTTAGCTAAAAGTTTTGGCTGATCACAAAGATTGTATTACCTTTGCAGTGGAAATTAATAGGCTGATATATTGAAATCTGCTACTAAATTACAAAAAGGGCAACAAACAACAAGAACATATATACTTGAATTTTGGTTATGAAGATGGTGTGCTTTTGTGAAAAAGTGCACTTTCGCTTTTTTATACCCCCATCTTCCTTAAAAAACCATTGTATGAAAACTATAAAAACGAAAACTATTTCGTACCTTTGCCAACAAATAGATTACCAAACGACCCAACATTATGAGCAAATTCAGATTCCTGGTCATCTCTATGACCGTCATGATTGCCGCTGCCATGACACCTGCTGCCGTGGCTCAGCAGGCTACCCAGAATGTGCAACAACTCGAGCGGGACATCGAGATGCACGAGAAGAACATCAAGCAAAATGAAGACTCTATTAAGAGTCTTGAGGACCGCATTGAAAACCTCAAGTCCCAGATCAAGGAACTCGAGTCACAGAAGAAAGCCCTTGAGAAAGATGTCAAGAACGAGACCAAGATGCGCCGTGACAAGTTTACACTGAGAGACGAACTGGTCTATGACGAGGAGATTGCCGATGTCCTCTACAATCCCTACAATAAGGGCGACGTCGATGAAGCACTCGACAGCTTCGAGGGCATGGAAACCAAGGAGGTCATCAAGAAGAAAGAACTGGTGGAGAAGTACGGCGAGTACACCAAGGACCTCAAAGACTTCATGGAGAAGATGAAAAATCAGTTGACAGCCAACAAGTGGAAATACCTCTCATCGACCACCGACCTGTACAAGAAGTTTGAAAAAGGCCTCAAGGGCACCAAGTACTGGAAAGTCTATAACAAGAAAGAGAAAAACGAGAGTATTGACTATCTGGACCGCATCGTTGACAAGATCATGCTCTTCAAGAATGAAGGCCTCAAGAGCGAAAGCCAGTTCAACCAAATCCTCAACATGCTCTACGCCAACTAACCCCCAGGCTAAATCGTCACCATCAATTACGCGGATTAAACCAATCGGCACCCTCATGGCCCTTGCGTTTAATCCGCGTAATGGATATTAAACTCATGCCATGAAACGAAATTTACCGCATTTTCATGTGTTTTCCTGAAAATGTTCGTCCGTTCGTTCGTCCGTTTTGGAAGATATTACCTATCTTTGTGGTTCAATGAAAGAACACCAAGCCAATGATTACAGGAGAGATTAAAAACCGTATAGACAGCATTTGGGACACCTTTTGGACCGGTGGCATCACCAATTCCATCACCATTCTCGAGCAGATGACCTATCTGTTCTTTATGAAGATGCTCGACGATGCTCAGCGCACCAAGGAGGCCAATGCCAACGCGATGGGAGTGGCGGTGTCCGAGCCGACCATCGGCTATGGAGCATGGCACAACCCCGAGACCGACCGCAACGTCCCCTACGAAGACCTGCGGTGGAGCACATTCAAGCACTATGACCCCGAGACGATGTACCGCATCGTCAGCAAGGACGTGTTTGTGTTCATCAAGAACCTGAGCAGCGGCAAGGAGTCGGCCTACAGCCGTTTCATGGAGAATGCGACCTTCCTGATTCAAAGCCCCCGCACCCTCACCAAGATTGTCGAGGGCATTGACCACCTTGACATGAACAACCGTGACACGATGGGCGACGTCTATGAGTATGTGCTCAGCAAGATGGCGGCTTCGGGCAACAACGGCCAGTTCCGCACGCCCCGACACATCATCCGTATGATGGTTGAAATTATGCAGCCCTCCTTGAAGGACACCATCTGTGACCCTGCTATGGGCAGTGCAGGCTTTATCGTCGAGAGTGCCAAGTATGTGCGTGAGCATTACAAGTCTGAACTGTTGAAGAAGGAGAATGCCCACCACTACAAGAATGAGATGCTGCACGGCTTCGACACCGATTTCACCATGCTGCGCATCGGAGCGATGAACCTGATGCTGCATGGTGTCGATAATCCTGACATCCAGTACCGGGACAGCCTCTCGACCGACAACACCGACGAGAACCGCTACACCCTTTGCCTGGCCAATCCTCCTTTCACAGGAAGTCTCGACAACGAGGCGGTGAGCAAGTCCCTGCTTGCCATCACCAAGACCAAGAAAACAGAGTTGCTGTTCGTCAGTCTGTTCATCCGTATGCTGCAGATGGGTGGCCGTTGCGCCTCTATCGTTCCTGACGGCGTATTGTTCGGCAACAGCACGGCTCACAAGGCCTTGAGGCGGGAACTGATCGACAACCAACGGCTGCAAGCGGTGATTTCGATGCCTTCGGGCGTGTTCCAGCCCTATTCGGGAGTTTCCACGGCAGTCCTCGTGTTCACCAAGACCAATGCGGGCGGCACGGATAAGGTATGGTTCTACGACATGAAGGCCGATGGCTATACACTTGACCAAAAGCGTACAGAGTGCCCCGAGAATGACATTCCCGACGTCATCGCCCGCTTCAAGAACATGGATGCCGAGGCAACAAGGACCCGCAAGGACCAATCCTTCCTTGTTCCTGTCGAGGAAATCCGCGACAACGACTACGACCTCAGCATCAACAAATACAAGGAAGTGGAGCGTGTCAAGGTCGAATACGAAGCCCCCGAAGTCATCTTCGGCAAGATAACCTCCCTGCAACAGGACATCAACAACGCCATGGCGGAGTTCAGGGAGAAGTTTCTATCATAATGATACAGGCATCTTATCGCCCTCGCAACCCGGGCCACGATTACTACGGCCGGGGCACCTACCTCATCACGCTGGTAGTGAGCGAGAGGGCGCCGTTGCTTGGACGGCTGGGCAATGATGTCAAGCACCCCCATGTCGCCCTGTCACCGCTGGGTGAAGTGGTGAAGCAGACGTGGGAGACCATTCCCGAGAAACAGGTGTCCCATGGCAACCGTGTGGCAGTGCATGCCTGCGTGTGCATGCCCGACCATTTCCATGGCGTGCTCGAGGTGCTGGAGCCCATGCAGTGGAGCCTGGGCGACATCATGCAGGCCTTCAAGGCGGCATGCACCAGCCACTGGCAGCGGCAACACGGCTACGGCCCCTCCATCAACCGCCCGATATCGGTCGATTGCAGCAGCCAGCAAGTGCCGGCATGGCTGCGCGAGAAGGCCCGCCTCCACGACAACGAGGGCGCGCTCATCCGCGCCATGTCCAAGCGGCAGCGACAGGAGTACTACACGCTGGTGGGCAGGGAGCAGCGACCGCTATTCGACGAGAATTACGATGATACGGTGTGCCTCGACCAGCGCCACCGCCAGGCCATGATCGCCTACGTCCACGATAACCCGCGGCGCGCCATTTTGCGGAGGGCCTTGCCACAGTTGATGCAGCGCACCCTGCATGTACAGATTGGGGGGCGCGACTATGGCACCTTCGGCAACCTCTTCTTGTTGCGATGGGCCAATAAGGTGCAGGTGCAATGCCACCGCCTGCATCCCGCCAGCAGGGAGCCCTACGAGACCACGGCCGACTATGCCCGGCAGCATCAACAATGGGTCGATGCCATCATGCGTGGTGCTACCGTGATGGTCACCCCCGGCATCTCTCGTGGCGAACTGATGATGAAAAACGAATGCCTCAAGAACGGTTATCCGCTCATCCATATCCAGAAAGAACCCATCACCGACTATTGGAAACCCGAACGAACGCGATTTGAGGCCTGCGCCAACGGCAGCCTGCTCATTCTCGCTCCATGGGGCCTCGATGCGATGGCAGCGGTTAACGGCGTGCCTGCCGACACCGACTACAGCCGTTTCCACAACATGAACCATCTTGCCGCCGAGATATGCACATTCAACGGCAAGGCCACAATCCTGAGATAACCACCCTCATGAACCCTCGATTACAACTACTGATAACGGTAGTTGTTGTTATTTTACAAATAATTCTCGCCGTTTTTTCTTGTAAGATATGGTATTTTTACCATATCTTTGCACCATGAATTGCGAAACACGCAATTCCTTGAGTTTAATTTTTTAAAAAATTAGTAACATGAACAACACATCCAATGAACCATTACGGTGGCAAGACTGCCTGTTAGCCGAGGAAAAGGCTAAAAAAAAATTCACCAGCATCAAAGAGAAGTATGTAATCGATGGCGACGTCGATTATCCCGAACCCGAGTACCTCATCCGCATCGGCGACGTGCCCACCCTGCCCAAGGGCAACCTGGTGGCCGTGAGTGCCAAGTGGAAAAACGGAAAAACGTTCTTCTGCGACATCCTGAGCGCCATCTTTCTGGGCTCCGACACGTTCACCAACTGCGAGAGCCTGGTCAAGAAGGGCAAGGTGCGATTTATCGACACCGAGCAGGCGAGGAACGACAGCGCCCGCATCCTCAAGACCATCCGAGCCATCATTCCCGAGGAAAGGCATGGCGACATCGAGGTCTCCTGTCTGCGTGATGCCGATATCGACAGTTACGACGCCGATAATGATGATGTTTCCCGCTATGAGTTTGTGAGCCAGTCCATCGAGATTGAGCGTCCCGATCTGGTCATCGTTGACGGCATTGCCGACCTCATCTACAACTACAATGACGTGACCGAGAGCCAGGACATGGTTCACAAGCTGGCTACTCTCGCCAACAAGCACAACTGCTGCATCGTCGTGGTCATGCACCAGAACAAGGGCAGCCATGACAAGATGATGAAGGGACACATCGGCACCATGCTCTACCAGAAGTGCAGCGACGTGTTCCAGGTCGAGAAACACGGCGATATATTTCTCGTCAGCCATCCCGTGTCTCGCCATCGCCAAAGCCAAGGACTGGTTTTCAAACTCGACGAGAACGCCATCCCCAAGGACGGCGCAGCCGACCGCCATCGGCAGATGCAACTCGAGAGGCAACAGAGCGAGCAGCAGGTGAGGGAAATCCTCGCCGACGTCATTCCCCAGGACGGCACGCCCATCAGGCGCAGCGACATCGTTGAGCGACTCACCGAGAAGCATCCTTTCCAGCGAACCCGTTGCTACGAACTCATCAAGCAAGCCCTGGCAACGGGGTTGCTCGAGGAGGTGGACAGGTCAAGGGTAAGGCTCAAGCCTGCAGCCGACGTTTCGTCCGTTCGTCCGCTATAATATATATAAATTGAACGAACGAATGAACGGATGAAATTGTGTCATCGATAGTTTTGACACAACAATTTCATTTCTGTCATTAAACTATACAATACCTACCCTTTCATCCGTTCATTCGTTCGTTCGCATGTACACATTTTATTCACACTTTAAATATTTCAAGTACTATGACACACAATATCAATTTAACTGAATTAGTTGACCTGCTCGCCGACTACATTGTCACCGGCATTCACATCAACATCGACAGCGAAAGTGAGGTAAAGACCATCTCGGTACACAACCTCAAGACCGGCAAAGCGGTGAAGTTCACCTTCAAGGTTCCCGTCCGCGGTGTTTGCCAAATTGGTGACTGGGAGGAAACGACCGAGCCGGTAAACAAGCCTAAAGATTAATCCGCACGTACGTCCGTACGAACGAATGGACGGACAGCCCTGCATTGGTGGTGCTCTCGACAAAAAGGGCACCACCTTTTTTATTAAATATTATTCCACCACAAAACCTGCCCCATTCAAACAGAAATTTGTAACTTTGCACCAAACGACCAATAACCAATGAACAAACAAGACTGGACATATAAGAAACTGGGAGAGGTTGCAACTATTGTTGGAGGCAGCACTCCAAAATCAAATATTGAAGAATATTGGGGTGGCACAAACTATTGGGTCACACCTGCCGATTTAGATGGAAATAAATATCAAGGTGCAACTCCTCGAACCATAACTGATTTGGCCGTACAAAAAACCAATCTTCAATTACTCCCTATTGGTACAGTATTATTATCATCACGTGCACCTATTGGAAAAGTTGCTATCACCACTGTTCCTATGTATTGTAATCAGGGATTCAAGAATGTAGTTTGTTCAGATCTCCTTATAAATGAATTTGTTTATTGGTATCTATTTGGAAAAGTTGACTACCTAAATTCATTGGGTAGAGGAGCAACATTTAAGGAGATTTCTAAAAGAGCCACAGAACAAATCCCTATTCCTGTGCCGCCGATTGCGGAGCAGGAGCGGATTGTTGCGGAACTTGATTTGCTTTCGGGCATCATCGAGAAGAAGAAAGAACAACTCAAAGCCTACGACCAACTCGCACAGTCCATCTTCTACTCCATGTTTGGCGACCCCATCGACAATCCTAAAGGATGGGAAACCAAAACGATTGGCAATACATGTACTATTACTTGTGGCCAAGACTATAAGACTGTCGAAGATGAAAATGGAAAGTACCCTATATACGGAACAGGAGGAATAATGGGTTGGGCCAATCAGTTCAGATGCCCAAAAGATTCTGTAATCATTGGAAGAAAGGGCAATATCAATAACCCGATTTTAGTAAATGCTGATTTTTGGAATGTTGATACCGCATTTGGTGTCACTCCAAATAACGAAGTGCTGAGTGCAATTTATTTCTTCTTTTTTTGTAAAGAGTATGATTTTACGCAGCATGATGTTTCTGTTACGATACCAAGTTTGCGAAGAACTGACATCTTAAAAATAAAGTTGCCTGTTCCTCCTCTTTCGCTTCAGCAGGAGTTTGCTGAGAAGATAGAGGCGATTGAGAGGCAAAAGGCTTTGGTTCAACAATCCATTGACGAGACGCAGACGATGTTTGACTGCACGATGGATAAATACTTTGGATAAACTATGAGGAACTTCGACTATCTACAGGAATTGGGTTTGACTGACCTGCATCGCTTCTGCTCGGCAGCCGAGGAAATGCAGGTGAGTAATCCTGACCTGAGTGCCGTCAGCGCCAGGAAGGCCTTGGAGTATATCGTCAGGGCTCTCTATGTGATGAAAAACATCGAGGTGCCCGAGCGGGTATCCCTGTTTGAACTTGTGGATGGCGAGGTGTTCCGTGGGTTCATCGGCGACCAGCGGGTAATGAAGGCCGTTCACTATGTACGCAAGGTGGGCAACAACGGGGCTCATGGCAAGCATGTGTCAGGGGGCGAATCGTTCTTCTGCCTGCTCAACCTCTACAATGTGGTGGCCGCGATATTGCACAAATTGACCTTCATCAAGGAGGTCGTCCCGTTTGACAGGAACCTGATCCCCAGCAGTCCCCAGGCAACGGTCATCACGCCCCCCAAGGTCGAGGTAAGTCCCACATCGGCCATCGTCGAGGCGGCAGACAAAGAGGCCGTCGAGGACAAGACTCCCGTGGTGGAAGTGGAATCGGATATCTCCGAGGCCGAGACTCGAAAACTCTACATCGACCTGATGCTGAAAGAGGCAGGCTGGGACGTGCTGGAGACCGAAGGAGCCATCCAGCCCTCAAAGGCCTGCATCGAAGTCGAGGTCGAAGGCATGCCCAACAATGAGGGCAAAGGCTACTGCGACTATGTGCTGTTCGGCAGCAACGGTCTGCCCCTGGCAGTGATTGAAGCCAAGCGGACAAGCGTGTCTCCCGTCAAGGGCAAACATCAAGCCGAACTGTATGCCGAGTGCCTGGAAAAGCGCTACGGCGTGAAGCCCGTCATCTACTACAGCAACGGCTTTGAGACACATATCATCGACGGGCTGGGCTATCCTCCCCGCCCGCTCTACGCCTTCCACACCGAGGCCGACCTGGAACTGCTCCTGCTGAAAAGGAAGCGGCACGATATCGCCGATTTCGGCGTGAAAGACAGCATCACCGACCGCCATTACCAGAAAATGGCCATCAAGGCGGTGTGTGAACACTTCAACAGCAAGCACCGCCGAGGCCTGCTTGTCATGGCGACAGGAACGGGCAAGACGAGAGTCGCCATCTCGCTGGTCGATGTGCTGGCATGTAACGGATGGGTGAAGAACGTCCTGTTCCTTGCCGACAGGACTCCCCTGGTGAGCCAGGCACACAAGAACTTCGTGAAACTGCTGCCCCACATGACCACCTCGGTCCTGAGCGAGGACAAAGACCCCGACACGACCGCCCGCATCACCTTCTCGACCTATCAGACGATGATCAACTACATCGACACCGACGAGAAAGCCTTCAGTGTCGGTCGGTTTGACCTGATTATCATCGACGAGGCGCACAGGTCAATCTTCGGCAAGTATTCAGCCATCTTCAACTACTTTGACGCTCTGCTCGTAGGCTTGACAGCGACACCCCGTGACGAGGTGGACAAGAGCACCTATGAGACCTTCCAAATGGAACAGGGCGTGCCCAACTATGCCTACGAACTGGAGGATGCCGTGGCCGAGGGCTACCTGGTCAACTACAAGGGCTTCAAGCGTGGATCACTCATCCTGAAAGAGGGTATCAAGTACAATAACCTGAGCGCAGAGGAAAAGGAACAGCTCGAAAAGGTGTGGGAGTATGAACAGGCTGTCAAGGCTATTGAAGGAGATCCCCAACACCGAGATATCGAGAGCAAGGAGATATTCAATTACATCTTCAACCTCGACACCATCGACCGTGTGCTGCAAGACCTGATGGAGAACGGTCTGAAGGTGCAGAGCGGGGAGCGTATCGGCAAGTCCATCATCTTTGCCTACAACCATCGCCACGCTGAAATGATCGTCGAGCGGTTCTACTACTTATACCCTGAATACTCATCAGATTTCTGCGCCCTTATCGACAACTATGTCACCTATTCAAAAGACCTCATCGACAAGTTCGAAATCAGGGATGGCAACCCGCAGATAGCCGTTTCGGTCGATATGCTTGACACAGGCATTGACGTGCCCGATGTGTTGAACCTTGTGTTCTTCAAGGTGGTCAAGAGTAAAATCAAGTTCATGCAGATGATTGGCCGAGGCACACGCTTGTCACAGGGCATCTTCGGGCCAGGGAAAGACAAGGAGTTCTTCTACATCTTTGATTGGTGCAGGAACTTCGAGTATTTCGACAAGAACCCCGATGGTCAGACAGCAGCCGTTGCACCGTCGTTGACCGAGAAGATTTTCAGTATTCGGGCTAAGATAGCGTTCCACTTGCAGCATCAGCAGTGGCAAGAAGACGAGTATGCCCGGGGGCTACATGACGAAATCAAGACGCTGTTGAAAGAACAGGTCGCCTCGCTCAGTGACAGCCACATCTCAGTAAGGGAAAAATGGGCTGACGTGAGCCACTTCAAGGGCAACGACTCATGGACATACATTTCGGAAGTTGATGTCAACACATTGAGCAATGTTATCGCTCCCTTGCTGCCCAAGAACACCCTCGACGAGAGTGCCAAGAAATTTGACGTGTTGGTGATGCTGATTGAATTGTCGCTGATTGGCGGGGAAGGCAATGCCACCAAAGCCGTGCACTCGGTTCAAACGATTGCCGAGAAACTGCAAGAGAAAGCCACCCTGCCCCAGGTACAGGCCAAGATGGGCACGATCAAGGAAGTATTGACCGATGTGGCTTGGCAGAACGTCTCGCTCAAGTGGCTTGAAAAAGTCCGCAACGACCTGAGAGACCTCATCAAGTTCCTCATCGGGCAAGGCGGGCAGTGGTTCACTGTGGACATCGAGGACGAAATCAGCGACGAGGGTACGATGGAGGGCATCACACCCCGTGTGTCCTACAAGCAGAGCGTGCTGGACTTCCTGTCGAAGAACAGAAACCTGCCCGTACTCCAAAAGATCTACGATATGGAGCAACTGACAGCAGCCGACTTCACCGAACTTGAACGCATCCTGTGGCAAGAACTTGGCAGTAAGGATGATTACGACAAGTTCACCCATGGGATGCCCTGCGGCGGCAATGTCGCCATGTTTGTCCGCTCCCTGGTCGGCGTTGACCGCAAGAATGCGGTGAGACGGTTCTCGGAGTTCATCTCTGGGAACGAATTGAATGCCGAACAGGAGGACTTCCTGAATACCATTATCGCCTATGTGTGCGAGAACGGAGACATCACCAAGGAGATCGTCGTTAACGAGTCGCCCTTCGACGAGCAGCTGTCAGTATTCACCCCCTACATGCTGCCCCTGGCCAAGTACATCGACACCATCCACGGCGTCATCACCCCACAGACGGCATAACGGCACGCACATACCCGACGAACGAACGGACGAACGAACAAAAAACAAAAATCACCGGCACCATCAAGCGTCGGCGATTTATTGTGGTCCCACTTGGGCTTGAACCAAGGACTCCCTGATTATGAGTCAGGTGCTCTAACCAACTGAGCTATAGGACCGGCTTGTGAGTAAGTGTGTCCTCACAAAAGCGGATGCAAAGTTACAAATTATTTATGAATTGGCAACCATTTCCCCGTTTTTTTTAGCATAATGGCAAAAAGCAAGCATAAAAGTCTATTTTCTGGCTGCTTTCTGCAAAAAAAACACTATAAAGCTACAAAATGCGCAAAAAATCGAATTTTTCACATTTTTTAAACATTAAAAGCAATGAAATTAGAGAAATAATTATTTAATTTGCAACGTTAATTGAAGAGTACATCTAATTAAACGTTTATTAGATGACAAAGATAAATGCTTTTATGGGGTAAATATAGTTTTCAAGTATTAGTAATTATGAGGGTCTCAGCAGTGATTGCCAAGACCTTTTTTATTTCCCTTTTCTGAATCCTCTTTTTAATCATTTTTGGTCATCGCCATCAGTGTGATGATACCTTCCCGTCCCATATTCATCATCAGGTCAAGGATGCTCAGGTCTGGGGTGAAGCCGCCGCTTGCTGTCCACATCTGGTGATAAGGCACATCAGCGATAGGCAAGACATCAGGTTTCTTCATGGCGATGCGTCCCCTCAGGTCTATCGTCTGTTCATTGTCATGCGCCTCTACCCCATCCAGGTAACGTGTCGTTAACGGCAGGTCCATGAAATCGACAATCAGCTCATGCAGCTGGCTGTTGAAATCGTGCAGATAACGTTGTGACCCGTTGATGATGCAGGACAGATCATCGGCGACATAGTCAAAGTAAGGGGAGCGACCATAAGCCGAGAAAAGAGCGCCCCAATGCAAGCGACGCCAGTCGCCATGTTCCGAAATGATGACGTCCTTGAGGGGTGTCATCATGTTGTTGGTGCCACCCACAAGAGGAACGGTGAGCGTCTGCACACCGTTAGGGCCGTCGATGCGGTAGCGATGGTGGCTGTGACGCAAGGGCAGGCGTTTTTCCCCGAGGTCAACGAGTAGATGCTCAGACTGGAGAGCCGCAGCATAGCACCGCACACTGGCAGCACACATACTGCCCATGACGACAGCCGATGGGAAGGATGCTGATGAGTTGCTCACTTCTTGTCGGGGTTGGGCATCTTGAAGATGCGGTTCCAGCGGATGCCACCGTCAAAGAGCCTATGGTCCTTATCAAACGAGATCAGGATGATTGACGGTGTGCCCACAATGTGATCCTCGGGCACAAAGCCCCAGTAGCGCGAGTCGAGCGAGTTATCCCGGTTGTCGCCCTGCATCCAGTAGTAGTCCATCTTGAACGTGTAGCTGGTGGCAGGCTGGCCGTTGATGATAATCTGATTGCCCTTTACCTCAAGCGTGTTGCCCTCGTAGTTCTTGATGCAGCGCTCATACAATGGCAGGTTCTGGAGAGTGAGATCGATCTTGGCGCCTTTCTTGGGAATCCAGATGGGGCCATAGTTGGCGTGAGTCCAGCCGTAGTCGGTGCCCACGGGATAGGTTATGATTGATTCATCAACATTGGGCTGGATGCGTTCAAGCATCTTGACCCAAGGCTTGGACTGGAGCGTCTTCTTCATTTCGGCCGTGAGGGGTAATATGTACTGGTTTCCTTGAGCATGGCGGTCCTCCATGCTGATGCCTAATTCATCAAACAGTGCCTCGTCAATGAAGGTACCATCGGTCTCGACGTAGTAGAAGTACTGCACATTCTTGGGCTGGGGAACAGCCTTGCCATTCACATAGACGATACCGTCCCTAATCTGCAACGTCTCGCCAGGCAAGCCCAAGCAGCGCTTCACGTAGTTGTCACGGCGGTCAACAGGACGGTAAATCACATCGCCAAAGATATCCTTATTGTTGCGCACCACATCACGACCACGCTCCTGACACAAGGTATAGTAGTCGGGGTTGGGCATCTTCAAGGCTACAGTGTCGCCAGCAGGGAAGTTGAACACTACGATATCCATGCGCTCGACGTTGCGAAGGCCCTTCAAGCGATGGTAGGACAGTTGCGGCGTCTCGATGTAAGACTTGCAGTTAAGAATGGGAAGCGTGTTCTGGGCCAACGGGAAATGAAGTGGCGTCTGTGGCACACGCGGACCATAGGTCACCTTATTGACCCACAGGAAATCGCCCGTCAACAGCGACTTCTCGAGTGATGACGAGGGAATCTGGTAATTCTGACCGATGAACAGGAACAGGAAATACACGAGCACCAGAGCATACACGATCGCATCGACCCAGCTCATGATGGTCCTCAATGTCTTGTTCTCCAATCCCTTCCAAGCGCCCCAGGGCAGGAACTGTGTCAGATAGATGTCGCCCAGTAGCAGCAGACCTAACAACAGCAAGGGATTGCCCATCCAGATGGTCCACAACACATAGATGAGCGCAACAATGCCAAACCGCCACCAGCGGGTCTTCTTGACGCGTCCCAGGCGCTCCTTGAGCGAACCCGTCTGTCGCACATATTTCTCTTCCTCTTTCTTTTCCTTTTTATTATCGTTATCTGTTGCCATGATCTTAATTAGTCTCGATTTAAAAAATTCGGTGCGAAATTAATAAATAATGTGGAAATAAATGTATAACTTTGCCCAATAAGAAACAATTTTTAGGATATGTTATGAAAATCAGCAAAATCATTGCTCCTGGAGAGAACATCGTATATCAGCCCAAACTCAGCAAGTGGGCCTACCTGCGGCTTGGCAGCTTCATTCGCAACTTGACAACGACCATCTTCCTGAGCGACAAGCGGTTCTTTCACAGCCATGGCTGGATACACCGTCATGCCCACGAAATCGTCATCAGCAAGGTAGAGAGCATCCTGGTGGAACAGAGTTTCTGGGGTCGCCTCTGCAACTACGGCACCATCAAGGTGTCGGGTACTGGTGCAGGCACCATTGTGCTGCGCTACATCAAGCGACCTCTCGAGTTCCAGCGCCAGGTGCGCTCGATACAGGGCGCAGGCAACGACAATCCAGCTACCACTTGACACATCATGCCGATTATTGAAATCACATCACTTAACCACCCGGGGGTGGAAGTCTATGGCACGCTGACCGAGGCTCAGCTGCGTAACCGTCTGGAGCCCGACAAGGGTATCTTCATCGCCGAAAGCCCCAAGGTTATCCATGTTGCCCTCGACGCGGGCTACGAGCCGCTGTCGCTGCTGTGCGAGCGGCGCCACATCACGGGCGATGCCGCCAGCATCATCGAGCGTTGTGGCGACATTCCCGTCTATACGGGCGAGCGAGACCTGCTGGCTGCACTCACGGGCTACACGCTCACCCGCGGCGTGTTGTGCGCCATGCGACGCCCCCTGCCCCGCCCCGCCGCTGAAGTATGCCGCGACGCCCACCGCGTTGTCGTCATCGACGGCGTGACCGACACGACCAACATCGGGGCCATCTTCCGCTCGGCGGCAGCCCTGGGCATCGACGCGGTGCTGTTAACGCCCACGGCCTGTGACCCGCTGAACCGACGCGCCGTGCGCGTGTCGATGGGATCAGTATTCCTCGTACCCGGGACGTGGATCGATGAGCCCGTCACGCCCCACCTGCATGAGTTGGGCTTCAAGACTGCCGCTATGGCGCTGAGCGACGACAGCATCACGCTCGACGACCCGATACTCAAGCAGGAACCCCGCCTGGCCCTGATCATGGGCACCGAGGGCGATGGTCTGTCCCGCGAAGCCATCACCGCTGCCGACTACACGGTGCGCATTCCCATGAAGCACGGTGTTGATTCGCTCAACGTCGCTGCTGCTGCCGCTGTCGCCTTCTGGGAACTGCGCAAAAAATGACAATCATATCAAAACAGTAGGAAACGATGAAAAAGCCGACTAAAAAAGCAAACAAGCCCGCACCTCAGCCCAACAAACCGATTGAACATGCCGAGCAGACTGCCGAAAGAGCCGAGAAGGCTACCAGGAAATTCAAGATTCCACAGTTATTACGAACATGGGTACGTGAATCCCAGTTCCTGGCCACAACCTTGTCAATTATTCTGACCTTCGGCACGACAGGTTTGGTTGAGCACTGCCAACGCATCAATGATCGCAAAATGTCGGCCATCATGGTACTCAGCACCATTGAGAATTTCTCCACTACGGTAGACAAGATGGCTCAAGACATGGCGCGATGCGATTCCATCGGCACATGGCTGTTGAGTCTGCCACAGGATTCACTCGACAAGATTAAGCCTGAAGAAGTGAAAGGCATCCTCAACGAGATGCTCTCGCTCGTTGACTACATGTCTCATGACAAGACGGCCGAGAACATCTTCGGCAACAGCTTTGAGACCTGGAGAAACATGGGCAACGGCAACTATAGGTTCATCGAGAGTGTGGGAGCAAGCTTCGCCAGAATAAATGCCGACGAGAGCAACTGGAACGAATGGGTCACAGAATATGAAAGAACCATCAACAACGTGCTCTCGCAGATGCAGCCTGGTGAACACACCTTGACAAAATTGCTCAACGATAACGGCGTCCGCCAAAAACTTGAAAGTTTCCATGTCAGGAAATATTGGTTGGACTACATCTCGGCACACAATCATTACCTCAACAAGAAAAACCTGAGCATCATCGGCCTCAAGGAGAAAGATATCAAGGCCTATACCGAAAGGCGAAAACACGAAGAATTACCTGGCGAACCGCAACCGTCAGAATTCAGAACAGAACAACTTAAACCTGACAGTCTGTTCACCTTGAAACCGATCAGACTGCACATCGACAGCATCATCTACAATAAATAATTAATATATGCATCATTTTATCAGAATCGCTGCTTGGATGACGATCTGCCTATTGTTCGTCCAATGCAGGTCAGCCCATAACGAGCCTCAATATCCCGTCGATGTTCTGCCCCAAGCGCCTCAATATTCCGACCCGTCGCAGTGGTACATCACCAGTCGCAACGCCGTTGCCGACGTCTTCTACATCACCTCGACCGAGACAGGCGACTACACCCTGGCGGGCGGCACCGTGTGCCACTATGCCGACACCCGCAACGACAGCACGCGAGGCCCCATCCTGGGCGAGATGCAAGGCGTGGACGCGCTCATCGGCGGCTCACTCAACTTCTACTCGCCCTATTACCGCCAGTGCTCGTTACAGACCTTCGCCAGCGACAGCCTCGTGCAGGCCCGCCTGCCCATCGCGACCGATGACGTGCGCCGCTCGTTCAAGTACTATCTTGACCAACTCAACGATGGGCGACCGTTTGTACTCGCTGGTTTCAGCCAGGGAGCGATGATCATGCTCCAACTGATGAAGGAGATGGACAATGCCACCTACAGCCGCATGATTGCCGCCTATGCCATCGGTGTCACCATCAGCCAGGAGACCCTTGATGCCTGCCCGAGCATCGTCCCCGCCCGGGGTGCCGACGACACGGGCGTGACCGTGTGCTACAACTCGGTGCGCGATCCCTCATGCGCCATGCCCGGCTGGACCCGCAGCGCCGTGGCCATCAATCCCGTGAACTGGCGCACCGACGCCACTCCCGCCACGCTCATCACCGAGCCCTCGCCACTCATCCCGCTAAGCCAGCAACACCGTGACACCCTCACCGTCACCCTCGACCCCGCTTCGGGCCTGTTGCTGGTAGATGGCTACACGGGCACCGACTACATCCAGCCCCTTATCGGCAAAGAGGGCAACTATCACAGCCGCGAAATCTGGCTCTACCGTGACTGCCTGCGCGACAACATCGCCCTCCGCACCGCCCACTACCTCAGCCACTGATTGTCAACATGATGATACCTTCAAACAAGAAAAAAGTATTCAACCTGGTGACAGTGCTGTTCTCGCTAACGCCAATTAAAATTGGCGCAATCGCAGCAAAAAACACAGATTGCGCCAAAAATCGCTGAAAATTTGGCGCAATCGCAAAAAAAACATAACTTTGCAAAAGGTAATAACCTGAATTATTTGATGTAACTATGGAGATGAATCACAGCGAAACAAGGAGTAATCTTTCTCGGATCCTAGTTTGTCTGTTACTGATAGCCTTTTTGGGGTCTATTGCGAGAGCCGGTGGCAGGTTGGTGCCCACATCACCGCTTTATGAACGCGTTTCGGAACAAGACCAGTTCCTGCTCAAGCACTTGCTGGTGGGCGGAGATGACCCATGGAGGACACAGTTTTACTATCTTGTGCGACCCTCCTTTGATACTGAGTATGCCCTGTCTGCCGACACCGCTGGCACGTTGCACTATGCGAAGTTCGACCGCAACAGATACGTGACCACCTCCGATCTGCATGTTCCCGACAGCATCATGAAGGCTCTTTCCCGACTGATCGAGTCCTCGGTTCAAGCCTCATCGTTCCTGTTCGAGCGATTGGGCTGTGATGGCACAACCTACACCTTTGGCAACAGATTAATAGCGGCCTACTGCTGGAGTCCTGAGGGTGGCAAGTGCCGTGAACTGGTGAGATTCTGGGACAAATGCTGCGCTGCGGTCCAGGCTCAATGCCTCGACAGCCTTCAGGCACTCATGCCACAGTGTCGCAACCTCACCATCAGTTTCCGCAAGGATTTCCCAGCCGATTTCTATAACATCGAGACACTTGATAACTTTGCCGAATTCCACGAACAGTATATTGGACTCCGCTCCAATTACGTCGTAATAGAGTGGCCTGACACCACGGAACATCTTATCGACCTGACTATCGAAGACGATTCTTTGCAGGACTTGACCATCAAGGACTCACCCGCATACGCCCTTAGAGAGGCCTTTAAGGCGAAGCAGGGCGACGAACTCATCGAGTTCTCAAGATTTCTGCATTGTGAGCATCTGGTCGACACCTATATCTCCCTGGAAACAGACGGTTCCAACCATATCGACTTCAACGCCCTGCGGCAAGAGTTCCTGAATGACCCTGAAGCATTCGTCAAAAAGTACGACGCAGGGCGAGCCTTGAGCAGTGCCGACTCCGTTAATCACAAGAGCATTAAACATGCCCTGCTCTACGTGCTTGGTGCATGCTGCTTGCTGATACTCATTTATATCTTAGGAAAACGTCTGCGCTCTCGCAGCCGGCGATAATGAATCATGAAAGCACAACGCCGATAGAACTGATTTTCACCCACTACGGCACCAGCAGGAGTTATTCTTTTATTCTCTATGACAAGCCACTGCAGGAAAAGGAGAAAGATGACCTCAACAGGCTGGATAGCAACATCGTGCTCAACGACACCGTTGTGCTGCGGTGCGACAACTATTACGTGTGGCTAGAGTTCCCCGAGGACAATCTTCTCCACATCCAGCCCGAACTCGTGAACAAATACATGGCCACATGCTTCCCCGACAAGCAACAATTCCGCCCATTGCCTCAATAGAGGAGCAGATCTTCGATGTTGTCACGATGGATGACAGTGAAATCGGCATCAGGATAGCCATTGCGGAACGACAGAGGCACCGAGGCTTTGCGCTTGGGGTTCCACTTCAGTTCATAGGCCTGCAGTTTGCCATCCTTCTCCTCAATGTAGTCGATTTCCTGCTTATTGGCATTTCGCCAAAACCAACTGCTCGCATAGTCCATCATGTACTCCTTGCGCTTCATCCGCTCAGCAATGGCATAATTTTCAAACAAGGCCCCTGCATCAGTACGATTTTCCACTTGAGAGAAGTTACCGATCAGGGCATTCCTGATGCCATTGTCGTAGAAATAGATTTTACGGCTGTTTTTCAACTCGTTGCGCAGGTTGCGGCTATACGAGCCCAAACGGAAGATAATATAAGCCTGCTCGAGAATCGAGATATAATTGGCTACCGTCTTTGCATCCAAGCCGCAAAGTTGTGACAACTCATTATAGGACACCTCAGCCCCTACCTGATAGGCTAATGCCTGCAGCAACTTGGTCAGTTTTTCTGGCTTATGGATCCTTTCAAATTCAAGGATGTCTTTATACAGATAACTTTGGGTCAACTCACGCAATATAGGCACCTCACGGCCCGGATGGGTCACCACATCGGGATAACTGCCATAAACCATGCGATGCGGCACCATACGCTTCTCCTCCAGCAGGCTTGTGTCGTTGACGAGTTCGGTAAAAGAGAGCGGGAATAATGTGTACTCCCACTTGCGTCCCGTGAGAGGCTCATTAATCTTGTTGGCCAGGTCAAATGACGAACTACCCGTTGCCAGTAATTGAACCTCCGGCATCTGGTCGGTAATCAATTTCAACTTTATACCGATATCCTCGATGCGCTGAGCCTCATCGATGACCACGACACTATGATTGCCGATTATCGCCCTCAACCGCGTTGATGTGATGTCCTCAAACGCTCCCCTCACATCGGGCTCGTCACCACTCATCCACAGCAAATCGTTTCCATTCCCAGCAAACAATTGGCTCAACAGAGTCGTTTTACCCACTTGTCTAGCACCCATGACGATGATGGCACGACCATCATGCAATTGGCTTTTAATGATATTCTCGATACTACGCTTAATCATAATCAGATTTTATTTATTTGGCGCAAATATAGTACATTATATCAAACCACGCAACTCTTATTCCGCAAAATTCATGATTTTTCGGGAATACATTCCGTAAAATTCATGTTTTTTCGGGAATACATTCCGTAAAATTCATGTTTTTTCGGGAATTTTGATGATCTCGGGCAGAAATTAGCCCTATGAAAAAACAAGAAAGACAAAAATCAAAAAAATTGTCTTTCTTGTATTTCTTGTCTTCACCCCATGTTCGCACGGGGTATGCCGTTATCCATCAGCCCATAAAGGAGGAGAACAAGTTGATGAGCCAGCCGCTGATGGCCATGTAAATCGTAATGCCTACGATATCGTTGGTCACGGTGACAAAGGGGCCTGTCGCAATAGCGGGGTCAATCTTCATCCGCTCCAGTACCAGGGGCACCACCGTGCCAAAGAGGGAGGCGAACATCACCACCAGGAACAGTGAGGCGGTCACCGCAGCAGCGGCGATATTGGACTTGGTCGCGTTGTCATCGACGGGGAAGAAGCGGGTATATAGGAAGATGAGCAGTCCCATCACCAGGGCGTTGATCAGCGCTGTGCTGAACTCCTTGAACAAGTGCTTGCCCACGTGCTTGATGTCCAGGCTACCGTTGGCAAGGCCTTGCACGACGATAGCGCTCGACTGGGTGCCCACGTTACCACCCGTGCCGCCAATCAACGGGATGAACAATGCCAGGCCAGGCAGGATGCGCAACAGGTCGGCATCGCCCTCGCCGCCACCCAGGATCAGAGCGTTGATAATACCACCCACCAAGCCAATGAGCAGCCACGGCAGTCGGGCACGCACCTGGCGAAAGACGTTGTCATCGGTCTCGATGTCGCCCCAGATACCTGATGCCAACTGGTAGTCGTCCTCTCCTTGCTCGCGCACGCGGTCGATGATGTCATCAACGGTGATGCGGCCTACCAGGCGACCGATGCTATCGACGACGGGCATCGCCACGAGGTCATATTTTTCGAAGTCGAGGGCCACGTCCTCGATGTGGGTGTCGGTGCGCACGCTCAGCGGGTCAGGCTCCATGACATGCTTGATCTTGCTGGCCGAGGGGTTGGTAATCGTCGTTTTCAACGGGAAAATTCCCTTCAGACGGTTATCGTCATCGACCACATAGATGTTGTAAATCTCGTCCAGATCCTCGGCCTGCTGGCGCATTGCCTTGATGCAGTCGGGCATCGACATGTTCTCGTTGACGACAATCATCTCGGTGGACATGTAACCACCAGCGGTGTCCTCGTCATACTGCAACAGGTCAACGATGTCGCCGGCCTGCTCCACGTCGTCGATGTGGCTGATGACGTCCTCACGGTCCTCCTCGTCCAGTTCCTGGATTACGTCAACGGCGTCGTTGGCGTCCATCTGCTCGACCTGCTTGGCGATTTCCTCGTTGGGCATCAGTTCCATCAAGTCGTGTCGCTGGTCCTCGTCCAGTTCCACCAGCACATCGGCTGCGGTCTCATCATCGAGCAGCAGCATGATGAACAGGGCTTCCTGGTCATCCAGGTCACCCACAAGTTCGGCGATATCGGCAGGGTGCAGGTCCTGAATCTGGGCACGCACCTGTTCCTCGTCCTTCTTGTCAATCAGTTCGTTGAGGCTATGCAGATATTCTTCGGTAAATTCTTTCATTGCGGTTTTAGGGTCTTAGTAATTGTTGTAATCATTCGGCTTTGCTATAACGGTCGTGAATCCCCTTCAAAGGGGGGGTATGACCGTCAAGGGACCGACTGATGAGGCTGTTCCATCGCAAGCCTCGTTAGGGCAATGAAATCTTCAACGCCCAGCTGTTCGGGGCGTTGTCGGAACACGTCATGCTCCATCACCGACGGATTGGCCGTGAAAATCGGTTTCAACGAGCTGCGCAGCATCTTGCGCCGCTGCCCGAAGGCCGCCTTGACCACGCGCTTGAACATGCGCTCATCAACACCCAGGTCGGTCACATCGTTGCGCACCAGGCGGATAACACCGCTCTTGACCTTGGGGGGCGGATTAAAGACGTGTTCATCCACAGTGAACAGGTACTCAATGTCATACCACGCCTGGAGCAGCACCGACAGGATGCCATAGGCTTTGGTGCCCGGGGGCTCGGCTATGCGCTGCGCCACCTCACGCTGCAACATGCCGCTGCAACAAGTCACCTGATCGCGGTATTCCAGTACCTTGAAGAAAATCTGTGTTGAGATATTATAGGGATAGTTGCCAATGACGCAGAAAGGGCGGTCGCCATACAGCTTCTTGAGGTCCATCTTCAAGAAGTCCTCACCGATGATGCGCCCATGCAGTTGCGGATAAGCCACCTCCAGGTAGTCCACACTCTCGCTATCGAGCTCCACCACCGTCAAGTCAAGCCCCATGTCAAGCAGGAACTGAGTCAACACGCCCATGCCTGGTCCAACCTCGAGCACTGGCAAGTGCTTGAAGTCGTCCAGCGTGTGAGCGATGCGCTCGGCAATTGACAAATCCGTCAAGAAATGCTGTCCCAGTGACTTTTTTGCTCTAACTTTCCGCATGTTTGGTCATTTATTGTTACCTTTGCACGCTCCAATGCGTCCATTAGCAATGTGCAAAGGTACTGCTTTTTTGCCGTTCGTGACACATTGGACCCAACATTTTAACTTAATATCACGATAAAAAACAGTGAAAAAGACCATATCCTATCTCGTCAAATATGGAATCCCTCTCGTCATCGGCGTGGGGTTGATGTACTTCCTATATAAGAACGTGGACATCAACACCATGATGGAAACCCTCAAGACCGACGTCAATTACTGGTGGTTTGTGCCCGTCGCAATAGTCAGTATCCTGAGCCACGTTTTCAGGGCATTACGCTGGCAGTTGCAGCTCAAAGCCATCAATGTCAAGCCATCGTTCAGTGCCGTGCTGAACAGCATCTTTGGCACTTATGCCGTCAACCTGGCATTTCCTCGACTGGGCGAGGTGTGGCGCTGCGGTTATATCGCTAACAGACAGAAGGCTTCGGTCACCCAGGTTATGGGGTCGATGGTAGCTGACCGCCTGACCGACACCGTCACCGTACTGGCACTGACCCTCATCACCTTCCTGCTGGCCCAGAGTGCATTCAGCCAATTCTTTGACGCCTACCCACAGATGAAACAGAACTTCCTGAACATCGCCAGTGATGCCCGCATCTGGTTTGGCGCCATGCTGTTGATCATCGGGCTGGGATGGCTCCTGGTCATGAAAACCGAGAACAAAATCATCAAGAAAATCCAACTCATGGCCCGCAACCTGTGGGAGGGCTTCTATGCCATCACCAAGATGGATGGCAAGTGGTGGTTCTTGCTCTATACCATTCTCATCTGGGGCTGCTATTTTCTGCAACTCTACTTGGCCAGCAAAGCCTTCTCATTCACCAGCGACCTGAGCATACTGGCAGTACTGGTCATGTTTGTACTCAGCAGCATCGGCATGGGTGTGCCCACCAATGGCGGACTGGGATCCTGGCACGTGGCCATCATCTTTGGCCTGTCGCTCTATGGCGTTGGCGTGTTCAATCCGTCCAACTTTGACCCACGCGCCTCGGCATTCGCCATGTTTGTATGGGGATTCCAGACGGTTCTTCTCATCGTGCTCGGCATCTATGCCTTTACCAGCATGACTATCGACCGAAACCGCATCGAGAGTGGCAAGACCGTCGTCGATACCACCAACGACGAAATAAAACTCTAATTATCGTTGCCAGTTTACAGTGGCATCTGCATTCAACTGAAAACAAAAAACTGAAGACCAAAATGGATGACAATTTTGACGACTATTTCACCAATGATGCTCCCGAGGAGCAGCCGCAGGCACATCAAGAGACCGAACAGGAGCGCGAAGAGCGCGAGATCAAGGAAGCCACTATCGAACGTCGTGGCAACACGCTGAAAATACTGCTCGTTCTCACCATCGTCGCTATGGTCGCCTTCCTTGGATGGTGGATGTGGCAGCATTATTTCCACCCCTACCGCACAAGTCAGGAAAAGGGCTGGATCATGCAGATCAGCAATGAGGGTGCTGTGTTTAAGACCTATGAGGGAGAGATGATCACCGAGAGCTACATCGAGGACACCCTGGTGGCCATGACCAGTAACTTCAAGTTCAGCATCACCGACGATAGCCTCGCCTTGGATGCCATGCGCTGGGCCAAGAATGGTCAACGCCTCATCCTCACCTACGATGAATACAAGGGCAAAGTGTTGTGGCGCGGCAATGCCAAGTACATCGTTACCAAGATAGAGCGCGACAGCGACCACATCAAGTCCAACCCCTATCAGAACACTCAAGCCAACGGACAACGAGAAGAGGAAAAGAAATAGAAGAGTCCATCTATCTTCCTCTTATTGAGAGCCATAACCACCAGGCGACCAAGTGTTGCATGGTGGTTTCTCATTATTTCCCTGCCAAAATGTCACTTTTTAACGTTTTTTGATGTCAGTTCCCGAAAAATGTTAGTAACTTTGCAGTCCCAAAAATAATTGAAGACACTAATTAATGGACGAAAATAATAATATAAACAAGCCAGAACAACAGACCATTCAACAAGATCAACAGCCCCAACCCATCAAGCCCGACATTCTGGACTATGATGACGTGTGCAAGATGGCGCCCTTCTTCAAGGGTAAGCCCAAACTGGTCAAGTGGTTATTCCACTTGCTCGACATCGATGACGTGAACTGGATACACGCTCACAACTGCGGCACGCCAGGCGTCCCATTCTGCACTGGGTTGCTCAAGGACCTGAACGCCAGCATTACCTACAGCAACGGCCAGGTGCTGGACAACCTGCCCGAGGGGCCATTCATCACTGTGACCAACCACCCCTTTGGTGCGCTGGACGGCGTGATGATGATCCACATCATCGGCCAGCACAGGCCCGACTACAAGTTTATGGTCAACATGCTGCTGAGCAAGATTGGCGGCATGATGCCCAACTTCATCACCGTTGACGCCCTTGCCAGCGACGACCCAGCTAAACGCGCCGTGTCGATGCAGGGTATCAGTGAGACGATGAAGCACGTCAAGGCCGGTCACCCCATGGGCTTTTTCCCTGCCGGCGCCGTGAGCAAGTTGACCTGGAAACTGCGCGTTGAAGACCGCGAGTGGCAACCCGTTATCATGCGCCTGATCCAGAAGCTCAAGGTGCCCGTGATACCCATCTACATCCACGGTCACAATAGCATCACATCCATCATCCTGGGCGTCATCAGTTGGAAACTGCGCACCCTGAAGCTGCCCAGCGAGGTTTTCCGTCGCAAGAACTACAACTTCCGTGTCAGTGTGCATGACCCGATCATGCCCGAAGAATACGCCCAATACTCTACACCCGAGGAATTAGGCAAATTCCTGAAAACTGAAACCTATAAAATGAAGAAATGGCAACAATAAATGACAACAACATCCGCGCCATCAAACAGCGCTTCGGCATCGTGGGCGAGTCGCCTGCGTTGATAGCAGCCATCCGTCGTGCCATGCTTGTGGCCCCTATCGACCTGAGCGTGCTCATCATTGGCGAAAGTGGCTCCGGTAAGGAGTCATTCCCCAAAATCATCCACGAGAGCAGTCCCCGCAAGCACAAGAAATACATTGCGGTGAACTGTGGCGCCATCCCCGAAGGCACCATTGACAGCGAACTCTTTGGCCACGTCAAGGGTTCATTTACCGGAGCCATTGCTGACCACAAGGGTTACTTTGAAGAGGCTGACGGCGGTGTCATCTTCCTTGACGAGGTCGCCGAGATGCCCATGAGTACCCAAGCCCGCCTGCTGCGCGTACTCGAGAACGGTGAGTACCTGCGCGTGGGAGACAGCACCGTGCGCAAGACCAACATCCGTGTCGTGGCTGCCACAAACAAGGATATGATCCAGGCTGTCAAAGACGGCAAGTTCCGCGAGGATCTATACTACCGCCTCTCGACGGTACAGATCAACGTGCCGCCGCTGCGCGATCGTGGCGAGGATATCATCCTGCTATCCAGGCTATTCATGCGCAATTTCATCACCGAGAACCGCACCAGCCCCGTCACCCTCGCCGATGATGCCCAGAAATTGCTCATGGCCTACCACTGGCCTGGTAACGTGCGCCAGCTGAAGAGTGTCATCGAACAAGTGGCCCTATTCGAGTCTGGCAACACTGTCGATGCCGCCACATTGAGCCAATACATGCCCAACAACCGCGAGACAGCACTGACCGTTCAATCCCAGCCAAACTATGATTACAATGCCGAGCGCGAACAGTTGTTCACACTCATCCTGTCGATGCGCGCCGAGATCGAGACCCTCAAGAAACGCATGGACAGCGTGGGATCCACGTCACATGTGTCGTCGAGCGTTCATGACTTGAAACGTGAAACCAATCCGCTGTTGGAATATGGCAACAGCGAAAGCATGAACATGTCATCACCCTACCGCAACATGCAACATGAGACCCAAGAGCTGGGTCGCGTTGACGAGGTTGCAGCCATGGACGTGGAGAGCGAGACGGTCAAGACCCTCGATGAGACCGAGCGCGAGACTATCGAGAACGCCTTGAGACGCAATAACGGCCGACGCAAAGTCACAGCCCAGGAGTTGAAGATTTCGGAGCGCACCCTCTACCGCAAGATTAAGCAATATAACCTCGAACGATAGTGAAACGAGCCCTCATTATAATCCTGACCCTTGTCATGGCCACCCTGAGCTGGAATGCCTGCATTCCCAGATACACACTCAACGGTGCATCCATTGACTATAACGTCTATAAAACCATCTCGTTCGGCGAGTTCCCCATTCGTGCGGCGCTGGTCTATCCGCCACTGCAATCGATGTTTGAGAACCGCATGACCGACATGATTGCTCAACAGACACGCTTGCGAGTCATCGATGGCAACAATGCCGACCTGCGCATGGAGGGTGAAATCACCAACTACCAACTTTCTCCACAAGCGGTTGGCGAAGATGCCTACGCAAGCCAGACACGACTCACCATCAGCGTGCGGGTGAAGTATATCAATAACAAGAATCAAGCCCTTTCTAAGGATCTATCATTCAGCGCCTATCGCGACTTCTCGAGCAATGAGTTGCTCGTTGATGTGCAAGACGAGTTGTGTAACCAGATCTGTAAAGATCTGTCCGACTTGATTTTCAATGCCACGTTAGGTGACTGGTGATAAGTTAGGAACAAGCAGTTATATGACAACTTGGATTGAAGACATCAAGCGACTGGCCGACAACCAGGTCAACGAGAGTGTGACCCGCGAGTGGCTGGACATGGCCAATCAAGCAGCACCCTATTGCGTGCTACCCGCCCTATTCTACCTCAAGCATAATGGCGTCAAGGGCAATGAAGACGTGCTTGCTAAGCTCGCGATTTCTTTTCCCGACCGCCATGCTTTAGGACTGTTGCTGGGTGAGGATTCCGGCCTGATGACCCATTTCTATCCACCTGAGAGTCTGCCCGAAACGCCCGATACAGTCACCACCATCGACCGTTTCCTTGACAACTATGGCAAGACCAGTCCTGGCGAAGTAGAAGCCATCAGCCGCGCCATCTTCAACCCTCAGCCCGACTATGCCGACGTTCTCGCAGCACAAGAGCAGGCTGAAGGCGGCAGCCTTCCCACAAGCGGCGATTCACAAGATGAACTCATCAACCAGTTTATCGCCGAGCAGATGCAGTTGAGCGAACAGGCTGTTCAGACACCTATCGTTGCTCCAATTGACGAGAACGAGAAAGCAGAAATCGCCGATGAATCAATCGAGGATCCTACCAAAACCGATGATTCCATGCTGAGCGAAAGTCTGGCTAAGATGTACATCTCCAGACACAAATATTCACAAGCACTTGAAATAATTAAGCGATTAAGTTTGAAATATCCAGAAAAAAGTATTTACTTTGCAGACCAAATTCGGTTTTTAACCAAACTGGTCTTAAATGAGACACTAAACGACAAAAAATAAGAAAAAATGTACACTATTTTAGCAATTCTGATTGTGATCGCATCGATTTTGCTGGTCGGTGTTATCCTTATTCAAAAATCTAAGGGTGGTGGCCTTGCTGCCAACGTGAATAGTTATAACCAGTTTATGGGTGTGCGCAAGACTACCGACTTCGTTGAGAAGGCAACTTGGGGTCTGTCCATCTTCATCTGCATCTTGAGCATCGCTTCGGCATTTGTTACTGCTCCCAGCATCGTTGAAGGCGCTCCCCAAATCAAGAAGTTACCCACCAGCGAGACCCAGGCTCCCAACTTCGGCACCCAGGCCGAGGAGGCTCCCGCAGCTGCCGCTCCCGCCAAGAAAGAGGCTCCCGCTGCTGCTCCTGCCAAGGAAGCTCCCGCTGCTCCTGCCAAGGAGGGTAAGTAATCTTTCACCGTATTCTATTTAAACAACATCAAGGATGCGGTATGTCGTATCCGCATCACAGCGGATCAAGACATACCGCATCTTTTTCATCATTATGAGAATGACATTATTATATATACTGATTGCATTCCTCATGACAGCATGCGGCAACACTGGAACATCGACCGCAAGTGAGTCATCATCAGCTGCCGATAGTGCCGTGGCATCAGACGTCAAGCCCTTTGACGGTGATGGCGCTTTTGCCATGACGAAACAGCAGTGTGACTTTGGTCCTCGGGTACCCGGCACTGCTGCCCATGCCCAGTGTGCCGACTGGCTGATGACTACCCTGAAGGCCTCATGCGACACCGTCATTTTGCAGACGGGTACCGTCCAGACGGCTACCGAGGGCAGCCTGGGCATCAAGAACATCATCGGTGTTATCAACCCCGACGCCAGCCAGCGCCTGCTGTTGCTTGCCCATTGGGATACCCGCCCCTGGGCTGACAATGACCCCGACGCCGCCAACCACCGCAAGCCCGTGATGGGTGCCAACGACGGTGCCAGCGGAGTGGGCGTGCTGCTGCAACTGGCCAAGCAACTCAAGCAGGACAGCACCACCTTGGGTATCGACATCGTGCTGGTCGATGCCGAGGACATGGGCGTGGACGACAATGAGGAGTCGTGGGGACTCGGCACCCAGTACTGGGTTCAGCACCCACATGCCGAGGGCTACAAGCCGCTGTTCGGCATCCTGCTTGACATGGTGGGAGCCAGTGACGCTACCTTCACCCGTGAGTACTATTCCACACAATATGCGAGCGGCTTTGTGGACCTGGTGTGGAAAAACGCTGCTGGCAGTCACTTCATCAATGCCCAGGGTGGCGCTGTGACCGACGACCACATCTTTGTCAACCGCGCAGGAATTCCATGTGTCGATATTATTGACCTGCGCAGCGACAGCCCCACGGGCTTCTGCCCCGAGTGGCACACCCTCAATGACACTATGGGCGCTATCGACCCCGCAACGCTCGCCGAGGTCGGTCAGACCCTGCTCAACATCATCGCCAGCCTCGAACAGTAACCCCTAATCCTGGACCAAGTAATTCAATCATTTGATATTCCCTGTTCACATTTTTTATAACTCATATCAACTGATTTGGACGTGAGAAATACTAGAAGACTGGCTATCGCTTTTATGTTACTGAGGCTCTGCCTGTTTGGAGGCATTTTTAGCTTTTTCTTTCTGTTCTTCAGATGGAATACCGGGAGCATGACGTCACGGGTCACGTTCATTGTCATCGGGCTGCTGTCGATTCTCGGACTCTGCAAAGTCGTCAGAATCTTGGCCGTGGATACCGCCGATGAGGTCAAATTTAACAAAGAAAAGGTGAGCCACCACATGCATTTGGACATCAGAAAAACCAGAATACTAATAGCTGCGAGAGCACTGATCTTCAGTATGTTAATCGTCGTTATTGCCTTCCTTAGCATACCGTCCAGCAACGATGATATCTTGCTGTGTGACATGCCGATGACGATGTGGATGGGGGCCATAGCAATTCTCATCTTGATTTTTCTGCTGGCGCTAGGAATGGACAAAATCGACAAAAAATTAGAGAAATTCTTGGGCAATCCGAGCGTCGATGAGATCAAATTTAACGAAAAAAGGGTGAGCCACTACATGAAGTTGCTCAAGTCTTTACGCCGCAATTCCGTTCAGATCTCATTGGCGGAAAACAGTAATGTCCCTTTACCTGCCGGTTGCTCCAAATATGGCGGACGACCTGATGTGGCCGATGATTTTCAGTGGCCACACGACACCAGCGGCCGTCCCTTATCATTGCTGCTGCAAATCGATTGTGCTGATCTCGCGCCCCTCGACCGCGAGGGTTTATTGCCCTCAAGCGGACAACTGTATTTCTTCTACGAACTCAGCAAGATGAATAGGAGCGGCCAAAAGAACGCTGTCCAAGTCATCTATAACGACCAGCCTTCTTCACAACTGCATCCACTCGATTATCCTGCGAATCTCGACAAAAAATACCAGTTACAGGAATGCCGCTTGCAATTTTTCCAACGCCGAAGCATCCCGTCGATTGAAGAACTTGGCCACTTGACAGATAAGCCATTCAACGACAAATATAGGTTTGAGTATGAAGAGGCATTTGACCGATTGGAGGAATCCTGGACTGGAATTGAAGGCATCGGCAGCATGCTCGGTTTTGCCTTCCTCATTCAAGAGCCTATCGTCGATGACCTGTCTGATAATGTACTCCTGTTGGAACTCGATTCCAGTGAGTATTGGCCAAAGGATGACAAGACACCTCACGACCTGACGTTCGGCGACCACGGCATCATCTACTTCTACATCAAGCGTGAAGATCTGCAGGCAAGACGCTTTGACAGCATAAAATTTGCCCTCCAGTGCTATTAACCTAAAGCGAGCTCTTGCAGGAGATAGTGTTAATTGGCCGTGAGCAGCAGGTCAATCAGCGCAGTGACGTCGGCAATCGTGATGCCGTTCTTTCCATTGACGTCAGCACAAATGGGGCAGAAGGCCTCATCTAAGCCCAGCAGATAGTCAATCAGGGCAGTAACGTCCTTGATGGTCACGTCACCGTCATGGTTCACGTCACCCAACTCATAGTCGTGGCCTCCATATTCCTCCAGGATATACCGGATTCCTGCCAGAGCATCAATCTTGCCGTTACCGAAGTGGCTGCTGTGCGGTCCATCGGTCACCCACCAGTCATGGATGGCAGTTTCCTTCATGATATTCTTGACCTCACTCAGGCTAAGTTGCTTGCCACACTCGGCAGCAGCCTGCATCCACAATGCCACCACACCAGCTACAGTGGGTGTCGCCATTGAAGTGCCAGACATCAAGCCATAAGGATAGGAAGGATTAAACACCACAGTATAACTGCTGTCAGGGCGGTTGAAATTGCTATTATAGGCCGAAACGAGGTACTCTCCTGGAGCGGTAATCCACGGGATCATAACGCCCAGCGGACCCATTCCCTCGACCGCATAATTGGAAAAGTCAGAGATGTCACCCTCAGGGTTGCTCTCCTCATCGGGGCGGGTCACATAGGAGCCAACCGTAATGGTTTCGGGGTAACAGGCATTAGCAAATGCACTCATGTCATCAGTACCCTGAACCCAGACATGTCCTGGCGTGGACAAGTAGTTGTCAAAGAAAGTATAGTTACCTGCCGACCACACGTCGATAATATCCGAACTACCTCCGATAGGGTAAAACTCCAATGCCAAGGAATAGTCCATGCCGTAGAAACCTGTAGTTGTCCTAAGCAGAACCTCCTTGCAACCATTCTTGGAAGAATAATCAAAATAAACTACCACCTTGGACTCAGCACCATTACCGTTAGTGAAATAAGCTGGATTCAAACTCAATGTCGTGTTACCGTCCTCACTTGTAAGACAATGTGATTCAACAATTCCTCCCGTCCCATTATCAAGCACATGGATATTCACACCTATACCTGCTGCATCATGAGCTCGGGTAAATGCGTCTGCAAAGTATTCGCCCGCATAGCAGCGCCAGCCTTCCTCAATGACCATCGGATGAGAGGTCAAAATCGTGCCAAGGGGAGCCTCGCTACTCGCACTACCACTCACATAGAGGCCTCCAGGTCCTCCAGCACTATGACCTGCATTATTGCCAGCAGCAAACAGGCAGATGCGGTCGGGATGGTCCTCGCCGAAGAGTTGTGAGACGATTTCGCCTTGGGGGCCGCTACCGTCACGGTTATATACATTGTTTCCGTAACTGTTGACGATAACCACTGGTTTACCGACACTGTCGGCATAATCACAAATACGCTTAAAGGCATTGGCAATGTGGGTAGCCCTCATTCCATTCAGGCCACACAGGTAGAGTTCAGCGCCAGGAGCCATGCCGCCATAGGTAGCATGACTATGGTCATCGGTCACGGTGACCTCGTTACCATCAACAATCACACTCGATCCACCAGCGATAGCGCTGACGTGACTGCCATGGTCGGTATTCCTGATGCCGTCATTGGGCAATTCACCCGTTCCATAGTAGTCAATTTCGGTGCTGCCATTGAAGACGTAGGCACGCTTGATGCGGCAATTTCCATCCTTGTCCTTGAAAGCAATGTGATTAAAGTCGATGCCACGGTCAATAACACCGATGATAACGCCATTGCCATCATATCCATGAGGAAGATTCAATGCAATCGCGTCGGCAGAGTGGTTCAACACATCATCGACATTAGTCACTTGCCTTGCCCTATCGGTAGCTGGTGACATGACCGAGGACACATCAATGCGTTTCACGCAATCGAGGGCTGCGATCTCACTCATGCGGTCAACCGGAAGCCTTGTCGTCAACAACCCGTTCTTGAACTCAGTTTCCACAATCACGCCCAGTGCTTTCAACCTGGAAATCGCATCGCCAGTCGTGACTGTGACAAAGGCCGATATATATAGTTCACCGTCAATTGTGTCGGGGGTTGCGTAAAGGCGCTCCTCAGGTGCCAACACTTTAGACATTTTCGGAATATTCATCCTCACGTTGGACACTACGCCAGCATTATCGACAGACTCCATTTCATCAAGAAACATCTGAGTCGTTATCGACATTTTCTCAACATGTACTCGCTGCTGGGGACGCATTACGATGGATTGAGCCGACATCGCTGCAATCCATGACACAATTACACCTAATAGTAATAGTCGGTTCTTAATGTAATTCATCATTGTATTTTAAGATTATTTTTAAAGAAATAAACTTGAGTATGAACTCATTCCTGCAAGGGAAAACATGATGCAAAGGTAATACTTTTTTCCATCCATCCAATTGTTTTGTCACTCAAAACCACTACCTTTGCAACAATAAATACAGACCGAAACAACTAACTCAAAACATAAATCTCATTAATCACAATGAAGAAAGAAAGAATTTTACTCATGAGCAGTGCATTGATTGCTGCGTCGGCAGTGACGACCCAGGCTCGCATCAACTATCCCGACACACGTCGAGTGGAAACTGTGGACAACTACTTCGGCACCCAAGTGCCAGATCCTTATCGCTGGCTTGAAGATGATCGTAGCGCCGAGACCGAGGCATGGGTCAACGCCCAGAACAAGGTAACCCAGAACTACCTGTCCAAAATCTCCTTCCGCAAGGACGTGAAGAAGCGAATCACTGAACTCGCCAATTACGAGAAGATGTCAGCCCCCTTCAAGGTAAAGGACAAGTTCTACTTCTACAAGAATGACGGCCTGCAGAACCAGAGCGTGCTCTACGAGTTCAGTGCTGATGGCAACCACAAGATGGTGCTCGACCCCAACACGCTGAGCGACGATGGCACCGTGGCCCTGCAATCCATCGATTTCTCCAACGATGGCCGCTATCTGGCCTACGTCATCACCCGCAACGGCAGCGACTGGAACGAAATCTACGTCAAGGACCTCGTGACTGGCAAGACGCTCGACGATCACATCGTGTGGGCCAAGTTCACCGATGCCCAGTGGCTGGGCGATGGCTTCTTCTACAGTGGCTATGACGCCCCCGAGGATGCCAAGTCGTCCAAGAACGAGTTCCAGAAGGTATTTTACCACAAGCTGGGAACGCCCCAGAGCGAGGACTACGTTGAGTACCAGGATAAGAGCGAGCCCCTGCATTTCCACCAGGTGAGCGTGAGCGACGACGAGCGCTACGTGTTCTTGTGGAAGAGTGATGCCGAGGGCAATGACATCTATGTCAAGGACCTCAAGGACCGCAACCCACACTATGTGCAACTGATCGGTGGCATGAAGTATGAGCGCGGCATCATCGGCGTGGACAATGGCAAGATCTATGTCA
>CAMVBJ010000013.1 GCA_947165675.1 uncultured Prevotellaceae bacterium
GTTGACAGTAACGAAATCTCCTTCCGTCTGGCTGCACGTAACGCCTTCTCGGCAGCATTCCGCGATGCTAACCCCAAGGTTCTGGAGCCCGTCTATGACGTCGAGATCCTGTTGCCCGCCGACTGCATGGGTGGTGTACAGAGTGACCTGCAGGGCCGCCGTGGTATCATGATGGATATGTCGAGCGCCAACGGTCTGGAGCGCGTTAAAGCCCGCATCCCCCTGAAGGAGATGGCGAGCTACAGCACCTCCCTGAGCTCCATCTCGGGTGGCCGCGCTTCGTTCAGCATGAAGTTCTCGAGCTACGAGCTCGTGCCCGCCGACGTGCAGGCTCAGCTGCTCAAGGAATACGAGGAGAGCAAGCAGGACGAGGATTAATCCCCTGTTATACACATTATATAATAATGGGCGACCCAGCCATGGGTCGTCCATTATTTATTACCTTAGATGACAGGAAAACAGTGGCTTTAACATTTAGAGTTAATTTTTTCAATAAAAAGCAAAAGATTATTTGGGTTTTTCACAATTAATTGTTAATTTTGCCGTTGATTGTTAAAAACAAAGTTTTGAAATAGATTTCCATTAATAATGAAGAAATCAACTATATGGATATTGACGGTCGTCATGGCAATAGCCCTACTGGGACTACTCGCCATGCAGATTGTGTACCTGGAAAAGATGGTAGCCATGCGCAATAGTCAGTTCAGTGAGATTGTAATGCGCAGCCTGTATAGTGTATCGACCATGCTGGAACAAAACGAGACAAAATACTTCCTCGACAAGGATCTGGCCGAGGCTGAGCAGACCTATTCAGGCATCAGCCAGAACAGTTTCAGTTTCAGTGATCGACATGAGGCAGCCATTGACACGACCTTTTCTGGCGAAGAGCAGCCCACTTCCAACGTGCGTCCCGCCAACCTGCCCACACTCAAGGACCTGAACGACACCTACCAGCACAAGCAGGAAATCCTTAAGGGGCAATACCTGTACCAGAAAAGCTTGTTAAACGAGGTGATCTTAACCATCCTAAACCACTCCAGTGATCGCCCCATCCAGGAGCGCGCCGACAGCGCGACGGTAGCCAGCTACCTGCGCTCTGAACTGGAATACAACGGATTGACGCTGCCATTTGAATTTGCCATCGTCAACCGCACAACAGGCGTCGTCTATAAGACCAATGGCTACTCGCCGATGTCTCAACAGGATGTATATAGCCAAGCGCTGTTTCCCAACGACCCGAAGAGCAAGCAGTACACGCTTAACATCACCTTCCCCAACAAGAGCGACTACATCTTCTCCTCGGTGAAGTTTCTGGTACCCTCACTGGCATTCACCTTCCTGCTATTAGGCGTATTCCTGTACACCATCTCGATAGCCTTCAAGCAGAAGAAGTTGAGCGAAATCAAGAATGACTTCATCAACAACATGACGCATGAGTTCAAGACGCCCATCTCATCGATCTCGATTGCCGCTCAGATGCTCAACGACGATAGTGTCCGCAAGAGCCCCGAGATGCTCAAGCATGTGTCATCGGTCATCAATGACGAGACCAAGCGATTGCGGTTCCAGGTCGAGAAAGTACTGCAACTGTCACTGTTCGACCGCAAGAATGCCACCATGCGACTTGAGGAAGAAGATGCCAATGCCAACATCTACAGCGTCATCAACACCTTCAAACTCAAGGTAGAGAAATATGGAGGCCATATAGATGCCGACCTTGAAGCCGAGGATCCCATCATCAAGGTGGACAAGATGCACTTCACCAACGTCATCTTCAACCTGCTGGACAACGCCGTGAAGTACCGCCGCGAAGACGTGCCCCCCGTGCTTAAAGTCTCAACCGTCAACCCCGATGAAGACCATATCCAGATTACGGTACAGGACAACGGCATCGGCATGAAACGTGAAGACCTGAAGAAAATCTTCGAGAAATTCTATCGTGTGTCCACCGGCAACCTGCATGACGTAAAGGGCTTCGGCCTGGGCTTGGCCTACGTTTCCAAGATGATTGAACTCTTCGGCGGCTCGATACATGCCGAGAGTGAACTCAATAAAGGATCGAAATTTATAATCACATTACCACTATACAAATAAAAAAAGACAATTATGGAAGACAAACTGAGAATTCTATTATGTGAAGATGACGAGAACTTGGGCACTCTCACCCGCGAGTACCTAGAGGACAAGGGCTACAAAGCCGAACTGTTTGCCGATGGCGAGGCTGGCTATAAGGCCTTCCTCAAGGGCAAGTATGACATCTGCCTGCTCGACGTGATGATGCCCAAGAAGGACGGTTATCAGCTCGCACAGGAAATCCGCGCCGTCAACAGCGACGTGCCCATCATTTTCCTGACCGCCAAGGCCTTGAAGGAGGACATCCTCGAAGGTTTCAAGATTGGTGCTGACGACTACATCACCAAGCCCTTCTCGATGGAAGAGCTCGTGCTGCGCATCGAGGCCATCTTGCGCCGTGTTAAGGGCAAAAAGGGTAAGGAAGTCACGGTTTACAAGATCGGCAAATTCACCTTCGACACCCAGCGCCAAGTCCTCTTCACGGACGACCGCAGCGACAACCTCACCACCAAGGAGAGCGAATTGCTGAGCTTGCTGTGCGCCCACATGAATGAAATTCTTGAGCGCAACTTCGCACTCAAGACCATCTGGATCGACGACAACTATTTCAACGCACGCTCAATGGATGTCTATATCACCAAGCTGCGCAAGAAACTTAAGGACGATCCCAGCATCGAGATCATCAACATTCACGGCAAGGGGTACAAACTCATTGCCCCCGAAGTTGAAGCCAAGTAAAATCGACTTGGAACAACCCAGACTAAATACGTCTCCGCCACAACAGTTTACCGAGTGACGGGGACGTATGTCTATTATCTCAGTTGCTATCGTTGATTAGTTTTGATCAATTCATTTTGCGTTAAATATGCGTTAATTTTGCCACTACACCTGTTGAGCGCTTGCAACATTGCAGGCGATTGAGTACCTTTGTCAACAGAAATTAACGTGGTTTGATAGAAAATGATTTACCTGTATCGCATTTATCAGTGGTGCATCGTTTCACCCATCATGCTCGTCCTCAGCATTATCACTGCTATCGTCACAATAATTGGCAGCTTGTTCAATCAAGACTACTGGGGTTATTTCCCTGCCAAGTGGTGGGCACGGTTGTGGTGCTGGCTGCATCTGGTGCGGGTGAGAGTTGTGGGACGCGAGCTGGTTGATCATGAAACGAGCTACGTGTTTGTTGCCAATCACCAGGGAGCCTACGATATCTTCTCGATCTACGGTTTCTTGGGCCACAACTTCAAGTGGATGATGCGCAAGGGTTTAGCCAATATCCCTCTCATCGGCAGTGCCTGCCGCATGGCTGGTCACATCATGGTGGACACCCACACTGCACAGGGCCTGCGTGACACCATGGCAGCAGCCAAGAAGAAACTGCATGGTGGCATGTCGATTGTTGTATTTCCAGAGGGCCGTCGCACCAGTACTGGCAAGATGGGTCCCTTTAAGAACGGAGCCTTCAAGCTCGCCTTGGAGTTCGGTCTGCCTGTGGTGCCCATCACCATCGACGGCAGTTACCGTGTTATGCCCCGCAGCACATTTAACGTCACACCCGGCACCATCACCCTCACTTTCCATGAGCCCATACAGCACGCTGGGGGCAACGACATTGCCCAAGTGAGCCACGAGTGCCGCACGATCATCCAGCGCGACCTTCCCGCCGACATGCGCGACCAGTCATCCGCAGTCCAATAGTCGCCTACTCGTCCCTCATGAGGCTGTTTCACAATTCATTCGCTTGTTTCTAATCGGCCTTACGGCCGATACATTAAGCCCCAACGACCCGAGAAAACTATTCCGCTGACCACACTTTACTCAATCACAAAACTGTGAGGATAATAGTCGCTGTAGAAACGCCCGTCGGTAGCCGTGAACTTCAACACACAATAGTTGGGGTCAGTAACACCACCGGGGTAGTATTCGGTGTCACCTTCCCGCCAAATCATCTCTTTGCTGGCCACATCGGTCAACACCTCCATCGTGCCACGCAACATCATACCCTTGAACCCCGCCTCGTCGCACCAGTAAATAGACGCCTTGGGATTAGTCTTGTAATGAGCGACACGCAATGAGAAGGTGTTGGTCGTGAAATAGAACACCTTAATTCCCTCGCGAACACGCGGCGACAGCATGGCCTTAGTGCAAGGGAAACCTTCTTCATCTACCGATGAGATATAGGAAATGGGCAGCGTGTCGGCCATCTTGGCAATCAGGTCTTTAACGCCAGCCAAGGCAGGATTCTCGGGCGCCTCCTCATTGATTGACAACTCTTTGCGCCAACGCTTCAAGTGAGGGAAGTACATTTTCATTTGACCGATGTATTCCTCCCTGGTGATGGGTTGAGGCAGGCCCTTGTTGACCTCGTCGACAAACTGGGCGCAATGCTCAATCATCTCGTCCATCGTGCAGTTCTGTAGGAACTTGCCGTCCTTGTAGCAATAGATGCAATAATCCTCGTTTTTACTGCGGTCGGCATTAGTACCGAGGAGTTCCTCGGTGAGTGGCATTCCGCAGCTCTGACAAAATTTCTGTTCCATATTCTTTTTTAGTTTATTCAAGCAAAATTACAGATAGTCGCTTATTTGTGCAAATAACTGGAGCAATTGCTATAATGTTTTTATGACCTCTTGTAGTTCTTCTAAAAAACGTGCGGCATGACTGCCGTCCATCTGTGCATGATGGAACTGGAACGAGATGGGAAGGGTCACTTTTCGCCACTTCTTGCGATAACGGCCCCACATCACCATCGGATTGCAGAACTGGTCGGAGTACTGATTGACGATGCTGTCGAGCTCTGTGCCAGTCACCGCCGATGTGCCGACAATCACTGCTTCATCGTCCAGAATGTCTCGACAGGTTTGGCTGATGGTCTTTGTCAGATGCAGGTAACTGGCATTAAACTGCTCCAGATCGTTGGTAACGGCAATATCGCAAAAGCTTAGTCCGCCCATAACATTGTCAACTATTACGTTAATGGCCATTTGATCGTATTTGTATAGTTTCCCGTTCTGGGGCAACAAGTAAAACTCTTCAATCCGTGACGCTGCACAGCCAATGCACCAGCACAGGAGCATGTTGAACTTGAGCCTGCGTCGCCGACTTACCTTATACAGCCGAGTCACGTCGAGGGTCTTGGTGAGCGTCACCATCGGCATAGGCGATTTCATCCACAACTCGAATGCCACCGCACGATTGGTCTCCTCTGGGTTGATTTCCTGTTTCATCTATTGCGGCGATGAGGTGGAAATTCCTTGACTGTATTATAGGCGATCACCTTGCCGTCGTTGTCAAAGGTAACGACAAACAGCATCTCCTCGGCGTCAATGACCTCGCCTACCACCTTGCGGTAGCCCCACTGTTCTCCTGTTTCGTCAGCGTTCTTGAACAGGGGCTTTCCCAACAAATGCTGGATGTCGCTCTTGGTCATCCCCAGTTCCACTTTGTTGATCTTGGTGGTGTCGCGGGTGGCGAAGCAACTGTCAAATGCCAGGTTCATCACCAGAACAATCATCACCACGATAACGATTTCTTTCATTTTCATCATCTTTTTCAATTTTGATTCAGCTTGTCGTGGATTATCCCTAAGACTGCGATGAGAGCATCGACAATGTCCTCGTCCGATTGGACGCTCTCGCACAGCTCAAGCAACGCCACTTTTTGGGCAAACCATTCGGCACGACGATCGGCTTTGATATAATAATGATGCGTGTAGGCAACCATATCCATAAACAGGATAGCATCTTTCTGATACTTATTGCCCGACAGATATTCGTTATTGGACTGGTAAGCAGAGTCATCGAGAATCTTGAACTTGCTCACGTCCTGAGCCATTGACCACAGCCAACTGGTCACAAGGATAAGGAATAGATAAAAAGAATGCTTCTTCATTATACCTGACGTCTTGTTTATTACTGATTATACCAATTGCCCTGGCAGGCGAAGTTTTACTTTCTCGGGAAAGGTTGCTTCATAGGCCTCAAAGGCTTCGGCGTTCTCATCGGCGACAAAGTAGCCCCTGGGAGGGCAATAAGTGGCCTCGATGATGCCGTTGTTTTTCAGCCAGCCAGGGATGAGTTCCTGGGCGAGGAAATAAGGCACCTCGGCATCGCGTGGCTCGGCATGGTAATGGATGCCCTTCTTGCTGGCCAAGTCGAAGCCCGCATGGCGATAGAAGCCGATGTTACCCTCCATACACAGGAAGCCGATGCCCATTGCACGGGCTTTCTCCAGAGCATAGTTCAACAGCTTGAGGCCGTAACCCTTGCGCTTATAGTCTGGATGGATGCTGATAGGGCCAAAGGTCCAGGACGAACGGCGGGTACCATCGTCGAGGACAAGTTCGGCCTTGGAAAACATGATATGGCCCATGATGCGGTCATCCTCTTCCATTACCAGGTCGAGTTCGTGGACGAAATTGGGATTGCTGCGGTACTGGTTGAGGACATAATGTTCGGTGCAGCCGGGACGATAAACGTTCCAGAAAGCCTCACGGGTAAGGTTCTCCACCTCACGGTAATCACCAGGTTGTTCTAATCGAATTGTCATGAAAATTCCTAATCAATAATCTCAAATTATTACATTCTCGCTTTCTGCTTCTCTCCGGCACCAGTGCCGCGGTACTTGCTGCTCGCGCTGTTGAATTTCCAGGTGAGGTAGAGGGCAAAGGTGCGGCGAGCAGGGTTGGCTGTTGTTAACTCGCGTGGGCCATAGATGATTGCTTCGGTCTTGTTGGTATTGAACAGGTCGTGACATCGCAGGTCGATGGTGAGTGATCCCAGGTGGCGCAAGTCAATGTCACGTTGCACACCCATGCCACTATAGAACCTGCCGCGGCTCAACCTGAAGTTGTTGTAGTCACCCTTGGCCACACACTGAACCACCACATTTAAGCGCCAGTTATTGGGCAGCTCGATGTCATTGTCCCACGAGAACTGGAACAACGGGTGATTGAGGGTGATGACACTGCCGTCGGCTCGGGGTGCCTTGTAATTCTGGAATACCGTGAAGATGCTCCAGGTGGGGTGCCAACACCCGATAACCGGTCGCAGCGAGGGGATGATGCTGAGCTGGTTATAATCCTCGGCACTGTTAATGGGGCGCACAAGGCTGATGAGCGGGTCCTCACTACCGGGGAATGGCTCGGTGGACATCGTTTCAGAGTCCTTGATGCGGGCATAGTTCAACGTCAGGTTCATCCACTGGTATGCAGCATTGAAGACCAAGCTGTGGGTATAGGTCGGCTTCAGATAGGGATTACCGCTCTGATAAGTATAACGGTTGATATAGATGGTGGAACTCGTCAAATTGCTGTAGTTGGGGCGCTGAATATCGCGGCGGTAAGAGAGCGAGAGCTGCACCTTGCCCACGGGCGCAGAGATGACCGCAGTGGGGAACCAGTCACCATAATCGCGGCACACCTCATCCTCACGTTCACCAAAATTGAAGTAGTCGTTGGTCAAGTGCTCGTAGCGCAGACCCACCTGCGTGAACACCATGCCGAAACGTCTGCCGTACTCGACAAATGCAGATGTTGACGACTCGTTGATCTTGGTGTCGGTAGCCTTGACGGGCACACTGGCCGTGGCCGAGTAGGAATAGGCATCAGTCCGGCGATTGTGGGAGTACTCACCGCCCACCGACAGGTTACCCTGCCAAACGAGGTAACTGAGGATCAGTTTCGATGCCCAAAAGTTGTTGTGGCTACTGGTGTTACTCTCGATAGAGCGGTTGATAATATCACCCTCGATGGAGCTTTCTTCAACCGTGCTGCCAGGGGTCTCGGTGTTGTCAAACAATCCATCGACATTCAAGTCCAGACCCAGTAAGCCCACTTTTCCATTATAATAAGCATTGAAAATATGCTTGTGGAAACGATCATTTTGCCTGATGTCGCTCACCGAATGTTCGGTAAAGACACCGTTCTCATAGCAATCGGTGAAGAACTGGTCGTGAAAATCGGTGCTGGGATGGCGGTCATATTTGTAAAAAGCGCCAAAACTGTGGTTTTCATTTACCACATAATTCACCTGCAGTTGGGGTGATAAACCCTTCCAGATGTTCTTCCCCTCTTGCGTGACATGATTCTCAACACGGTCAGGGCCCACAAAGTAGAACAGATTGTTCTCTTGCAGCATTTTGACGTGGCCATAACGGCCAGACCAGAAGGATGCTGTGACGTCCAGACCTCCCGTGCGGTAGTTCAGGTCCACATTGTTGGTAATCGTGTGACCATACTGGTATAAGGCCATCACATTATCCTGGAAGCTAAAGCCATCGCCCTGCGCCTTCTTGAGCGTAATGCGCACGACGGCCTTGGTCGAGGCGGCATAGCGGGCGCCCGGATTCTGTATCACATCGATATGCTGGATCTGGTCCGAGCGCAGGCGGGACAGTTCGCTCATGTCCTGCACCTTGCGCCCGTTGATATACACCTCGGCCTCACCTCGGCCCAGCACCTTGACGGCGCCGTCCCGCTCGGCCTCAAGCGACGGCACACGCGACAGTGCGTCAGCCACGGTGCCGGCCTTCTCCAGGATGGTACCCTCGACGGTTGTGCGCAAGGCTTCGCCCTTGACACGGGTCTTGGGCAACTGGCTCTTGACAACCACCTCGCCCAGCATCATCGTGGCCTCGTTCATCTTAACAATCAGCCCATCGATAGGGTTGAGAAACTGCGTCTCATAGCCGACGCTCGACACCTTCAAGAGGCCACCACCGTTGATAGTCTTGATCTGGAAGTGCCCTTGGGCATCGGTCATTGCACCCTGCACAAATGACGAGTCGGGCAGCGAGAGCAGCACCACGTTTACAAAGGGCATGGGATCGCCTTTCTCGTCAAGCACTGTGCCAGTCACATCCGGCACCTTAGCTACAGCCGACACGGTCATCAATGTTACAGCTATTGTAACTGCTAATCTATAATACATCTTGTACATGATAAAATACTTTTTTAAAATTATCACTTATTCTTTCACACTCACGCCTCCCAAAAAGTTGCTAGCGACGATATGGAGACACGGAGCACCTGAGATGGAGCGTCCTGCAGTCTCATCACCCACACCACCAATGAAGTTGTGACTCTTCACAACGACATTAACATTGGAGGGGACAAACAGTTCGACACCGCCCAAAAAGGTGTGGACATCCATCTCCTCGTCCTCGGTGATGACTGCTTCACGCAGGTCCAGGCGCAACGCTCCGCAAAAGGCATCTAATCTCGCTCCATGGAACGCCTCGCCCTGATAGCGGTAGGCGTCGGCACCAAACCGCACAGCGCAACTGATGCGCTTGCCGTCCTCTCCCTGAGGTACTGGACGCATGAGCCACTGAGACGGATTCTTATTAAAACTGTAAATAACGAGTTCGGCTCCGATGTACAGCAAGAGAACGGGGCCGAAATACGCTGTCCAGGAATGTTCCCAATTCAGCTGGAAGATGCCCCACATGTCGGCCAATCTCAACAAGGCTGCCATGATGAAAATGATTCCGATAATTGTTCTGCGTGTCATAGTTTGAAAACAGTTATTATTTAGCTAAAAAATGCGCTTTAAGCACTGCAAAGTTCCAACCAAACAGGCAATTCCACAAGTTTCTGGGATATTCTGCATGGTATTGTGACGAATGACACCTCTCAAGGGATAAAATGCATGATTGTGACGAATGGGGTTGCTGGTTAATCACTTTTGCACTAACTTTGCAGACCCTATGAGTGAAGAAAAAAAGGACACCATCAAGACCCGCATCATCAGCATAGCTTTCATTGTGCTGGCGTTGGCGATTTTCAAGCCCTTTGGACTCGAAGCATGGCAATGGATGGGCTTGGCCCACCTGTTGGTGATATTCGTGTTGGGTATGGTGAGTTGCTTGTTGACCGAGGGCATCTTACAGTATGTTATCAAAAAGCCCAGGTCCCTTGAACGCGGTGTCGATTACATCATCAGCCGCAACCTGTGGTTCCAACTCATCAACACTCCGCTTGTCTCGCTGCTGATATGCCTATACCGCCACTTCGTGATGAGTGACTTGGTACATAGTAATGTATTGTCGTGGAGTAACTTTTTTGAGACACTGCTCATTATCGCTTTTGGCTCTTTCGCCATCGGCTTGTACTGGCGATTCAAATTCCGCAGCCGCTATCTGGCTGCTGAACTCGAAGAGACACGGCAATTGAACGAACACCTCAAGCGCATGCAGGAAGAAACCGAGCGGCAAGCCAAAGCTGCCATATCCAGCGACATAGTCACTCCACCCCAATCGGCTGACGTCGTTGCCCCGCTGCCAGCAACAATCACCCTTACCGGAAGCACCAGCGAGACAGTGACAGTGCAGATATCCCACCTATTATACATAGAAGCCGTGGGCAACTATGTGAAAGTTTACCGGTTGAAAAACGGGCTGGTGCATGCCGACATGTTACGCGCCACATCCAAGCAGATCGAAGAAGAATTGCGGGGCTACGCCAATGTCGTGCGCTGCCATCGCGCTTTCCTGGTCAACCTAAGCCAAGTGGAACAGGTCATCACCCGCTCAGGCACCATGCAGCTCATCATCAAGCACTGCAATGACAGCCTTCCCGTCTCACGCAGTAACATAGCTCAGGTAAAGAATGCCATTAATGGGATGTGAACACGCTAACTCCATCCTAATCATAGGAACAATGACGCGGAGCCATACATGATGACACCGCGGCTATGATGTAATAATACCAGAAAACGAAAATCACATGGTGATTAAGTCATTCTTGACCGTGGGCTCGATTTCCTTGCTCAGTTTCTTCCACTCCTTGGAGTTAAGGTAATCCATAATAATGTGTGCATGCTTGATGTTATGCATGTCGCTGCCCAAGTAATCAATAAAGCCATTCTTAACAAACCACAGGGCACTATCGCGCACCTCCTCACCAAAGTAACCCGTGAATGACAGGATGTTGACCTGGAAGCGTGCTCCTGCATTGTGCAATTGCTCGTACCGCTTGCGACGACGGGAATAATAGGTATAGCGTTCGGGGTGAGCAAGTATGGTCTTGTAACCCTTGACCTGCAAGTCAAACAACAACTCATCAAGATTCATCAATTCCTGTTGAAAAGAATTCTCGAGCAGGATATGGTTACCAGGCATGGGCAGAAGGTGATCGGCAGCATATTCCTTATCAAAGTACTCATCCATGCGATATTCGGCACTCACCTGCAAGTCAATATCCAGCCCCTCATCAGTCACAGCATCCTTGAGCTTAAAGAATGCGTCCATCAAGCTCTCACGGGTATTCTCGAATGTCACTGCGGTCACATGCGACGTGAGAATCACACGGCTGATGCCCATCTGCATCTCGGCGCGCAACATCTCCAATGACTGTTCAATCGACTGCGAACCATGGTCCACACCGGGGAGGATGTGGCAATGAATATCTGTATTGTAAAAGAGTTTAACCTGCTCTTTGTTTTTCCTAAAGAGTTTGCCAAACATATATTATCCTTATTATAAGAGTTTTTCAAAATCAATTTGACCTGCAAATTTACAGTTTTTTTTTTATTATACAACACCTCTATCCCGCTTTAGTTATTAACAATGTACCACACAATCAGCAAATTTGGATTCATCACTGTCTGTGACAAGTTAAAAAATTGAAACTGAGGACACAAAAATGGTTCTTGTGCTTGCGAGATAGGAAAATGTCTTATCTTTGCCACCGTGAAGGCTTGATGATTGTATCGTCATGACTTTCACCCAATGAAATAACAATTCAAGTCATGAAAGTAATTATCATAGGAGCAGGAGCCATCGGAACCCACCTTGCAGACCTGTTTTCAAAAATCAAGCAAGACATCGTTATCATCGACGACGATGAGGATAAACTGGAGCGCATTCAAGCCGATTACGACTTAATGACTATTCACTCATCTTCAAGCACACCCATCCAGGTCCTCAAAGACGCGGGGGTAAAACGAGCCGATCTATTCATTGCCGTCACTCGTGATGAAAATCTGAACTTGAGCCTGTGTGTACTGGCTAAGGGGTTGGGCGCCCGACAAACCGTGGCCAAAGTTGAGAACGCTGAATTTCTCGACCCCATGGTCACCCATGCTTTTAATACAGCAGGCATCTCCTCTATCATCTATCCCGACAACCTGGCAGCACTCGACATCATCAATGGATTAAAGTTGACGTGGGTCAGACAGCGATGGGAAGTCCATGGAGGGCTTCTCACCCTACTGGATATTAAAGTCTCAGAGAATTGCAAAATTCTCAATCAGCCATTTAAAGATATCTTCACCCACGATTCCCCTTATCATGTCGTGGCCATCAAGCGTGGTGCATCCACCATCATCCCATCTGGCGGCGATATGCTCAGGACTGGCGATTATGTGTACTTCATGACCACCCGCGAATTTGTTCCCAGCTTGAAGCACATCATGGGTAAGGACGATGAAACCGAGGTAAAGAATGTATTTATCATCGGCGGTGGCAAGACCGCTGTAAGGGTTGTCAACATGCTGCCACAAGGCATGACAGCCAAAATCTTTGAAAACGACACACGACGGTGTGAGCAACTCATTGATCTCGTGGACACCAGTCGCGTAATGGTCATCAATGCTGACGGCCGATCGGTCGCTAACCTAATGGAAGAAAACATCAAGTCGGCTCAAGCATTTATCGCACTCACTGGCAACGCCGAAGCCAACATTCTGGCCTGCATTACTGCTAAGCAGTTGGGCGTGAGCAAGACCATTGCTATGATTGAGAATATGGACTACATGGACATAGCTGGCAATGTAGATATCGGCACCATCATCAACAAGCAGGCTCTCACTGCCAGCCACATCTACCAATTGCTACTCAAGGGCGATGTGCGCAATATGCGCAACTTAATGACCGTTAATGCCGACGTCGCCGAGTTCACAGCACGCCCCGGGTCACGCATTACACACAAGAAAGTGAGCGATTTAAACTTTCCAGGGGAAGCAGAATTGGGAGGCTTGGTTCGTGATGGCAAGGGTATGCTCGTCAATGGAGATACTCAAATCTCGGCAGGAGACACTGTTGTCGTGTTCTGTCATGGGACTGACATCGGTCAAATAGAGAAATACTTCATCTAACCCAACCAAGATGTTCAACAGACGATTGATATTCAAAATCTCAGGGACGCTGCTATGGATTGAAGCTGCATTCATGACTCTGAGCCTCGTTATGGCGCTTTATTATGGCGAAAGCGATGTCAAGGCATTTGCCGCTTCGATTGTCATCACCGCTCTGGCTGGGACAGGACTAAGGCTACTGGGACGACATGCGACGAGCGCTTTGACAAGGCGTGACGCTTACCTGCTGGTGACAATCGTATGGGTCTTATTTACAGCTTTCGGGATGTTACCGTTCCTCATCGGGGGCTACATCCACGGCGTGACCAATGCTTTCTTTGAAACCATGTCGGGGCTGACGACCACTGGCGCTACTATCATCGACAAGGTAGAGGGATTGCCACACGGAGTGCTATTTTGGCGCTCATTGACCCAATGGATTGGAGGTTTAGGAATCGTTTTCTTCACCATCGCCATTATCCCGTCATTTGTTGGCGGTTCAATCAAGATATTCGCAGCCGAGGCCACAGGTCCCATCAAGAGTAAGATGCATCCGCGTCTGACCACCACGGCCAAAGCTCTGTGGGGTGTCTATCTGCTGTTGACCGTCTTGTGTGCTACCGGCTTCTTCCTGTTCGGCATGAATCCATTTGATGCTGTCAATTATGCAATGACCATCACAGCCACTGGAGGCTTTGCCACTCACGATGCCAGCACGGGCTATTTTCACACCCCAGCCATCGACTACACCGCTATTGTGTTCATGTTTCTCTCTGGCGTCAGCTTTGTGATGCTATATTCAGCCTTGTTCAAGGGCAAAATCAAGCAGTTGCTCAAGAACACCGAGTTCCGCCTGTATTCAATTTTGGCACTGGCATCGACGATTCTTATCGTCTATTTCCTTCTCAGGTACAATGACTACACATTATCTCACGCTATTCGTATCGCCCTCTTTCAGGTCGTGTCGTTCCTCACTACGACGGGCATGTTTAACGAGGATGCCGCCCAGTGGCACCACATCACATGGGTGATACTGAGCCTATGCATGTTCTTCGGTGGATGTGCCGGTAGTACGGCGGGAGGATTCAAGTGCGCCCGTGGAGTGATTGCGTTGAAGGTATTGAGCAATGAGATACGACACATGCTGCACCCCAAGGCCTTGTTGCCCGTCAAGGTGAATGGTTCGACAGTCCATAGTCAGGGCCAGATTACCCTAATGGCCTTCTTTCTCGCTTATATCCTGCTGTGCTTCACGGCCTACTTCATCATGATTCTGGCTGGCGTGGACAGTACCAATTCCATCACGATCGCCCTGAGTTGCGGCAGCAACGTGGGTCCCACCCTGGGCCTTGAAATCGGGCCGACGATGTCGTGGAGCATTTTGCCTGCTGGAGTGAAGTGGATTTTATCGGCACTAATGCTCATGGGGCGCCTTGAAATCTTCACCGTGCTGGTCGTTTTCACCCCATCGTTTTGGAAAGACCATTGATTTTCAAAAAAAAGCGTGAAAATTTTTCCAGTTTCAGAAAATCGTTGTACCTTTGCACGCCATTACAAAAAATGAGGCGTTTACCACCGCCACAACATTGTAAGTTTAACATTTTAAAGATATATCTAAAAAAATGAAGAAAGATATCCATCCCAGCAACTATCGCGAGGTTGCTTTCAAGGACATGTCTAACGAGGAGGTTTTCATCACTCGCAGCACTGTTAACACCAAGGAGACCATCGACATCGACGGTAAGACCTATCCTCTGGTAAAGCTCGAGATCACCAACACCTCTCACCCCTTCTTCACCGGCAAGCAGAAGCTCGTCGACACCGCAGGTCGCGTGGACAAGTTCATGCAGCGCTACGGCAACCGCAAGAAGAAATAAGACAACATGGCAACTATGCCGCCGTGAGCGCTCGCGGCTGGCAATACACAAGACACAGCGACGCGCCCTTTCCATCAAGTGGAGGGCGCGTCGCTTGTTTCCATTCACTACCAAACGTTGCAGTTCATGTCAGGTGGTGGTCACTACGGCAAGAACATCTCCTGCATTGATTCTGTCAAGTTGACGATTGAATTCTCGATTCCATAGAGGTTACATGCGATTGCCGTCAACGACAGGACAGCAACTGCCAACAGGGGGCGCGTCAAGAACTTGTACCAGGACACACCTTCACGCCAGGGCTTGGTGTTGATCAGCAAAATGACTTCGAGCAAGAGCCACATCAAGACCAAGTGGTCACTGCCTCCCAGCAGATAACGGAATCCCATGGACCCATCCCCCACATACAGGCCATAGCATGCTCCACCAAAGTGAATCAATATCTTGGCCACAGTCAATGCCAACAGAAAAGCGACGATAATTCTCCACAGCGTCCCCCACCAGCCGTAGCCAAACAGCTGCTTGTAGTCACACCACAACATGAGTGGCAGTGCCACCACGGTCATAAAACCGGCCACATCATCCCCACTACCTGAAATCTGGGGAATCATCGAGAAGACCAGTGTCACGAGCAACATGTATAGCAAGAACTGCACCCCGATAAAGACTTGGATGAAAAAACCTTGTGGCAAGGTGTGGCGAGGCAAGCGTGGCGCTGAACGGAACAGGAACCACACCGGCACGATAAACAACGAGAAAACCGTCAGCACCGCCCACTCGACGTGGCGTTCCATCCAGTTGTAAAAGTCGCCCTGCAGGAAACCTTGCACCGCATTATGGCTCTCCTCGTCATCAAATGAAGCCTCAAAGCCGAAACCGAGCAAACTGTACATCAGCACGATAAGCACGGCCATAATGACAAGCATCTTGACAGGCGGGAAACTCACCTGCCGCTTGCCGCTGATGTAGTCACGAATGAGGTAACCCGGACGCCACAGCAGCTGCCACAGTGTGTAGGGCAACGACCGCGTGCCCACACCCCACACGTCCATTACTCCCTGCCACACGCTGTGCCAAGTGATGGGGCCATAAGCGGCCTTCTGACCACAGCGGGGGCAGTAATTGTTATCGCTCTCAGCACCACAGTTACAGCAACCGTGATGATTATGACTATCATGATAGTCAAACGGCTGACGTTGCCACTTGCGGAATTGACTGTATCTATCCTTAAAGCTCATTCTCTGTGTTTTCCAATGAGGAATTATCTGTGACGACTTTGCGCCTGCGACGCTCTGCCATGAATTCCTGCAAGCTGGTGAAGTTGAACAGCAGCAGGCAGATGCCTGATGTCAAAACAATCATCGACACATTCTCGCGCAACGAGGGCAGCATGAGTGACAACAAGCCGCTCAAGACAACGATGGCGGGACACAAGAAGTACCACCCCTTGATGCTGAGGGTGTTGCGGGACAGGAACAGATAGATGACATGGAACAGTCCCAACACCACCAGTAACATGCCTAAGAGCAGTTGCAGGATTTCATCAAACTTGTCAGGCTTCAAGATCATGACAAGCCCAAAGCACAAGCCGCCCACAGCAGGCAACACACCCATGTAGTCGGCACTCTTGCGGGCATCGGCATGACGCACGGCAACCATGACGAGATAGGCCACAGCAGGCAACAGGAAGGTGGCCCCCATTACACGCGCGCCCCACACCAGGATGTTGGGCACTCCGTGAAACAGGATGAGAATTATGCCTGCGAGCAGCAAGATCACATTGGTCAGGAGGTTGATGCTTACCTTTTTCATTGATTTCTGTAAGGTGTAATGTGAGTTGTTAATAATTTTTCCACAAAAATATTTCAAAATAATCTTTTATCAAAAAAAACACACAAAAAAAGTATTATCTTTGCGGTGTATGGAGAAAGACCGAAGACACATACTCGCCATTATCAACCCTGTGTCGGGAATCGGCAACAAGGATAAATTGCCTCGTCTCATCGACACGGTCGTGGATCATGACCGAAACGACGTGAGCATTATCATGACCGAGTATCCCGGACATGCCCGAGAGATAGCCCAGCAAGCAGTCGCTGATGGTGTCAATGTTGTGGTTGCCATCGGAGGTGACGGCACTGTCAATGAAGTGGGCAGCGCCCTGGTGGGTACTGAAACGAGCCTGGCCATTGTGCCCAGTGGTTCAGGAAACGGTCTGGCTCGCCACCTGAGGATATCGATGAACGCCAGCCGAGCCCTGCAAGTGCTTAATAACGGTGTCGTTTCCCGATTTGACTTCTGTACCGTCAATGGCAGACCGTTCTTCTGCACCTGCGGCCTGGGGTTTGACGCAACGGTGAGTTATAAGTTTTCCAACGAGGGCACCCGTGGTTTCATCTCCTATATCAAGACTGCCCTGGCCGAGTACATCAACTACAAGCCACAGCAATACACCATCGACATCGACGGCGTACAGCTTCAAGAGCGCGCCTTTGTCATCGCTTGCTGCAATGCGGCACAATATGGCAACAACGCTTACATCGCCCCTCGCGCGACCATGCAGGACGGGCTCATTGACGTGACCGTCATGCATCCTTTCAATATTGTCGAGAGTCCGTTGATCGGAGCTCGACTGTTCCTGCGTCAACTGGGGCAAGACCATCACGTGAGCATCTACCGCGGCAAGTGTGTCATCATCAAGCGTGACCACGACGACATCATGCACATCGACGGTGACCCCGTGATGATGCCCGCCCAAGTCATCATCAAGAACGTGTCCAAAGGCATCAGCATCCTCGTACCGCCATCCCTACCCGATGACGTATAAATAAATGTGTCCCGAACAATTTCCAACTGACTTCACGCAATAATTCATAAAAACAACATAAACATAATCACAACATAACAATGAGTTATCTAAAATTTGATAAAAACCTGATGATCAACTTGGAGCAATCGTTGCCCAAGGAGATGTTGCGCACCAATCAATCAGGGGCCTATCACTGCACTACCATTGTTGGCTGCAACACCCGCAAGCAACACGGCCTGCTTGTGATTCCCGTACCCGAGCTCGACGATAACAACCACGTGCTCCTGTCCTCGCTCGATGAGACGGTCATCCAGCATGGCGCACCGTTCAACCTGGGTCTGCATCGCTACAAGGGAGACACCTACAGCCCCAACGGACACAAGTACATCCGCGAGTATGACTGCGAGCGCGTGCCCACCACGACCTATCGCGTGGGTGGCGTGATCCTCAAGAAGGAAAAGATCTTCATCACCCACGAGAACCGCATCCTCATCCGTTACACACTGGTGGATGCCCACTCGGTAACCACGTTGCAGTTCAGACCATTCCTGGCCTTCCGTAACGCCAATGACCTGTGTGTCGAAAATGCGGTCGCCAGCCGTGACTATCAGGAAGTCAGCAACGGCATTGCCACTTGCATGTATGACGGATACCCAACTCTATTCATGCAGATGAATCACAAACCTCGCTTTGTGTTTGACCCGCACTGGTATAAGAATATCGAGTACACCAAGGATCAGGAGCGAGGCATCCCCTACAGCGAGGATCTCTACGTGCCTGGCTATTTTGAGGTCGAGATCAAGAAAGGCGAGCCCCTTATCTTCTCAGCAGGAATCGAGGAGGTCAACACCCGGACGCTGACCAAGATGTATGAGGACGAAATCAAGCCTCGCACGCCCCGCACCAGCTTCTACAACTGCATGAAGAATAGTGCCAAGCAGTTCTATATCACCAACAAAGAGGGTCACTACCTGCTGGCTGGCTATCCTTGGTTCAAGATACGAGCCCGTGACGAGTTCATTGCCTTGCCCGGCTGCACGCTGTCGGTACATCACCGCCAGGACTTTGAATTGATAATGGACACAGCCCAGCGCGCACTTAACGACTGGATGCGCGACGGCACTCTCGACAAGCACCTCGACGGGCTGGAACTGCCAGACATTCCACTGTGGGCCATTTGGGCTGTACAGCGATACGCCCATGACCTGAATGCCGAAGCCGCCCGCCAGCGCTATGGCCAGTTGGTCAAGGACCTGATCAACTTTATCGCCGATAACCGTCACCCCAACCTCAAACTGGACAACAATGGCTTAGTCATTACCGACGGCACCAAGCGTCCCGTATCGTGGATGAACAGCACCCACCCCGACGGCACTCCACTCATCCCTCGCACGGGCTATCTGGTGGAATTTAACGCCTTGTGGTACAATGCCCTGCGATTTGCAGTGGAAGAATTGTTCGGTGAGATTGAGCAGGAGAAAGAGTTTGTGGATCGGTGCAACGAGATTGCCGCCAAGTGCAAGCCCGCTTTTATCGATACGTTCATGACCGACTACGGTTACCTGTATGACTATGTAAACGGCAGTTACACCGACCTGAGTGTAAGGCCCAACATGATCATAGCCGCCGCCACCGACTACAGCCCGCTTGACCGCCGCCAGCGCAAACGCGTGCTCGACATTACCACCCGCGAGCTGCTCACCCCCAAGGGGCTGCGCACCCTTAGTCCTAACAGTTATGGATATATTCCTTGGTACTTGGGCACCCCCGAGGAGCGCCAGACTGCTTACTATGCCGGCAGTGCCCGACCCTGGCTGATGGACTTCTACAGCAAGGCTTACATCCGAGTGTTCGGCCTGAACAGCATCTCGTTCATCGAGAGGATGATGATCGGCTTTGAGGACGAGATGAAGGAAGGATGCATCGGCTCCCTCAGCGAACTCTACGACGGCAACCCACCCTTCATCGGCCGTGGTGCCGTGAGCTTCGCTCCCAACGTGGGCGGCATCCTGCGCGTGCTGCGCACCTTCAAGAACCTGCACATCATCGACGAATAAAAACAAAGAGGAGGAAAGAGATATGAAAGCATTAATGTTTGGCTGGGAATTTCCGCCTCACATTTTGGGAGGACTGGGAACAGCGAGTTACGGGCTCACCAAGGGCATGTGGCAGAATGGTGACATGGACATCACCTTTGTCATCCCTAAGCCCTGGGGGGACGAGCCCAAGGAATTTGCCCACATCATCGGCGCAAACAGCACGCCGGTGGCCTGGCGCGACGTGAACTGGGACTATGTGCAGAGCCGCATCGGCAATGTGATGAATCCGCAGTTGTACTACGACCTGCGCGACCACATCTACGGAGACTTCAATTACATGAGCACCAACGACCTGGGATGCATCGAGTTCTCGGGCCGCTACCCTGACAACCTGCTCGAGGAAATCAACAACTACAGCATCGTGGCTGGTGTCATTGCCCGCACAATTGACTGCGATATCATCCACAGCCACGACTGGCTCACCTACCCTGCCGGCATCCACGCCAAGCAGGTGACAGGCAAGCCCCTGGTGATCCACGTGCATGCTACCGACTTTGACCGCTCTCGCGGGAACGTCAACCCGACGGTGTTCAGCATCGAGAAAGATGGTATGAACCATGCCGATCACATCATCACCGTGAGCAACCTGACGCGCCGCACGGTCATCGAGAAGTATGGCATCAGCCCCGACAAGGTGACCACAGTACACAATGCCGTCGAGCCCCTGAGTGAGGAATTGCTCAACCTGCCCGTGCCCCCCGGCAAGCAGAACAAGGTCGTCACCTTCCTGGGTCGCATCACGATGCAGAAGGGGCCTGAATACTTTGTCGAGGCTGCCGCCCAAGTTCTGCACAAGGTCAACGACGTGCAGTTTGTCATGGCTGGCAGTGGTGACATGATGAACAAGATGATCCGCCTTGCTGCCAAGCGAGATATCGCCGACCGATTCCACTTCACCGGCTTTCTCAAGGGTAAGCAGGTGTATGAGATGCTCAAGGCCAGTGACGTGTACATCATGCCATCGGTAAGTGAACCCTTCGGCATATCCCCACTGGAGGCAATGCAGATGGGCGTGCCATCTATCATCAGCAAGCAGAGTGGTTGTGCCGAAATCCTTGACAATGTCATCAAGATCGACTACTGGGACATCAATGCCATGGCTGATGCCATCTACAGCATTATCAAGTATCCTGCGATGTACAACGAGTTGCGCAACCAGGGTCTTGCCGAGGTCAACCAGATTACCTGGGACAAAGCCGGTGCCAAGGTCATCGACATCTATCGTCGCCTCATCAACCGATAGTCATCAGGCATGAGTAATCTTACTAAAAACTTAAAACCGACAACTTAAAACGAACAATATATGAAAGCGATTTGTTTTTATTTCCAGATCCATCAGCCATTTCGCCTGAAGCACTACCGTTTCTTTGACATCGGTAATGACCACTACTATTACGATGACTTTGCGGACGATGACATCATTACACGCATCGCCCAGCGATCCTACCTGCCCGCCAACCAGATGCTGCTCGACATGATCCGCGAGAACGGTAAGAAGTTCAAGGTGGCCTTCTCGATCAGCGGTACCGCTCTGGAGCAACTTGAGCAATATGTCCCCGAGTTTATCGACTCGATGAAGGAGCTGGCCCAGACGGGCTGTGTAGAATTCCTGAGCGAGACCTATGCCCACAGTTTGTCATCACTCTATGATGCCGACGAGTTTGTCGCACAGGTCAAGGCCCACGACGAAAAGATTCAACAACTCTTTGGCCAGAAACCCAAGGTGTTCCGCAACACCGAGCTCATCTATGACGATGACATCGCTTCGATGGTCTATGCCATGGGCTTCAAGGCCGCTATCACCGCCGATGCCAAGCACGTGCTGGGCTGGCGTTCACCCAATTTCCTCTACAGCAGTGCCTCGGCTCCCAAGCTCAAGCTACTGTTGAAGAACGGCAAACTCAGTGACGACATCTCGTTCCGCTTCAGCAACCCCGAGTGGGCTTCTTATCCTCTCACGGCCGACAAGTACATCCACTGGATCAACGAGTTGCCCCAGGAGGAACAGTTAGTCAACCTGTTCATGAATTATGATGCGCTGGGCGAGCTCCAGCCACGTGAAAGCGGTATCTTCGAGTTCATTAAGGCCCTGCCCCGCTTTGCAGCCGAGAACGACATCCAGTTCTGGACCCCGAGCGAGGTGGTTGCCAAGTTCAAGCCTGTAGCCGAGCTCGCTGTGCCCTACCCCATGTCCTGGACCGACGCGGCACGCGATACCAGCGCCTGGCTGGGCAACACCTTGCAGCAGGAAGCCGTCAAGAAGTTGTACTCCATCGGTGAACGCGTACGCCTGTGCACCGACCGCCGCATTAAGCAAGACTGGAATTATCTGCAAGCAAGTGACCACTTCTTCTACATGTCCACCAAGCACAACGATGATGGCTCTGTACATAGCCACTACAGCCCCTACGACTCGCCCTACACGGCATTCACCAACTACATGAACGTGCTGAGCGACTTTATGACACGCGTCGAGGAGCAGTACCCCACCAGCATCGACAACGAGGAGTTGAACTCACTGCTATTGACCATCCGCAACCAGGAGCAGGAAATCGAGAAGCTGCACCGCGAGGTTGAGCTGATGCGCAACAACATCGTCAAGGACACCACTGGTGATTTCCCCATCGACCACGAGCCAACCGAGCCTGTCAAGGATAAGCCTGTGGACAAGAAAGAGTCAACCAAGAAATCCGTTGCTAAAAAGGCACCCGCCAAGAAGAAAGCACCCGCTAAAAAAGCGAAATAAGCATGACCATTAAACTGTCAAGGCTGTCACCTGTGGGCAGCCTTGATTGTTTAATGACCAACGGACCTATCGGATTCCCATTTCTATACTACCTCAAAAAACTGAAAACCGAGGGTCAAAAACTGAAAACTTTATAGTAACTTTGTCGGTTAATAGAAATTTAACATTAAACTCAATTATACGATTATGGCAATATTCCGCAACTTCATGCTCCTGTGCCTGTGTGCGCTGATGGTAATTCCCACCGTGCGTGCCGAGCACCTAATGATTATCGCAGTTAATGACACCCACAGCCAGATTGATCCCGTCAGCGACGGCACCGGTGGTGTGGCAAGGCGTCGCGCCATCTATGACAAGCTGCGCGCCAATAATCCCAACACTGTGCTGATTCATGCCGGAGATGCCGTTCAGGGCACTTTATTCTTCTCGCTCTACCGTGGCGAGGTGGAATACGCACTGATGGATACCTTGGGCTATGATGCAATTATCCTGGGAAACCATGAATTTGACAACGGAATGGAGGAGCTGGCAGCCCATTATCGCAATGTTGATGCCGTAAAGATGAGCGCCAACTACGACTTCAGCGCCACGCCACTCGACGGGCTGTTCCAACCTTACTGGATCAAAGCCGTCGGTGACAAGCGCATCGGATTCTTCGGCATCAATGTCAACCCTGCGGGCCTGATTGCCGACATGAACTGTAAAGACTTGGGCTATCGCTTTGCACCAGATGTAGCTGACGCTACCGCCCACTACCTCAAGGAGGTTCAAGGCGTGGACTATGCCATCATGGTATCTCACATTGGCTACAGCAGCTATGAGCCCACCGAGCCCAATGACACCCTCATCATCGGGCACAGCCATTACATCGACATGGTCATCAGTTCCCACTCCCATACCACCGTCACACCTGGTAGCGGCATGGATCGCATCGCCAATGCTGATGGAAAATTGATTCCCATCGGCCAGAACGGCAAGAGCGGCAAGCTGGTAGCCACCTATGATCTGGATTTGGAAACAGGCAAGATTGTGTATAACCACATCCCCGTTGACGCCAGTTGGGACGAAGCGGCGAGCAGATATACAGCCATGAACGAGTGGCTCGACCATTATCGTCATGGAGTGGACAGCATCATGAACAACCCTATAGGAACCAGTGCCCGCTTCATGAAGAATTCCAGTCACGCAGCACAGAATTGGGTGAGCGACGCGGCGATGGACATTACCAAAGAACTGTCTGGCATCAAGAATATAGATTGCGCCATCATGAACAAGGGCGGCATCCGCGTGGATATGCCACAGGGCACTGTCACTGAAGGTACCCTCGGATCCATGTTCCCCTTTGACAACCGTTTTGTTGTGCTTGAAATGTCTGGCACCACATTGATTGAGAGCATTAAGCTGATGTGTGGACGTGGAGGCGATGCCGTGAGCAAGGAGTTGCGCGCCACCTACAACAAGAAGGGTGAGCTCATCAAGGCGACCATCAAGGGCAAAAAAATCGACCCCAAGAAGACCTACATCGTCGCCACGATCGATTACCTTGCCAACGGCGGTGACTACATGACTCCCCTGAAGAGCTGTAAGCGCCTGTTTGTTGATACCCAGAAGTACGGCAACCACATCATAACCTACGTCAAGAACCTGCAAGCCCAAGGCAAGAAAATCAATGCCACCGACGAGGTGAGAATTCAAGAAAAATAGGTTTTAGGTATTCAGTTTTGACAATTTCTTTAATCACATAAAATGACCAAATTCAAACATATTATACTGGCAGTCATCGCCATGGCACTCTCATTGAGTGCTATGGCGCGTGGCAATAACAAGTTACCCAACCTGTTCAATCATGTGGATCAGGCAGCAATGAACCAGTGGGTGGACAGCGTGTTCAACACGCTGTCATCCGATGCCCGCATCGGTCAGCTCATCGTTGCCGCTGTCACGCCCAAGAGCGATGATGCCACACGCGAACTTGTACGACGTCTTGTTACCCAGAACCTGGTGGGCGGACTCATCTACGAGAACAGCACCATTGCCGAACAAGCTGAGATCACCAACCTGGGCCAGTCTCTTGCCACTATCCCCTTGATGATCACTATTGACGGTGAATGGGGACTGGGGATGAGGCTCAAAGAGGTCCCCAACTTCCAACGCAATCTCATCCTGGGCGCATTGGATGACGACATGCTCCTGTATGAATATGGCCGGGAGGTGGCACGCCAGTGCCGCCGCATGGGCATCCAGGTGAACTTTGCGCCCGTGCTTGATGTCAACGACAACCCGTTAAATCCTGTCATCGGTGACCGTTCCTTCGGTGAAAGTCCCGAGCTGGTGGCACGACATGCCATCGCCTTTGGCCGTGGTCTGGAAGATGGCGGTGTGATGGCAGTGGGCAAGCACTTCCCCGGTCATGGCAACTCGAGCGAGGACTCCCATAAGACCCTGCCCATTATCAAGAAAACCCTCCAGGAGATCAACACATGCGAGCTGGTCCCCTTCCGCAAGTTTATCGATGCCGGACTGAGCGGCATCCTCACAGCTCACCTGCTCGTGCCTTCGATTGATGGAGGCAAGTCCCCCACAAGTTTGTCCCACGATTGCGTGGCCAACCTACTGCGCGAGGAGATGAAATTCGATGGCCTTGTCTTTACCGATGCCCTTAACATGAAAGGTGCTACACAGATGCTTAATGGATCCCCTTGTGTCAACGCCCTGATTGCTGGCAACGATGTGCTGCTCATGCCCGAAAACATCGGTGACGAAATCGCAGCCATCAAAACAGCCATTGCCAACGGCAAGATCAGCCAAAGCGTCATCGATGAACGTTGCAAGAAAATCTTGCGCTACAAGTACGCTCTGGGCCTCACCAGCCCTCAGCACGTGAACACATCCAACCTGACCAGTGACATCAACTCACAACGGGCCGAGGTGCTCAAGCGCCAACTCACCGCTGGCAGCATTACCGTCATCAAGAACAACGACAACATCCTGCCTATTCACAACCTGCAGAGTCGCCACATCGCTGTCGCTACTATAGGTAACGAGGCTGGCACAGAGAGCAAGTTCACACGTCGCTGCGCCGACTATGCCGAGGTTAAGCGCTTTGACTTGGCCAAGGCTGGCTCGGCAAGCAAACTCGCCGAGCAACTGCACGACGGACATTTTAACACCATCATTGTTGAAGTCGGTGAGGACAACGAGACCAATCGTGCTGCCCTCGAAACCGTGGCCAAGAAGTGCAAGAATGTAATCGCAGTGATCACCAGCAAACCCTATGACATCAAGAATTATGGCAATGCCATTACCCACAAGCACGTCAAGGCTGTGGTGCTCACCTATCAGAACTCCACGCTTGCCGAGGACTATGCCGCACAGACTATCTTCGGTGGCAACGCTGCCAACGGCAATCTGCCAGTGTCACTCAGTTTCAAGGGCAAGAAAACACGCTTTGATGCGGGTCATGGCATTCACTATGCCGCCAATCGTCTGGGTTACTCGATTCCAGCCGAGGTCGGTCTGGATAACCGCTTGACAGCTCAAATCGACTCGGTGTGCCGTCTGGGTGTACAACAGCATGCATTCCCTGGTTGCCAAGTAATTGTAGCCCGCCACGGCAAGGTGGTTTACAAGGGATCATTTGGCACCATTGACTACAGCAGCAAGGTCAAGGTTGACGATTATACACTGTTTGGGCTCGCATCGGTGTCCAAGGCCACTGGTACTATCAGTGGCGTGATGAAAGCCTATGACGACGGCAAGTTCCGTCTCGATGACAAGGCAAGTCAGTATATACCTGGCCTGCGTGACGGCGACAAGGAGGATATCACCTTCCGCGACCTGTTGTATCATGAGACAGGCATGCCTGCATCGCTCAACATGTGGCAGATGATGATGGATCCCAACACCTATAGTGGCGTGCTCATCGCTGGGGCCGAGGATGCCACCCATCCCATCAAGGTGATGAACGGTGCATGGGGACACAAGGACGCGAAACTGCGCACCGACATTCTCTCGACCCACAAGACCGACAAGTTTAACATCGCCATTGCCGATGGCATCTGGGGTGGACGTGTGACATACGACTCTGTCATGAACCGCATCTATCACGCCAAGCTCGGCAAGAAGAAATACTTGTATAGTTGCTGCAACTTCTCGTTACTGGCCGATGCCGTGCAGCGCATGACCCACTCGCCACTCAACTACTACGTGAACAATTACATCTTTGCTCCTCTGGGGGCCTACCACACGATGTACCGTCCCTTGAGCAAGTATTCACTCGACGAGATCGCATATACAGAGAAGGATACCTACCTGCGTCGACAGCACATACATGGCTATGTCCACGACGAGTTAGCGGCATTCTCGGGTGGTGTTCAGGGCAATGCGGGATTGTTCAGTAACGCCAATGACCTGGCCAAGTTGTTCCAGATGTGGCTCAATGGCGGCACCTATGGTGGCACACGCCTGTTGAAGGCATCAACAGTCGAGACTTTCACGACCCAGAAGAGTCCCAACAGTCATCGCGGTTTGGGCTTTGACAAGCCCGTTGTGGGCAATCCCTCGGCCAGCAACACTTGTGCCGAGGCTACACCTGAGACCTACGGTCACACCGGATTTACAGGTACTTGCTTTTGGGTGGATCCCAAGAATGACATGTTCTACATCTTCCTGAGCAACCGTGTGAGCCCCACGCGCAATAACCCGAACTTTGGCCGCATCAGTGCCCGTTCTCACATTAACACGCTCATCTACCGAGCCATCAAGGAGTAATCCAGACTAACCCTTAAACAAAAGACAACAATGAAGAAGATAGCATTATTTTTAACCACTCTGGTGCTGCTCACATCATGCAGCAAGGGCTACAAGCTGACTGTAACTATGCCCGATGACAATAATAATGGCGAGACCGCCTTCTTGACCAACTATGATTCAGGCGATACCATCGCCACAGCCACAGTCGAGAATGGTGTGTGCACCTTTGAGGGAGATGCCAATGGCGGATTTTTTGCACGACTGTATGTCGGAGGGAACCCTTACGGTTTCGTCATCGAGCCAGGCGAGGTAAAACTGAACATTGCCGAGGGTAGCGCAGTCAGTCCCCTGAATGACAAGATTGCAGCATGGAGCAAAGAGATGCAGCAGATTGCAGATGACTCTACCCTCACCGAGGCCGAGAACGATGCCCGATATGCCGAGGGCTTGATGAAACTCTACCAGGACAATAAAGATAACGCCATCGGTCCTTGGGCTTTCTGCAATTATTTAATGTATAAGGACCTGAGCGTGGCCGACATCGATGCTCTGCTCAAAGAAGCACCAGCTCAATACGCTCAACTGAAGCGCATCGACAAGGCTAAAAATGCCGCCCGACAACTGACCATCACCGCCGAGGGCAAGAAATTTACCGACTTTGAGGTAGTAGCCGAGGATGGAGCGAAGCAGAAACTGTCGGACTACGTTGGCAAGGGCAAAGTCGTCATTGCCGACTTCTGGGCCAGCTGGTGTCCGCCTTGTCGCGCCGAGATTCCCAAATTACAGGCCCTCAAGAACCAATATGGCGATAAGTTTGACGTTGTGGGCATCGCAGTGTGGGATACCCCCGAGGATACCCGCAAGGCCATCGAGGAGCTCAACATCACCTGGCCCGTCATCATCGGTAATCACAAGTTGACCGAGCCTACCGACCTGTACGGCATCAAGAGCATCCCCCACATCATCATCTTCGGCCCCGATGGCACCATCTTGTCGCGTGGCCTCACTGGTGACGCCCTTGCAGCTAAACTCGCCGAGGCAATCCAGTAAATCATCAAACATATAATAAAGTAAAGGGACCTGCCCATGCGGACAGGTCCTTTTACTTTATATTGATATCAGAGTCGGCTTACTCGGCCTCGACTGCGACTCACCCAGTGGCTAACAAATATTGATAATCAACGCGTCACAAGCTCTTTATAAACTATTGGTGACTCCTTTGCGACACATTCTGCACGCTTTTACACGCTCATAGCAACGATAAACGTGTTTTTACAGCAGAAAAATCTCTTTCTATGTCATATTCATGTATTTTGCTAAATTGGAATTTATTGTTCTCTACCTTGCTGTTTTGGGGAAATACCAACAAAATACCACATAACTATCCAAAAGACGATTACGCCGATAAAAGCCACGGTGAACCTAGTGTCAGAAAACAGGTCACGTTTCGAGAAATTCGCAATGCCATGGAATGCAGCGCACAATAGCAATGAATGGGTTTCACTCACCACCTTTCCTATTCCCCATGAAGCGAAAAGCAGAAGCAGGAAGAATGGCAAAACACTTCGCAGGTTTAAATCCAAATGCCATAGAAACCACATCACCGTGATGATAAGCACATATTGCCACACAGGTAATTTCCTGAGTTCATATTGTAAAAATCCTCGCCAACCGAATTCTTCCAATAACCCATATGTAAATGCCACCAAACACGTCACGCCCAAGTCCCATCCACCGATAATGCCAAACACAATACATGGTACAACTAAAGTCGCAATGGATTTCCAGGCAGACTTGCCCAAGAGAGTGTATTCAGTTTTACGTTTGAAGACGAGCATAACCACCAATGCTCCGATAGCAGGACCGAGCCCCGTGGCAAGTGCTGCCGAAACTTGAAGTGCATAGTTCGTTTCAATTGAGGGGAACTTGTTGACGACAAGCAATGATATCAGGCGCACCAATAAGGCTATGATATAAAAAGTAGCTATTGCACCAATATGAATGTTCTTATAACATAAGTTCAGTTTCATGTTAAATTCCGATTTAGATGTTATTCTTTTCTATATTGCCTGCAACCATAAACGAGCAGTATTTGCTGAGCAGATTGGATAATGGCAAATCGCCTTTCTGGTATCTGTCTGCATCGAGCCTTAAAATTCTTTCGCAGATAGTTTTCTTACCTTTATATAAAGCATTGAGATATGGAATGCCATTCTCTTCAACAATGTTTACATCCGTGAAGAATTGCGTCATGTCCTCAGCATCATAGACGATGGAGTAACTTGGACGTTTGGCTCCGGGAATGTCTTCTATCAGGATATTCTTATCCACAAGATCCTGTATGTCACGTATGGCAGTGTCCTTCGAGCACTTTGCCAATGTTGCCCATGTCTTTGATGTTATCTTTGCCTCATAGCCGTCAAGAAAGAGATTGAGCATCTGGGTCTGACGTTCGGTCATTGGTACTGCCGATGCCTTCTGCCAGAAGAAGCTCTTGTTCAAGATGGTAGTGACGATGGTGTCAGCCTCGTCGAGTGCATCCACCAATTTCTGCATGTACCACACCAACCACTCCGTTATATCGCCATCGCCATGCTGCATACGCTCCAGAATCTCGTAGTAGTGATTCTTGTCCTTGTTAATCTGTGATGAAACATTATAGAAACGGAACTCGCTCTTCTCACCACGAGCAAGAAGCATGTCTGAAAGGATGCGGGCCAACCGGCCATTGCCATCCTCGAAGGGATGAATGCTCACAAACCAGAAATGGGCAATAGCAGAACGGATGACGCTACTCACAGGCTCCTCGTCATCAAACCAGGCGAGAAACTTTTCCATCTCCGTTTCAACACGGTCTGGAGAAGGAGCAATATAGTGGATTTTCTCGCGCCCAAACATTCCGCTGACAATATGCTCCTCGTTTGTGCGGTACTGACCTATTTCTATCTGGCTGCCTTCGCTATAGCCTGTTGGAAAGAAAGCTGCTTGCCAAGCACACAGTTTCTCTTTACTGAGAGGCAAATCATAATGCTGCACCGCTTCGAGCATGACACCTACAACGGAGTCAACATAGTGCGAAGGTGCAGTATATTTCACGTTCTCAATCCCAAGTTTTCGGGCAATGGAAGAACGAACCTGATCAACGTTCAGCCGTATGCCTTCTATCTCCGAAGAATATACTACATCGTATGTCAGGTTCTCTGCCATTGCACGCAGTTTGCTGTCAAATCCCAGCGAACTCAACCTGCCATATAGCAAGCCCTGCTTACGGAATACTTTTTCCTGAAGGAGTGACACCTGGGACGTGTCCCAACGGAAGTTTGTCCAATTGTCTCTTTCGTGTATATACATAACGTATTCGTACTTTGTGCAACATAAAACAGCGATTAACGTCGCAAATTCTGCGACAAAGATAAAAATATAATTCCGAATCGACAAATAAAACCACAAATTATCGCATATTATGCGACGTTTTTAGTCAATAATCGTCGGAAGCCTTCTTCTGAAGACTAAAAAAGGACCTGCCCATGCGGACAGGTCCCTTTACTTTATAATGATATCAGAGTCGGCTTACTCGGCCTCTACTGCGGCCTGCGCGGCAGCCAGGCGTGCGATGGGCACGCGGTAGGGCGAGCAGGAAACGTAGTTCATGCCAAGCGACGCACAGAATTTCACGCTGCTGGGCTCACCACCATGCTCACCACAGATACCGACGTTGAGCTCGGGCTTGGTAGCACGGCCCTTCTTGGTAGCCATTTCAACGAGCTGACCAACGCCTTCCTGGTCAAGTACCTCAAACGGATCAACCTTCAAGATGCCCAAGTTCTTGTAGATAGCAAGGAACTTGCCGGCGTCGTCACGCGAGTAGCCAAAGGTCATCTGAGTCAAGTCGTTGGTACCGAAGGAGAAGAAGTCAACCACTTGAGCAATCTGGTCTGCAACAAGAGCTGCACGCGGAATCTCAATCATGGTTCCCACCTTATAAGCAACGGTGGCGCCACGCTCAGCAAATACCTTTTGTGCCGTCTCGTTGATGATGTCGGCCTGCATCTGAATCTCGTTCTTCACGCCAATTAGGGGAACCATAATCTTGGGATGAACGTCAATACCCTTAGCCTTGACATTAAGGGCGGCCTCGATGATGGCACGTGCCTGCATCTCGGTGATCTCGGGATAGGTGTTACCCAGACGGCATCCGCGGTGTCCCAGCATGGGGTTGAACTCCTCAAGTCCATCACACACGAGCTTCACCTCCTCAAGGGTGCGACCCGTCTGCTCGGCGAGCTCGCGCATGGTCTCGAGCTGATGGGGAACGAACTCATGCAAGGGAGGATCGAGCAAGCGGATGGTTACTTCATAGCCGTCCATGGCCTCGAAGATACCCTCGAAGTCGCCACGCTGCAGCGGGAGCAACTTGGCTAAGGCAATGCGACGCGAAGCCTCATCGGGAGCGATGATCATCTCACGCATGGCCTTAATGCGGTCACCCTCAAAGAACATGTGCTCGGTGCGGCACAAGCCGATACCGTGTGCACCCAACTTGCGAGCCACACTGGCGTCACGAGGCGAGTCGGCATTGGTATAAACGTCCATCTTGCTGTACTTCTCTGCAAGATTCATCACAGCGGCAAAGTCGCCACTCAAGTCGGCGTCAACAGTAGCTACAAGGCCGTCATAAACCTCACCAGTGCTACCGTTAATCGAAATCCAATCACCCTCCTTATAGGTCTTGCCACCCATCTCGACGGTGCGAGCTTTGTAGTCAACCTTGATTTCACCAGCGCCCGAAACACAGCACTTGCCCATACCACGAGCAACAACTGCAGCGTGAGAAGTCATACCACCACGAGCGGTCAAAATACCCTGAGCCACGCTCATACCGCGCAGATCCTCGGGAGAGGTCTCCAGGCGAACCATGATGACTTTCTTCTTGCGCGATGCCCACTCCTCGGCGTCATCGGCAAAGAACACAATCTGGCCCGTTGCGGCACCGGGACTTGCGGGAAGACCCTTAGCCATAACCTTGGCACTCTTAACAGCCGCCTTGTCAAACACGGGGTGCAGCAGCTCGTCGAGCTTGCCGGGTTCCATGCGCTTGATGACGGTTTTCTCGTCGATAGCACCCTCACGCAGCAAGTCCATGGCGATTTTCACCATAGCAGCGCCAGTGCGCTTACCATTACGCGTCTGGAGCAACCATAGCTTTCCATCCTGGATGGTGAACTCCATATCCTGCATGTCGTGGTAGTGCTCCTCAAGCTTCTGCTGGATGTCAACAAGCTGCTTAGCGCATTCGGGCATCGACTCTTCGAGGGAGGGGTACTTGGCAGCACGTTCTTCCTCGCTGATTCCCTGCAACTTGGCCCATCGACGGCTACCTTCGGTCATAATCTGCTGCGGGGTGCGGACACCAGCCACAACATCTTCGCCCTGAGCATTGATCAGGTATTCACCGTTGAACAGGTTCTCACCAGTGCCGGCGTCACGCGAGAAGCAAACACCCGTGGCGCTGTTGTTACCCATGTTACCATAGACCATGGCCTGCACGTTAACAGCAGTTCCATATTCCTCGGGAATCTGGTTCATGCGGCGGTACAGGATAGCTCGGTCGTTGTTCCAGCTATCAAACACGGCATAAATAGCACCCCACAACTGGTCATAAGCATCGGTGGGGAAGTCCTTACCCGTATTCTCCTTGACAGCAGCCTTGAAGCGTTTCACCAGTTCCTTGAGGTCATCCACATCAAGATCGGTGTCAAACTTCACGCCCTTCTTCTCTTTCACGTCCTCGATGATCGCCTCAAAGGGGTCGATATCGGTCTTGTTGGTAGGTTTCATGCCCAGTACGACGTCACCGTACATCTGTACAAAGCGACGGTAGCTATCCCATGCAAAGCGAGGGTTACCGGACTTCTGAGCCAGAGTCTCGGCCACAGCATCGTTGATACCCAAGTTCAGGACGGTGTCCATCATACCCGGCATCGACACGGGGGCTCCCGAGCGAACCGATACCAGCTGGGGATTGCTGGGATCGTTAAACTTGTTGCCTGTCAAGCTCTCGATGTGCTCGATCGACTTCTTCACGTCGTCCTTGATCATTGCCACAACGGCCTCGCGACCTTTCTCGTTATAGAGACGGCAAACTTCGGTAGTGATGGTAAAGCCCGGGGGAACAGGCACGCCAATCAAGTTCATCTCGGCAAGGTTTGCGCCCTTGCCACCCAACAGGTCTCGCATGTCGGCACGGCCTTCTGCCTGACCGTTACCAAAAGTGTAAATCGCTTTCATTTACTTCTTGTTAATTGAATATATTTGCAAATATTTATAATTTTCGCTTTTTGCGGTGCAAAGGTAGTGATTTTAAGCCAATTTTTAGCACAAATGGCTTCAAAAAATACATTATTTTATTTTTGAGGGCTATATTTGTTAAATCTTTTACATTTTGCAATAAAAACGGCCACTTTTCATTACAGATTATTGACCTCATCGTCTGCACCGAACATCCTAACGCTTTACATCACCTAATTTTAAAGGTATTATCGGTGTGTTACACATTATTATGGTTTAATCTTGGGAACATGATTTTTCATGATAAATGTGTGGTGTATATGAAAAAAGCATTATCTTTGCCAATTGTAAATAAACCATATTGCTGATTATAATGGACAATAATACTAAAAAATTACTTGACGACGACACTAATGGGTTGTTAACCTATGAGTACATCGCCAACAACATGGGCTCCATCGATGAGGACATGCCTGCACTGGTGGATAACATGATCTTGAAGGACCGCACGGGTCAGTTTGTCGTGAGCACCGCACGCTACCTTAATGCTATCGACCGCGACAAGTACGCATCGAGCATCGACATGCTCGTTAAGGCCGCGATTGAAAAGGACCGGGCTCATGTATATCTGTCTTATCTCGCCGCATCACTGTGGGGCGATGACTTTAAGGAGCATGCTGCCGAGTTAAGTGCCACCGACGACAACTTCCGCCGCATTTACAAGAGGCTCTACCCCGTTGGCATCTGATGTGATAAGAAGCCGAGAACTTCGGGTTCGGAGCCTGGATATTCAAATAATCAATGATTATGACCAAGCAATTTATTTTATCGGTTGTGATGCTGGCCTTCACCCTCATGACGTGCTCGGCCAACGACATGCTCAGCAACACACCTGCTACCGCCAACAAGCAAACCAAAGGCAACAAGATGACAAAAGTGAAATTAGAGACCTCGATGGGAAACATCGTTGTCGAGCTTTACAACGAGACACCTCTGCACCGTGACAACTTCATTAAGTTGGTAAAGGAGGGTTACTATGACGGCGTGCTCTTCCACCGCGTGATCAAGGATTTCATGATCCAGACCGGAGACGGCAATTCCAAGACCGCTGGCCCCAATGACATGCTGGGCGATGGAGACCCCGGCTACACGATTCCAGCCGAGTTTGTCTATCCTAAGTACTTCCACAAGCGCGGTGCCCTGGCGGCTGCCCGCACCGGTGATCAGGTGAACCCCGAACGCCGCAGCAGTGGTAGCCAATTCTACATCGTGACAGGCAAAATCTATGGCAGCGACGAGTTGAAGAAGATGTCCCAGCGCCTGGTTGACATGAAGAAACAAGACATCTTCCTCCGCTTGTTGAACGAGAACCGTAGCAAGATAGAGGAGATGCGACGCAATAAGGACATCGCCGGAATGCAGGAGTTGGAGAACGAGCTCAATCATCTCACCGAGGCTGAGGCCGCACAATCCACATCGGCGATGACCGACGAGCAGATTAATGCCTACACCAGCGTGGGTGGAACACCCCATCTCGATGGCCAGTACACCGTCTTCGGCGAGGTCATCGAGGGAATGGACGTTGTGGACAAGATCCAGAGCGCCGAAACTGGTCGTGCCGACCGCCCCGTCAATGATATCAAGATCATCAAGGCCACCGTACTTTAATCATCACGGCAATAGAAAACAGGAACAAAAATCCTGCTAAGACATGGACTTATAAGCCAATCGAGGCTTGTAAGTCCTCTTTTTTTAGAAAAAAGAGAGAAAAAATGAAAAAAAACTGAGAAATGGCTTTGTGATTGCAAAAAAATGCCTAAATTTGGAGTTTGAATATGAACATCAGACGCCTCATGGCGCTTGAACTAAACTAAGTAATTATGATGGATCCGCGTGAACAATCTGAATCGATGAACAATCTCGAGAAAGATCAGAACTTGAGCACTGAGCCCCAGAACGAGGCTCAGGAAGCTGTTAATGAAGAAGTTAAAGTTGAGGAAACCGCAGTCACGGAAACCAATGCGCCTGTTGAGGACCGACCAGTCCAAGAGTCCAAGAGCGGCAAGATGGATCTTGCAGGCAAGAGCAAGAGCGAATTGGTGGACTTGATGCGTGAGGCGGCAGCCCGTCCCATCGAGGAAGTCAAGGACGAGGTGCAGGCCATCAAGGCCGCATTCTTTGCCCTGCGCCGCGAGGAAATAGCCAAGGAGAAAGAAACTTTCCTTGCCAATGGTAATGAGGAGAGCGACTTCACTCCCACGGACGATGCCGACGAGAACAACCTCAAAGAACTGCTCAACGTGCTCAAGGAACGTCGCACCGAGTTTAATGCAGCCCAAGAGGCCAATCGTGAAGCCAACCTCGAAAAGAAACGCCAGATCATTCAACTCATCAACGAGATTGCCAACGATCCCGATAACATCAACCGTCAGTTCAACCGCGTGAAGCAACTGCAACAAGACTTCAAGGACACTGGTGATGTGCCGCCCAGCGCCGACACCGAGGTCTGGAAAGAGTTCCAGCGTGCCACTGAACGCTTCTATGATGTCTTGAAGATGAACAAGGAGCTTCGTGACTATGACTTCAAGAAGAACCTTGAATTGAAGCAGCAGCTGTGCGAGGACGCCGAAGCACTGGACGAGGATCCCGACGTGGTAGCCGCCTTCAGGAAATTGCAGGAGATGCACAACGAGTGGCGCGAAATCGGTCCCGTAGCCAAGGAGTTGCGTGAAGAGCTGTGGGCCCGCTTCAAGGCCGCCTCTAGTACAATCAACAAGAAGTACCAGACCTTCTTTGAGACCCGCAAGAGCAAAGAAAAGGAGAACGCCGACGCCAAGACAGCCCTGTGCGAGAAGATTGAATCAATTGAGACCGATAACCTCAAGACCTATACCCAATGGGACGAGGTGACCAAGCAGATTATCGCCCTGCAAGAAGACTGGAAGAAGTTAGGTTTCGCCTCCCGCAAGGCCAATGCCGCTCTGTTTGCACGCTTCCGCAAATCTTGCGACGACTTCTTTGGCAAGAAGGCAGAATTTTTCAAATCGATGAAAGAGGAGCTCAGTGCCAACTTAGCAAAGAAGATCGAGCTGTGTGAGCGTGCCGAAGCCCTCATGGATTCCACAGACTGGAAGGATGCTACCGACAAGTTCGTCGAGATGCAGAAAGAGTGGAAAGCCATCGGTCCAGTGGTCAAGAAATACAGCGACAGCGTGTGGAAACGCTTCATTGCCGCATGTGACCACTTCTTTGAGCAGAAGAAGAAACAGAATGTCAATGTCCACGCTGTTGAGCACGACAACCTCAAGTCCAAGAAGGAAATCATCGCCACCCTCAAGACCACCATCGAAGAGGCTGGTGAAGATGCAGCCCAGACCGTTCGCGACCTGATGGACCGCTGGCAGACCATCGGCCACGTTCCATTCAAGGAGAAAGATAAGATCTATGCCCAGTACCGCGAGTTGATCGACAAGGCGTTTGAGACACTGAACATGCGTGGCTCACGACCCAGTGGCGACAGCGGATCACGTGGCCCCCGCCAGGGTGGCAGCGACCGTGGACTGAGCGAGCGTGACCGCCTCGTGCGTAACTACGAACAGCGCATGAGCGAGTTAAAGACCTTTGAGAACAACATGGGCTTTTTAACCGCCAACACCAAGAGCGGCAACTCGCTGGTTCAAGAGATGGAGCGCCGCATCGCACGTCTCAAAGACGAAATCGCCGAGCTCGAGCAGAAGATTAAAGACTTGGACAACGCCTAAACACGTTGTGACAAGCATTCCATCACAATAAACCATTTCATTACCCAGAGCATTGGGGGCAAACCAGCCCCCAAGCCACGGTAATGTTTCATCACCAACCCGCCATTAACACCATTTCATGAAGAGCAAGGGCCGATATGGGCAATTCATCAGACTGGTATTCAGCATTATCGATATGCTGATTGCCAATCTGACGTTTTTCGCATCCATGATGCTGTTCCAAGATTCGATACCGACTGGCAGCAGTTTCCTGTATTCCCGCCCTATGTGGCTTGTGCTCAACGTGGCAATGATGGTGTGTGTCTATTTCTACAGCAGCATCCACGAACGCCGCGCATTCTATGCCGAACGCGTGGTGGGGCAAGCCTTGAAACTCGTGCTAACCCACGCGGGAATTTTCATCACGCTCACCACATTTATCAGCGCCCATGATGTCCCGTGGAGGCCCGTGCTACTGTTCTATGCCCTGTTCTTCATTGTTCTTGCCACATGGTGGGTACTTTCCCGCCAGGTGCTCAAGATTTACCGCAATCAGGGCTTTAACTTCAAGCGCGTCATCGTCATCGGTGGCGGTACGGTGGGCGTGCGTCTCATCAACGAGATGCTTGCCGATCAGGGCTATGGTTACCACATTGTGGGCTTCTTTGACAACAATCCCAAGGCCCGCTCGGCATCGGCAGCCTATCAGGGCACCCTTGACGACGTGGAGCAGTTTGTCAAGACCCACCAGGTCGATGAGATGTTCTGTGCCGTGCCAGACATCGAGGATAACCATAACGTGTCGCGCATGATCCGCATTGCCGACAACAATGCCGTTGATTTCTATTACGTTCCGCAGTTTGGCAGAACAGTGACCCGCCAGTTCGAGCTCAGCTCGGTAGGTGACGTGCCCATCCTGGCTGTTCACCCCTACCCCTTGAAGAACCCCATCAACCGTCTTGTCAAGCGTGCGTTTGACCTGCTGGTATCGACAATCGTTCTCATCCTCTCACCCCTGGTCATCATCCCGGTAGCCATTGGCATCAAGTTGTCATCACCGGGACCCATCTTCTTTGTGCAGAAGCGTACCGGCTATCGCGGACAGGCCTTCAACTGCTACAAGTTCCGCACCATGCGCATCAATGCCGACAGCGACACGCTCCAGGCCACTAAGGGCGACCCCCGAGTGACTAAGTTCGGCAATTTCCTGCGTCGCACGAGCATCGACGAGTTACCCCAGTTCTATAATGTGTGGCTCGGGGAGATGAGCATCGTGGGCCCCCGCCCACACATGGTGGCCCAAACCGAAATGTACAGCGAGCTCATCGACAAGTACATGCTGCGCCACACCATCAAGCCAGGCATCACTGGTTGGGCCCAGGTGCGCGGCTACCGCGGTCAGACCGAGGAATTGTGGCAGATGGAAAAGCGCGTTGAGTATGACGTGTGGTATGCCGAGAACTGGACTTTCTTCCTGGACTTGAAAATCATCTTCCGCACCGTGTGGAACGCCCTCAAGGGGGAGGATAATGCGTATTAAGCATTAGGAATATGACACGTGAGCAGAAGGCCTTGATGTTGTTGAGGAGCTGTTATGGATATGACAGCTTTCGCGGACAACAATGGGACATCATCAACCACACGCTTGATGGCGGCGACAGTATCGTGCTCATGCCCACGGGCGGCGGCAAGTCCTTGTGTTACCAGATTCCAGGCTTGATGAGCGACGAGGGCTTCGCCATCGTGATTTCTCCATTGCTGGCACTCATGAACGACCAGATCGACGCCCTGCAGCAGAATGGCATCCCCGCCCTGGCCCTCAACAGCGAGAAAAGCGAGACCGAAAACCGCCAGACCGTTGATCTACTCATGCATGGCAAGGTCAAGTTGCTGTACATTTCACCCGAGAAACTGCTCACCGAGATTGACCGCTGGTCCTCAACGATCACCGACCGCATCTGCCTGTTTGCAGTCGATGAAGCCCATTGCATCTCACAGTGGGGCCACGACTTCCGCCCCGAGTACACCCAGTTGGGGACGCTCAAGCAGCGCTTCCCCAGTGTACCCATTATGGCACTCACCGCAACAGCCGACCGCATTACTCGCGATGACATCGCCCGCCAGCTGGGCACGCCCCATGCTCAGTTGTTCATCAGTTCATTTGACCGCCCCAACATCTCGCTCAACGTCGTGCAAGGCTCTACCGGCAAGCAGAAGTTCCGCCAAATCGTGCAGTTCATTAACCTGCACCAAGGCGAGAGCGGCATCATCTACTGTCTGCGTCGCATCGATGCTGAGAAGATGGCTCAGAAACTCACGGCCGTGGGCATCCAGGCCCGCCCCTTCCATGCTGGCATGAGCGTGAAGGATAAACAACAGATTCAACGCGACTTCATCAACGACGACTTGAAGGTGGTGTGTGCGACCATCGCCTTCGGCATGGGCATCGACAAGAGCAACGTGCGCTATGTCATCCACAGCAACATGCCTCGCAACATCGAGGGCTACTATCAGGAAATCGGACGAGCGGGACGTGACGGTCTGCCAGCCCAGGCATTGATGTTCTACAGCTATGGCGACGTGATTACACTGCAGCAGTTCGCCCGCCAGTCGGGCCAAGTCCAAGTCAACATGGACAAGTTGCGGCGTATGCAGGAGTTTGCCGAGAGTAGCGTCTGCCGTCGCCGCATCCTGTTGAACTACTTCAACGAGCGTTATGACCACGATTGCAAGAACTGTGACGTGTGTGACAACCCGCCCGCACGGTTCGACGGCACAACGTATGCCCAGATGGCGTTAAGTGCTATCAAGCGCACTGGCGAGCAGGCGGGCATGTACACCGTGACCGACATCTTGCGTGGCTGGCGCAAGGCCGAGGTCATCGAGAAGGGTTATGACAGGTTGAAGACCTTCGGCGTGGGACGTAATCTCACCACTGGCGAGTGGAACGCCTACCTGTTGCAGATGCTGCAACTGGGACTGTTCGAGGTCGCCTACGACGAGAGCAATCACTTGAAAATCACCGAGTATGGCAACGAGGTGCTCTATGGTCGCCAGCACATCGAGTTGAGCAAGTACGAGCGTCGTAGCTTCAATGTCAAGAAAGCCCCCACAAGCCAGCCGTCACCAGCTCCCGACCTCACCTTCTCGACTGAACCCACCTTGCCTGACGGCAGGCAGATCAAGCAGATGGACAAGGAGCTGTTCGAGCGCCTGCGCGACGTGCGCAAGGCACTGGCCACGGCAAGTCACATTGCCCCCTACATGGTATTCAGTGACAAGTCATTACAGGCGATGGCGACCCAGAAGCCCACCACCCAAGCAGAGTTCAGCATCATCTACGGCGTGGGCGAACTCAAGTGCCAGAAATACTGGCGCCCCTTCACCGCTGCCATCCGCGACTACCTTTCACTATAGCCCTGTTAGCTGAAAACTGACAACTGAAAACTGAAAACTAAAAACTGAAAACTAAATAATGCCCGTGAGGTAGAGGAAGATAAAGAAGATGGATACAGGAGCGACGTAGCGTAGGCAGAAGACGAGGAACGGCTCCATGACCGTCGCCTTGAGGCGCCCGCCACTGGTCAACTGATCGTGAATGACCTTGCGGTCCAGAACCCATCCCACATAGACGGCCGTGAACAGGCCACCCAAGAGCATAAAGATGTTGCTGGCGGCATAGTCCATCAAGTCAAAGATGTTCTTGCCGAAGAGCTTCACGTGGTCCAGCACATTGAACGACAGCGCAGCCAGTACTGCCAGCACCAGGGTAATCAATGCCGTCCACATGATGGCACGGGTGCGCGACATCCGGTGCTCCTCAATCATGAAAGTAATGGGAATCTCGCTGAGCGAGATGGTCGAGGTCAACGAGGCAAAAAATACCAGCAGGAAGAACAACAGCGCCCATAGATAGCCACCTGTCATCTGCGGGAAAATGCCTGGCAGCACCTCAAAGATGAGGCGAGGTCCCGCAGTGGGTTCTACGCCAAATGAGAATACAGCGGGGAAAATCATCACACCCGACAAGATGGCCACCAGCGTGTCGAGCACTGCAACAGTGGTGGCGTCCTTGGTGAGCGAAGTGTCGTCCTTGAAGTAAGAGCTGTAAGTCACCAAGCACGAGATACCTATCGAGAGCGACAGGAAAGCCTGGCCGAAGGCGTCCAACACTCCGCGCATGGTCAGCTGGGAGAAATCGGGCGAAAAGAGGAACTTGAGCCCCTTGGAAGCGCCTGGCAGGAGCAGCGAATTGACACAGAAGATAAGCAGGATGATAAACAGCAGCGGCATCATCACGCTGGCCACACGCTCGATGCCCTTCTCGATGCCACGGCTCATCACCAGGAAATTGAGGATGAGGAACAGCACCGTCCAGCCCACGCAGCGCCACGGACTTGCCACCAGCGAGGTGAACATGTCGCTGTACTGCTGCGGAGTGTGCCCACTCAAGCCGCCAATCGCCGCTTGATACAGATACTCGATGATCCAGCCACACACCACACTGTAGAAGCCGATAACGACAAAGCTACCGAGGATGCAGACATAGGTAAACAAGTAATACTTCTTGCCGGGGGACAACTGCATGAGAGCCGCCTTCATGTTACTGTGGGTGGAACGGCCAATGATGAACTCACTCAGTATCACGGGAATGCCCATCACAATGATACAACCGATGTACACAAGGATAAAGGCACCGCCTCCGTTCTGGCCTGCCTCAAAAGGAAAACGCCAAATGTTTCCCAGACCCACCGCCGAGCCCACTGCCGCGGCAATGGCGCCCAGTCGTGTTGCAAATCCTGCTCGTTTTGTCATAGTATCCTATAATTTTTAAGAATTTTTACAAAATTAGCATTATTCCTCAAATAATGCAACAAGATAGCGAGATTTTTTACGATTCAATGAACCATCTCAATCAGAATTGTGGCAGAGGATCGACGTTGCGTTGAGGGTGGCTCTTGGATTTTTTCTTGCCTGACGACTTGCGTCGCTTTTCACGATGCTTGGAAGCTTTCTTCTTATGTGACGCCTTTATTGTCATGGCGTCATCGATTGCCACACGAGCTGAGTCGACTTCGGACTCAAAGGCCCGCACATCAGACACGGTAACCTCATCGACCTCTACCGATTTTGGTAATTTTATAATGTACGAAATAGCAAGCAGTAGCACGACGACAAGCAGCACGACAATGGTCCCGCGCCGCTCTCGCTTAGTCATTGAGAAAAAGTCATTAACTCCTGCCATAAGTCGAAAAACTATTACCATACAAAGTTACCATAAACATCCGATTTACAAGACATTCATGAACAATTATTTTTGAGAATACATTTTTTTGAGTTGAAGTGTAGAGCATTTATTTAAAAATTGTTATCTTTGCAAGCTCAATTAATACTGAACATATCAAATGAAATCTTTCATACTATCTATACCTAATGGTGTATCATCAGCAGTTATGGTGCTGATTGTCATGTTCTTTACATTTATCGACAACCCACTTGGCATCAATGCCCTCAGGATATTCCCCTATGCCGAACAGGTAGGTCACTTCCTTCTCTATCTGGTGACTGCGCTTGTTTTCATCCTTGATTATGCCAAGACACGACTGCCTCATCACAGCAAGATCAACCAGGAAATGGCCCTTGCTGCGGTGGCATCGGTACTGGCACTGATTATGGAGATAGGTCTGATGCTCTATACCAATGGTTTCGAGTATAACATCGAGAACTGGTATGCCGCCAGCGTGGGCGCGGTATTGGCATTCTTGTTCTACCACTTCTGGCTCCTGCACCCCTTCCGCTACTACCTGTATCACTCGATACAGCATCACTGGCGCTACCAGCACCGCCGCAAGAAAAAGAAATAACCATCAAGTTGTTACCATATCACATTTAGGCAATATTATTTGGAGAATTCCAGAATATTGCCTAAATTTGTCAGATTCTAACAAATCCAGCTACTGCAATGTTATTCTCGGACAAAATCAAACAGTTGCGCATCGAGAGCGGCAAGCGACAGAGAGACCTCGCCATGGCCATCGGTGTCGATGTGCCTGCCTACAGCCGCTATGAACACGGCGAGCGTCGGCCCAAGCGTGAGCAGGTGCTCAAGTTAGCCCGCATCTTCAAGACCGACCCTGATGAACTGGTTGCCATGTGGCTCGCCGACGAAGCCTACTCTCACATTGCCCAGGACAAGATGGCAAATCGAGCCGCCATCCTGCTTAATGCCATGTTAGGTAACTCAGAGTCACCCCAGGCCAATGAAGCCAATGACGACACCGAGATAGCAAAGAGCCAGACGCTCACCGGAGTGACCCGCAACCTGGTATCTCGATTGGGGCGCTCGATCATGCCCCATTATGAGCAGGGCGACGCCATGGAAGTCATGCAACGCATCGAGGACGAAAGCATCGACTGTATCGTCACCACTCCACCCTACTGGCGCCGCCGTAGCCAGGGCACCGAGAGCATCACAGCACGGACCGCCGATGTATTCATCGACAACATTGTGCAGGCGATGGCCCAGGCATGGCGTGTGCTCAAGCCCCAAGGTTCACTCTGGATCAACATGGGCGATGACACGACCGACGGATTTGTTCAAGGCATTCCCTGGCGCATTGTGCTGGCCATGATGGATCAGCAGGGATGGCATCTGGTCAACGAAGTCGTGTGGAACAAGATCACGACATCACCTCAAGGTAGTCAGGACCACCTGCGCAAAGTGCATGAATTCATGTTCCACTTGGTCAAGACCGATAACTTCTATTATAATGACGATGACCTGCGACACACGTTTGCCTTCATCGTGCGCAACGATGATAAGGGGCGCAAAAAATCTGATAAAATCAAGGAACACTACCTACAGCCCGAGGGCGGTCATGGCTTGGTGCCTGGCGACGTGTGGACCATCGGCGTGCAGCGGTCTGGCATCGCACACTACTGTGTTGCGCCCGACACACTCTACCGCTTGCCCATTGTTGCCACCTGTCCCCGCGACGGCATCGTACTTGACCCATACTGCGGCACTGGAACGGCCTGCAAGATTGCCTACCAGATGAACCTGCGAAGCATCGGCATTGACATCAACAGCGACTACATCAAGCGGGCACGTGCCAGTGTTGAGCAGAAGCCCCTCAGTTTATTCTAAGCCATCTTAATCATTTAGACTATATTTTTTTGTAATTTTGCAGTCCAAATTACAATACAAGCATGATTTCAATCCAGGGACTCAAGGTGGAGTTTGGCAGCCAGGTGCTGTTTGAAAACATCAATTATGTCATCAACAAGCGAGACAAGATAGCGCTTGTGGGCAAGAATGGAGCAGGAAAATCCACTATGCTGAAGATCATCACTGGTGAGCAACAGCCCACCAGTGGTACGGTTGCACGCCAGGCGGACATCAGCATTGGCTACCTGCCCCAGCAGATGCGACTCAAGGATGAGTTGACCGTCAAACAGGAGGCTGGTCGGGCGTTTGAACACCTGCAACAGATGGATGCCGCCATTGACCGCATGAACCAGGAACTGGCCGACCGCACCGACTATGACAGCGAGGAATACCAGGAACTGATCGAGCGCGTGGCACAAAAGACCGAACTGCGAGCCCTGATGCAAAGCCAGAACGTCGAGGCCGAGATTGAGAAGACACTCATGGGCTTGGGATTTGAGCGTAGCGACTTCGACCGCCCGACGAGTGAGTTCAGCGGAGGCTGGCGCATGCGCATCGAGTTGGCCAAACTGCTGCTGCGACGTCCCGACGTGCTATTACTCGATGAGCCCACCAACCACCTGGACATCGAGTCCATCCAGTGGCTGGAGACCTTCTTGAAAAACCGCAATGGAGCCTTGTTGCTTGTGTCTCACGACCGTGCATTTATTGATAATGTAACCAACAGAACCATAGAAATCTCGCTGGGCAAGATCTATGATTACAAGGTGAGCTACAGCCAGTTTGTGGAACTGCGCAAGGAGCGAGTGGAACAACAGATGCGTGCTTACGAGAACCAGCAGAAACTCATCCATGACACCGAGGACTTCATCGAGAAGTTCCGCTACAAGGCCACCAAAGCCGTGCAGGTACAGAGCCGCATCAAGATGCTGGATAAGCTGGAGCGCATCGAGGTCGATGAGGTGGACAATTCACGCATGAGGCTGAAGTTCCCGCCAGCCCCCCGCAGTGGTGACTATCCCATTATCGCCGAAGACTTGCGCAAGGACTATGGCAGCCTGAACGTGTTCCACGACGTGACATTCACGATCAAGCGTGGCGAGAAAGTTGCCTTTGTGGGCAAGAACGGTGCTGGCAAATCCACATTAGTCAAGTGCATCATGGGCGAGATTCCCTTTGATGGCAAGTTACAGATTGGTCATAACGTCAAGATTGGCTACTTTGCTCAAAACCAGGCACAACTGCTTGATGAGAATCTGACGGTCCATGACACCATCGACTATGTGGCCGTGGGTGATATCCGCACCCGCATCAACGATATCCTGGGAGCCTTCATGTTCGGCGGCAAGAACGCAGACAAGAAGGTCAAGGTGCTCAGCGGAGGTGAGAAGAGCCGTCTGGCAATGATACGCTTGTTGTTGCAGCCCGTCAATCTGCTCATCCTCGATGAGCCGACCAACCACCTGGACATGCCCAGCAAAGACGTGCTCAAGGAGGCTATCCAGGCCTTTGACGGCACAGTCATCGTCGTCTCACACGACCGTGACTTCCTCAACGGCATTGTGAGCAAGGTCTATGAGTTTGGCGACCATCGTGTGCGGGAGCACTTGGGCGGCATCTATGATTTCTTGCAGAAGAAGCAACTCGACTCGTTACAGCAACTCGAAGTGAAAAATTCTCCCGTCGCAACTGTCGAGACCGAAGAGCTGGAGACCGCCAGCCAAGGCAAGATAGACTATCAGCGGCAGAAAGAACGCGAGCGCCGCATCCGCCAAGCCGAGAAAAAGGTAAAGACCTTCGAGAGCAAGATTGCCGAACTGGAGCAGCAACTCGCTGACATTGAGGACAAACTCTCTACAACCACCAGCGAGAACGTGGACATCTACTACAAGCACTCCCAAATCAGCCGCGAACTCGACGACGTCATGGCCAACTGGGAACTGGCCTGTGAGGAATTAGAGAAAGTAAAACAGTAATCGCCATGTTGAAAACAGTTGAGATCAATAGTGCCAATGCCGATAACGAGCAGTTGAGAAAGCTCTATGACGCGGCCTTCCCTATTGAGGAACGGATACCTTATAAGGACCTGCTTTATCTACTCAACAAGTTAAACATTGATTATACCGCCTATCTTAACGATGAAACATTTGTCGGTTTGACGATGGTACTGCACTTGCCTCGATATAATTGGGGCTGGTACTTTGCTGTACGTGAAGAGTTGCGCTGCAAGGGGTACGGACAAGAAATCTTGACCGCACTATTAGAAAAGTACCGTGACAAGCGACCCTTCATCATCGACATCGAGTCACCCTGGCAGGCCGATGCTCCCAATCCCGAGCAACGTCAGCGCCGTCATGCCTTCTACGTGCGTAACGGATTGAAGGACACCCCGACAAGCCGCACATTTGAGGGCATCACCTATACCATCATGACCAATAGCGATACACCGTTCACCCAACAGGACTATGACAACATCCTCGCCGAGCTGCGCTCGGTGTGGGAGAATATGCCCCATGAGCAATAGCCGATAAGACTAATTAACTATTCACGTTTGCCCAATTCGGCGCAAACGACTACATTTGCGGATATGAATCGGGTGATATCCATAATTATGATCATAGCTGCCCTCACTGGGGTAGCACAGGAGAATCAGGGCCTCAAACTGCATTTTGACCAATCCAAGATCAGCCCACAGTTCACCATGCCCGAGATGCCGATGACTGTCATGCCAGCGGCCAATATCAAACCCACATTCAACGCCAATATCCCAACGGCCGCCGACCTCAAGTTAGATTTCAACACCCAGCGACTGTCTGATTCTATTGCCATCTACCAGCAGGATTGGCGCAATCATGGTCTTCCGTCACTGCCACGCTTCAGCTATGATACCAACCCTTATAGCCACGACAGGTCATCGAGTGGAGTTATCACCCGTGTAAGCAATGGTTATCTAACGGGGGCAGGTTCCCACACCACCTACCCCGGCTTGGGCAACACCACAAGCGCCAGTGTTGCCCTCACGATGCCGATGGGCGACCGATTGCATGTAACAGCGGGTGTAACGGGAAGCAAGTACCACTTTGACCGCAACGCATGGAACGACTACGGTGTGTTCGGCCATGCTTCATTCCGTCTCAACGAGCGCTTGTCGCTCAACGCATTCGGGCAATACTACATCAACCAGCAGTACCACTCAGTAGCTGCCATGCCATTTCTGGGCAGCAGTTCCTATGGTGGCACACTGGGCTGGCATGCCAGCGACCATTTCTCACTCGATGTGGGTGCCCGCCGACTCTATGACCCCTACACTGGCCGGTGGCGCACGCTCCCCGTCGTCCAACCCACTGTCAACATCCTGGGCGCCCCCATCTCGTTTGATGCCGGTCCATTGATTTATCAGTTACTGGACGGTCTGTTCGGCAGTGGCAAGAATCGCAAGGACTGGGGAGACCCCCGCTATCGCCCCGTCACAGTCCCCAACGCCATTATGAACCAGCCCGGTTTCAACCCCAATAGCCCAGTACCCATTCCCGACGCCTTCCGCCACTGATTTCTTTTGGGTTTTTAGAGTTTTTTAGTGACATGGATTTTGGCAGGTGGTAAAGTTGTTGTAATTTTGCACGTTAAACCACTATTGAATGGACATTAAGGGTACTATAGAGGACATTATAAGGGAAGATCTGGCCGACATCTGGTCAATCCTGAACAGCGAGGAGAAGCATCTCATCGCCGAACATTTTGTCGTTCACACCTACCGCAAGGGGCAGATCATCTATGCCGAAAAAGACGAACCTGAATTCCTGTGGGTGCTCATTAAGGGCAAGGTGAAACGTTTCAAGAATGGCATCGGTGGCAAGCAACAGATCCTGCGCCTGTACCGCCCCATTCAGTACTTCGGTTATCGTGCATGGTTTGCCCACGAACCCTACGTGGCCAGCACGATGGCCATTGAGCCATCACAGGTGGGAACCCTCCCCATGACGATTGTAAAGCAACTCATTGACGGAAACATCAAGTTGGCATGGTTTTTCCTGCACGAGTTGTCCAAGCACTTGGGCGGCAGTGAATCCAAGGTGGTCAACCTCACCCAGAAACACATCCGTGGCCGTCTGGCCGAAGCCTTGTGTATCCTGGTGGACAACTACGGCTATGAGGACGACGGGAGAACCCTCAAGATCTACATGGCGCGCGAGGACCTGGCCAACTTGTCCAACATGACTACCGCCAATGCCATCCGCACCCTCTCCACCTTCGCCCAGGAACGTATCATCACTGTTGACGGTCGTCGCATCCGCATTGTTGACGAGCCTGCATTGCGCAACATCAGCCGATTTGGATAAACGCTATGATCATCGCACAACAGAAACGCAAAGAAAATATCGCCGAGTATCTCCTCTACCTGTGGCAGGTCGAGGACTTGCTGCGTGCTTGCAATCTGGACATCGATACCGTCGATAAAGTGGTGATTGCCCGCTATGACGTGGATGAGAAGACCCGTCACGACATCAAGGAGTGGTATGAATCTCTCATCCAGATGATGAAGATGGAAGGTGTGGTTGACAAGGGTCACATCCGCGTGTGCCACAATGTGCTTATCCGGCTGAATGACCTGCACCTGCAGTTGCTCGCCGACCAAAGCCGCTTCCCTGATTACCATGCCGACTATTACCGCACGTTGCCACACATCGTGCAACTGCGCGCCACCCTGCCCGAGCAGGAGCGACCCAGTGAACTGGAGACGTGCTTCAACGCCCTCTATGGTGTGATGCTGCTGCACCTGCAAGGCAAGGATATTTCTCAAGATACAGCAGCCGCAATCAGTCAGATATCCCACTTCATCGGCTTGCTCGCCGCCTACTATAAGCGCGACGAGGAATCACCGCTGTTTGGCAACGATTTAATCGATATTGACAAATGAACACCACCAATATACTCATCACTGGCGCCAATGGCCAGTTAGGTCATGAAATGCGTAACGTGCTGTCCGAGGACCAGCGGTTTAATGCTATCTTTACCGACGTTGCGGGTGAAGACATCACCCCACTCGACATCACCGACGAGACGGCCGTTGAACAAATGGTCGCCGACAATGCCATACAGTATATCGTCAACTGTGTTGCCTTTACCGCTGTTGATGCCGCCGAGGATGACGAGCCCACCGCATCACGCTTGAATGCCGAGGCTGTAGGCATCCTTGCCCACGTTGCCAAGCGCCATGGCGCACGCATTGTTCACGTCTCGACCGACTATGTGTTTGACGGACAAGCCTGCACGCCCTATACTGAAGACCATCCCACCCATCCACAATCGGTCTATGGTCTCACCAAGCTCAATGGGGAACGCCTGTTGCTTAAAACATTAGCAAATGACGCTATCATCCTGCGCACGGCATGGCTCTATTCGCCCTATGGTAAGAACTTTGTCAAGACAATGATCACTCTGGGTCAGACCAAGCCAGCGCTCAAGGTGGTATTCGACCAGGTTGGTTCACCCACTTGTGCCCATGACTTGGCCCAGGCTATCGTTACTGTCCTCTCCGCCGACGAGTGGCATTCTGGTATCTACCACTATAGCAACGAGGGAGTTATCTCCTGGTATGACTTCACACTCGCCATTCACCGTCTGGCCGGCATCACGACTTGTGACGTGCAACCCTGCCACAGCGACGAATTTCCTGCCAAGGCCCATCGTCCCGCTTACAGCGTGCTGGACAAGACTAAATTCAAGACAACCTATGGCGTAACAGTCCCTTACTGGCTGGACAGCCTTGAGGAGACCATCAACTCATTATTAGCTACTCACTGTTAACTATTCACTGTAAAAAGCATGTCCCTGACAACAGAAATCACCCGCCGCCGCACGTTTGCCATCATCTCTCACCCTGATGCCGGCAAGACCACGCTCACCGAAAAGTTATTGCTCTTCGGTGGCGCTATTCATGTGGCTGGCGCCGTTAAATCCAATAAGATCAAGAAAACCGCTACCAGCGACTGGATGGAGATTGAGAAGCAAAGAGGTATCTCGGTCGCCACCTCGGTCATGGGATTTAATTATGGCGATTACAAGATAAACATCCTCGACACGCCTGGTCACCAAGATTTTGCCGAGGACACTTACCGCACCCTCACCGCCGTCGACAGCGTCATCATTGTTGTCGATGTTGCCAAGGGCGTCGAAACCCAGACGAGGAAGTTGATGGAAGTGTGCCGCATGCGCAACACGCCCGTTATCATCTTCGTCAACAAGCTCGACCGCGAGGGGCGCGACCCATTTGACATCCTCGATGAGCTGGAGCAGGAACTGAAGATTGACGTGCGTCCACTGAGCTGGCCCATCAACATCGGTGCCCACTTCAAGGGGGTCTATAACATCTATGAGCATAACATCAGCCTGTTCAAACCTGACAAGCAGCATGTGACCGACCGTGTCGATATCAATGACATCAACGACCCCGCCATTGACAAGGCTGTGGGCGCTGCCGATGCCGAGAAGCTACGTGCCGACATCGAACTCATCGACGGAGTCTATCCCGACTTCAACACACTTGATTATCTGGATGGCAAGGTCGCCCCAGTATTTTTCGGATCTGCACTGAACACGTTCGGTGTCAAGGAGTTGCTGGATTGTTTCGTGCGCATTGCTCCGTCACCCCGCCCCGTTGATGCCATCGAGCGCACCGTTGAGCCTGGCGAGGACAAGTTCACTGGTTTTGTGTTCAAGATTCATGCTAACATGGATCCCAACCACCGCAGCTGTATCGCCTTTGTCAAGGTGTGCTCCGGTGTGTTCCAGCGCAACGGTAACTACAAGCATGTGCGCAGTGGCAAGAGCTACCGTTTCAGTGCTCCGACAGCGTTCATGGCCCAGAAGAAGGAAATCATCGACGAGGTTTATCCTGGTGACATCGTTGGCCTGCCTGATAATGGCATCTTCAAGATCGGTGACACATTGACCGAGGGCGAAGAACTCCACTTCAAGGGACTGCCCAGTTTCTCACCCGAGATGTTCAAGTACATCGAGAACTCCGACCCGATGAAGACCAAACAACTCAACAAGGGTCTGGAACAGTTGATGGATGAGGGCGTGGCCCAGATGTTCATCAACCAGTTCAACAACCGTAAAATCATCGGCACCGTGGGACAGTTGCAGTTTGAAGTCATCCAGTACCGCCTGCTGCACGAGTATGGTGCACAATGCCGCTGGGAACCCATCCACCTGTATAAGGCCTGCTGGATTGAGAGCGATGACGAGGAAGCGCTTGACGCCTTCAAGAAGCGCAAGCACCAGTTCATGGCACTCGATACCGAGGGGCGCGACGTGTTCCTTGCCGACTCAAACTACGTCCTGCAGATGGCCCAACAGGACTTCCCCAAAATCACCTTCCATTTCACCAGCGAATTCTAATATCGCACACAATATAATCCATAATCCACTCAATCATCAACGATAACAATGGAAAGACTCAAACAACTATACGAGCAATACGTGGGCAGCAAGCCCACCGAGGTTGCACTCATGGACAAAGCAGGATCCAATCGTCAGTACTACCGCCTGAACGGCAAGCGCACGATTGTGGGCGTCATCGGCGAGTCTCGCGAGGAGAATGACGCGTTTATCTACATGGCCCGCCACTTCCGTGAGCAGGGGCTGTCGGTTCCCGAGGTCTATGGCGTGAGCGAGGACCACATGGCCTATATCCAGCAAGACCTGGGCAAGAAACCCGAGAACATACTGTGGAACAAAATCCGCCGCAGCTCCATCACCCATGCCTTCACCAGCGAGGAGAAAGAGCTGTTGTGCCGCACGATGCGTGACCTGGTGGACATTCAGTTCCGCGGTGCACAAGGCTTTGACTATAGCAAGTGTTATCCTGCCAGTTGCTTCGACGAGCGTTCCATCAAGTGGGACCTGAACTATTTCAAGTACTGCTTTCTCAAGGCTACAGGCGTTGTCTTTAACGAAGCCAAACTCGAGAACGACTTTGAACGACTGACCAGTGACCTGTTGTCTGTCCCCAGCGACACGTTTATGTACCGCGACTTCCAGTCACGCAACGTGATGCTCGTGGGTGACGCCGATCATCCCGCCGACTGCAAGTTGGCATTTATCGACTTCCAGGGTGGTCGTCGTGGCCCGTACTACTATGATGTGGCTTCATTCGTCTGGCAAGCCCGCGCCAAGTACCCCGAGGACCTCAAGCATGAACTCGTTGAGGCCTATCTGGGCAAACTCAAGGAATACCAACCTGAACTCAACGAGAAGGATTTCTACGATAACTTGAGGCTGTTTGTACTCTTCCGCACACTGCAAGTGCTGGGTGCTTACGGTTTCCGTGGCTACTTCGAGAAGAAGCCTGACTTCATGAAGAACAGCATAGTGCCCGCCATTGCCAACCTGCGCAAGCTGGTCATCAACAAACCCTTCACCCGCTACCCCTACTTGAGTCTCGTCATCGACGAGCTGGTTAACCTCAAGGATTTCGTCAGCGAGGACAAGGGACTGACCGTCAGGGTCATGAGCTTTGCATTCAAGAAGGGGATTCCCCACGACCCGTCGGGCAACGGTGGCGGCTTTGTCTTTGACTGCCGCGCATTGAACAACCCTGGCAAGTATGACAAGTACAAGGCCTTTACAGGACTTGATGCCAATGTCATCGAATTCTTGCAGAAGGAGAGTACTATCGACAAGTGGCTCGAACATGTCTATGCATTGGTAGATGAGTCAGTTGAACGCTATGTAAACCGCAAGTTCACCGACCTGATGGTATGCTTCGGTTGTACGGGTGGCCAGCACCGCTCGGTCTATGCCGCCGAGCACCTGGCTGAGCACATCCACGAGAAATTTAATGTGCGGGTTGAGCTGTCTCACCGTGAGCAGCCCGACCACGAGCGCACCCTTAATCCCATTGAACGATGAAAGCACTGATTTTTGCAGCGGGCTTAGGCACCCGGCTGCGCCCCCTGACCGATGACCGTCCTAAGGCCATGGTTGAGATTGCCGGCAAGCCCATGCTTCAGCACGTCATTGAGCGTGTGGCGGCTGCCGGATTTGACGATATCACCATCAATATCCACCACTTCGGGCAGACGATTATCGACTTCCTGGAGAAGAACAACAACTTTGGCCTGAACATCCACATCAGCGACGAGCGAGGCCTGCTGCTCGACACGGGCGGCGGCATCCTCAAGGCTCGCCAGTGGCTCGATGGTGATGAGCCATTCCTGGTACACAATACCGACATCATCAGCACGCTGGACTTGAAGGCCTTCTATGATTACCACATCAAGCACGATGCCCTGGCAACCATCCTGGTCAAGGAGCGCCAGACCCAGCGCTATTTCCTGTTTGACGAGAATGACCGCCTGTGTGGATGGACCAACAAAGCGACTGGTGAGTTCAAGCCTGACCCCGAGAAACTACAAGGCCGCAACCTGAAAGAGTTGGCCTTCGGTGGACTGCATGTCATCTCGCCGCGCATTTTCCCGCACTTGGAACGTTTCCGCCGTCAGAAAGGGGAGAAATTCTCTATTACGCCATTCTATGTGAACGAGTGCAAGCACCACCTCATACACGGCTACCATCCCGACAGCGACTACCAGTGGCTTGATATCGGCAAACCCGAAACTCTCGCCCAGGCACAGGAGTTACTGCAGCCTAATTCATTGAGTTTATAGGCTTTAGGCTTTAGGTTTTAGGTTTTAGGCGCTTTCGGATGCCAACTGAAAACTGACAACTGACAACTGACAACTAAAAACTAACAACTGACAACTATAATGAAAAAGACAATCATCATCGCAGCCATCATGCTGCTCGTGGCAGGCACCGCATCACTCGATGCCCGCACCAAGAAGAAGGCCTCTAAGTCAAAGGCCAGCACCACCCAAGTCATCTATACTGGCGACATTGCCAAGAAGGTGATTGGTTACAACGGTCCTATCCCCTTGAACATCACCATCAAGAGTGGGGTCATTGAGAACATCGAGGTTCTTGAAAATCAAGAGTCACCAGGCTACATGAAACGTGCAACAGCCAAGGTGTTGCCCCAGTACATCGGTAAAACTGTCGCCGAGGCCAAGAAACTCAAGGCCGACATTGCTACTGGTGCGACTTACTCGAGCGAAGCCATTATCAAGAACATCCAGATGGGGCTCGACCAAGCCAAGTCATCAACCTCTCAGAAAAAAGCGACCGCCAAAAAGAAATCATCCAAAAAACGCCGCTAAGATCCATTGAGGCGGCAATTCATTTCACAAACATCCGCAGTTTCCTTATCAGGTTCTGCGGATTATTTTGTTTTTTGCCTATGGATTGATGCAAGATTCTTGAAAATCTGCGTTTAATGAGTATAAAAGAACCTATAAGTGACCGAACAACAGATTGTCAACGGTATTAAGAACGGGGACCGGAGAGCCATGCGTGCAATGTATGACTTGCTGGTAGGGCATGCCATGGCCACGGCCATGCGCTATCTTGCCGACCGTGACGACTGCCGCGACGTGCTGCAAGAAGGGTTCCTCAAGGCCTTCTCCCACATGGGTGATTTCCATTACAGGGGCGAGGGTTCGCTCAAGGCTTGGTTTTCACGAATTATAGCCAACGAGTCAATCAATCAGCTGAAACATCATGCGCGTATCACATTCCTTAATACCGAGGTGGTTGATGCGCTCGACGATGAAACACCCGATGTCACCCACATCCCGCCAGAGGTGATCAACCGCATGATATCCTCACTGCCAACAGGATACCGCATTGTGTTCAACCAGTTTGTGTTTGAGCACAAGACCCACAAGGAAATCGCCCAGTCCCTGGGCATCAAGGAAGATTCCTCAGCTTCCCAACTGCTGCGAGCCAAGCGACTGCTGGCCAAGATGATTAACCAATACAAACATGAGCACGATGACTGACAACGATTGGATTAAACAACTGCGATCAACGATGGAGGAGCACAAGGAAACTGCCCCTGACGATTTGTGGCCAGACATCAACAGACGGTTGCCCCAGCGCCGCAAGGTGATGCCCTCGTGGTTACGCTATGCCGCCGCAGCTGCCGTTGCAGGTGTAATTATCGGTGTCGGGAGTCTGCTCTGGAATCCGTTTGACTCCATTGACACAGCTGTTCCCGAGCGACCCGCCATAGCACAGGCCGAAGAAATCAGCCCAGAAGCCGTCTGTGTCGAGTCCATGCCCCAAAGCGATAAGCGGTCTATACAATCCACACCGTCATCACCCGTGGCTCATCGCCCAATGGCACCCATCCAGCGCCCATCGGTCCCTCTGCCTCAAGAGGAAGAACAGCCGGCACCAGAGCCCGAAACAAATGTAGATGAGGCTCCTGCCCAAACTGTTTCCAGCGATACGACCACGGCACGACCCGGGGCTGTCACAACCCAGCAAGAGCCTTACTTTGCCAACACAGCCCCCACACGTCCAGTTGCCCCAACGCGGCAAAAACAGCCCGTCTCAGTCGGATTATACGCCTCCAACCAGTTCCTCGACCTTCTCGGGAATAGCGGGGCCGATATGGCATCTAACCCACATGACCATAACTCGCCTGTTGACAGCACTCAATTGGATAACGGGAGCAATCATGACAGAAGAAGTGCGCCTCGTCGGGAAAGTCAAGAGCACGCCAAGCATCATGCGCCCTATTCGCTGGGCGTGAGCGTGAGCATTCCGCTGGGAGGGCGCTTAGCACTGACTTCTGGATTAGTATATACACGCCTGAAGAGTGATTTCTCTACCAGAGAACAAAGTCTGCACTACATCGGTGTGCCGATCGGTGTAACATATTCCTTGTGGAAATGGCGATTCGTTAACCTCTATGCCATCGGGGGAGTGCAAGCCGATTTTAACTTCAAGGCAACTATCAAGAAAAGTACCGAAGCCATGAGTCGTGACACCGCTAAGGACCGTGTCCAGTTCTCTACAATGCTTGGGCCAGGTCTGCAGTTGAACCTCAACAAGGATTTCGGCTTCTACGTTGAGCCGACAGTCCGTTACTACTACAATAACGGCAGCGCCGTGCTCAACTACTTCAAGGACCAGCCCTGGAACATCAATTTCAACGCCGGTCTGCGACTCACCCTGCACTGATCTTTCTCAATTCTGAGAAAAAGAGTATCTTTGCCATCAATATAATCATGATTAACGATGAAGAGCTATTTGGAAATCAAAGTGCCCATCTCCTTCGACGAATATTGGTTCAGGGAGTTGCGCGACCTGCTTGACGGCGTTGACATCCGCTGGCAACGGGGATATTACCACATCACGATGGCATTTCTTGACGAGACCCCCGAGAGGGTGAATCTCATACCTGGGCTGAATAGTTTGCTCTGTGACGCGACGGCACCCACCATCACCTTTGACCGGCTCGATGCTTTTGCCTCGGGCTATCACAGGCATGTAATCCACCTCACCACCTCTGATGCTCCAGTAGACTTCTTGGCGCTGGTCGAGGATGTCAGGCGATATTTCAAATCCAAAGGATGTGTCATACAGTCCGATTTCCGTCTGCATGTCACCCTGGGCAGGGTGCAAGACCCGCGAATGAACGTGCATCAACTCAAGGACATCATCAGCCAAGTGGACTTGCCCCCATTTACAATCGATTTGACCGATGTGGAATACCGCATCTTCCGTGGAAAGACGCTTGGTCAATGGAAATTATTTAACTGATGATGCAAGATTGTTGATTCATTGGGTTTAGAGGGTATCAGATAGTAATTTTAAAGTATTAAACGAATGAAACAGACTTGGAGAATTTTGGTCATCATGACCCTGATTGTGGCGACTTTGTCGTCTTGCAAAGATGATGGAGAAGTTGTTTACATGCTACCAGAGAAAAAGCCCATCGTGCTCAACGAGGAACAAAGGCAGATTCGTGACAACAACAATGAGTTTGCCTGGCGCCTGTTCCAGACCATGCAGGAACGTCAAGGCGATGTCAGTACCGTGATATCACCCATCGGCGTCACTTACATGCTGGGAATGCTCAATGCTGGGGCTGCAGGCACTACTCGCGAGGAAATCACTGCAACACTGGGATTCGATGCTGACCCTGCAGCCGTGAACGAGTTCTGCAACAAGATGATTGACGGGGCCCCCAACGTCGATCCTGCTGCCACCGTGAGAATCGCCAACTGCATTGATGTCAATTCTGCCAAGGGCATCACCCTGCTCAAGCAGTATGTCAACGATATCAAGAATTACTACAACGCCCAGATTGATGCGCTGGACTTCACCAAAAACAGTACCCTGGACAAGATCAACAGTTGGTGCAAAAAGAATACCGACGGGATGATTCCGAGCATTTTGGACGAAATCAATCCCGACGCTGCCATGTACCTGCTCAATGCCATCTACTTCAATGCCGACTGGACCGAAAAATTTGACATCAATGACACCCGCAACTCGAGTTTCACGCGAGCCGATGGTTCAATCGCCAACCTACCCTTAATGCACCGCAAGGCTATTGCACAGGGCTGCGAGAGCGAATTGTGCTCCATGTTGCGCATCCCCTTTGGCAGCGGTGGCTACAGCATGTATGTCCTGCTGCCTGCCGAGGGCAAGACCACCAGCGACCTCATCCACGACATGGGTCAGCAGGCGTTGACCGAACACCTGAATAGCATTGAAACGACACCCCACGAGGTGGATATCCTCATGCCCAAGTTTGAAATCAAGAGCGACATTGACTTGATTGACATCCTCAAGCCAATGGGGATACAATCAGCCTTCACCGCTCAGGCCAACTTCTCAAACATGTCTGATGCCAGCTTGTGCGTCACGATGATGAGACAAGTGGCAAAAATAGAAGTCAACGAAGACGGAGCCAAAGCATCGGCCGTCACTGTTTCGATAGAAGGTTACACTTCCCCAGGGCCGGTTCAATATCAGAAGGCTGAATTTCATGCCGACCGTCCTTTCCTGTATTTCATCCTTGAGGAAACTACGCGCAGTATTTTCTTCATCGGCACCTATCAGGGGGATCGTGATTAGGAATAAGAGAGAGCACACTTCAGCATTGAGAGCAATAGAAGCTGCATGGAAAATTTTCCATGCAGCTTCTATTGCTCTATCGTCATGTCAGCAGATGCAGACTGTTAACTTTTCAGTGAAAATCACTCCGGGTTGGTCTTGATTTCGTAGATGACCTTGGCGGCCTCGGCTACGGTCTCGATGGGCGAACCAGCGGGGATAATGCTCTCGGTGTTAGCCATGTCGGGATTAGCATACTGGTCGATGATGTTGCCCTGCTCGTCATAGACCGACACTTGACCGAAGTGGACTACCGCGTCTTCAAGGACTACGGTAACCTCTCGCCCACTGGACTCTGCCAGAGTATTAACAGAAAACAACTCACTATAGAGGCTGTTGCAAAACTCGACACGTTTTTTTAATCGGCCTAACGGCCGAGAAATTAAATTTTGTATAAAAATTAAACAAAATCATTTTTTAATACTTGTGCAAACTGAATGCCATGAAAACTTGTTTTCAATGGCTAAGGTGCAGCCAAGTTTATCCATTTTTATATCTATTTTAGGGTAAAATTTCTCGCGCGATCTTCTTTTCATGGTCTTAGTTTTGCAACAGCCACAAGCTTACCCCCACTAATTATTCGCTGAGCCGTAGTTTTTGAATGTATAGCAGTTGGCCCTGCGATAAAACGTCTCAACATTAAACCGTGCTGTCGTACGGGAAATTATCAAATTTTGAATATAATTTGAATAATTTCCCGTGCGTCAGCACGGTTATATTACCGAGTTGCAATGATGGCGCAACCTCTTCTGTCTGCTAAACAGGCATCAGGGTTGAATGGCCAGACGCAGGCCTGTGTCTTTAGCCGCCACTGTTGGGCTGTCGTAAGTTCGGCCTCCGCATCTGAACCAATTATTGTTATTGGCACGGTTATAGGCCGAGCTACGGCAAACCTTGCCCTCTCCAGTGAGGGGACCTTGAGGGTCAACCTGAGCCACGCTGGTGTAAGCGCCCCAGTTGTCCATACACCACTCAAACACATTACCGCTCATGTCATATAGGCCCAACTCATTGGCAGCCAAGGTAGCTACGAGATGGGTAGAGCCGTCGGAATTGCCTGAATACCATGCCACTGCACCCAAGGAATTGCTACCGGAATAGACATATCCCTGGCTCTTATTGCCACCACGTGCTGCAAATTCCCATTGAGCCTCGGTGGGCAGGCTAAATCTTTCTTCATACATGGCATTCAACTTGGCAACAAACTCCTGGCAATCGTACCAGCTCATATTCTCGACAGGCAGGCCTCCGTCACCCTGATGATTGCTCGGGTTGCTGCCCATCACCATGGTCCACAATGCCTGAGTCACCTCGGTCTCGCCGATGTGATAGTCCGACAAGGTCACCTGATGGACGGGGGTAGCCTGGGCGTCTCCTTCAAGACCCATCATGAACGTGCCGCCATCCACCTTGATCATGTTGAAGTGGTAGTTATTGATGACGAACTCACGGCGGGCTGGACCGCTGGCTGTAGAACCACCGCCACCGGTGCCACTCAGCAACTGGTCGATCAGGGCCGTCACGTCGCTGATAGAAACGTTGCTGTCACCATTGACGTCGGCAGCAGGATTGTCAATCGCGCCACCGCTCAGCAGCAGGTCGATCAAGGCCGTCACGTCGCTGATGGACACATTGCCATCGCCATTGACGTCGCCAGCGGTCACCAGCCCGACGTCTTGCTTGCTGACGATGGTGTTGAATCGGCCCCAATTAACATTGTTGTAATAGGCATCGTAGGAGGCGAAGGGGACCCTCAACACGGCATTCTGATAGGCTTCAGCCGCAAAGGTCGTGTTGCTGCCTGACTCAGTGAGCGTCGGGGGCACCTCGGCCAGACAGGTCACTTCGGTAATATTCGGGCAATAAACGAAGCTGGTCGAGCCGATGGAAGTCACGTTCTTGCCGATCACGACCCTGGTCATCTCTGTGCAGTTGCGGAAGGCCATAGAGCCGACTGTCGTTACTGAATTGGGGATAACCGCTTCGCGCAGGTTCAAACACAGCCAGAAGGCGTTGTTCTTGATTGTCGTCACCGAATTGGGAATGACCACCTCGGTCAGCCCCTCACAATAGTGGAAAGCATAAGAGCCAATCGTCCTTATGGTGTTGGGCATCGAAATCGATGTCAAGCCCTTACACATCCTGAACGCATTGTTGCCAATGGCGGTGACAGTATAGGTCACGCCATTGTGGGTCACCCTCTCAGGGATAACCACTTCGCCCTCGTAGCTGTCATTATCATTGCCGTTGTAATCGGTTCGGCTGATCACCTCGACCGTGTTCTGGCTGGTGATTCTATAATAGATGCCATCAACCTCGAAGTCATAAGCTATCTCATAGACTGTGCTGAAGTTGCTCCAGTCATAAGCTGCCTGATAAGCGCTCTTGCAACCACGGGGAACATAGAGAGGTGCACTGGTGTAGGTCTCATTGTTGAACACATTGTATCCACTCCAGGAATTAAGCTGTCCAGTCTTGTTAACCTCTTGATAGACATAGGGAGGCGTTGTTGCCAGGCAGGTCACCGTTTGGATCGGGGAGGTGCCGGTGGTGGTGGCAAATGCTCCCAGCCCGACTTCAGTCACGGTGCTGGGAATGACAACGTTGGTCAAGCCCGAATTCTTGAAGGCATTATAGCCGATATAGGACACACCCTCGGGAATGTTGATTTGGGTCAAGCCCGTACAACCCTCGAACGACGATAGACCAATATAAGTGTAAGTGTCAGGGATGGTCACTTTCTTCAGGTTGGTGCAGCCATAGAAGGCACCATAGATACCATTGACCGTATAAGTCTTGTTGTTAAAGGTCGTGCTGGTGGGCAAGCTAATAGTGGAGCCAAGACCGCCATAGGTGTATACGGGAGCATCAACATGGGTACCAGCGTGGGTAATTTGGGCGGTGTTGGTGCCTGTCACTATATAATAGTAAGGATAGGAGTAAAATTCCCATCGTTGGTATTTGGAAAATTTCTTCCAATGGTCCTTACTATTATAAGCGTCTTTACTCGAGTATGGGATATAAAGCTGTGCATTTGACTCAATGGGTCTGTACTCGTAATAGTCAACACCGCTCTCGTTTTCACCGAAGGTGTTATCCCTAACAGTGGGTGGGTATTTTGCCATACAAGTGATCTTACCACTGCGATCGCTAGCACCTAAAGCCGTACAGCCTGCGAAAGCGTAGTTATTAATCGTTGAAGTGTTACAACGGATGTCCGTACCAATTTCCACCGTTTTCAATTGGGCGCAGTTGTAAAACGCGTAGTCACCGATATAAGATACCGAGTTAGGGAGTTTTATTGAAACCAGACTCCTACACCCGTCAAATGTGTGCTGCTCAACACAGGTTAAAGTACTCGTGTTGAGCGTTACATAATACAGATTGGTGCAATTCTTAAATGCTGAAGCATAAATGTTAGCTACATTGCTTGGAATAGTGATTGATGTCAATCGAGAGCAGCCTTCAAATGCCGAGGTGCCGATGTCGTGGATGCTATTTGGCAGAGTGACGCTACTCAATTCAATACAATCATAGAAGGCTTTCTCACCAATCATGACGACGTCATAGGTCGTACCATTGTAGGTCACTGTACTGGGGATAGTCACACTGCCAGTGTAGTAGCCGTAACCGTTAGCATGTGTCACACTCACGGTTCTTTCGCTCTGCACAAGGTAGTTGTACCAGATACCATTAACCACAAAGTCGTAGGCACCAGCTGTCGCCGCTGTTCCTAACAACAGCAAGAGCAGGATGGCTGTTTTTAGATAATAGTTTTTCATAATAGTTATTTGCGCCTCCTAAGTCCCCCGAATTTGGCATTTATGAGGTATAAAAGAAAGCGTAGGGACTTTGTCTGCCTGTTCACTATAACTGAGGCATCGCCAAACGCCGTTGCACCGTGAACAGTCCACCCCACGCTTGACATATGGATATGCCATCCCCTTCATTCGGAGGTGGCCTCCACAATACAAGCTACAGAGCGTTTGAACAGTTCTTGACCGGTGCGAAAAATTTGGCGAAATTTCAGTTATAGGTCAAAAACAAAACGCTTTCGTCTTGTTGAAAATATGTAATATGTGTCATGGCCATCAGGGCACCCCCCCTCAGCCTACACGCAACAAAATTACTAAAAATAATGAACTCAACCAAGGATTATCGAAAAAAAATGCACCAACACATCGAGAATTCCATAAAAAAGAATCGCCCCATGGAGCGATTCTTTTCTATCAATTAAGCCCAAAACAGTTGGTTTATTCTGGGTTGGTCTTGATTTCGTAGATGACCTTGGCGGCCTCGGCTACGGTCTCGATGGGCGAACCAGCGGGGATAATGCTCTCGGTGTTAGCCATGTCGGGATTAGCATACTGGTCGATGATGTTGCCCTGCTCGTCATAGACCGACACTTGAACGATATTGAAATTGTTCCATTCGTCAGTGAACTTATACAGGGTCAACTTATAGGCTACCGTCTTGTCATAACCACGGTCACGGGTGTAGTATGCCCGCGACTCGGGCAAGTCAAATGAGTTGCGCACCCACACCAGGTAGCTCTTGCCATTGTCAGTTGTGGAAATATCAGGATTGACCGCAAGGGTCTCGCCACCATCCGACAGCACGTCGAACCAGTCGGTAGCATGAGCCGCGGGAGCAGCAACCATCAGCGCTACAAGCGCCACAAGTGTCATCAAAAACTTTTTCATTTTATTGTCATTTGAATTGATTAGTTGGGGCAAAGGTATAAAATAACATTTGGTTTTCATAAGAAATCAACAACTTTTAAGGTCTTTTATCATCCACAATGATTCATAGCTGGCCTCTACTATACCGTTTTCGATAAAAAAATTGGAAAAAATGTCTAAAAAATTTGCACAGTTCACCATTGCACTTTACCTTTGCAGCAATATGATACTTTTTTCCTAGCAAGGCAGCTTCGTCGTGAGACGAGGCGCTTTTGTTTTATACGCATTTTATCAGGAAAAATCACCTAAAATTTGGGTAGTTGTGGAAAATGAAGTAACTTTGGCAGTTTAATAGATAAAAATGAGATATAGATCAACAAAATAACAACCTAATAAACCGAATCAAGTTATGTTTGACGAGAAATTATTACAGGAAGTAACCGCTAAGGCCCAGACGTGGCTCAGTGACAGTTATGACGAGCAAACGCGTGCCGAGGTCCAAGCCATGCTTGACAACGATGACAAGACCGAACTCGTGGAATCGTTCTACAAGATTCTTGAGTTTGGCACTGGTGGTCTGCGTGGTATCATGGGCGCCGGCTGCAACCGCATGAACATTTATACCGTGGGCAGCGCGACCCAGGGTCTGGCGAACTACCTGAAAGAGGCGTTCAAGGACTTGGATCAGATCTCGGTTGTTGTTGGGCATGACGTGCGCAACAACAGTCGCCTGTTTGCCGAGACAGTAGCTAACATTTTCAGCGCCAACAGCATCAAGGTCTATCTGTTTGAAGGACCGCGCCCCACCCCCGAGGTCAGCTATGCCATCCGTCGCTTGGGTTGCCAGAGTGGTGTGAATATCACGGCTTCGCACAATCCCAAAATCTACAACGGCTACAAGGCCTACTGGGAAGATGGTGCACAGGTTGTTGCACCCCACGATGTGAACATCATCAACCATGTTAACGCTATTGAAGACGTGCGCGATATCAAGTTTGAGGGTAACCCTGACCTGATTCAGATTATCGGTGAGGACGTTGATGCCCCCTACATCGAGGACATCTACACCCTCTCGCTCAGCCCCGAGGTCAACAAGCGCCAGCACGACCTGAAGATTGTCTATACACCCATCCACGGTGTGGGTCGTTACATGGTGCCCCGCTCAATTGAACGCTGGGGATTTGACAACATCATTCATGTGCCCGAGCAGGACGTGATGAGCGGCGAATTCCCCACCGTTGACTCCCCCAACCCCGAGATGCCCAGTGCTATGGCTATGGCTATCAAGAAGGCCGAGGAGGTGGATGCCGACGTCGTTCTTGCCAGCGACCCTGATGCCGACCGCATCGGCCTGGTCATCAAGAACACCAAGGGCAAATATGAGCTCGTGAACGGAAACCAGATCCAGATCATCTTCCTCTACTACCTGATGGAGCGCAACCGCGAATTGGGTATGCTCAAGGGCGACGAGTATATCGTCAAGACCATCGTGACCAGTGAGACCATCGCACGCATCGCCAAGAAGCAGAACATCAAGATGTTTGACTGCTACACGGGCTTCAAGTGGATCGCCACTGTCATGCGCGAGATGGAAGGCAAGGGACGCTACCTGGGTGGTGGCGAGGAGAGCTACGGCTTCCTGCCCGAGACATTTGCCCGTGACAAGGACTCCGTTTCATCCATCCCCCTGATGTGCGAGATCGCCGCCTGGGCCAAAGACAAGGGCATGACTCTCAACGACCTGTTCATCAACGTCTATATCAACTACGGCTACAGCAAGGAGCGCGGCATCAGCGTCGTTCGCCCTGGCAAGAGCGGTGCCGACGAGATTGCCCAGATGATGGTCAACTTCCGTGAGAATCCACTGCAGGCCATCGACGGATCGCCCGTAACCATCGTTAAGGACTTCCTGAAGCTCGAACAGCGCAACATGCTCACGGGCGAGGTCACCAAGCTCGACATGCCCGTGACCAGCAATGTGCTGCAATACTTTACCGAGGATGGCACCAAGGTTTCCATCCGCCCATCGGGCACCGAGCCCAAGATCAAGTTCTACATCGAGGTGCATGACACGCTCGACAAGGCCGAGAACTACGACGCCAAGAATGACTGGGCCGACGCCAAGATTGACCGCATCTGCCAGTCATTGGGCATCGCATGAGAAGTGAACAGTTAACAGTTAACAGTTAACAGTTAATAGTTAATAGTTAATAGTTAATAGTTAATAGTCAACAGTTAACAGTTGGCATCTGCCAGCATTAAGAGGCTAACAGCAAAAAAGACCATTAATCAATAAACCAAAATAAAAAAAACAATTAAAAACAGCATTATGTCAGAAAAAATTCAGACTTTAAGAGATTCTGCTGCAATGCGCTGGACAGCGCTTCTGTTGCTCGCACTGGGCATGTTCTGCAGCTACATTTTCATGGACATCCTGTCGCCCATCAAGGACTTGCTGGAGTCATCCCCCAACCTTGCATGGAGTTCAACGGCATTTGGTACCGAGGAGAGCGCTGAGGTATTCCTCAATGTGTTTGTATTCTTCCTAATTTTCGCTGGTATCATCCTCGACAAGATGGGCGTTCGCTTTACAGCGGTCCTCGCGGGTGCTGTGATGCTGGTGGGTGCCATCATCAAGTGGTATGCCGTGACCGATGCCTTTGTGGGCACCGGTCTGGAAACCTGGTTCACCAACAACCTGAACTACATCCCCATCTTTGACGAGCTGGGCGTGTCCCCCTTCTATGAGGGAATGCCCGCCAGCGCCAAGCTCGCAGCTTGTGGCTTCATGCTCTTTGGCTGCGGTGTTGAGATGGCTGGTATCACCGTCAGCCGCGGTATCGTGAAGTGGTTCAAGGGTCGCGAAATGGCTCTTGCCATGGGCAGTGAGATGGCTCTTGCCCGCCTGGGTGTTGCCACCTGTATGATTTTCTCGCCCTATTTCGCTAAGTTGGGCGGCAACATCAGCGTTAGCCGTGCCGTTGCTTTCGGCGTTGTCCTGATGTGCATTGCCTTGATCATGTTTATCGTTTACTTCTTCATGGACAGCAAGCTGGACAAGCAGACTGGTGAAGCCGAGGAGAAGGACGATCCCTTCAAGGTAAGTGATATTGGCAAGATTCTGACCAACAAGGGGTTCTGGTTGGTATCGCTGCTGTGCGTACTCTATTACAGCGCTATCTTCCCGTTCCAGAAGTATGCCGTGAACATGCTGCAGTGCAACCTCACGCTCATCGAGCCTGCTGAGGGTTCATTCTGGGCTGGTGACTCGGTTGCCATCTGGCAATACATCATCATGATCATCGTGGCTGCCACTGCATTCATGAGCAACTTCATGAAGAAGAGCAAGAGTGCCAAGTACGGTCTGCTGTGCATATCGATTATTGCGCTGATTTGCTACTGCTACATGGGTTACATGCGCCAGTCGGCCGAGAGCGTCTTCGCTGTATTCCCCTTGCTGGCTGTGGGTATCACCCCCATCCTGGGCAACTATGTGGATCACAAGGGTAAAGCTGCATCGATGCTCGTGCTGGGTTCGTTGCTGCTGATCTTCTGCCACTTGACTTTTGCCTTCATCCTGCCCATGTTCAAGAGCAGCACTATCGGTGGCATTATCATCGCCTATATCACCATCCTCGTGCTGGGAGCCTCGTTCTCACTGGTTCCCGCCGCACTGTGGCCCAGCGTCCCCAAGCTGGTCGATTCCAAGATTATCGGTAGTGCCTATGCACTGATCTTCTGGATTCAGAACATCGGTCTGTGGCTCTTCCCGCTGGCAATCGGCAAGGTACTTGATAAGACCAATCCAGGTGTGACCGATCCCACCCAGTACAACTATACCTGGCCACTCGTCATGCTGGCTTGCCTGGGTATCGCTGCACTGCTCATCGGTCTGTACCTCAAGGTGGTTGACCGCCAGAAGCACCTCGGTCTTGAGGAGCCCAACATCAAGCCCGAAGCTTAATAACCAAGCAATCATTTACTAATCATTAGGGACTTTAAGGACCTTAAAGACTTTAAGGACTTTAAAGTCCCTATCATATGAAACAGAAACCAAGAAACATGAGAGACCAAGTGAGAGAAACGATTGCCAGTAAAGCGTGGGCACGATGGACCGTGCTCGCCATCGTGTCGTTCACGATGATGGCAGGGTATGTTGTCGCCAAGGAGATGTCACCGTTACAGTTCATGCTCGAGAAGGCCGCCCAGGATGGTGGCATGGGATGGACAAGCGGCGAGTTTGGCATCTTTGCCGGTTCCCGAGGCTTTTTCAATGTGTTCCTGCTGATGCTCTTTGTGGGCGGTATCATCCTCGACAAGATGGGCGTGCGTTTCACGGGCATTCTCTCGTGTGTGCTGATGCTGACAGGCGCTGCTGCCGTCTATGGCACGATCACTTTTACGTCACCCGAACCCATGTGGAATCTGCCCTTGTTGGGCACGATAAAGCGCCAGGTAGCACTGGCGGCCCTGGGATTTGCATTCTTTGGCATCGGCTATGAGATGTGCGGCATCACTGTGTCTAAGGTCGTCGTGCGCTGGTTCTCGGGCAAGGAAATGGCACTGGCCATGGGCCTGCAGGTGGCCATGGCTCGATTAGGCACCGCACTGGCACTCAACTTCAGCCTGCCCATCGCATTGAACTGGGGCCTTCCCAAGCCACTGCTCATCGGCGTGTTCAGCGTGGGCGTGGGTCTTATCGCTTACCTCTATTACTGCACCATGGACCGTCGTCTCGACAAGGTGCAAGGCAAGCAAGACAACCTCCAAGGCGATGACGAGAAATTCCACTTCGCCGATATGAAAATCACCATCAAGAATCCAGGCTTCTGGCTTATCACGCTGCTGTGCCTATTCTATTACTCGGCACTCTACCCCTTCCTGGACTTTGCCACCAAACTGATGATTTCCAAGTATGGTGTCGAGGCCGAGCTGGCGGGTGCCATTCCGTCAATCCTTCCCTATACCAGTATCGTGCTCACACCGCTGTTTGGGGCATGGCTTGACAACAAGGGGCGCGGAGCCACAATGATGGTTATCGGCAGCGTGTTGTTGACCATCACTTTGTTTGTGTTTGCAATGCCTCTCAACACAAGTTGGATAGCTGTCACACTGATGTGTGTACTGGGCATCGCCTTCTCGCTGCTGCCCGCAGCCCTGTGGCCCGCCGTGCCCAAGATTGTGCCGATGAAGCAGTTGGGTACCTCCTACTCTATCATCTATTACATCCAGAACATTGGCCTGATGCTCATTCCTGTGCTCATCGGCAAGGTGCTGGAGCGTGACACCGTGGGCGAGCAGGTGGACTATACCCACTCGCTCATCATCTTCGGCATTGTCGGCGTGTGTGCCATCGTCACCGCAACAGCCCTGCTGTGGATGGATCGCCGCCGTCACTATGGCCTTGAGGACCCAAACATCGATGAGAAATAATTTTTTTACTTAACCAATATTCATGATGAGAATAAAACAATTGCTCGCGGTGGCATTGCTTGTGGCATCTGCCTTGACCGCAACCACCCAAAACCACAACAGACAACTATCAAACGGTATGGAAGACATTGTTCTTGACAACATTCTGGCCCGCACCAGCATCCGCTCCTATCAGGACCGCCCCGTGGAGCAAGTCAAAATCGAGAAACTGCTGCGCGCTGGCATGGCAGCCCCGTCGGCTGTCGATAAACGCCCGTGGCACTTCATCGTCGTTACCGACAAGCAGGTGCTTGAAGGCTTAGCTCAAGCCAACCCCAATGCAGGCATGGCAGCCCGTGCACCTCTGGCTATCGTCGTGTGTGGCGACAAGACCAAGGCCTTGACCCGTGTGCCCGACTATTGGGTGCAAGACGCCTCGGCTGCGACCGAGAACATCCTCCTTGCAGCCCAAGGCATGGGCCTGGGTGCCGTGTGGACGGGGACCTATCCCGTCACCGATCGTGTCGAGAAAGTGGCTGCGGTGCTCAACCTGCCAGAGCACATCATCCCCTTCTGTACCATCGTCATCGGCTATCCTGAGAAGTATCAAGCCCCAAAGGACAAGTGGGACGAGGGCAACATCAGCTACAACACATTTGGCGGCAAGAAGCCCGAAGTTATTGAACCTGAGCGCACTTTCCACGAGTTCACCGTGACCGAGGATTTCCTGCTCAATCCGTTTAACTATTTCTCACAGCCTGGCGGCATGCTCGTGTGTGCCGGCAACCGCGACAAGAGCAACGCCATGACCATCGGCTGGGGAGCGCTGGGCAACCTGTGGGGTCATGGAACCAACACGGTGACCGTCTATGTCGCCGAGAAACGTTTCACCCGTGAGTTCATGGAGAATAACGATTACTTCACCATCATGACCTTCAAGGATCGCGACGTGCTACGCTACATGGGCACCCGCAGCGGACGCGACGGCGACAAGGCTGCCGCCCTGGGGCTGCACGTGGCCTACACCGAGAACGGCACCCCCTACTACGAGGAAGCCGAGTGCGTCATCGAGTGCAAGACAATGTATTCCCAGGAGTTTGCCCCCGAGCACTTCCGCGACGACGTGCCACGCAATTTCTATGACGGCTTCGCTGCCGGCTATCACTCCTTCTACATCGGCAAGGTCGTCAAGGCAATGAAGAAATAAGAAACAATGCAATAACAATAGACGAGAGTGAGTCAAAATGGTTTTGACTCACTCTCGCCATTATTTCAAGAAACAAAACTTTCCTTAACGTCTTACGATGGTGCTGCCGTTGGCCTGATGAGTAGCCAAGACAAGAATCTCAGCTACCTGGACGTGAGCAGGAGCACTCACGGCAAAATAGACGGTCTCGGCAATATCCTCACCCGTGAGGGGCTGGATGCCCTTATACACGTTATCAGCACGCTCCTTGTCACCATGGAAACGGATGACCGAGAAGTTGGTCTCGACCAGGCCAGGCTTGATGTTGGTCACTCGCACGCTGGTGTGAGCCACATCGATGCGCAAGCCGTCGCTCAGGGCCTTCACGGCCGACTTGGTAGCGCAATACACGTTGCCGTTTGCGTATGCTGCGTCACCAGCCACGCTGCCGATGTTCACCACATGGCCTCGGTCACGCTTCACCATACCAGGCACGATGAGTCGGGTCATCGTCAACAGGCCCTTGATGTTGGTATCGATCATCGTGTCCCAGTCCTCATAGTTACCCTCGTACTCGGGTTCAAGACCCAAGGCACCACCGGCATTGTTGACAAGGACGTCGATTTCCTGCCACTCGGGGGGCAGACTCTGGATAGCTGCGGTTGCAGCCTCGCGGTCCCTCACGTCAAACTCGAGGGTGATCACACCGACGCCCAGTGCAGACAGCTCTTGAGCAAGGGCATCCAGGCGCTCGGCACGGCGGCCCGTGATAATCATGTTATAGCCATTAACAGCCAATTTGCGCGCACAGGCTTCTCCGATGCCGCTTGTCGCGCCAGTAACTAAAGCAATCTTATTCATGTCAATCAGGTTAATTAATTCTCATGTGCCAGCAAAGGTACAACAATCTTTCCACACGGGCAACAATCATTGCAGGATGGGCTCAGGAGACTTGACCATAACGTCGGCCCAAAATGAGTTTCTTGTCTAGGCGCGACACCATTGGGACAAACAATATCAGTTAGCGGTCAGATCTTGCCAGCTTTACATCATAGTCCATACCGGCAAGCAATATTCCAGCAGGCCCCTTTCTACAAGGGCAGCAGCACAGTAATAAGCATCGATATATACTATTACGAGCCATAACCAAGGATACTTTGATTCTAATATTGCAAAAAAGTATTATTTTCCACAAAAAACATTTTTTTCACATTTTCCTGATATCATAAAAATCATATCTCCAAAAACCACAGCCCAGAACCCAAAAACTTCGTACTTTAACCCCTAAACTCTAAACTTTTTAGTACCTTTGCACCCAAATTCAAGAAGGCAATATGCAAAACATCCGCAACGTAGCCATCATCGCGCATGTCGATCATGGCAAAACAACTCTGGTAGACAAGATGTTAGCGGCAGGAAACCTGTTCCGCGACAACCAACAGATGGGCACCCAAATTCTGGACAGCAATGATCTGGAACGTGAGCGTGGCATCACCATCCTTTCCAAGAACGTATCCATTTCCTATAACGGCTACAAGATCAACATCATCGACACCCCGGGGCACAGCGACTTTGGCGGTGAGGTGGAGCGTGTGCTCAACATGGCCGACGGCTGTCTGCTGCTGGTGGATGCCTTTGAGGGTCCGATGCCCCAAACCCGCTTTGTGCTGCAGAAAGCCTTACAACTTGGCCTCAAGCCCATCGTTGTCATCAACAAGGTGGATAAGCCCAACTGCCGCCCCGACGAGGTGCAGGAAATGGTATTTGACCTGATGTGCAACCTGGACGCCACCGAGGATCAGCTGGACTTCCCCACCATCTTTGGTTCGGCCAAGGAAGGCTGGATGAGTGAGGACTGGCAACAGCCCACCGACAACATCACAGCCGTGCTCGATGCCATCATTAAGTATATTCCAGAACCCGAAATGCTCGAGGGTGATGCCCAGATGCTCATCACTTCGCTGGATTACAGCAGCTATGTGGGCCGCATCGCCGTGGGCCGTGTGCACCGTGGCACATTGAAGGACGGTATGGAAGTCGCCCTGTGCAAGAAGGACGGCGAGGTCGTAAAGCAGAAGATCAAGGAGCTGCGCACCTTTGAAGGCATGGGTCAGAAGCACGTCGAGAGCGTCAGCAGCGGCGACATCTGTGCTATCATCGGTCTTGAAGGCTTTGAGATCGGTGACACCGTCACCCTGCCCTCCAATCCCGAGGCACTGCCCCGCATCGCGATTGACGAGCCAACGATGTCGATGCGCTTCTGCATCAACGATTCACCATTCTTCGGCAAGGATGGCAAGTATGTGACTTCACGCCACATTTGGGACCGTTTGCAGCGAGAGTTGGACAAGAACTTGGCACTGCGCGTTGAGCGCACCGAGAACGAGGACGCGTGGAACGTCTTTGGTCGTGGCGTGCTGCATCTGTCAGTGCTTATCGAGGAAATGCGCCGTGAGGGCTACGAGCTCCAGGTGGGTCAGCCCCAGGTAATCATCAAGACCATCGATGGTGTGAAGTGTGAACCCATCGAGGAACTGAGCATCAACGTCCCTGAAGAGTATTCCAGCAAGATGATTGACATGGTTACACGTCGCAAGGGCGAAATGACCATGATGGAGACTCAGAACGACCGCATTCACTTGCAGTTCAAGATTCCCTCACGTGGCATCATCGGACTGCGCACCAACGTGCTCACCGCCAGTGCCGGCGAGGCCATCATGTCCCACCGCTTCCTCGATTACGAGCCCTGGAAGGGTGAGATTTCCCGACGCACCAACGGCTCCCTCGTTGCCATGGAGGGTGGTACAGCCTATGCCTACGCCATCGATAAACTTCAGGACCGTGGCCGTTTCTTTATCTTCCCTCAGGAGGAAGTCTATGGAGGACAAGTCGTGGGCGAGCATACCAAGGAGAAAGACCTCGTCATCAACGTCACCAAGTCCAAGAAGTTGACCAATATGCGCGCCAGTGGTGCTGACGACAAGGTGAAGATCGTTCCTCCCATCGTGTTCAGCCTGGAGGAAGCCCTTGAGTATATCAAGGCCGACGAGTATGTGGAAATCACTCCCAACCACATCCGCATGCGCAAGATCATCCTCGACGAGCTCGAGCGCAAGCGCATCGCCAAGCAGAACGGACAGGACGAGGATTGACAATCGCATTAAAAATTCGTCTATAGGGTAAAATCAAGTCAAAAAAATGGCTTGATTTTATCGTTAATTCAGAAAATGGTTGTATCTTTGCACCGCTTTTACGAAATAATTTTTAAATACTTATTGTAATGTACTTAGATTCAGAGAAAAAGAAAGAGATCTTTGGCACTTACGGCAAAAGCAATACTGACACTGGTTCTCCCGAGGCCCAGATAGCATTATTCTCATACCGTATTGCCCACTTGACCGAGCACTTGAAGGTCAACAAGAAGGATCATACGACTCAGCGTGCACTTAAGATGTTGGTTGGTAAGCGTCGCAAATTGCTCGATTACCTGATGCGTGTAGACATCAACCGCTATCGCGCCCTCATCGCCAAGAAGGAACTCGGTATCCGCAAGTAATCCATCCCCTGTTAGCACGAGAAGCTATCAACAAAAACACCGCCGCGACACATGTGTTGCGACGGTGTTTTGTTTTTGAATCGAGTGCTACAATTCGGCAGGATCGCCAAATGTAGCCACCAGTGCATCAAAACGCATCAGTGTGTCTCCGCCGAATTTCGCAAGAGACTGACGTGCACGTTCAAGCGTCTTGGCAGGCTCATTCAGACGGCTTTTGGAGAAGAACTTGTCGGCATAGCATACAAGTTTCTCCTCAAGGCTCTCAGGCAAGAGGTCGCGGGGGGGGACAATGGGCAAGTGCTGGGCTATAATCTCAGCTGCGGTAATGCCCGCTCCAGTGTGACGCTCACACACGCGCCCATGGCGGTAGAGCCCCATACCGTCAAGCATCCGTCGACCTAAGATGCCATGCAGAATGTAGGGCTCGGTCCCATGACAGTGGATGCCGGGAGCATCAGTACGACACATGCCTATGTCGTGCAGCATGGCGGCTTCCTCCACAAACTCTATGTCGAGTGGTACATGCCGATCAATGAGACGTTGTCCGAGGGCAACAGCAAGGTCAGCAACCTGTCGGCTATGATGAACCACCACCCGGTAATCATCATTACCGGGTGTGTAGTATCGCTGGATGATTGATAAACAATCAAGCATGAGCTTTATTAGTCAACCATGACAACCCAGCCGTGCTCATCGGGATAGTCACCCATCTGGATAGCACGCAGGCGGTTGTACAGGGCTGTCACCTTAGGTCCAACCTCACCATCCTTGCTGATAACGTAATGAACATCCTTGTCCATGTCAACGACCTCGCTGATAGGAGCGGTAACAGCAGCAGTGCCGCACTCAGCAGCCTCATCGGCTTCAGCAAGCTCCTCCAGGGGGATGGGACGGGCCTCAACTTCCATACCCAGGTCACGGGCAATCTGCTGGAGGCTCATGTTGGTAATGGAGGGAAGGATAGAGCCTGACTTAGGAGTAATATAGGAATTACCCTTCACGATAAAGAAGTTGGCGGGACCACACTCATCAAGGTATTTCTTCTCCTTAGGATCAAGGAACAGGGCAGCGCTGTAACCAGCGGCCTTGGCGCGGGCAGTTGCACCCATACCGGCTGCATAGTTACCACCGACTTTCCAACGACCGGTACCACAGGGAGCGGCACGGTCATACTCGCGATAAACGGCGACCTTAGTGCAATGGAAACCTTCCTTGAAATACGGACCTACAGGGGTCACAAAGATTATAACGGTATATTCATCGGCGGGGTTTACACCTACTCGGGGAGAGATTCCGATTTCTACGGGACGCAGATACAACGAGCTGCCGCTGCCATAAGGCGGGATGAAGCGCTCGTTGAGCTTGACGACCTTCTTACACATCTCCATGAAGATGTCTTCAGGCAGTGGCTCCATGAGGATACCACGGGCACTGTTCTGGAGACGCTTAGCATTCTCATCAGGGCGGAACAAGCGGATTTTGCCATCCTTGCCACGGAAGGCCTTCAAACCTTCAAAGATTTCCTGACCATAGTGCAAGCAGCTTGCAGCCATGTGCAGGTTGATGGTCTCGTCTTGGGTTACTTCGATTTCACCCCACTTGCCGTCCTTAAACGTGCAGCGCACGTTGTAATCAGTCTTCATGTAACCAAAAGGCAGATGTGCCCAGTCAATGTTTTCTAAATTAGTCATACTTACTGTTTAGTTAAGGTTATTAAATGGTTTTAGTCATAAATGTCTTCTCATGGATGAAACAACTAAATGGCGACCTTCTGAGTCAGGTTTCCTATCCGAACCAGATAGATGCCACGCGATCCAAGCCGCAGCTCGTAAGAGCCATTCTGCAGGGTAGCTTGCGAGACCATCTGGCCCAGAATGGTATAGACGCGCACTGTGATTCGCTTGGGCGTCACAACGGTAATAACACCATTCCTGCCATAGATCTCAATGCCATCACTTGTTCGAGGATCATTCCAGGTCTTGCCTTGTATGTCTCGATTAGTTTCATGCCATTGTATCTCGCCTAAGGCGGTATTCCCCAACCCCAGTGCGAACACCAATGTCAATATGGCCAACAGTCGTTTCATCGTTATTTTGAATCAATCAACAAAGTTATAACTATTTTTTGGAGCAAACAAACCTTTAAAGATTTTTTTCTTTTTTATACAAAAAAACGAGAGGCGACATCATTGCTGACATCACCTCTCTTAGGGGGCGGTTACTCATCCATCCCATCACCTATTACAGGACCAGGAAGCACAAGCCCGTATCTTTTCCTGTTTTCCGCAATGAGACACCCAAATTAAGATTTTGCAATTTCGACGAG
>CAMVBJ010000014.1 GCA_947165675.1 uncultured Prevotellaceae bacterium
ACGAGATTTCGCGCAGGCGGCCAATCTCGCGCATGGTGTTAGGCGAATTGTGGGCGTTGATGACATAGATGTCGTTGTCGGCCTTGTTGGTATGGCGCAACAGGCGCTCAGTGGTGAGCTCCTGCTCAATGAGTTGGACGGGAATGGGTTCAATGATGGGTTCCATAGGGCATTTCTATCGGTTTACTGGCGTTGGTGCCATCTGGATTACTATGTCACGCAGTCGTGCGGCTTCCTGCTTGGGCCGTGAGGCATCGAGCGTTGTCCATGGAATGGGCTGACCGATGACGACTTGCAGGGTGCTGCCACACTTCTTGATCATCTCCCGTGGCAGGAAGATGAGTTCAATATTGAACTTGATGCCAAGCTTCTTGCGCCACTTGGCAAAGCGGTAGAAGAAGCGGGAATTCTGAGCGTCAAAAAAGATGGGCACGATGTCGCGCTGGTGATTGACGGCGTGGGCAACGACCGCCTTCTGCCACGGCAGGTCGGCGATTGAGCCGTCGGGCTGCATGCGGGAGCACAAACCAGCCGGGAACGTGATGAACTGGTTCTCGCTCTTGAGGGCCTCCTCGATGTGGGAAGCTGCATTGCGAGACTGCTTGCCATACTTGTTAACGGGCAGGAAGACATCGCGCAAGGGCTCCACGGCCATCAATAGGTCATTGACCAGGAACTTGATGTGGCGATCATAGCGATTGCCTAACAGAGAGATGAGTGCGAGTCCGTCGAGACCGCCCAGGGGATGGTTGGACACGAACATGAAGCGGCCCGCGGGTAGCTTTTCAAGGCCTGTGGCGTTGACGGTGATGTCCATCTCGCTCAGTGCGGCTGTGGCGGCATCGACGCTGTTCTTGCCCGCCATCTGCTTGAGAATTGTGTTGAGCTTGTCCTGACAGATGGTGCGTTCAAGCCACCGCACAACAAAGCGCGGGATGTACTTGTAGTGCTTCGGGAGCCTCTCCCGTAGCACATTATCGACATCTATTTTCATTGGTTGACCGCTCATGAACTTGTTTTGTGATTGGTTTAAACATACAAAGTTAGACATTTTGCTTTAAAATGAAAAGCCTGAGGCGAAAAATTTGCTCATAACATTGAAATGTCCTATTTTTGCAGGGCTAAAATGAGGTAAAATAGACCAGTTATATTTTACGTTTTTACGACTTTTTTATGATCGCACGATTGACAATGCCCAAACTCCTGTTGCTGCTCATCGAGGTTATCGCCATAGCGATACTCGGTGTCGTCGCGTCCAGTGACTTTGGCTTTGCTAATGGCGTGCGCATCACATTAGCCTATCTGGTTGCCTATTTGGTGCCTCGCATCGTGCTGGAGCGTTCACGAGGCAACAGTACCACGGCGGCTGTGATCCTATTCCTGTTGGCAGTCTTCCTGGCCTTTGTGGGCTATCAATTATTGCTGTTGTGTACTTTCTTTGATGACTATTCGCTGCAACTACCCAACCTGCAAGGAGACCAACGCATGTATTATAAGTGGGCCCTTCATCACTTTGACGGAAGTGTTGAATCTCAACCTGTTGTTTTCCCGGGTTTCCCGCTGATGATGATTGGGTTATGGAAAGTGTTGGGAGTGAGTGTCGTTTGGCCTCAGTCGATGAACATCATGTTCACGCTCTTGTCAACGGTCTTGATGGGATTAACGACACGACGTTTATTGGCGGGAAAAGTGAGCTCGTCCCCCAAGGTGTTAGTTGCTGGCGGTATGCTGCTTACAGGCGTACTGATGTATTATCAGACCATGGGCGTCTGCATTTTGAAAGAAGCATCGACCTATTTATCTATCGCTTTAACAGGTTTTGCATTAAGCTCCATGGTGACCATTGACGAGGAACGACATCGGCTGTGGTTGGACCTGTTGTTGTTTGTGCTGGCGTGTTTACTCATGGGGCTCGTGCGCACGACGTACATGTATTTTCTGTTCGTCGGGGTGATCATTGTGATTCTGCCTCACTGGCGTCGTGACTGGCGTATGGGGCTTCTCATGTTGCTGGTTGCCGGCGTGTCATTGTTTTTGGGAAATCAGCTTTCAGCCTACTCATTTGACCGTCATGCCGAGATTGTGGGCGGTGGCTGGAATATGCAACGGTTTTATGTGATATCTGAATCACAGCAGTTCTATCATGATTTGCTTAATTACTATTTCCTGTACTCTCCATGGCATAAACTGCTCATGCTGCCGTTAACGATGACGGTACAGTTTATCATACCGTTACCATGGACTTATTATGATAATCCTACTACGTTGAGTGTCCTTTCAAGAATGACGTATGGATGGTATGTAGTTGGAGGCACGGCATTGTTTTATTATCTGTTTCTCTCATGGCGCAGTAAAGACAGATTAAGTATATGGACTTGGTGGCCAGTATTGTGCTACATGGGAATATCCTATATTATGGCAGGTTCGGTAGCGCGCTATATTGCTCCATTTCAATCATTGTTTGCCCCTGTAGCCGTTTATGTGATCTGTCGTCTGGTCGAAGGTTACAATAGAAAAGCGTTTATCCTATGGGCAGTAACTTTTGCCCTCTTAGTAACAATAGCTCTGTTGTTCTGTCTGGAAGTCCAGCAGTCAACGATTTCTCGAATACTTCACACTCAATCCTTGGTGCACTATATCAAGAGCCTCGGTTGGTGATGGCTTTTTCTTAGCCTTTTTGTCGGTTGTTTTTGACCCTTGGTCGGTTGTAAAAGGTTGCTTATCGTTTAGACCCATCAGGGGGTTAAACTTTGGTTGTGGTCCGGGGTCTAAAGGTCAAGAAATAACCATTAAAACTTGACGACAATGAAAAAGATGTTACTTCTAAGCCTGCTGTGCATGATACTTGCCTTGCCAGTCATGGCACAACCTGGATACCGATACGGCTACAATCCGCGGGTGCAGACCGTGGGACGTCATGGCAACGAATATGTCGCATGGCACCGATACTACATTGGACTGCGGGTGGGATTGAATGCCTCTCACGTGAACAGTGACAGTCACCTGCTTGATGGCAGTGGTGTGAAGAGCGGATTGAACGTCGGGGTGGCTGCCGGCACCCAACTGACCTATAGGGCACCGTTGTTCCTTGAAACCGGCCTGTATTATACCCAGAAGGGTGGCAAGAGCGGCTCGGGTGCGGACAAGTTCACCTATGACCTGAATTACCTGGAGTTGCCGTTGCTCATCAAGTATAAGCACTTCGTCGGTAATCAGACGAGCATCCAGCCCTATGCTGGCGGATATGTGGCGGTGGGAACCGATGGCAACATCAAGAATTACGGATCGCGCACGGCGTTCAGCTCATTTGATGATGGATACTTCAAGCGCGTCGATGGCGGACTCAAGATTGGTTGCGGAGTGGGTTTCAACATGCTCTATCTGGATGCCAGTTATGACATAGGCTTGGCAAACGTGGGGCAGGATCATTTTGACAATACGCATAACGGTTGCTTTACATTGAACGTAGGTGTGAATTTTTGAGGTTAAAACGTGAATTTCTGGGTGGCACATGCCGCTAAATCACACCGGTGGCATGTGCTTTTCACAACCAGAGTATTCCAATAAATTGTCAATAAATACAAGCAATTGACAAATTCTTATTAAATTTGCACAAATTATCAACAATTCTAAACTCTATTGCGCTATGAAGAAATTATACTACATGCTGCTTCTTGCAGTGATCTCGATAACCGTGGTTTCTTGTAACGGTTGGGACTCGCCCTATTACGTTGACAGTATTGTGGGCAGTTGGGAGTCCTACTATGGTTGCCAGGGTAACTATGAATATGACATCTTTGGCCAAGACAGGGTACGTTATGACTTCTATGCCAACAAGACTGGCCGTTATACCTACTATTCCTACTATGGCCTGTCCTATGTGGACTTTGATTGGGAAACCTATGGCGACCGCCTGGTTATCGGGTACTATGATGGCGATTCGGACTACCTGTTCTATGGCTACGACCGCAACGGCGACCTGCTTCTCGCACTGGACAGCCGCTTCTACCAGTACACCGCCTATCGCCCCTCGGGCTACTGGGCACCTGCCAAGGATGCTTCAACGGTAACGGTCAAGGGCGATATGGATAAGAGCATGGACAACAAGAGCGTTTCGCGCGCTGTCAAGTCCAAGGACGAACTGAGCGCGAGCGAAGCTAAGGAGAAATAACGAAATATAGACTTATCATGATGTGGCCAGGGCAATGCGTTGTCTTGGCCATTTCTATTTTTCGGGGAGGGGAGGGTTAATGGGACCGGGAGAGGAATGTGGTGGCGTTATGGGTAGCGATGGTCTTGACTTGAGCGACAGACAAGTGTAGTGTGCTGGCTATGATGGAAGCGACATCGTTGATCGACGTGGCGCTATCGTCAGTCTCGATGAGCAGACGATCGAGTGGGGTGGCCTCCAGTGCGGCTGGGTTGAACTGATGGCCGAATGAGAGATAGCATCCCGCCGCAAGCAAAGTGCGAGCCACATGCACGTTGCCCCTGAAGCCATGGATGGCCATCGCGACTGTGTCGAGGCCAGCCTTGTGTCGCGAGGTGAGGATGTCCTGAGCCGTTCTCACGCAGTGGACGACTACCGGCTTGTCGAGAATGGCTGCAAGCGTCAGGTGGCGTGTGAAGACTTGTGCCTGGACATCACGAGAGGCGCCTCGCAGGGAGTCCATGCCTGTCTCGCCGATGGCGAGTACCTGGTCATGGCTTGCACAACGTTGCAGCAGGGCGAAATCGTCGTCGGTGAGCTTGTCCACCTCGTGCCACGGGTGGTATCCCAGCGAGTACCACTTGCCCGGCTGCGGGTCGAACTGCCGCGGATCAACCGAGATGAGTGCACTCGTGGCACCTGTGTCATGAGTATGAAAGTCGATGATGTCCATCAAGGTACAGGGTCATAGCCGCTACCGCCCCATGGATTGCATCTAAGGATGCGCCATACGGCCAGATACAGGCCCTTGAAAGGGCCGTGCTTGCGTATCGCCTCGATGGCATACTGGCTGCATGAGGGGGTGAAGCGGCACGTGGGGGGCTTGAGCGGTGAAATATACTTCTGGTAGAAGCGTATGGGTAAGATAAGTAACCAGCCGATGAAATGGAACACCCGCTGAGAGAAATGGCCGATTGTGTCGATGAAACCGTTCATTTGGGGTCTTCCTGTTGGGGCGGTTGCTGGTTGGCAGCCGCTTGGGCGATGCGGTTGAGCAAGCTGATCATTTTCTCGTTGATGACCTCGTAGGGGGCTGGAGTAGAGTCCAAGTAAACAAAAGCGATGTCCACGCCCCATCCTGTCTGCCTCAATGGCTGGAGCAGCAACTCACGGCGGTTCAGGCGGTAGGCCTCACGCGTGCGGCGGCGCAGCAGGACGCGGTTGACGGCTTTGCGGATGCGTTTCTTGGGTATGGAGATAAGGAACTGCACGGGATGCCTCTCGTGTTGAGGGCGCAGGCGATAGGCGGCCCGCAGCGGGAAAGCCATGAGTGATTTCCCGTCGCTGAAGAGCAAGTCAACGGCCTTGCGGCTGCACAGTTTCTCGTCTTTGTTTAACTTGTAGTCCATTCAAGTGGCGAAATTACAAAAAAACGGGGTATGGTGATCACCATACCCCATGAAAATGTGATTTGGATGCTTTTTATCACTCCTCGACGGGTTGCACCTTCTTGAGGTAATGCTCTATAGCGCTTGCCATCGATGGCGTCTCGGGAGAGATGGTAATATCGACATTCAGTCCAGCTTTGTCGGCAGCTTCAAGGGTGGTGTTACCCATGGCAGCAATAACCACGTTGCGTTCCTTGTAGTCGGGGAAGTTGGTGGTATAGGACTTGATGCCAGCAGGGCTGAAGAACACTAACATGTCATAGTCAAAAGGCTCGTCGGGCGTGAAGTCGTTGCTCACAGTGCGGTACATGACGGCCTTGACATATTTCACCTTGTTGTTGTCAAGCACAACGGCCTTGTCGTTGTGCACGTCGCTGACGGGCATGAGGTAGGTCTCCTTGTTGTGCTTGGCGATGATGGGGATCAATCCCTCCATGAGTCCTGACTCGCTGTAGAAAATCTTGCGCTTGCGGTAAACGACATACTTCTGGAGATAATGAGCAATGGTCTCGCTGACGCAGAAATATTTTAAAGTATCAGGTACATTGTAGCGCAATTCCTTGCACAAGCGGAAGAAATGATCAATGGCTGTACGTGCAGTCAAGATAATGGCTGTGTAGTCAGGCACATTAATCTTGGATTGTCTAAATTCCTTGGAAGAAAGGCCTTCCACCTTGATGAAGGGTCGGAATACTATTTCAACACCATATTTCTTCTCCAAGTCAAAGTAAGGAGATTTCTCAGACGTCGGTCTTGGTTGTGAAACCAGAATCTTCTTAATGCTCATGTAGTTCTGTATACTTGTAAAATATCTGTAATCCAAATAATTATACCTCCCATAATGACAAGAGGCACTATTTCGACGGCGCAAAGGTACAAAATAAAAAAGAGAATTGATGACAAATTGCCATAAAAAATTCTTAGTCCCTTGTAAATAAAGATTAATCGGGCTACTATATAAAGTATTGCGGCAATCGTCAATAGCAATTTGCCATGGGCGGGATAGAGCATGACCAAAATCAATACGGGCAGCAGCAATAACCCCAGGAAAGACTGTGATGACTTGAAGCCGTCAATCCACAATTTGGATCCAACCTTGTCGCTGAATGTGTAGCCTAAAATCTTGTACACCAGCCACTGAATGATGTAAAAGCCTGCTGCAAGGCCACAATAGGCAGCCACATGCGGGAACACGTTGGACTGTAGTGATGTCGCCAACAGGGGCTTTAACAGTTGGACGGCAAAGAAGATGAGGAATCCCTCGGTAATGCAGGTGTTGGCAACAAGTGCCGTGAGGATTTTGGTCTCATTGACCGTGTGGTCCTCAAACAGGTTTTCGCGCCGGCGGGTCGAGAACATGTAGTGAAAGAAATTCTCGATATACTTGTACCCCGTGTGGTAACTCAGTGTCACGGCGAGCAGCCCAGTCAACAGCAATGCCATCGATGGGGTGTCGTGTAACGGTGAATGGGCAAACGGCTGAGCCTGGCCGCGAGGTGGCTGTTCCATCACGGGCAGGGTATTGATGTCGCCCAATGCCGAATCGCCCGGCTCCGTGACGGGGAAGCCGTCGAGGTACTGTGGCGCATAATAGGCATCCACAGTATCGGGGACGTGCAGGGAGGTGTCGGCAGGATGGTTGTTGAGCGGCATGGGATTCTTAATACTTGGACTCAAACTCTACAGCCTGGTTGTTCTCTAACAGGTTGATGGCCTCTTGAGGTGTCGAGGCCACCCGCCACAGCTGGCTGTGGGACGGTTTCATGAAGCCCTGGTCGATGGCATGTTGCAGCATGTGGAGCAAGTTATCGTAATAGCCCATGGTGTTCAGGATGATAACAGGTACCTTGACCAGACCTAACTGGCGCCAGGTGAGGGTTTCGAGCAGTTCCTCAAGGGTGCCCACACCACCAGGCATGGCAATCACGGCGTCGGCCATGTCGCTCATGGTCTGTTTGCGCTGGTGCATGTCGGCCGTGACGATGACGTCAACCAGGCGATGATAGCACCAGCCGTTGTCCACCATGAACTTGGGGATGACTCCTGTCACATCGCCACCAGCATCAAGGGCGCCGTCGGTAACGGCTCCCATGAGTCCCACTGCACCGCCGCCGTTGACACACCTCCAGTTGCCTTGGGCTAACAGTTGGCCCAGTTGGCGTGCCGCTTGCAGGTAGCATGAGTCAATGTTGGCGCTTGAAGCGCAGAATACACAGACGTTGCCTCTTGCTGCTTCTCGTTTCATGGCTGCAAAGGTAATACTTTTTTCTCTACTTGCCGTAGTTGTTGGCCTTGCGGTAATGGTTGGGCGAGAGGCCTAAGTGTTTTTTCACATACTTGCCAAAGAAGGAAAGGTTGTCAAAGCCCATCTCGCTGGCCACTTCCTTGATGCTCTTGTCGCTGAAGAGCAGCATCTGCTTGATGCGGCTGATGACGGCTGTGGCGATGAGTTCACTGGCGGTGTAGTCACTGTGCTTGCGGCACACGCTGGTCAAGTATTTGGGTGAAACGCAAAGTTCGTCGGCATAGGACTTGACGCTGCGGTTAACGCTCGAGCTGTCGGCAAGCATCAGCATGAAGCGGCGGAAGATGCGGTCGCCCTGTCGCAGCATGTCCTCCTCTCCGTCCTGGTTGATGTGCTTGTTGATATTGGAGAGCAGGTCGTAGGCAAAGCAGCGGATGATCTCCCTCATCGTCTCGTGGCCAAAGTTCATTTCCGGGTGATCCATCTTGAACGTGAGCAGGTCATAATACTTGACCATCAGGTCAATGTCATCTTGTCCCATCTCGATAACAGGGTTGGAGAGGATGTGCATGACAGACTGCATTAAGCTCTTGTTGATAAATGAGAACCCCACGTTGGTGCTGATGCCGCAGACCAGGCAACTGAAGTCGTCGCTGTGCATGATGTTGTCGATGACCACCTTGCGGTCAACGATGAGCGAGCAGTTCTTCTTCAAGTGAAAGGTCGTGGCGTTGAGGTCTAACGAGAGCGTGCCGTTAAGCACCATGACATAGGCAATAAAATTGACCTGAAACTTCTTCATCAAGCCAGGGATAGAGGTGATATCATCGGCAAAGATGATCTCGCCATCATTGTACTTGAGGTTGTGATAGACTTTAGGCACATCATTCAAGTCAAGCTGTGTGATTCTATTCTGATTCATAGTTGTAACGATTAGTATTGTGTAAAGGCAAGTTTATGGTGTCATGTTCTGAACTCTGTCCCGATTTTGTCCCGGTAATTTTCTAAAAAATGGTCTAACTTGTTGATAATCAATAAGTTAGACCACATAGAGTCGGGGTGAGAAGAATTGTTTCAACACAGGTGGCGCTTGCTAATTGGTTGATAATCAGCAATGACAAAGGGCCAATATGCGTCCAATTTTCACTCATGTTGTCCCGATAATGTCCCGATTTGAGCAAGCAAAATCTGGATTGTCCGCTCCTTCTCTTCAAGCAGTTCTCGCAGTGTGGCCACCTCTCCAGGCGTCACATTCAGCTCAGCTTTTGCCTCTCCGATGAAGGCGTTGGCCGAAACTTTCTGGACGTTCACTGCACTTTCCTGTTCAAAGATGTGCGCAGCGGAAAGTCCAATGACTTTACATACTCGGTCAAGCGATGAACACCTCATGTCCTCCAGCTTGAACATCCGTGTTAAGTAGGTGGGCGTGATGCCTAATTGTTCAGCCACATCCTGCTTAACAAGATGGTTCTGTTCAATTACCTTTTTGATTTCGTTTCCGATGTGTAACATTACCTATAATAGTTAAAAATTGCTAAATCAGTACGATTTACTTAATATATTAGTTCGAGTTTCAAAACATATATTTACTTTTGTCGCCGTAAATGTACGGAATAAAACGTAAATATACAACAATATGACTGAGAAATCAACCGAAATCCGTAAAGATTCAGTAGCCCTTCACGACTACCTGCATCAGTTCTCGAGAAATGAGATGGTGGCTCTGGTCGATCGCTTGAGTGAGGGCTGTCTGGTACCGCGCTACACTGTGTATAACTGGGCCCGTGGTCTGGCCAGGATTCCCCAACTTTACAAGTGCAAAATTGAGGAAATTCTTGGAGAAAGCATCTTTGATCAACTCGTTAATTCAGAAAATTGACATGGAACTGCCATCAAACATAGAGTTTTACACGTTCAATGATGAGGCGTGGATACATCATACCGATGGTACCGCAGAGAAGTTGACCGAGGACAAGAGCGACCTCATCTGTGCCATCTGCAACATGATTGAGGTTTTTTACCCTGGCGCTGCTGCAGCTCTTGGAAAGGAGTATGAGCGCTGCATCCCCAACCTGTCCTATTACAGGTTCCGCATCGTGCAGCGGTTCATCAAGTGCAATTTCGGCAACATCGACAAGACGGCAGACATCGATGCGTTTGGCCGCATACATCTCGAATGCGTGCCATGCCCGTTGCGTGGCGAATGCAAGCTGGAGAATGTGGTGTGTCGTCCCGTGTTTGCCCACCAGCTCAGCGATGCCGAAATGCGTGTGCTTCGCCTATGGCACCAGGGACTCAACAAAGATGAGATTGCCGAAGAACTTTATCTGTCGGCTCATACCGTTAACAACCACATCCGTAATGCCTATATCCGGCTCGGAATCCACAGCAAGGCCGAGTTCGTGAAATATGCCGAAAACCACCATCTATTCCAATGAGCGATTTTTATGATGATAATACTGTCAGCCTGTTAAAAGCGCAGGCGGACATCAGGACTTGCATCCCTGGTGCCGACCGCTCGAAGGCGACCTCTTACGTGCAGTGCCCAAAGTGCGGTGCCGAGGGCAAGCATGGCGGCAAGCAAAAAGGGCTTTGTGTCACCCATACGTCGCGAAAGAACATCGCCCACTGCTTCAGCTGCGGTTTCACCTTGAACAATGCCCTCGATGCGACGATGTATTACCGGTGCAACGAGGACAGAAGCCGTTACCCGGAGGCCATCAAGATGACCGCCGATGCAGCCGGTATCTTTATTCAGAGTGAAAATGAGCGCAGGAAGACGGCCACTGTAAAACATGAGAAGGTGGCCGCCAAGAGCTTCTGCCAACAGCAGCTGGAGTCCTCTGGTCTGACCACCGAGGATGTGATGGTCAAGACGCTGAGCAAGGATGGCAAGATGACCGTCTATGAGCCTGCCATGCGCCGGGGCAGCATCGACGCGTCTGGCACTGTCCATGAGGGCGACGATGAGATGCTGATCTATTACTATAACCTGGACGGCTCCATGGGGATGTACTCGACCCGTGGAGCGCGTGGTGCCCTCAGACCGTACATCAGGATCCGCTGGAGCAATCCGTCACTGCACACGCCAGAAGGGAGTACCAGGGAGAATAAATACCAGACTCCGAAGGGCGCACCGACCAGGTTCTACATCCCCCAGAAGATTCGCGACCTGTACGAGAAGTCGCTGACGATTGAAACGCTGGTGATCCAGGAGGGCGAGAAGAAGGCCGAAAAGGCCTGCAAGCACGGCATTCCCTCGCTGGCCATCCAGGGCATCTTTAATATCGGCAACAAGGACACGGGACTGCCCCAGGATCTCCAGTATATCATCCAGCGGTGCCACGTGAAGAATGTGGTACTGCTTTTCGATAGCGACTGGGATCACCTGGGCAAGCTGAATCCTGATGAGGCGATCGACTGGCGTCCGCATCTTTTCTCCCTTGCGGCGGTGAAGTTTAAAAAGTATGTGGCCTCGCTGCACAATATCGGTGTGAATGTTGACATCTACTTCGGCCACATCAACGACAACGAGCGAGGGGACAAGGGCGTGGATGACCTGCTTGTGGGCACGCTCAGGGGCAAGGAGGACGAGCTGGCCAAGGATCTTGACTTCGCCATCCATGCCCATGATGGCATCGGGAAATACTGCTCGATATACAACGTGTCAACCAAGAGCGACCTGCAGATCCGTGACTACTGGCTGCTCAATGAGTATGACAAGTTCTTTGAGAAGTACCATGACCAGCTCGTCCCGTTGAAGACTTTTAAATTCAACCGATTCCGCTACAAGGTGACTGCCGATGGCAAGATTGAGCTCGCATCCAAGGTTGTTGCCGATAAGGAGTTCTGGTCGGTGGATGAGGAGAAGATGAAGGTGTCCCTCGATACCTATGAGGCGTTGAGCTTCATCCAGCAGGCGGGGTTCTACCGCATCCACACGGCAGACCTTGAGCCTGGCATGTACACGTTTGTACATATCGAGGACGGCATAGCCTATCCGTCGAGTGCCGTTCAGATTCGCGAGTTTGTGTGGGCCTACATCCAGATGGCCACCAAAGACCATCGGGTGAGAAACTACTTCTCGGCCAGGCTGACCGCCGACCTGTCCACCGACAAGCTGGAACGCCTGGACCGTATAGATGACAATTTCGATGACTTTCAGCCCTATCAGCAAAAGCTGTTCTTCTCAAACGGGATGCTGACCATCACGCCTCAAGGCATCGACGTGAACAAGGTAATCGCCAGTACAGTGTGGGAGCACAAGGTGCTCAAGCATAAGTTTGAGCGGGTGGGCATCATCCAATCGGTTGAGAAAGATCCGGCTAATGGTGCCATCTATGTCGTGCCTACTGAGGCCGGAAAGAATTGCGACATGTACAACTTCCTGCTGTACACGTCCAATTTCTGGCACGAGAAAGGCGGCCCGCAAACTCCACAGGAAAAGGCCGAGTTCTGGCAGCATGTGATGAACAAAATGACGGCCATCGGCTTCCTGCTGTGCGACTACAAGTACCAGACTGAGCTCAAGGCCGTGATTGCCATGGATGGCGAACTGAGCGATGTGGGCCAGTCCAACGGTCGCACAGGAAAGTCGCTTATCGGCAAGGCCCTCTCCTATATGATGGAGCAGTCAACCATCGATGGACGTAACACCAAGAATGATGACGACTTCCTGTTTACCAAGATCACGCTCAGGACGCGCAATGTGTTCCTGGATGACGTGGCCGTGAACTTCAACTTTGAGCGTTTTTACATGGCGATCACTGGTGACCTCAATATCAATGTCAAGGGCGGTGGCCGCTTCTCGATCCCCAACGAGAAGTCCCCGAAGTTCTACATCACGACGAACCATGCCATCAATGGCAGCCAGACCCGCTCCTCCCAGGAGCGCATCATCTATATGTCGTTCTCGAACTACTTCAATGACTCGAGACATCCTATTGACGTGTTCGGCCACCAGTTCTTTGCCGACTGGGATCACGAGCAGTGGAACTTGTTCTACAACTTCATGGCCGAGTGTGTTTTCCTCTACCTGACATCGATGCAGCAGGGATGGGCAAGGCCTGGCCAGGGTGCCATCATGCCGCCCATGCACGACATCATGCTGCGCACACTGCGCCAGCAGATGAGCGAGAGCATCTACCAGTGGGCAGAGGTCTATTTCGACAAGACCGGCTTCAACATGAACGCCAGGAAACAACGCTCCGAGATGTTCGGGGACTTCAAGAGCCACTTCCCGGACCAGCGGTCGGGAATTTCGACCGCCAATTTCAAGACCAAATTGTGCTTCTATTGCCAGTTCAAAGGGTATCATTTCAACCCGTCGAAATTGAACAAGGAGGGCAAGAGCTTCCGCAGCTGGATCGCCGACCATCCAGGAGAGAGTTTCATCGGCACGGCAGACAAGAGCGGAGGCATCGAATACTTCTCGATCTATGACACGGAGCACGCTCTACAATAACCATTCTAACAACAATTTTTATCATGAATGTTATGTCAAAATCTATCGATTATCGAACGTATGCAAATTTCGAGGATGTAATGTGCTCGGATTGCATCAACAAGGGCAGTGGGTGCAACCCGCTTTCGTGTCCTAAAGTCACCAAGAAGTGTAAGCAGATCTGCGACCTGCAAGGCTGCAACCTGCGTATAGGCAATTTTGTATTCAATCCATTCGGAACAACGGATGATCTTATAGGCCTTCTGCCTAAAGAAATTGGTGTCCAGCCTTGCGTGTCAGTTTTACAGATACGTTTTGTTGATGGCATGGTTAGGGTTTCATACGGTACGAGTGGAGATCCTGCAGAGAGACATCTCTGTGTGAATGAAGATATCCACAAGGCATTAGAAAATATGGTAATACATCTTCAAAAACAGGGTGAGCTATGATAGCATATATCAAAGCTGAGGGAGAGGATAAATGGCAGAAACTTGGTACTATTGAAGGGGACATCAATGTAGAGGACCCGTTCAACCACTACGAATCGGCACCTGCACAAGAGGTTACTGCCAGTATCTCATTCGAGGCCAAACTGACAAGAGAGGCAAGAAGAAAGTTGTTCAGGCCCTATCCCAGGCTGCCCAGAAAACTCAAGAAAGATATCAAGTCTTTCAGGAGGTGGCTTGGATTGAGCTACAAAAAATGCAGCCGATTGGAATTGATTCAGACCTGTTGCATGATATGGGATATGGCCCCAGGCCATGAAGGTGTTATTAACCCTGCCTGGCTCACCAAGGCTGGTTGGACAATAGCGAAAGGAGGTGAATCATGATCATATTCGGTGAATACATGTATTATGGTTTCGGCAGTACAAAGTTAACAGCCCTGCACAACTTCTTCATTAATTTCATCGCACTCACATATTGTGGTGAATCCCAGGTAGCTTTTGAAAACATCATAAATACTATAACAAGAAAAATTAAAGAACTTGATAAGCAATTTGGTGGAGCGAAGCTATACTGTGACATAGATCTTCCAAGAGATGGTTATCCCGGAAGGATTACCATCGATCGAGGTAAATTAAGGCAGCACATTTCATATATACACATTTACCATTGTACAAAAAATACATTAGAATAAGGAGGTAACAAATGGATAACGAGAAACTTCAACGAGGAAACGAGTTAGCCGAGGCCATTGCGGAAGTCGAAGGTTTTCTTGAGGCGTTCCCAGCAACGAGCGAGGATAAATATCGATGCCAGATTACAATACAGTACAATGCACTATTCTCAGCAAACGTAATAAAGAAAACGATTAATGCGGACCGCTTACCTGATGCGTACCGAAAATTGAAGGCATCGGCTATGGAACAATTAGCACAATACAAAAAAGAATTTGAAGAATTATGAAAGATATAAAACTCGTTGTCACGGTTAAGTATCTCGTCGAAGTTGCACAGACAGTCAGCGATGAGGTTTTTGAGTCGCTGAAATACATGTCAAAAGACTTTGGCCCTGTAGAGGAGATCGATCGTGCAAAATTTGATGTAGGAGCTAAATTTCTTTGCGAAAATATCAGCGAAAGAGATCGTTGTTACCGGGCTTACGAAATTGACACCCTAGAAGAAATCAAAGACGATGGCCAAGACTGAACCCACACCCGAGGAACTGCGGCATAAAGCGCTGCGTGATGAACTCGAGGCATACCGGGCAGAACATGAGAAGCCCTGGTACTTGAAGAAACAGACAAATATCCATAACGAACAAGATAAATATGACTAAGCAGAAAAAATTCCATTTTGTCATACAGGGCAATGACGTGTATGAAGAACTGCCGACCACAAGAGCAGCCATCTTTAGTGCGGTGAACCTGTCAGAAGTTGTTCACGTCAAACTCTACCGTGTCCTTGATGACGCTGCCGACCAGCTGCTGTTCGACAGCAACAAGTGCAAGGACAGGACTATAGACGGCATCCTCAAGTGGGCCGAGAAAGGAGGCCGCCCATGACAGACGATATACTTGACAAGGCTCTCGAGCTGAAAAAGCGAATCAAGGAAAGCGACGAGTTCCTGTCGGTCGTCGAACTCATGGACCCCACCGATCCGCGAGCTACAGTAACGGTAACCACTCCCAAAAGCAGTGCCTCGTTTCCAGTGTACCGCTACCCATCAGTAGTTATTGCGTTGCGCGCCGCGATGAAAGAAGAATGGCAATCGTTAAACCAAAAATACAGTAAATTATGAGTACCTTATTGATCGCCTACCTGGTAGGCTGTGTAATTGTCCTCCTGATATGGGTGTGGCTCATCATCCATACCCACACACAAGAGGAAATCGACCTTGGCGAGCTGCTGCTGATGCTGGCATTGACCCTGGCCTCCTGGGCAGGCTTGATTGTGGCACTGGTCGCCATCCTGCAAGACCTGAAGGTCATGAAAGTTGTTGTTTTCCGTATCAAGAAAAGGGAAAAACATGAACCAGAAGGGCCCGAGGTTTGAAGATCTGCCTCTCGAGATGCAGAAGCGGGTGCGCAAGCAGATCACCGATATGGTCGCCGAGCGTCCCGTGAAAGTCAGAATGCCGTATTACTTCAAACAGAAAGGAGGTGTTAAATAGGTAAACAATGTGGTAGGGAGACAGGCTTTATATAGTAACTTTAAAACAAAAGTATGTTAACCGTTTAGTTTCTAAGGAAAGCATCCAACCCCAGAAATGGGGGTGTATAAAAACAACCTGGGCGGTTCGATTCCGCCCCTCCCTGCTTAGTAAATTTCTTTCATTTTCATATACATTCAAATCACGAGGACAGGCCTGCAGGGATGCACGCCGTCCAGACATCACCCGGCCCGGGAAGGGCGTAAAACAAACAATAAGTATTGATTTTTTCTTCATGAGATTTAGATTTAAGTGTTAATAAATTAGTCAATTAGAAAGATGAATTAGTTACTGGGGCCGGCTGCAGGGATGCACCTGGCTATTTCGTGATCCAGCATAGCCTAGAAATGGGGGCCCGCCAAGCACCCTAACGCTCATCGGTGTTCTTTGTCCGCTTGGTCATCTTGAACACCCTCGCCTGGCGGCGAGCGGAGAAACCGACAACACACCACGCCTGCCGCCATGAAGTTACCGTCGCCTGCCCTGTCTTTTCGCAGCCCTGGGCCCGTGCGTAAATTCGTGGAAAACTTAATCATTAGAGTTATGGACGTTAGCAACATCACAAGACAGATCTCAGCACTCAGGGCACAGATAGCACCTAACAGTATTACACCAGAGAGCTTGGGCTCGATCCTGCAATCCATCACCAACCTCATCAGTTCGCTCAGCAACATCGATACAGGTACAGAGACTAACCTGATTTCCCGTGTTGAGGCGCTGGAGGGAGATATGCAGACGGCGATGGGCAAGGCGACAGCGGCGGCTACAACAGCCGGAAACATGCTCATCGACACCTTCGCCCTGGGAGAGGACAATGTGACCATCACCGTGCAGCAGCATGGCTATTCTGCCATGACGCTGACACTGGTTCCTGCCACCACATCAAAAGCCGGCATCATGTCGGCTGAAGACAAGGACCACCTGGACAAGGCCTACCAGAGAACCATGGCGTCGTTATCCTGCTCGAGCACCGAAACACAGGTCAAGCTCAACTACAAACGTCACAATGACCAGGTCACCACCGTGATCCTGGAGGGTGCCTCCTCATCGGCTGCCGGTCTGATGACCGCCGCCGACAAAGTGAAGCTCGACTCGTTGGGCACGGAGTATGAAACGATCCAGCAGGTGCAGCAGCAAGTGTTATCCATCGCAGACGGGTTCGCACCGCTGAACATGAGCAAGATTCACATCATCCCCATCTTTGAGGGATTCATGATGCTCGACTCAATGGGACAGAATCTTGACACCGTGGACGGAGCTACTTATGATTTCACAGGGGCTCAAGACAAATGCTGGTATAACCCTTCCACTAAGAAGATCATGTATTGGTGGAGCAATGCCGTCGGTGCATCACGATACGAACCCTCCTACTTCCCTGGCATATTCTTCAACAAGGTGACGGGGCGCTGTTACCGTTGGAATAACACCATGCAGGAGATGCAGGAATGGCTTACTAACCTCATGTAATCACTGATACATATATGTTAACGAGAATTCCACATGTACAGGGCAACGAGCTTAGGCTTGGCATTCCCCTGCAGATCGAAACCGTAACCTTAGAAAATGGCGAGCAAAAGGTTACCTATTCCAATTTTATACCAAACCCATCCTACCCAGTTACCGTAGTGCTCTCCAACGGTATCGCGTGCATTGAAATCGAAGCCGTGATGGAAGGCAATGTGGCGGTGGCTGTTGAGCCCGGCACAATTACGGAGGGAAAATACAGCTTGACAGTTCTTTGCCGCGATGATCAGGGCAGACGGATGCGGCACAAGAGGCGTGCAGCGGTTGAAGTATATGACGTTACCTCTGATGCCGGTCTCCCTGAAGGTATCGAATTTAACTCTGAGGCCCACATCCTGGACGCTGCCATGTTCATTTTCGCCAAAGGCGACAAGGGCGACGGCATCGCCGGAATATCTGTTGTCGAAAGCGACGAGGATGATGGCTACAATGTCATCACCATCACACTCACCACAGGCGAGGAGGTCACGTTCCACGTCAAGAACGGCTCGAAGGGCTACGGCATATCACCCGAGACGCAGCAGGCTATCCTTGAAGGCCTGGAGCGCATCAAGGGACTGCCTGTGCACAGGTTCCTGTCTGAGAGCGAATATGAGGCACTGGTCAATGCGGACCAGGTTGACCCCGACACGATTTACCTGACCTACGAGGACGAGTGACATGGAGTACAAGCAAGGAAAAGAGACAACTGGCATCTTTTGGCACCGCACGGAAATCACGGCGAAGTACAAAGGGCTTCGCCTGGTGTGGCAGAAGCTGAAGAGCATGGGTGCCTGGTTCCACGACCGTGGCTGGTTCCATGACCGTGGCTGGATTAGTTAATCACATAAATCAATATACAAACATGGCAAAAGAGATAATCATCCAAGGCACTAACCTGCTGGAGTCCCTGGCCGATGCCTGGGGCGGCGTCAATAACACCGGAGCTGACATAACCCCTTACTCTGAAAGGGGTGCAACCACTGTCGTTCCCGATGGCTACAAATGGGGCATGAACTTCGCCGAGGTGGAGCGCTTCATCAAGTCCCAGTTCGGCGACAAGGTCGGCCATTTCGTGATGGAGAACATCAACGGCGTCAACTACCTGCTCGGCTTCGACTCCATCGAGACGTACCAGGCATGGAGCGCTGACAACTCCGACCCCGACAACCAGCCTATCGTGACCGCCGAGATGGAGACACACGAACGCTACATCGCCCGTGTGGCATCATCGAGCGATCCCGCTGACGAGGTGGTGACCAACCAGTCCTCGTTCAACGTGGGCATACGTTTCACGGCGCTTCAGTATGAGGGTGGCGAATACGTCAACTCGGGCCTTTCGGGTATCCTCACCTTCCTCCGCTCGGTGGATGACGGCGTGACCTTCAATGAGGTGGGCAAGGTGAACATCGTCAGCCGTGACGAGAACTCGTCATCGTTCGACCAGATAGACATAGGCCCCTACCTGCGTGACGGCTACAAGAACATCATCGCGGTGGTGGCCTCCTTCAATGCCGGCGGCGCTACCTACACGTCCCGCCGTGTCCCTGTGGCGACGGTGACCTACACATCCCTGTCGCTTGAGTGCATGAGCGACTGGTACAACGCCATCCAGTCCTCCGATATCGTTGACAACGGCCTGCGCCTGTCCTACAAGGGCTCGTATGCGGTGAACGCCGTGCTGCACATCACGGTAACTGGAAGCCGACAGGACATGGTGACCACCCACCTGCTGGAGGCTGGCACGAGCGGCACCCAGCAGCAGTTCGCGCTGTTCGACTCCCAGGGGCTCTACGGCCTCAAGACACACGGTGTGCGCAAAGTCACCGCATGGCTCTCTTGCGATGACGGCATGGGCGGCACGCTCGAAGGCAACAGGCTTGAGAACCGCTTCATGGTCATCGACGCCGACACGGCTGGCGCCAATGCTGACAAGCCCTACCTGATGATCCAGGATGTCGTCAACTCGGTAGAGAACTTTGTCCAGACGAAGATCATGGGCTATGCGGTCTATAACCCCGCAGGCAATGAAGCCGTGCCCCTGTCGATTGCCGTCACCGATGAGGCCGACGAATACCCTGCAGGCGAATACGAGACCTGGTTCAGCACCCAGCAGAACGCCGTGCCCGGCATGGACTATGACCTGGTGACCTCCATTGACATCGAGGATGACGGCAGCACGCCGTTCTTCCGTGCCTACCTTCGCATCTTCAGCGGTGATGACAATATCCTGCAGCGAAGCCTTGGCGGCGCATACTGGGCCATCACGGTTGACAACAGCAACTCGTTCAGCCCGAAGGCGGGCGCCTCGTTTATCCTCAACCCGAAGGCCCGCAACAACGATGAGCCGAACCCCGAGAGCATCATCAACGCTCGCTCTGGAGCTGAGGTGCAGAGCACGTGGACGGGATTCGGCGGCGGCGCTTTCGACAGATGGATCAAGGCTGAGGACGGGTTCCGTGTGCTGCGTGTGCTTGCAGGACAGCGCCTGAATATCCAATACAACCCCTTCGCCCAATTCGTCAGTGCTCCCAACTCGTCGATGACGCTGGAATTTGACTTGAAGGTGCGCAACGTGACCAATGAGGACACACCCATCATCGCCATCGGCGAGACCGTGGCAGGAGACAAGCGTGGACTTTTCATCAAACCCATCTCGGGCAACCTGTTCACAAAGAACGAACCCAATGACAGTGAGACGAACTTCCGCTGGCAGGAAGGCGTGCGCACCCACATCGTGGTCAATATCCACAACGCGGTGCAGACTGATGTGCGTGGCGACGGCCTCGTGACCGATGACTACTATGCCGAGCAGGGCAGCCCGTCAACGACAAGGATGTTCGCCCGAGTGTTCATCAATGGCGACATCGAGCGAGAGCTGCTGCTTGCCGGCACCGATGCCGACGAGTTCTGCACGGCGCTGATGTCCAACGGAGGCATCACCATCGGGCAGGACGGAGCGGACATCGACATCTACTCTATCCGTTGCTATGAGCGCCAGTACCTGGACGCCCAGGACATTGTGCGCAACTATGTCGCCTCGCTGCCCACAGCTGCCGAGAAGCTGAAAACCCGTGCCGAAAACGACATCATGCGCAACGGCCGTGTCGATGTGGAACGTGTCAAGGCTCTGGGCAAGCGTGTGCTTATCCTTCACGGCAAGGAACCCTATAAAATGGACACGTCGGCCAGCGGCAACTGGTGGGAAATCTTCCAGTATGACGGTGACGGCAACCTCATCCCCGAACTGTCGGGAACCATCTGCAAGGCTACCGGCATCAGCGAGGTGAAGCGCCAGGGATCGACGGCCAACACCTACTACTATTCCAACCTGCAGACCAAGGTGGATGATGCCAACGGCACCATCGATGTCCCTGTCTCGGACATCCACGAGAGCATGACTGTCGGTGAGCCTTACGAGAAGAACGGCGTGATGGTGGTTGACATCTACGGCGGCAACCTCGGCAAGTCCGACCCCTGGGCTCAGGAGCCTAAGCAGTACCCGTACAATGACGGCGTGGTCACCGTGCCTGACGGATGGGTGGACGGCAACGGCAAGTACCGTGGCAAGGGATTCATGATCACCGAGGGCACACCGCTGGCGCTGAAGCTCGTGCTCAAAATCAACTATGCGTCATCGATGCAGAGCCATGTGGTTGGCGGCACACGCCTGTTCAATGACCTGCACCGTGCCATCGTGGGCGACAACGAGATGCAGCAGGTGGTGTCAACCGCACGCGTATCTAAGTACACCGAGCCGGTGTTCTTCTTTACCCAGCTCGACGAGAACAGCGACGTGGTGTTCCGTGGCATGGGCAACTTCGGTGCGGGAAAGATGGACAAGCCTACATGGGGATATGTCAAGAGCAAACACCCGATGTTTGCCATGGTGGAGGGTGCCGACAACGACCTTGCCTTGACTGACTTCCGTGTGCCGTTCATCACCGACCCCGAATGTGACGAGTGCGCCGTGTATGACCCTGAAGAGGAGGGCTGGATCTACAACGGCCTGCAGTGCCTCGACTTTGATGGAGGCAAGACAGACGATGACGGCTACCCTGTGCAGGCGCTCATTGACCGCATTGCCGAGACATGGAACTGGGTATATCTGCACTCACCGAACATCAAGGTGTACAACGGCTCGTTCGAGTCGTTCATGCAGTCCGACAAGGCCGCTGACCATACGAGCAAATACTGGTGCACCAGGGGCGCTGAGGCGTTCCGTCTCAAACGTTTCAACGAAACGGGCGACGGCACCTGGGTGGATGCCGGTCTGTGGAATAACGGTTCTTACGGGGTCATCGACCTCCGTACCGACCCTGTCACCAAGCCCGCATACGACATCTATTCCGACCCGTCGGCGCAGATGTCACTGTCGGAACTGAACGAGCTGTTCAAGGCCAAAATCGTGGCTGATGCTAAGAAATACATCGGGCGCTACTTCAAGGTGGACTCGCTGAAGTTCCACTATGCCTTCGTGAACCACTTCATGGCGGGCACGGACAACTGTAGCAAAAACACCTACTTCGTGCTCATGCCGGTGGCCACTCCCGTGACCATTGACGGCGTGACTGAGAACTGCTACCTGTGGGAACTGCACCAGGACGACGTGGACACCATCCTGATCACCGACAACAACGGACGCTCTACCAAGCCTTACTACATCGACCGTATGCACCCCTATTCGGATGACAATCCTGGAGAGAGCTGCTACATGGGTGGTCACAACCAGCTGTTCAACCTGTGCGAGGAGATGTGGGAAGGCGACGGCGACAACTCGAAGATCGCCGAGATGCTGCGCCGCATCTTCACCGCCATGGTGGGCCTTGTCAGCGATGCCGACGTCATCGACGGCTACAGCAAGACGGTGTTGGGCTGCATGGAGAAGTACATGCTGTACAGCCAGCATTACTTCCCGCAGATGGCTTACAACGAGCAGGCCCGAATCCGCTACGAGTTCCCCGCCACGCTGGGTTACATTTCGTCGGGCAAAGGCGAGCGCCATATCCCGCCCATCACCCAGTCGATGGGCTCGCAGCTGCAGGCTGAGACGCAGTTCATCAAGCGCCGGCTCGTCTACATGGCCAGCTATGCCGCATGGGGTGAGTTCAGTGGTGACAACAACTACCGGAGCGGCGTCGCCGAGACGTCTGCCACGTTCGGTTTCGAGCCTACGGCCCTGCCTAACGGCCAGACGATGGATTACGGGTTTGACTTAACTCCTCACATGTACATCTACCCGAGCGGTGCGCTTGGTCAGACAGCCGTCTGCCCGCGTCACCGTGTGGCTCCCGGCGAGACCTGGCGCCTGCGTATCGGTCGCCCTGGCACTGGCGATACTGGCGTGTCGCTGTTCGCCATCAACTTCTACCGCAAGATAGGCAACGTGGGTGACATGTCCGTCAATCCTAACAACAGTGCCACGGCCAATGGTAACCGCCTCACTGAATTTGTCGCCGAGCCTACCACACAATACGAGGTTGACGGCAGGACGGTGGGCGCCTACAGGCCCAACCGCATCAACGTCACGGCGCTGCTGCTCCGCACCGTCAGCCTGCACGGCAGCGGTATCGGCGGACAGCTCGACCTGCGCTCACAGGCGAGACTGGAAGAGATCGACCTTGGTGGCACTTACATCATCAATGTGCAGCTGCCCCAGACCAAGCGCCTGACCGACCTGGTGCTGCCTAACTCGCTGGCGACACTCGCCATCGATGGGCAGCCGAACCTTGAAAACGTCTCATTTGACAGTCCGAGCGGTTATAGTCTCGAGACCATCCGCATCCTCGGGAACACCAACCTTGCGGACTTCACACGCTCGCTGGTGCTCACTGTGCTCGATGAGGGCGGGTTGAATACGCTTACCCTCGACAATGTGGACTGGACGGGCGAGAATGCGATACCTGCCGCTTCTTTCTCACAGCTGCTTGAAGTGCCCAACGTGAACATCGAGGGCACCATAGAGGTGACTGGAGAGGTGACGGCGGCCATGGCGTTGCGCCTTGTCAGCAAGTTCCCGTGGCTGTACGATGAGGACTCCCCGCTGACGGTGACCTATTCGGAGGTGCCGTTGTCAAGCGCCGCCATCAAATGCTCGGATTACGGCGTCAACGGTGATTACCTGGGCGAAGAAGGTGACTACCAGCTCGGCATTGTGCCGACGCCCTCATCGGCCAACAACATCCACAAAGTCGTGTGGTCGCTGTCGATGGGTTCCTCGGCAGGTGCGGCAAGCATCAACCAGGACGGCGTGCTGCATGTGGAATCCCTGAACACGACGAACCAGAACAAGATCACCGTCACTGCCACCATCACCACCTCGACGGGAACTGTGACGGCCACGAGGTCGATTGCGCTGTACGCCCATGAGGCCGCCATCGGTGACCTGGTGTTCTCGGATGGCTCATACAGCAACACCATCCTTGCGGGCAAGTCGCCTGTGGCTGCGTGCTTCTACATCGATCCGGACAATCCGAACAACAGGCTTGCCGTGGCGCTGCAGGACTTGTCGCAAGGGCCGTGGGGACTGTACAACAACAATCAGATGACAGACAGCAACAACGGTATTCCCAACGTGAAGCTGGACATCGAGGCAAGCGACACCTCAGACGCCGCGAAATACCGTTGCTACAATGTCGCAGCACTGCCGAACTACCCGCAGCCAGGTATACAAGGTACTATTACCGCCTCGAACTACACTGATGCGAACGAGCCAGACGGCTTCAAGAAGTTCACGCCGCTCAATCAGGCTCTCGCGGACATCGGCTTCATCACGCTCGAGAACCAGGTGGGCAGGTATGCCGCAGGCGAAACCATCTCTGCGGGCCAGTTCAACACGCAGGTGATTCTGCTGCATCGCAATATGGTGCTTGAGGGCGTGACCATCCAAGGGTTCAACCGCTACTCGTACTACCCGTTCAATGTGGTCAGCGGAACGCCTGAGATGACACAGCTGCAGACCGCCATCAATGCCATCGTGGCTGCCAAGGGTAACCTCTACAGGCAGTTCTTCTGGCCTGCTGCCAGCCAGTGCGATGCCTACGAACCGACGGTGCGCACCGACCTCGGCGAAGTGCTGGACGACAAGTTCAAGGCGCACAACTGGGCGCTGCCGAGCGCGGGCGAACTCGGACGCATCTACTATTGGGACAAGATTGACCAGACAGGAAAGTTCAACCTTGCTAAATCGGTTGACGGCCGATTTGCGACAATGATTGCCCAATACTACTGGTCGAGCACGGAGCACGGCGGTCCCAATGACATTCATTCGTCCTGGGCTGTCCGGGGTTCGGATGGTTGGGTCAACCTCAACTACGGTAAGTTCTACACCGGTAATCAGGTGCGTGCGGTGGTCGCGTTTTAAGATTAAGGCTGGGGACTTTGACGTCCCCAGCCATCACCGCGCAGCGGTTCGATTTTTTTGGGATTTTTACTACCTTTGCGGCATGAAACCGAATCAGGCATCTATCTATCGGGATATCGAGCGGCTGCTGGAATGGTCTATTCCGGTGGTCGAACGGTTGCCTCGTTCCCTGCCGTACAAGGAGCTTGGCGGGCTGCTGATCCGCGACCTCAAGGAGGCGCTGGATTTTGTCGTGCTCGCATTCCAGGCTGATGGCACGCTGGAACGTGTGGAGTGCATCAACGCCGTGATCATGCGAATGACATCGGTGAAAACGTCGTACCGGGTCATGAACCGCGTGCGCCGTGATGCCATCTCACACGGACAGTACGCCCAGGCGCTTGACATGTTGAACGTCATCGCTGACCAGGCTGGAAAATGGCTGAAGAAGAACAGGTCGGTACTCGCTGAAAAGAGAAAACTGGAGTCGCACGGTGACCCTGTGCAGCTGTCTCTGTTCAGCGATGAAGACCTGAAGCGGTGAACGACAATCATAGCGATTACGGTTACTATGGTTCATCCCCTCATATCAAACGGGCGTGGCACTGTAACGCAAGTTATAGTTAGTAAGCGAGTAGTCCACGCATCATTGCACGATGTTCATTCGTCCTGGGCTGTCCGAGGTTCGGATGGTTGGGTCAACAACAACAATAAGTTCAACACCGGTAATCAGGTGCGTGCGGTGGTCGCTCTTGACATCGAGGAGAAAGAGGGATGGATAGATGCCTATTTTGATTGCATTAGGAATAAGCTCAGGGCGAAACAATGCAACGAGTACCGCATAGACTATGAAGAAGACCTTTGGAAACTGGTATGGGAGGTCCACAGCCGGACTTATCGGCCGAGCGAGGCGTTCTGCTTTATCGTCACCCGCCCGAAAAGACGTGAGATTTTCGCTGCAGCCTTCCGTGACCGTATCGTCCAGCATTGGATCATGCTCCGTCTTGAGCCGCTAATTGAGCGCAGGTTCAGATTGCAGGGGGATGTCTCGTTCAACAGCCGTAAAGGGTATGGATGCCTTCGCGCCATTCAGGTGGCACGAATGCACATCGAGCGCATAAGCGAACGGTACACGAAAGAGGCATGGGTGGCGAAGGTCGATATCAGCGGATTCTTCATGAGCATCGATAAGGATGTCATGCTCGAGAGGCTTTTACCGTTCATCAGGTCGGAATACCAGGGCAAAGACATCGATACGCTGTTGTGGCTTACCGAGGTGACGATACGCCACCTGCCGCAAGAACAGTGCGAAAGGCGCTCTCCGTTGTCCATGTGGAAAGGTCTGCCTGCCAGCAAGAGCCTGTTCGACATGCCGCCCAACAAGGGCCTGCCTATCGGCAACATCACCTCGCAGCAGCTGTCCAACTTCTACATGTCCTTCTTCGATGACTTTATGCGTGAGCAATGTGAGTTCAGTAATGCCGCTTTTGTCCGCTTCGTGGATGACGTGCTGATTGTTGCCAGAGATAAGCGCTTCATCCTTGAACTGAGGGTAAAGGCCCAGCAGTGGTTGAAGAAGCACCTGAAGCTGAGGCTCCATCCTGACAAGTTCTACCTCCAGGAAGCCCGCAAGGGCGTGGCGTTTGTCGGCAGCGTGATCAAGCCTGGCCGGACATATACGTCGAACCGTACCATGGGCAACATGGCCCTGTGCGTCCGGAATACGGACAGGCTGTGCAGGCGCATCGTAGAAGAAGGCGCAACGCTTGAATCGCTGAGGGAACTGAGGCACCTGGTGCAAAGCCTCAACTCCTATATGGGCTATTGTGTCCACAACTACACCTACAACCGCCGTAAGGAAATCTTCAGCGGTGCCCGCTACTTCTGGAAATGCTGCAATATCCAGCAGCGTTTATCGGTTGTCAAGGTGAAGAAAAAGTACAATTATGAATTATTCCTAATCAAAACAGACCAATTACAACATGAAGCAGAAATCAGCAACCTTGCCCCCCTTGGTAAGCGTGAGAAGAGACGCGGGGCAAAACATCTTCACCGTGGCGTTCAACGTAAACGAAACGGCTGAAGGGTATGAATTTGAAACGGCGGAACTCCCGCCTGGTGTGTGGCGCCGTGACCTGATCATCTCGGCAATCATCCGGGCCAAATACAGCGCGGATGACATGGAGGCCATCGCCATGAATGTGCTGGCCGACATCACCAGCAAGGATGCCCGCAACGAGCACAGGGCGATGCAGCAGTGGCGCATGAAGGCGAAAGAGTGGGCGCGTGAGCTAATGCAGTGGGCACAGGAAAACGGCATGGCTGAGGCTGAGACGCAGCCCGACCCTGCCCCTGCAGATCCTGACGAGACCATCGAGGGAGCCGATGGCATCGATACGCTGTCTGCGGCCGTGATCCTGGCAAAGGATGACGCGGAAACCCTCGAGGACGAGAAAGCCATGGAAGTGCCGGAACTGTTCCCACTATGGGCTGACCAGATCGGCAAGCAGCTGAAGGCTGGCGAGCGATACACCTACCGACGCCGCCTCTACAAGGTGCTCCAGGATCACACTGCACAGGCAGATTGGTCGCCGGACGTGGCAGCATCGCTGTTTACCGAGGTAGCCGCATCGCCTGAACAGGGCACGCACGACAATCCGATACCGTACAACGGGAATATGGAGCTGGTGGAGGGACTGTATTACTCCCAGGACGGCGCGACATACCTCTGCACACGGTCGACGGGCGTGCCGGTTTACAATGCGCTTCGCGACCTGGTTAACCTCTACGTGGTCGTGGCATGATTCTTGCCAGTGTGCAAAGAATTGGAAAGAACAATGTGACATAATTTTTTTGTTAAAAATTGCTTTGGCGGTGGCTGCTCGGGAGGGTGGCCATCGTTTTTCTTGGAAACGCCGCTCGCGCGCGGGAAGCCCCCATCACACGTCCCAACGAATTAAGTTCGCCCCGGGCGGGGCTCACGGAATAAGGTATTTTTTCATTGTTGACTCATCACTCTCGGCTGCTGCCATTTCGCCGAACCGTTCGCGTGAATTGCGGGGGATAGGAAGCCATGACTTTTTGTTTTTAATGATCAATGGAGCGCTTGGTCTTAACCTCGCTCCTAACTTTTTACACCGCGAAGGTAGTGCGGCACGCGGCCAGCAAGGGTGAAATGCACTCCAGGGAAAAATCTCCAGCCCCTGACGGGGTAGTATTTTTCCCTTCCGCCCTTGCCTTAGCCGCTAACACCGCATACTTCGCTTGCAGTGTAAAAAGGTTATACGCGAGAACAAGACCAATGATTATTAATTTTTAAAAACAAAAAAGTTATGGCAACATCTATCAACAATTCAGTGAACAATTCGTCGGCAGCTGCCGAGAGTAATGAGAGTAAAAAGGGTTTCCGCTCCTCCAATCCCAATAATTTGGATTTGATACTGGCGAGCGAGAAGCAGGTCAAGAGCGGGGCCATGATGTGGCGAGTGTACCGCAAAGCAGCCGACGGCACCGAGTCCAAGCCCTTCTATTTCGCAAATGCCCTCAAGGCCCTGCGCTATGCCTACATCCTCAAGAAGACACAAGGCGGATTTATCCCCGCTGCCATCTACGACAAACTCAAAGCAGCCATCGAGGCCATGAGCGAGGACGAGAGGAAAGAAGCAGCCAAGCCGAGCAGGAAGCCAGCCACCGCACAACAAGAGGCAGCACCCGCACCCGCCGAGGAGCCCAAGCCCAAGAAAAAGCGCAGCACTAAGCGCACCAAAAAAGAGGCTGCATAATTGACAGTCACACGCCAGAGCTCAGGCGCCAGACAGACAGTCGGGCGCCTGGACCGGCATGTCCCGGGGAGACCGGCGCCGCCGTGCCACGCTGAGCGTAGCACGGCGGCAGGGCGTTCGCGCTGTCTTTTCCTCAAGGCCCAAAGCATGGTAATTTCGCTATATGAATAAGCTGACGACAGAAATTAAGCTCAATATCCAGCTCGGCATAGCGATCGTGCTGGTGGCCGCCGGGCTCGTGCTGCTGTTCTGCGGCTTCTGGATCGATCCGCAAGGCGAGATCCACAACTCGGTACTGGTGGCCTTCGGCGAATGTTGCACGTTCGCCGGATCACTCGTCGGGGTAGATTACCACTACCGGTTCAAGACCTACGAGGACCGCCGCCACCACCATCAACCTCCCTATAATCCCGATAACGATGAAACACTTCACGATGAATGAGATGACCCGCTCGGCCACGGCCAGGCGCAAGGGCATCAACAACAACCCGTCTCCGCAAGTCGCCCAGAGCATCACTGCCCTGGTCGAGAAGATCCTGGACCCGCTGCGCGAAGCATGGGGCCAGCCCATCATTGTATCGTCCGGCTATCGATGCCCCAAGCTCAATAAACTTGTCGGCGGTGCCGCCAACAGCCAGCACATGCTGGGCGAAGCGGCAGACATCCACACGGTGAGCGATAAGCCTGAAGACAACCGTCGGCTGTTCCAGCTGATCCAGAGGCTTAACCTGCCCTATGACCAGCTCATCGATGAGTATGGCTACAACTGGATCCACGTGTCCTACGGCCCGCGCAATCGCCATAGAATTCTTCACCTCAAATAGATATCGCTATGAATGACCGCTACAAATCCTGTTTCATGAGTATCGTCTTCATCCTCCTGATGGTAGTCGTGCTGCTCATCTTGTCCATGTCGTTTTCCTCCTGCCACACGCAGAAGCAAACGAATCAGTCGGCAACCGCATCGGCCATGGCCGCTACGGTTGCCTCCCAGGATCTCGCCTCTGCCTCGCGGCAGAAGCTCGACCGCTCGTTATCACTCCAGCTCGACGACCTGGAGATCTTGTTCCCCGTTCCAGGCGCTGACGGTCGTTTCGCCCAGGGCGAAATGACGGACAGCGTGGAAGGGCTGGCGTGGCAGGAAGCCCCCTCGATGCTTGGCGACCTCCGGGCGCCTGCGCGTCTCAGGGCAAGGAAAGCGACAATCACGGCAGCTGCAGCACAGGAGCATGAAGACGTCAAAACAGCTCATCTCGAGGACTCGACAATCCGGCAAGAGGCCGTACATAATACGATGGAGAAGTCGGTGGCCACCACCGCGGTCGCCAAACCAGTGCCCCCCTGGGCGCTCATCATCATCCTGGCTGTGGCAGCTCTGGTCATAGCATCACGCATCGGTAAGCGCTGACGATGCAAAGAGACCGCTCGCTGCGCTCTCGGTCTCCTTGCATCTGTACGCTTAGCACAATAGCATAAAAGTATCAGCCCATAGTTTTAAAGTTAATGTTCGGACTGCCCGGCGCTGTGCATGATCACAGCATCGGGCAGTCTCGTTAAGCGGTAGGCTCACAGGCCAGGTCGAGACCGCCGGGGGCGGGCTCTTCCCTGACTCTGCTCGCGATTGTCTGGATGGTGATCCGCCAGGCCATGATGATTGCGTGATGCCCAGTACACTCCGCGCTCTCGCTATTACGCAGAGGGCTCGGCTCGCTGTTCCCACCGCAACCCAGACGTGCCCGGCACAAGTCACAGGGTACAGGCTACGTTCCTCCACTTGTACGCTGTGACTTGCGCCCGACACTTGCTTCTGGGTAGCGGTGACGCTCACTCTCGCCCACTGCTGCATGGCGAGGACGCTACGTTACCTGGTCTCACTCCATCATCATCGCCCGGCGCATGGTGACGGCCCCATGGCATGGAGATGCCATTGCGGCACCCAGCCACGGCTCGGTGCCTCGATGCCCAAGACCAGGGCAGGCCCTCGTCTTGGACGGGTGAGGTGACGGACTCACGCACACCCTGATGCGCCCGACTCTGGCGCGCCCGGCGCATCACCGCGCATCGGCTCGCTCGGCCTCGCTCACCTGCACAATTTTAACACCCGTTCACATATTCCGCTATCGACAAAGGGAGAGTCGCAGACACGCAGCGCAGGGCGGGCGGGGGGTCTTCCGACGGAATCAAGGGGAATTTTCCCCTTGATAATCCCCTATTCGGCCTGTTTTACAGCCCTTTGAATTTTCGTGAGCTGAAAGACAACGAAAATTAACGAAACGTGCCGCCGTTTCATCACGGTTCCAGCGCCGAAAACGCTGGCTTTTTGCTCACCTCATCAATGAGGCGAGCAGGATCCGCAACCTGGCAGAAAATTAACATTCGTTAGTGGCCAGGTTGCAGAAAACGTAAATATACGTCTTATAACGTACATTTACCACGGAATTTACTACCTTTGCAGGCAGTAACTAATTCATTAAAACAATATCAATATGAAAAAATCATTATTCATGATTGTGGCCATGGTGGCAATGCTGATGATGAGCAGCTGTTCGCCCTTGACGTTCGAGCAGAATGCCGGTTACATTGATTATTCAGCATTTCCTGGTATTTTCATCACAGAGTCGAACTCTGTCAGCTTCGAGTATCAACCCATTGGCTCCCTCTATGCTGAGGAAATATCAGGACAGTACCAGGTTGTAAAGAAGAAAGTCGGCAATAACGAAATCTATGGAGATGAATATGCGGTTGTTGAAGGCAAATATAGATATGCTGACCCGCAATCTGCTCTCGCTTACGCTGTCCAAAAAGTGAAGCAGATGGGAGGCAATGGCATCATCAATCTCAAAATCAATTCGGCCAAGTCAGAGGACAAGCGACGCATGTATTACGTCACTGGCATGGTGATCAAGCGCAATTAAGCAGATTCCAACCTACTTAATAGATGGTTTTTTAGATAATTAGGGGAAATCGTGAGAAAATTTCCTCTAAGCGGTGCATGTTTTGACGTAGTTTTCACGTAAATCTCACGGAAAATCTCACGGAAATCTCACGGAAAACGCGGAGAAAATGGGGGAGTCTCCCCCATTTTTTTATGTTATAAAACATATTTCGGCAATTTTTTGCCAAAATATAACGTACATTTACGTTTTATGACGTACATTTGCAGCGCTTACCTACAACGATGTTAGTCATCGCCGCCTGAGCGTCGGTTATCCGCTCGAAATCAGTCGGGCTTTTTTTATGCCCGCATCAGCCGATAGAAAGGCTGCCTTTCCGCTACATAAATGGCGCTCCCTCGGAGATGACACTTGTTGTAGGTAAGCACGGAACAGGCAGCCGTTTTTTATTCTGCCTATTGCTTACCTACAACAAGTGTTATGAACACAACGTATCAAATCAACCGAGAGAGTGCGCCCATGGAGGCGCTGGCCACAGCAGCGGCCAAGGCGCTGCTGACGTTTGCAAAAATTGCAATTTCCTCATCAGTCAATACGCTGCTGGCCCTGGTGGCCGTGATGCAGCTTTTCGCCTGGATCCTCAGCGAGGGCCAGGTCGGCAACCCTGCCCCCTGGTGCATCGCCTGGGTGCTCCACTTCGCGCTCATCAGCGCCATCGACATCAAGAAAGGAGGTGCCGAGTTATGATCGAGACTGCAAGACAACGCCGTGCCCAACAAGTGGAAGCCAAGTATGCTGCAGACCTTCGCCGCCTGCGCCAAGCCAAGGAAGACGAGCTGGCCCAGGTGGATGAGCGACACAAGATCATCAAGAACTCCTATCGCATGGAGCGCATCAGCATCAAGGAAGACTACAGCCTGCGCCGTCTTAACCTCAAGACCCAGATTGAACGCCTGAAGGACCAACGTGGCAACCTGCGCCACGCCTTGAGCATTCAGAATGACAGCATCGACCCAAGCGACAGCGCCATGCTCGAGGATCTTACCTCTAAAATCGAAGGCTTGCATAAGCAGGTCATCGGGCTGGAGCGCCAGCTGATGTCCGCATTGAATGATGCTGAGGCGGCCTTCGACAACCGGTGCAAGGACAATCAGGAGGAACGCCGGGCCATCAACAAGCATTATATCAGTGAGGCCGAGAAACTGCATGAGGCCTACCTGCAGCATGTCGAGCAGAACCGCCAGGAGCGGGAAGCGGAGGAAGGAGGTGCCCAATGAAGACCTATATCTGCACTGAGGTAGTGACCTACAATGCCTCGAACAAGAAGGGCAACGAAGCAGCCACCTTCGCCCTGCAGCTGAAGCATCGCCTCATCAAGGGCAAGCGCCCCGTCTTTGACCTGCTCAGGGCAATCGAAGACCATTGCCGGTTTCTGGACCACAAATACCCCAATACCCGCAAACTCGAAGTCGAGTTCCACCGCACGACAATCAATAACGAGCAGAGCGTGATCTATATCTACAGCGGTGATAAGACCAAGATGACCGGCCAGCCCAAGGCTGCCGTTATCCACTTGGCGGTTCTCGCTGGTGAGGTTGACATGGACAAGTCCCAGCCCGGAACCATCGCGTTTGAGCCGGAGGAAGGAGGTGACCAATGAAGCGATTCCGATTTATGGTTGGCTCCAGCGTGCTCCACGAAATGGACGGTGATTATCCGGACGCCCGTCGTTCCGGCAATGAGATGGCCGACCGAGTGGGCAATGTCCAGCTCCTGGTCCTGCATAAGGATATCAACCCGCAATGGATTAGCATGGGCGTTTTCCATGGGAATATGAGTTATACCAATCGATGGGGCAAGCCGTGCCGTATCAGCGCGGACTACTCCACAGTGCACCGTCTCGATAAAAAAGATCAGAGCGATGGAACCGGCAAAGCTGACCTTGGATGACGTTTTTGTGGAGTGGGTGCATACGAAGGCATATTTTGTCAAGGAGTCCACGTTGGCTGCCTATTGCTTGAACTACAAAAATCACTTGAAACCTGCTTTCGGCAACGTAAGCGGTGCCATTGAAGAAAGCGAGGTGCAGAATTTTGTCCTGGACAAGCTTCGCAGCGGAATGTCACGAAAAACAGTTTCAGACGTGATGATCATCCTCAAAATGGTGTACAGGTTTGGCGTGAAGCTCCATGCCTTTGAGGCGCGTGATTGGGAAATCAAATGGCCGACTCTTAACAACGAGGAAGGCGTCAATTTGCCTGTCATGGATGTGGGTGACCAGCGTCGCTTGATGGCTTATCTTCGTGAGAACTTTTCTGCTCAGAACTTCGGCTTGCTGCTGGTGCTTTCGACGGGTATGCGCATCGGTGAGATCAGCGCGCTGCAGTTCCAGGACATAGATCTGGATAATAAGTGCGTTCTCGTGCGCAAGACGATTGAGCGTATATATGTGCCAGTTGATCCAGACATGCCTTATGGCCGAATGAAAACAAAGATTGTTGTCAGTTCTCCGAAGACCTTCTCGAGTCGTCGGGCCATACCGTTGACCAAAGAACTATTGGAGTACGCCAAGCATTTCAAGAAGTTATTCCCAGGCCATTATTACGTGACATCATGCTCCGATAGTCCCATCGAGCCCCGGACTTACCGCAATGTGCAGAAAAGGGTGTTTAAGCAACTAGGAATCCCGCCTATGAAGTTCCATGGTCTGCGCCACAGCTTCGCCACGCGTTGCATCGAGTCGGGTTGCGACTACAAGACGATCAGCACAATACTTGGTCATACTAAGATAGGCACGACATTAGATCTCTATGTGCATCCGTCGGATGAGAATAAACTTGATGCCATCAATAAGATGATGAAAAAGCAAAAGCTATGACACAGTGGTATCAAGTTCCTAATCATCCCAATTATTACGTAAACGACCAGTACCAGGTGAAGAGGGTGCTCCCAAATGGCGATGAGTCGTTAATCAATGGGTTGAATCTTAGGATAAACGGTGAAAAATACCGGGTGCTACCCAAGAGGCTGTATCTTCTCGCCAGGGCTGGGATTGACCCTTTTTCTGCCAAAGGGAAAGGCTTTGATGTGGTGGAGATTGACGGTCAACTGAAATGGATAGAACACCGTGACCGCATGAAAATTCAGGCAGATCGGCAGTTGGCAAACAATACGGGGCGTTTCACCGCCCTTGACTGGGAGCTGCTAACCCGATGGAGCCAGGCAGGCTATCAGGCTGTGCAAGGCGATTCGGGCCCGCTGTTTGAAGTACTCAACTCGATCAGGGGTGACCTTAACAAACTCCTGATCAGCTATCGCTGCCATAGTTCGCTATTGCGCAGTGAAATCATTTCTGAGGTGTTTACACAATACGCCGAAAGAGTTATACATGGCCGTGTTCGCAGTATCGGCATTGAAGTACTTGCGAAGATGTGCAAACAAATTTTCTTTAACATAAAAAAAACTAGAATATGAACAACAACAAGAAGCATCATTTCCAGCTGCTCAACGGCCGAAAAGTGGTCATTGACCAGGAATGCACATTCGAGGATATCCGGCGCATGGGCGACACCATGGCCACCAGCCAGAACCACCGCCTGCAGGTGCAGGCCTATAATGATGCCATCAAGAAATGGGACTACCTGGGAACCTTCATGGGTAACCGCCAGTTCCAGAACTGGGACGGCGACCGTTGGACCATCAACAGTGACTACCGGGGCATGACCCGAATGACAGCGAGAAAGGGGGTGGCCAGCGTATGAACGAGGATGGTATCAAGACCAGGACAACACGCTTCGAGGGGCGTGGCCACATCGATGTGACGATTGAGAGCATCCGTGACCTGGAGGATCACACCGTGCCTGAGGCCTGCCGCATCCATATCGAGTGGCGCGACCAGGACAACGGCTTCAAGACGCCGGACGACACGATCTGGCTGGACGACATGAGCGACATCGATGTGCTGTATGACGCCATCGGTGCATATATCGAGATGCGCCAGGAGAACCAGCGCCGGAAAGGAGGTGACCATGTTACCGACTGATCAGGATGCTTACGGGCCGCTGGTGGCCGTGCTGAGTGCTTACCTCATGCAGTTTGAGCCGGTGGAGGAAGCAGGCGAAGGTGTCATGCTCAAGACGACAGAGCAGATCGAGAGCGAGATCCAGGATATGATCGAGCCTCTCGAGGGCCAGGTGGCCAAGCTCATGCTCGATGCCGGCTTCAAGGTCATATACGCGCCTGGCGGCCGCCACGGATGGGCGATGCGTTACAGGCGAGAGTAACTTAACGAGACAACATTTTTTGATGACAGGGGGCCTTGCGTCGTGAGACGCGGGGCCCCTTTTCTCGTGGCCACCGGCCCCGCAACCCCGGACCCCCACCATACCATGTATAACAGAGTACAGGTGTGCGCCTGTACCAGAACCGACCCACGGCAGAGGGGGCGCGGGGGAGACCGCCGCACGCCGACCCCGCCTCTTGACAAACAGGAGATTGTTGGTGTATTACCATATCAATAAAAACCCGGGGAAAATTGCCGAAACTCGGCAAATCTTCTTCAATTTCTTTTTTTTATTTTTATTCAATAATAAGTAAGAAAAAAAGTACAAAAGTACGGAGGTGGGCAAAGTTGCCGAAAATCAGCAAGTTAAGACCGTACTTTTTTGGACTTTTCAAGAGTGCAGGTTTGTACGTACAGTACAAGAGTACGGGACCAAAAAAGAGTGCGGAAAAAGTACGGCAGTTAAAGCACTGACGCACAACGAAATAAGGTGAAAAAATCGGGGTGCCCGTACTTTTGTACAACTTTTTTCCAAAGTTTCAGCCCACCCGTGAGCGAAACAAAAATGTAAAGTCACTTACTTTTTTTATTCAAGTTATTGCCCGAAAATAATAAGAAAATAGTATCTTTGTGTCATGTAACTCAAACAATTAGCTATGCTTATCTACCTCACGCTCCCGAAATACCTCACCGAGTGGGTGCTGCACGACTGGGCCGATTCCCAGGGTGTGGTGCGCTTTCCACGTGGCAGCGCCGAGAACGATGTCCTGGAGATGATGCTGGACAAGCTGGGCGAGGATGAGAAGCCTGCCATGCGCAAGGAGGGCCAGGTGGCCATCGCCGTGCCTGAGTTCAAGAGCAAGCCTGCACCCTACTGGTGTGTGCTCAGCCAGGACGCCCAGGACACGCTCAAGCACGTGATCATGGTGCGCTTCCGCGTGCAGCTCTGGGATGACCTGTACCGCGTGGAGAAGCTGTCGCTGCCCATCATCAACTCGATCTATGACTGGATGACACGTCACGGCATCGAGCACGAGGAGAAATCCTGGGAAGCCATCAGGCAGATGTTCTTTCGCCAGCGTAAAGCCTACCGAAAGGGCCACAAGCCCTCAAAACGCCAGATTTAACAGACTTTAACGAGGATTTCAAAATGCGAAACTAACAAAGTGTAACAAACCTCAACTAAGCGTACAAACACTAACAAACCATAACTAAGAACAGGAATATGCAACAAGACTACTACAACTTGCCGGGCATCATCGATGTGCGGTACCTCAACCCGGGTGACGTTCCTGCCCAGATCATGAGCTCCTACATCGCCGGAATCCCCGTGTCGGTGCTCGTCGATGGCACGCAGATGTCATTGAATGGACCTGCCTCTTGCCAGGCGGTTGAGGAACATAGCAATAACGGGCGTGTCGAGAAAGCCACCCTCACCTTCATGACCGGCGACGACGTGCCGACAGCCGGGATGCTGTGGATGTTCCAGCAGGCCGGCGGCGAGTGGTTCCTGCTCGGACGACGCGAGCAGCCTTACCCCACCGTGAAGGTGCAGCACTCCAGCGGCGAGCCCGGGGGCGACCGTGCCATCAAGACGGTGACGGTGGAATTTCAGTGCTTTAAAGCCCTGATTCCGCTTGAGAAATAGGGCTTTTAGGGCTTTTAGAGTCTTTTCCCCAGCCTGATATCATGGTTAATTTTGTGGAAAACCGTGATATTATGGCAAAGAGAAAATCATACCATCTGTATCTGAAGGGTTATGTCGGAGGCTGGAACTTCGACAGCAACTACGTCGATTATATCCTGGAAAAATACAAGGACGAGGATGTGCACGTGCTCATCAACTCGCTTGGCGGCAGTGTGGCCACTGCCCTGAGCGTGAGTGCTGCTTTCGCTCGCCACGGCAATGTCTATGTCCACTACGAGGGCATGAATGCCAGCGCGGCCACTATCGCCTCGCTGGGTGCCAAGAGCGTCACCATCGACCGCAATGCGATGTACCTGGTGCACAAGTGCAGCCAGTTCATGCTCGTTTGGGACCAGATGAACGCTGATCAGCTCGACCAGTTCATCCAGGAGTGCGAGAAGACCAAGAAAGACCTCAACAAGATAGACCTGAACATCGCCAAGGGTTATGCCGCGCGATGCAAGAAGGATCAGGCCGACCTGCTCGCCTTGATGAAGGAGGGTGGATGGCTCACCGCTGAGGAAGCCCTGGACTGGGGCTTCGTGAACGAGGTGACGGATCTGCCCGAGGACGAGAAGCCGGTAATGACGGCTGAAGTGATGGACTTCCTGGCCGCTGAGGGCATCCCCGTGCCCAACGTGCCCATGGAGGAAGAAGACAATGAGCGTGGCCCTGTCGCCCGACTGAAGGAGTTCTTGAGGGGACTTTACCCGAACCTGAGTGAAACAACAAATCAAGTATTAAGCACAATGAAGAAGAAGGTATTTTCTTTCATCGCCGCCGTGCTGGCACTCGCCACGTTTGAGTGTGAGGAGGGCGGCAGCGCCTCTCTGACCGATGAGCAGCTGGGCAAGCTGGACAGCCACATCAAGGACTTGCAGGGCAAGCTCGATGAGGCCAACCAGAACGTGGCCAGCCGTGACCAGGAGATTCAGGCGCTCAAGGCCCAGATCGAGGCCAAGGATGCTGAGATCGCCGAGCTGGGCAAGAAGCCCGCCGACGACTCGAAGCAGGTGAACAACGAGGGTGGCGATTCCACCGGAACAGAAACCAACGAGATGACTGACTTCTGCCGCGAGGTGGCAGAGGCTCAGAAGATGCTCGACCAAATCAAGAAGTAATTATGGCCGTTAATCATCTTATTCAGATCCTCCCCGATGAGCAGGGGTGGAAGGATGCCGCCAAGAAGTGGCATCGCGAACTGCTGAAGATGCCGGTGCTCTCGATGAGCGACAGCATGAAGTTCCTCACTCCGATGCCCGGCTGCCTCACGAACCAGTTCCTGGGCGGCGTGAGCACGGAGGCCCAGTTCTATCCCTACGCACCCAACAAGCGCGGTGAGGGCTCGACCGACATCACCTTCCGTGAGCTCCCCATCCACTTCAACACCATGAACCAGGACTTTGAGCCCAACGCTTTCGCCCAGACCCTTCTCGGCGAGAACGCTGCCGTTCTGGGCCAGGGCCAGGCCAAGAGCCAGATGGCAAAGCTCATCCTCTCGCAGGTGATGGCCATTGCTGGTGAGCACCTGGAGCTCGCCCTTGCCGATGCCGAGTACGACGCCAACGGTGACACCTCCATGGATATGTTTGATGGCTTCATCACCATCATCAAGGCCGAGATGGCTGCCGCCACCCCCGGCATCAGCGTCGCCAAGAAGAACCTTATCGAGGTGTCTGAGACCATCGACGAGACCAACGTGGTCGAGCTGATGAAGTACCTGGAGTTCGGCCTGGACGTTCGCCTGCGCAAGCAGCAGCGTCTCTGCTACTGTGACCCTGCTCTGGTTGACCTCTACAACGAGGGCTACCAGCTGACCCATCCCTCACTGCCCTACAACACGCAGTACAACCAGCCCTACATCGAGGGCGCTAACCGCCGCATGACCTTTGCTCCTCTGCCCGCCCTGGCCGGCAGCGAGTACATGATCATCACACCGAAGATGAACATGGTTGTCGGCTTCGACAACATGAGCGATCTGGAACGCCTGGAAGTGCTGCGCATGGACGTGGACACCTTCACCCTGGCTGCCAAGATGTTCTTCGGTGTGCAGCTTCGCACGCTGGACTACCGCTTCCTGAAGGTGGTAAAGCTGAGCTCGCCTATCGAGCTGATGAGCTCCTTCAATGTTCCTGAAACTCCCGGTAACGGCGGTTAATCGCATGTTGAACCTTTAATTGCACATCAATATTATGGCAAGAGAATGTACAACCGCGCTGCAGAAGTCGCTCGCATGGTGTGACGGTATGCCCCAGTACCCAGGCATCCGTCGCCGTGCATACTACTGCAATAAGAACCTGATCGCGAAGTGGCCCACGCTGCCCCGTGACGCCATGGGACGCCCCACTTCGGCCAAGTACACCGGCAGTTTCGAGCTGGTGGAGGGTGCCAAGTTCCAGTATGTGGACATCAACCCCGACAAGTCTCAGCTCACCAGCGAGCCCCAGGGCGAGGCTCCCAGCCAGACCCAGCTCAACAAGCTCGTGCTCATGCACAACGGCGTGGATGAGGAGGCTACCGGCGCTGCTGGCTACGTAAACAACTCCGACAACGTGTACATCGTTGAGGATATGGCCGGCAATTTCCGTGTTGTCGGCAATGACAAGTGGCCCACCAAGTCCACGGTCAACCAGGACAGCGGACAGGGCACGTCGCCCGCCGGCACGACGATCAACGTCGAAGTGACCGACGAGCTGGCCGCTCCCTTCTATGAGGGCGTAGTCGAGACCGAGGATGGCGATGTCTATTCGTCGGTGGTTGCTGCCGCCCGGACTCCCGGTGGTGGTGGCACTGGCAACTAAGATCTAAACAGGTATGGAGAGTTTCGCCGATGGGCTCTTGACGGATGTGCCGGAATCTGCGGGACTCTCCGACCTTTTGAATGATCTCGAACCGCCGAAGCCTAAAGACCTGTTCGCTCCAGTGAAGCGACAGGCCTGGGATAAGTCCAACGAGGCACGCTGTGACTTCTCCTACAGGCTGAGGCTCACGCGCCGGAGTGATGTCAGCTTCATCTCCATCTGGCAGAAGACGGTCTATGGGCGCACCTTGACCGACATCAAGGGCGACCCTGCCATGGTGGAGTTCTGCGCCAAGAGCATCGTCCCTGTCATCCGTGAGACCATCGGCGCCCATCTTGACAAGGGCGGTTGGTGCATCTGCACATCACCCAAGCGCAGGCACAAGGCCAGGAACTTCGCATCGCTCATCAGTGAGCGCATCGCTGAGTGCCTGGCTATTCCTTTTTATGAGGATGTGGCCTTTTGCCACTCTCGCCAGCGGGTGAACGCCGTGTTTGAGCTGAACGTGCTGCCGAAGGAGCCCAACATCATCGTGTTTGACGACTTCGTGACGACCGGTCAGACATTGGCGGCCATGAAAAGGCTGCTCACCCAATACGACAAGAATTTAATGTTTTTCACGTGTATCAACAACAAATTATGACACCAGATCCGAAATTGACCCGCCGCATCCAGAATTGGCTGGAGACGCCGGAAAAAAAACGTAGCATCATGGAGGGCGCCACGCTGCTCCTGAAGATGAACAACAACAAGGTCCTTTATCGCAACATCCTCATGTTCCCCAACAAGTACATGAAGGTGCTGGAACAGGAACTGCAGAAGCGCCTGAACTACCGCCTGCAGCAGCACACCCATGAGGAGGTGGAGACTATGCGCGAGGAGGTGAAGAAGATCGAGCAGCGCCGCTTCTTGCTCCAGGAGGAAAACCCCGCCAAGGAGTTCAAGGCCGGTAAGCGCGAGGATCACGACCTGCTGCCTGAGGAGATCCAGGCGGCCTACGCCGATAACCTGGGCATCATGCAGCGCATGAGGATGCTCCATGGTAAGCTCGTGCTCCTGGAGGAGCAGGCCGAGAAGAGCAATACGGTCTGCAAGGACAGTGACCGCTATCCCTTCCTGAAGGAGCTCATCGAACTGGACAAGCAGTATCACGAGAACTGGCAGAAGTATGACGGCTACAACCTGGAGAAAGGTACCGTCGAGCAGAACCTGGACGCCCGTGCCGCCAGCCGTCGTGCCGCCAACTTCATCAACCTGCAGAAAGGCCGTTACCGCAACAACCCGACGGATGAGCTGAAGAAGCAGCTGGCTGACAACTATGCGCTGGTCGTCAACCCAACTGAGAAGATGACCGCCGAGCTGATTGAGCTGGGTGTCATCAGCGGACCCGAAGCTCCGGCTGAGGAGAAAGCACCCGAGCAATAAATGAAGCGCGGTGCCAACATCGAGCAATGGTTAAAGCCGCTTGCAGAGGCAGAGAATCAGGCCTACCTGACCAACGCCCTGCAAGTGGCTGACGTGCTCGAATGGATTCTTGACCAGCTGGGTATATGCTCAGTCTGGCAAACGTCGTTCTCCATCTCCGAGGAGTTCCTCAGAAGGCTCTACTTCATCCAGCGCGGGGGACAGATCAAGGAGTTTAACCTGGTGCTCGACCTCAAGGCGACGAACAAGACCATCGCCCTGTGGCCGTTCATCTGCCAGGTGATTAACAAGACTTATCTGGCCGACAACCACAGCAAGATCCTGCTGGTGGAGAGTGTCAAGGGTGAGGTGGTGACTGTGATCACCAGCCAAAACCTGACCCGTGGCAACAGGGCCGAGAGCGCGTTTATCTCGACGGATCTGCAGATCTTCAGAACCGTCAAGTCCCAAATCGATGACATGATTAAAAATCACAGCGTACCACTCAATGACCTTTACAGAAGAAGAACTGGAGCAGATTGAACAGATGGCATCGCTCTATCTGTCAGTGACCGACATCGCCACCATCCTCAATGTTCGGCCCGAGGAGCTGCGCCGCGAGATCCGCACGGCGGACAGCCCGGCGGGCAAAGCCTACCTCAAGGGCAAGACAATGCGCAAGGTGCAGCTGCGCAAGCAGGAAATCCAGCTGGCACAGGTGGGCTCGCCTCTCGCCCTGGAGAATGCCCGGCTGGCGCTCATCGATATGGAAGATGACGAATAAGTCAATTGAATGACAGTGGAGGAAATTAATTTCCTTCACAGCAAATTAACAAACTTACAAGCTATCCTTACAAGCTAACCTTACATGCCGCTGCCGAAAATTATAGATGTCTGCAAGGTGGATCTGTTCACCCAGGAGTCGGAGCTTCAGTCCCGCTATGATGCGATCACTGTAGCCCGGCTGCTGCGCATACGTGACGAATACCAGTGGGTGCTGGCCAATCCTGACCTGGCCGACCGCCTGTTTGTGGACGAGTTCACGGGGCGCTACGGGCTGAGCGACGGAGCCATCTATGCCGACCTGGGTATCATTAAGCAGCTGCTCCCGGCATTGTCGAGTTCCAGCCGTGACTTCCATCGGTGGAAGGCCAACCAGATGCTGCTCGAGACCTATGCCATGGCAAAGAAGCGCAAGGACACGAAAACCATGGAAAGGGCAGCCTCCAGCTATGCTAAATACAACCGTGTTGACCTGGAGGATGAACAGGTGATGCCCTATGACCAGATTGTGATACAACCCTTCACGGCGACCAATGACCCGAGTGTGCTGGGCATCACGCCCATCCCGGACATCGACAAGCGCATCAAGGAGATGACTGAGAAATACCGCCGTGAGACGCTGGACATCGAGGATGTCCAATATGAAGAAGCCGACCTGGAGGAAAACGAACTCTTTGGCCCTGATAGCGATGAAACAACCGAATCCCATATACTTTAACAAACCACAGCGGTTGACGCAGCTCATCGGCGCGAACACCACTGTTATTGTGGCTGGACGACGCACTGGTAAGACAGACTCGATAGCTGCGCCCTTCGTGCTGCGCAACATGCAGCGCATGAAAGGCAGCACCGGGGGTATCGTGGTGCCCACGTTCCGGCACGGCCTCACCAACACCATCCCTGGGCTGCTGACGGCATGGAAGCGGTGGGGACTGATTGAGGGAGTCCACTATGTTGTAGGCAAAAAGCCGCCCAAGTCGTTCGGCTCTCCCATCATCGACCCGAAGTATTACGAGCATGTCATCAGCTTCTACAATGGCTCGGTGGCCATCATCCTCTCGCAGGACAGGCCAGGTGCAGCAAACTCCTTGACGCTCTCCTGGGTGTTGGTGGATGAGGCAAAATTTATCAATTATGATAAATTGAAGGATGAAGTGTTTCCGGCTAACGGCGGCATCAAGTCCCACTTCGGCAAGCACAGCTTCAATCACGCCGTGATGATCCTGAGCGATATGCCACAGACGCAGAAGGGCTCCTGGTTCCTCCACTATCGGGAGAAGATGGATGTGGAGCTCATCGAGACGATCAAGGGCACGATCTACGAGATATGGCGCATCAAGCAGCGCATCCGCAACATGAAGGCCGAAGGCAAGCCGGTACCTGGTTACCTGCAGGGAAAACTCAGGCTGCTTGACCGTGACCTGAACCGTATGCGCTCAGTGGCCGTGTACTACAAGGAATACTCCAGCATCGAGAACCTGCAGCTGCTTGGTGAGAACTACATCAAGCAGATGAAGCGTGACCTCACGCCGTTGACATTCCAAACATCGATACTGTGCCAGCGCATCGGCATCGCCAAGGACGGCTTTTACTCGAGCATGCGAGAACGTCACAAATACAACGCGAGCGATTTTGAGTACCTGGACAGTCTGGGATGGCATCCCGACCCGTCGGCCCTCGATAGCCGGGCTGACCGTGATGTGGATCCTGACGCGCCCATCTGCATCGGCATGGACTACAATGCCAACATCAACTGGATTGTGGCCGCCCAGCCTCGTAAAGACAAACTTCTTGTCATTAAATCGTTTTATGTCAAGTATGAGCGGAAATTGCCGGAGCTGATTGCCGACTTCTGCGACTACTACAAGTTCCACCGGGAGAAAACGGTGGTGTTCTACTACGACGCTACTGCCCTGGGCTCGAACTATGCGGTCAATGAGCAGGATTTCCAGTGGGTCATCCAGCATGAGTTTGAGGTGAGAGGATGGCAGGTCATCAGCATCTATCTGGGCAATCCCATGCGGCACGATGAGAAATACCTGCTCATCAACCGGGGCTTCTCGGGGAAGAACAGGCTCATGCCTTACTTCAACCGCCAGAACAATGATGACCTCATCCTGGCCATCCAGACGGCGGGCGTTGAACGAGGGCGCAACGGCTTCCGTAAGAACAAGTCCGGCGAGAAGCTGGAGGAAAATGAGGAGAACCTGCTGGAGCACCGCACCGACGGCACGGATGCTTTTGACACGGTGTATATCGGCTGTGAGAAGTTCCCGCAACAGTTCTCTACCACTAACTACTCGATCATTGGTGTTAGATAGATTTTGTACATTGTAATGGTAATGGCGGTGATTGCTCGGGAGGGTAGTCACCGTTTTTTTTTTTGCTCTGCCGGGCGGCTTGCCATTGATGGGACGATGGAGATGCTGCCACTCCTTGTTTTGTTAATGATTGACAACTGTCGCTACCTTTTTCTGATGCAAAGGTAGTGCGGCACGCGGCCTGCAAGGGTAAAATGCACTCCAGGGAAAAATCTCCAGCCCCTGGCGGGGTAGTATTTTCCCCTTACGCCCTTGCCTTAGCCGCTAACACCGCCTACTGATTTGGCATCGTAAAAAGGTTATACGCGACAGCGTGATCAATGATTATTAACAATTAAAAAACAAGAAGTTATGACAGCAATTTTTAACACATCGTCCCTTAACTCAATGGCTGGCGCCGCCCGCCAGACGGGTAAAAAAGGTTACCGCTCTTGCGAGCTCAATAATTACATGGTCGAGGTGGTGGACTTCGACAACGAGGTGAACACCTACGAGGTGGATGCCCGCAGCGAGCAGGAGGCGAGCGAAATGGCCGAGTCGCTGGCTGAGGCTGATGGCATGATTGCCAGCTACTGCAACGTGTACCGCTACATCGATAGTTTTTAATTTCCCATATATCCATTTTTAGAGGTTGCGCACGACACGGATTTAGTGCTACTACTATGTTTAACGATTTAGATTTAGGCGCAATGACCGCCCAGACCCTTAACATTGTCCCCGTGATGGAGCAGGCAGCCGCCCTCGTTCCCGCCGTAGAACTCCATGAGGATGACCGCTTTCTCGACTTCGAGAAAAACAAGGTGCAGCCGCTATCGCTGGAGCAGCTGAAGCGCACCCTTAGGGAGCATGATGCCGAGAAAGGCGATGCCATCCACGGCATCACCCACGTTGACCTCATCGATGGGGTCATGGACATCTGCCGTAGCTACAACTATGCGCCCGAGATTTATGACATGTTCGCCACCAACAACCGGGACAAAATGACCCCAGGCGTGAGCGTTTACCCCGAACTTGAGGCGCAATATGGCCCCAAGGCAGTAGAGGCGCACACCATCCGCCGCCTGTTCGTCAATATCCGACTGAGGGACTTCGACACCGAGGAACTGACAACTAACATCGCTGTGAGCTACACGCAGCGAGGCCTGCAAATTGGCATAGGCCGTAACGTGATGGTCTGCCACAATCAGTGCATGCTCGGTGGCGATAGGTATGTAGCCGACTTCTCGATGGCCGACCATAAGGGCACCCACAAGACCCCTGCCGACATGCTGGCCACCGTGCGCCAGTGGATGCGTGACCTCCGCAACATCATCGCCGAAGATGATGAAATGATTGAGCGCATGAGGCGCGCCATCCTCACCCCCGCCCAGGTGCTGCTCGTTATCGGGATGCTCACGGCTGCACGGGTGCAGGCCGACACGAACCACAAGGACATCAAGGTTAATAACGTCTATCCCCTCAACCAGGCGCAGATCTCCAAGTTTACGGAGGCGCTGCTGATTCGCCAACACCATAACGGCCGCCTCTCCGCTTGGGACATGTACAACGCAGCTACCGACCTCTACAAGCCGCAGACCGCCGAGCAGACGATGATACTGCCCCAAAATATGGCTTTTGTCAATTTCCTACGCGCTAACAATGTGATTTGATAGGCGACAGACCCATGGCGGTGCCCTCGCGGGTGCCGCCTTTGAGGTCTGGGGGAAACCTACGCGAAAAAATCGGGCTCCCTGCAGGGAGACCCGATTTTTTCTGTCTTTTCGTGGAAAAGAGGGAGGAAATATCTTTGTAGTATGGCAACAACACTACAAAATGACCTGCAGGCGTTCTACTTCTCGTCTCAGCTGCCCGATTTGAGGTGGCAGACGGACGAGGAAGCGCTTACTGTGTGTCTCTACTGCCCAACTGATGGTGTCGGCTACATACTGGAGCTGACATTGACCGCTGTAGGTGGTTATGTCGATCTGCTGGAGGTGCGCGATGCGGTGGAGCGCAAGATGCGCTACCTGAACAAAGACCAGATCTACCTGCAAGTGCAATGGAAAGAGCCTAGCGCAAGGATCTACAATATATCTGGCGGATGTAATGTATATTACTGCACTCAGAATATCGTGGGCAGCTGCAGCGCGTGGCTCGACTCGCATTTCCTCACAACGCTGAAAAGTAAGCCCCTGCCGTCTGGAGAAGCTGTGGAAAGACTCTATTTCTACGCTCCTCGTGCCATGGACGTGACACCTCATGTTTCTGTCACCTGCAGAATGTCAGACGATACCGTCCGCACGCTGACGGTCAGCTTCTTCGGAGCCACATCGGCAAGTGCGAGCGTCAAGGCAAATCTGTCCTGGACACTGCCTCGTATGCTCGCTGCCGCCCAGGATGTGGATGAGAATGCCGTGGAGGTACTGGCCGTTGCTATCCAGGCGGGCAGTAGGGTGATGACCTACTACAAGCCGGCATTGCAGCCTAACCTGGCCATCGCATTCCTCAACTGCTTCGGCTTGACCGAAATTGCTTGGCTGAACTGCGTGACGACTAAGAAGACGAAAGACGGCCGCAAGATCGCCCATGTGGGGCATCGTGCCGTCGCCTATGACCTGGTGCCTCAGGTCACTTATGAGACCGAAACCTGCCCGCTGCCGCTGGAGATTGCCGACTGGCTCTCTCAGCTGATCATCGCCCCGCTGGCATGGCTGGGCGACGGCACGGCGATCGTGATCACTGACGGCGATGCCTCCATCAGCGATGACGCCGCCGTGCTGAACTCGGTGAAGTTCACCTGGCAAAGGGACGACTCGCGCGATCTCATGAACATCGACAATGTGGATATCGATATCTTCGTCAAACCTCCTTACAGCTATCAATTCGACTAATATGGCACAGTCTATCCATATATCCACCGCAAGAAAAATGCTGGAGTCGCCGGATCCTGTGGATTTGGAGTTCTGGACGAAAAACGGCCAGCTCATAGCGCTGAAGGACTGCGTTGCTCTGCGCTACGATTTTCGTGCCGGCACCCACAATATCAAGGTGCTCTCCAGCCGACAGATCCGCACCGTCCGCGATGTATGCCTGTATAAAATTAACGACATGACAATATTCTTATGAGCAAAGAAAAAGGTTACGAAAGATTCATGGTGCCGAGCGTGGAGATCATTCCTGGGATCGATGCCAAGGCCGCTTTCCTGTCTGTGGACAGCGCAAGCGTGTTCCGTGAGCAGGACATCGATGCCGTGAAGCTCGGCGATAGGGACTACTTCATGCCCTGGGGTGCCGACAATGATATGCCGTACCGCATCATGGAGCTCATCGAGAGCGATGAGACTGTTTCCACCTGCCTGATGTGGAATGCCCAGATGTGCTATGGCTCCGGTCTGCAGTACAACACCGACGGCGCAAGCAAAAAGGTGACCGACGATGTGGAGGAATGGACGCTCGAGAACTCGCTGCCGTCCTACTTCCTGGGAGTGGCGCAGGACATGAAGCACTGGGGCTTCGCCATCAGCGTGATTATCCTCAGCAAAGACCGCAAGCGCATCTCCCGGCTGATCCGTAAGGAGGCGTGCTACTGCCGCTTCTCGAGGGCCGACGAGAAAACAGGCGTGATCGAGAAGGTCTATTACGCTCCTTGGCGCGAAGAGGTGACGCTGAAGGACGTGGAGATCATTCCTCTGCTGAACGAGCAGAACCCTTGGGGCGACCTCCAGGAGCGCATGGCCGACTCGAAAAACAAGGACGTGAAATTCGCTGTGGTGACGCGAATGCCGTGCAGCGACCACACCTATTACCCGATTCCTTACTGGGCAGCCCTGTTCAAGTCGAACTGGTACGACATCAAGCGTCTCATCGCCCTGGCCAAGAAGTCCAAGATCCAGAACTCTTCACCCATCCGCTACCTCGTAGAAATCTCTGACAAATACTTTGAACGCCTGTTCCGGCAGGAGGGTATCACCGACCCGGACGAGCGCCGCAAGCGTGTGGTAAAAGCCAAGCAGGAAATCCTGGACTTCCTCAGCGGTACCGAAAACTCGGGAAAGACCTGGTTTGCCAACTTCTACGTGTCGCCCGACGGCAAGGAAAACCACGAGGTGATGATTACCCGTGTAGATGACAAGAAGGAGGGCGGCGACTGGGAAAGCGACATCCAGGAGTCGGTCAACATGATCTGCTTCACCTTCCAGGTCCACTCTAACCTGGTGGGTTCCGTGCCGGGCAAGTCGCAGATGAACAACTCGGGCAGCGACAAGCGCGAGCTCTACACCATCGCTCAGGCCCTGCAGAAGCCCTACCATGACCTGATGTTCCTGGTGCACCGCATCATCATCAAGTTCAACGGCTGGAAGGGTGTCAAGCCCGAAGTGCCGTTCATCCAGCTCACGACCCTCGATGAGGGCGTGGACGCTAAACAGGTTAAACCGTCAAACAAGAAAAACGATGAAGATAGTAACGAGTAACGAGATTCTGATGGCGATGGTGCCCAATGTGGTGACCACCGTGGAAGGGGAGAAGCCGCTGTTTGAGAAGGTGGCCCTCCAGCTCGAATTGTCGGAAGCGTGGGCACGTGACTCGTTCACGGGTCAGACGGTGCTCGACGAGATAGCCGATGAGCCTTCTTCTGACGGATGGAGATATCTGGCATCATTGATCGTGTGCGACGCGCTGCGTCGTGCCATCCCTTCACTGGACATTGTGCTTACGCCTAACGGCTTCGGCATCGTGTCCAACTCTAATGTGGCTCCTGCATCCAAGGAGCGCATCGAGAGGCTTATCACACAGATGGCGTCACAGCGCGACCACTTCATCAATATGCTGCTGGCTGACCTAGGGCTGCGTGAATCGTGGCAGGACAGCGAGCAGTTCAGTTGGTTCACGGCATCGCTGCTCCAGTCGCCCAAGGCGTGCGTGACGGCTGTGTATGACCGCCAGCGGGAGGGGCAGCAGTGGGACCAGTTCCTGCAGTTGCGCTCGAGGGCTGTCACGATTGAGGATGCTATCGCCGAGAAATGGATCAGCTACGAGGTCATGGCACAGCTTCGCTATGAGCTGGCCATCGTGAACAATGCGACCGTCCACCAGGTGGCGCTGAAGGTGCGTGCCTGCGTGCTCAGCGAGCTTCGTGGTAATACCCGTAACCACTGGGACCTTGACCGCATAGTGAACTATATCCGCAAAAACGCTGACATCTTCCCCGACTGGGCGACCAGCGACACGGCGAAGCTCTACAACGATCCGACAGTGTTCAAGAATAAGAAAAACTCATCCGGCTATTTCTTCTGATCATGGAACCGAACAAAGTCACCATCAATATCACGCTGCCGAAGTCGTGGGCAGAACTGTCCAACGAGCAGCTGTACTACGTGTTCGACCTGATTGGCGACTCGCTGAGCGGGTCACAGATCCGGGCTTACTGCTTCTTCCGCTGGAGCGGTCTGGGAGTCGTGTGCCGATATGGTGACGGCTACATCCTGCGCAAGAACCGCCTGGAGTGTTACGTCACCGGGGATATTGTGGCCGGCGCGATGCGCTCGCTCATGTACCTGGAGAGTATGCCGGAGCGTCCTGTGCGCATCGGCAAAATCAGAAAGCACTATGCGTATGAGGCCGAGCTGGACGACGTGCCGTTTGAAAAATACCTGTACGTCGAGAATCTGTACCAGGGCTATCTCCGCACGCAGAACCATCAGCTGCTGCAGGAGATGGGACAGATCCTTTACGACTGCGAGGGTGTGCACTTCAACCAGGCCGAGAAATTGAACGTGTTCTACTGGTGGACATCGCTGAAGGACTACTTCAGCCAGCTTTTCCCCAACTTCTTTGTGCCAGCTGGAACTCCGAGTGACGGGAATCTTCTGGGCAATCCCAAGCCTATCGGGCAACAGCTGCGCGAGGCGATGAATGCCCAGATACGTGCGCTGACCAAGGGCGACATCACCAAGGAGAAGGAAGTGATGGCCCTGCCCACCCCAAGGGCACTGACTGAACTTGACGCACTGGCTAAGGAGGCCGAAGAAATCAGACGTAAGTATGGCAACAGATCTAAATAAGAATTACAGCTGGGACGCTATACCGTTCTTCCGTGACCTGCACGCCAGGAACAAACTGGTCCAGGAAAAGGGCTACAAGTTCGCTGTCGTGAGCGGTCTGTCAGGACTGGAGGAGTATATCGAGCAGGCTCAGACGGCTACGGCTGCCGTGTGCGTGAGCGATGTTTCCACCGGATTCACGGAAATGAACAACACGCCGCACACCAGGCGCGTCAAGACGGTGTTCCTGATGAAACGCCATGCCTTGAACGACATGGCCGCCCGTGAGCGCTGCATGGATGAAATGCGCGAGATCTTCCGGCAGTTCATGACGGTGCTTTTCAAGCAAAAGACCCGCATCGAGCAGGGCATCCTCTACCTGGATCCCAGGGTGCAGTTCACAGAGATTGAACAATACTTCGCCATGGGATGCGCCTGCGCGTTCTTCAACATTTCCTACGATGTCTATACTAACCTGGTTTATCGACCTGAAGAATGGCTGGAGTAAGCGAGGCACAATCGTTAGAAGAACGCCGTAAATATGTCCGGGCGTTTTACCTGACCATGCTCGACATCTGGCGAGAGCAGGTGACTTTGCTGGGCGTGATTGATACTGGCATGCTGCTGGGCTCTATCAGGGAGAGCCATTTCGATGCTCCGGGAGATTTCAAGTCGGCCAACTATGAGTGGCTGTTCAATGAATACGGCTTGTGGCAGAATTATGGCACAGGCCGAGAGGTTTACAGGGGTAATCCTGGTGATATTGGCAGGGCGAAAGTCCGTGAGGCCCGCCCATGGATGTCGAAAAAGTTCTACTCATCGCTGATGAACATCAAGGAGTTCATGGCCGACAACCTGGGCAGGGAGTTCCTGGGCATCTTCAGCGAGGCCCTGGACTATGACAAACTGCGTAAAAACTCTAACTTTTACAAAACTCATCCTATCTAAGATATGAGCGACTACACAACTAAAGCGACTGCGGTGCTGGCTGTCAATGGCGACCAGGCCAAGTCAGAAATCCCGAAGCTAAAGAAGCTGATTGTTGACCTCCAGGTAGCAGTGAACAATGCTGCCAAGGAGGGCAATAAACCGCTTCTGAAGAATCTGAAGAAGGAACTGAAGGATGCCCGCAAACAGCTCAAGGACTTCGAGAGTGCTGCCCATGCGGCGGACTACGTGATGCGCACCCTTGACAAGGCGACACCCAAACAGCTGAGTGCCGCCCTGCGCCAGCTGAAGAAGGAGCTGAACGACATCGAGAGGGGGTCCAAGGCCTGGGATGAGCAGGTCAGGAAAATCAAGCGCGTGCAGACGGAGCTCGACCGGGTAAACAAGCAGATGAAGGGAAATGAGACCTTGTGGACTCGTTTCAGCAAGACTATGTTCCAGTGGGGTAACGCCCTGATGGTGGCCGCCGGTGCCATGACTGGCCTGGTCATGTCTGGTCGCCGTGCGGTGGAGGCATTTGCCGAAATGGACCAGGAGATGGCCAACGTCCGGAAATTTACTGGCATGGCTGCCGAACAGGTGGAAGCTCTCAACGAGGAGTTCAAGCAGATGGACACCCGCTCATCCCGCCAGCAGCTGAACAAACTGGCTCAAGAGGCTGGCCGCTTGGGTATGCAGTCCCAGGAGGATGTGATGGGGTTCGTCCGTGCCGCCGACCAGATCAACGTCGCCTTGGATGAGCTGGGTGATGGCGCAACGCTCACCCTGTCCAAACTGACAGACGTTTTCGGTGACCGTGAACGTCTGGGCGTTGAACAATCGCTGCTGGCTGTCGGCTCTGTGATCAACGAATTGTCTCAGAACTCGACGGCATCAGCTTCCTATCTGGCAGAGTTCGCCTCCCGTATGGGTGGCGTGGGTGCCCAGGCGAACATGACGACTCAGCAGATCATGGGATTCGGAGCTGTCCTCGATGCCAACATGCAGAAGGTGGAGGCATCATCCACGGCCTTGTCACAGGTCATTGTCCGGCTGTACCGTGAGCCCGCCAAATATGCGAAGGTGGCCGGGCTTGACGTGAAGGAGTTCACCGACCTGATGAAGAACGATGCCAACGCCGCCCTGATCATGTTCCTGGAGACACTGAACAAGGCTGGAGGCATGGATGTGCTCTCACCCATGTTCAAGGATATGGGCGAGAACGGATCCCGCGCTATCGCTGCACTGTCAACGCTGGCCAAACATATCGATGAGGTCAAGAGCCAGCAGGAAGTGGCCAACAGGGCATTTGCCGAAGGTACGTCGGTAACGAAGGAGTTCAACGTGCAGAACAATACGGTACAGGCACAACTGGATAAGGCCAAGAAACAGTTCCATGAAATGGCTGTTGAGCTGGGCGAGAAACTGATGCCAGTGATGCGCTATGCCATCACGGGCTCCAGTGCGATGATGAAGGCACTTTCGACCATTGTGTCGTTTGTCGTCGAATATAAAAAATCGCTAATCACATTAACAGCAGCCATAGTCGCCTACACAGTAGCAGTTAAGGCTTCTGTGATTTGGACAAAATTGGTTGCCGCTGCCCAAGTAGTTGCCAAAGTCGCTACGGTGGCTTGGACCGCCGTTACTCAACTGGCGGCAGCGGCTATGGCTTTGTTGCAGGGTAATCTTAAGAAGGCGGCTATGGAAATGCGCATCTTTGCCGCTGTGATCCATGCCAGCCCAATCGGTATCTTGGTCGCCGGTATCACAGCAGCCGTCGTTGCCCTTGTCGCTTTTACCCGTAGGACAAATGATGCCGCTAAAGCCCAAAAGGCGCTGAACGACATCAAGAAGGAGGCTGCTAAAAGGATGGTCGAAGAAAAACAGAGGATCGACACTCTTATGGCAGCAGCCAACAATATGAATCTTACCTATGCTGAGCAAAAGAAGGCTGTCGATGAACTGAACAAAACGATTCCTGGCTTCAATGGCAATATCGATGCTTCTACCCGTGCGTTTACCTATAGCGAGGCGGCTCTGAGGAAATACAACAATGAGCTGATGAGGCTCTACGAAATCCAAGGAGCCAAGGATAAGTTGGCCGAGCTGGGTAAACAAAAGGCAGACTTGCTCATCAAGAAACAGGAGACTCAGGATGCCATCAATCGTGAAATGGCAAACGTACCGTCAACCAGGCCTCAGACGTCTCAAGGTAATGCCGTGCCTGGTGGTGTCGGGGCAGCTGTCGGCCACAGTTCGATGTTGGCTAATCTGCGGTGGAATTTGAGTTCTATCGAAGATGACCTTAAATCGGTAGATGCGATGATGAAAGCCATCTTCAATTCTTATGGTACCGACTTGCAGAGGCAGGCACTGTCAACTCCTGGTGTCGCTGAAAGTAACATATCTGGTACAGGCTATTCTGGTGGCGGCGGTTCTGGCTCCGGTTCTGGAGGAAGCTCCGCTAAAACTGACAAGTTCGCTGCCGAAAAGTCTTGGCGTGAGCGCGAAATAGCCCTCAATAAGATTGCCTGGCTAACTGGAGAAAAGGACTATGAGGAGTACACCAACCGAATGCTGGAGATTGAATCTCAGTATCATGCGAAACGCCTCCAGCATGAAGATCTCGAGGGGAATGAGCAGGTCACAATTCAGGCCGAATACCTTGAGGCCCGAAAGAAGCAGCAAGAGCAGTTCGACAAGTGGACCATCGAGGAGGAGAACCAGGCTTATGAGGACTTGAAGCGGGAAATCCAGGACGACTACCTGCAGAAGCGCATCACCACTGAGACCTACAACATGGAGCTGGAGAATATCGAGATGGCCCACATGCGCGCGCTTACCTATATCACTCGTGAAGGTACCGACGAACGCAAGAAGGCTGAAGACGAGTATCGGGCTAGATTGGTGTCTGACCAGCAGAAGCGGCAGAAGGAATATGAGGCTGCCGTCAAGAAGCACCAGGAGGAACTGACGCGCATCTACGACACCTACTACCTGAGCGACAAGGAGCAGAAAGACCGCCGATATGCTGAAGCCAAGGCGCTCATCGAGGAGGTCTATAAGCAGGAGCTCGCCAAAGCCGGTGAAAACGAGGGCAAGAAGGCCGAGATCAAAAAACGCCATGCGGAAGCCCTTAAAAAACTCTATGAGGAAATCTATGGCGAGACTGAAAAACAGGCACAGTCCCTGGAGGACTGGATAGGCAAGTTCCTGGATAAAGTGTTTGGACAGGGTACCTGGGAGAAATACGGCGATATGCTCAAGTCGATGTTCGCCTCCATGTCCTCAATGTTTGACGGCCTGAACAAAATGGCTGAGGCCGACAGCGAATTGCGCCTGGCACGGCTGGAGAAATACTACGAGCGTGAGATCTCGATGGCTGAAGGCAATGCCTATAAGGTGAAACAGATCGAGCGCAAGAAGCAGAAAGAGGAAGCAAAGCTGAAGGCTGAGGCATCCAAGCGCCAGTTTGCCCAGCAGGTGATATCGGCTGTGGCTGAAACGGCTCTCGCTGCCATCAATGCCTATGCTTCTGCCTCTAAAGTAAGCTGGCTGTTGGGACCTATCGCTGCTGCCATGGCAGTAGCCGCCGGCGGCATCCAGATTGCGGCCATCAAAAAGCAACAGGCGGCATCCCTGGCTCAAGGCTACTCACAAGGTGGCTTCACTCCTGATGGGCGACCTGACCAGCCTGTAGGTGTGGTTCATGCCGGCGAGTGGGTGGCCAGCCAGAAATTGCTGAAGAACCCGCAGACGCGTGCAGCCATCGATGCGCTTGATTATGCACAGCGCAACAACACCATTGGTCGTATATCGGCGGCTGACGTGTCCCGCTCTATCACCGCTCCGTCTATCATCGCCGGTGCTGCAGGGGATGGTACCATGCAGCGCACCATGGAGGCGATGGTGGCTGTGATGGCTCGCTACGGGGACACGATGAGCCGACTGGGCGAACGCCTCGATGAGCCGTTCGTGACGGTGAACACGGTGGAGGGAGACATGGGCATCAAGAAAGCCCAGGACGACTACCAGAAGATGATCAATAACACTTTGCCTAAAAACAAGAGAAAATGATACTGCTGATAGACCATAAGCCTGCGGCCATCAAGGACGGCTCGAGCTTTGACTATACATCCGATAACAGGATGTTCGCTGACCGTGACGACTACACGATGAGCATTGAGCTGCCGCTGGACTGCCCCGAGAATGCAGCTATCTTCGGGAATATCCACCGTAAGGAGGCCGATATTAACAACCTCTATTTCGATGCTGAGATCATCGCCGACGACTTTCACAAATCGGGTGCCGCTGTGCTCGTCTCAATTACTGAGTCTATGGCCAAGGTGCAGTTCATCGCCGGGCGTTCGTTCCAGAACTTCTACCCGGCCTTCGATAACATCTACATCGATGAGTTGGAGCTGGGGGCTATACCCTACTGGATTCCAGACAACCATGCGGACACGCATGGCGGAAGCAACAACAGGAACGACAGGCCAAATACCCGCCCTGGCGCTTCCGGCAGGGGCAGGGTTGAGCCTGGCGAGCAGGAGGAGTCGATTACAAAAACCACCAGCGAAGCATGGGGCACTGGAGACATCATCGCCTTGCCGTGGGTGAACGCTTCCAGCGGCAACATCCAGAACCGTGCCGATTACCTGTCTGGTCAATGGGTCTGGCATGTTCGGCAGGATGATGACGACGATACCGAAATTGTGCGCCGTCTCTCCTGCCAGATCCGTGTCTATACTCTGGTGGAGAAGATCTGCACGGCTCTTGGCTATACCTTTGATGGAGAAGCATGGCAAAGCAGTGATTGGTACTGCCTCTACTCGTTCAACTCATTGCCTGGTGCATGGGGCGCACGCTGCTGGGAGGACACACTGCCTCACTGGTCGGTCAACGAACTGTTTAACCATCTCGAGAGGCTTATGCTTTGCGAGTTTGACATCAACCATAAGGATAAGACTATAGCATTTTCTTGGAGTCAAGAAAATGGTGCTAATGCGGGCACAATAGTCATCGATAAGGTAGTTGATGAGTTCACGGCTTCGGTCTCCAAAGATGATGACAGCCAGTACCGGGGCAAACGAAACATCGGCTATGCGGACGCAGGACATAATATGTCGAACATCTACAACTGTGACTGGTACTTCCGCAAAGGCAAGGTGTACATGAAAGAATACGAAACCCTTCAGGAGATTATTACATGGCTAAACACCCGGCCTGCTGAATGGTTCCGAGGGGAGGCATGGAGCTTCATCTTCCATGCCATTGATGTCGATAACTACTTCATCCTATACGTTACTGGACGCTATCTGACGGACGCCGCTCAAGCCGACGCTGTCGACCAGTACAGCGACAGTTACAGGCTGCTCCCGTTGAATGCGTTTGGCGCACGCATTTTTGATGAGGAAAACTGGGAAGAGCAAGAGGATATCGAAATCGTCCCTGCATGGATCGACGAGACAGATCATGGCTGGCTGCCGTTCTTCGATGCCGGGGAATTGGACAACGAGGCTACGTCGGGTGAGCAATACAAGAAGATCTTCCATGGCTGGACTCCAGCAACCGATCAAGGCACTGTCGAACCCGACCAGATTCTACAGTCCACAAGGTTTCTCAGCATCAAGAACGGAGACAAAGACGACCATTCGAGCTATTCGACCCTGCAGGTGGGTTTCTGGTATGGGGCAAGCATGTATTATTACGGGAATGGACAGCTGCCTCATCCGTTCCTGGATGAGTATGACACCATCACGGATGCCAACTATTTTGGAAGCCCTTATAATGTGCTCTACCAAACATATTACGTCCAACAGAGCTGGAGAAACGGGAGCCTGAGGCTGAACAGCGACAAGTACGGCCAGGGCAAGCAACTGCTACAAACCGTCGATATCGATAACAAGAAAAAGTATGAGTTTTCCTTCCTGATGGAAGGGATGCCGGATGTCCGGGCAACGTATATCATCAGGGGAAAGAAGTACCTCTGCAGCTCCATCAAGACGGAAATCACGCAACAGGGCTTGAGCCGACTGAAGAAGGGCACCTTCTGGAGGATATTAGAGTGAGCCTTCCCAGGACAGCACCTGCTCGTTGGCTCTCTGCAGGTGCCGCGTGTAAACCTCGGTGACTGCCAAAGAGCTGTGCCTTGCCTGGTCTCTCACCGCAATGCTGGTGATGTTCCTGTCCAACATCTCAGTGATTCCGGTGTCCTTCAGGCTGTAGAACTGCCATTCGGGGCGGAGGCTCAAGGCACGTCTCACCACCGCCCAATGGTGTCGGAATATGACAGGATCCACCTGGTGCTCGCCCGGCTTGAGGTCAACGGAAAAAAGAAAGTCTTGGCCGGCGGCATGGAATGTGCCCAGGTCGATAGCATGAGCCATTACCTTATTGGGGACGGTAACCACCATGGTCTCCCGATTCTTGGCTGCGTCGGCAGGGATCGTGATGGTCCCTGCCTTGATGTTGAACCAGCCCACTCTTAACCTGGTCATCTCTACCGGCCTTATGAAACAGTTATACAGCAGTTGGCAGGCCAGCAGGAAATAAGGATCATTCTGCTTCAAGTAGGCTGATATCTGTTTGACAACATTCGTGGGGATGACTTGGCGCTTCTTGCGCAGGTGCTTACGGTCGATGAACGGGATGCCGTCTGTCGGCCGAATTGTTAGATAAGACTTATCAACTGCCCATCCGCAGAAGTTCCCCAGCCATGACAAGTAATTATTCCTGGTCTGACCGCCGTTATCTCGATCGATGAAGATGTAGTCCAGGAACTCGACGATATAAGCTCTGTCAAGCTGATATATATAATATATGGGGTGCTCCTTCACATAGCTCCTCAGATTTTTCATGTAGGATTTGTAGCCGACATAGGTCTCCTTGCGGTAGTTCCCGGAGCTGTACATCTTATCGATGTAACGCTCATAGGACTCGCATACATCGTCGAAAAGGTGAAGCTCGCCGATGTCCTGAGCTATCCATGGATTCCAACCGCGCTGCAGCTGGGTTGTTAGTCTGCCTATAACCTCACGGGCATAGGCCCTGCGCCGGCCAATGGATTTTATTCTGTTTACCTTGATTTTCTTGCGCCTGAGTTTCCCTTGGGCGGGGTCGAAGCAATAAAACTCAATGTACCATTCAGTTCCTTCCCTTAGTACCGGTAAGGTAAATTGCTTTACATAATCGATGCTCCCGTGCTTGAACGGAAGTACAGAGGGTTTAATTGATTTGTGTGGAGTCAACATTTTTTTTGATGACATTTCTTGCGAAACGCCACCTATGTTGATAAAAGGGCCAATAAAAGGGCGAATTGATTTGTCCCGATTTTGTCCCGGCAATTTTTGAAAAAATGGTCTAACTTGTTGATAATCAATAAGTTAGACCACATAGAGTCGGGGTGAGAAGACTCGAACTTCCGGCCTCCACGTCCCGAACGTGGCGCGCTAACCAACTGTGCTACACCCCGAATCTCTTTTAGCGGTGCAAAATTACTGCTATTTTTTGAATCTAAGCAATAATTCACTGATTTTTTTTAATGGGCGTCAAGCCAGTTGGTGGCGGCGCCGTGGCTGGCGGTCAACTTCACCTTGCCCTGATAGACGCCCTCCATCTCCTCGATGACGATGCGCTGCACGCGGTCGAGCTCGCTGGGCAGGACGTCAAAGTTGAGTTCGTCATGCACTTGCAGGATCATCCTTGACTGGATGCCCTCGTCCTGGAAGCGCTGGTAGATGCGCACCATGGCGAGCTTGATGACATCGGCGGCGGTGCCCTGGATGGGTGCATTGATGGCATTGCGCTCACTGAAGCCTCTCACCACGGCGTTGCGGGAGTTGATGTCGGGCAACATGCGGCGGCGGCCATACAGGGTGGTGACGTATCCTTTTTCACGGGCCTGGGCTATGGAGCGGTCAATGTAGTCGCGCACTTGGGGAAATGTCGCATAGTAGCCGTCGATGAGCATCTTGGCCTCATCCCGCGGGATGTTCAATCGTTGTGCCAGGCCAAAGGCGCTGATGCCGTACAGGATGCCAAAGTTGGCCGTTTTGGCCTTGCGGCGCTCGTCACCAGTAACTTGTTCCAAGGGTTTATGGTAGATGCGCGCTGCTGTGATGGCATGGATGTCATGACCGTGGGCAAAGGCATCGAGCATCGTCTGGTCATGGCTCAAGTCGGCGACCAGGCGCAATTCAATCTGCGAGTAGTCGGCGCTGAAGAACACGTTTCCGTCGGCGGGGATAAAGGCGCGGCGGATTTCCTTGCCCTCATCGTTGCGCACCGGGATGTTCTGCAGGTTGGGATTGGTCGATGACAGGCGGCCGGTAGCGGTGACCGTCTGGTTGTAGGTCGTGTGGATGCGGCCCGTGGCGGGGTTGATCAGGGCAGGCAAGGCGTTGACGTAGGTCGATAGGAGCTTGCGGATGCCCCTCAGTTCAAGGATCTTGTCGATGAGTGGATGGCGGTCCCGCAGTTTCAAGAGGATGTCCTCGGTGGTGCTGTACTGGCCCGTCTTGGTTTTCTTGGCTTTGGGGTCTATCTTGAGATGGTCGAACAGTACCTCGCCCACCTGGGCAGGAGAAGCCGTGTTGAAAGGCACGCCAGCCAACTGGTGACATTCGGTTTCCAGTCGGTTCATTTGCTCGGTCAGGGCGATGGAGTAGTCATGAAGTGCCTTGACGTCGATGCGCGCACCAGCCAACTCCATGCTTGCAAGCACCTTGACCAGAGGCAACTCGATGTCGGTCAACAGTTTTTCCAATCCTTGCTCATGGAGTGCCGTGTTGAGCACGTCGGGCAGTTGCAGGGTGAGGTCGGCTGCCTCACAGGCCCAGCGTGAGAGCGCCTCGGGGGCTACCTGTGAGGGCTTGAGTTGGTTGCGTCCCTTGGGGCCTAAGACGCTTTCGGGGGTGATGGCGGTGTAATGGAGCAGTTCGTAGGCCATCTCGGCAATGGAGTGTCCGCGCTCGGGCTGGAGCAGGTAGTGAGCCACGGCCGTGTCATAGTAGGGTGCCGTGAAGCGGATACCGTGCTGGTCGAGGGCAACCATCGTGCGCTTGATATCACTGCTCACGATGCAAGCCTTGCCGTCGAACAGTGGCGCTATGGCCTTGAGCATCTCCTGCTTGCCGTCGCACCTGATAAATGATGCCTCATGCTGCTTGCCGCACAGGGCGATGCCGATAATCTTGAGCTGCATGGCGTTGCTGCCCGTGCCCAGCAGGCTGATGGCCACGCGTGGCATGTCCATGAGCTCGCTGACGAGGGTAGCGGCCTGGGTGGGTGAGGTGATCAACTGGTAGTTGTGACTGACCTGGTCGATGGAGGTGTAAACGGGTACAGAGGGGGAGTCGTCTTCAAGGTCGAACAGCGAGAGCTGCTTGCCTGGCGTGCCCGATGGGGGCGTGGCAGGCTTGCTCTGGCCGGCGGGGGCTTTGTCGCTCGTTGGCTGCTCCTGGGCAGTGACGTTGTCAAGGCCGACGTTGGCCTCACCGCCATCGATCAGCCGCTGTGTGAGGGTGCGGAATTCCAGCTCGGCAAATACCTGGCGCAGGGCGTCCATATCGACGGGCTTGCGGCTCAGGGTGTCGGCATCGAGGGTAATGGGGACGTCGGTAATGATGGTGGCGAGCCACTTGGACATGCGTATCTGTTCGGCGTTATCCTCGACACGCTGTTTCTGGGCTCCCTTGAGTTCGCTGGTGTGCTCCAGCAGGTTCTCGATGGAGCCGTATTGCTGGATGAGTTTCTCGGCGGTCTTGGGTCCCACACCAGGGCAGCCGGGGATGTTGTCGGCTGAGTCTCCCATGAGACCCAGGATGTCGATCAGCTGGGTGGGAGACTGGATGCCATACTTGGCGTTGACCTCATCGACACCCTCGATGATGTTCTTGCCAGGGTTAAAGACCTTGATGTTAGGGGTCACCAATTGGCCGAAGTCCTTGTCACCGGTGACCATATAGGTGAAGAATCCCTGCTGCTCGGCCAGGTGGGATAGGGTGCCGATCACATCATCGGCCTCATAGCCCTCGACCTCGTAGATGGGGATGCGGTAGGCCTGGAGGATGCGCTTGATGTAGGGGACGGCCTGGAGGATGCCCTCGGGGGTCTTCTCACGGTTGGCCTTGTAGGGTTCGTAGCTCTTGTGGCGGAAGGTGTTGCCACCAGGAGGGTCAAAGCACACCGCGATGTGGGTGGGGTGCTCGCGCTTGAGCAAGTCTTGCAGGGTGTTGACAAAACCGAACACGGCCGACGTGTCGATACCGGTCGAAGTGACGCGTGGGCTACGCACCATGGCATAGAAGGCCCTAAAGATGAGAGCATAGGCGTCAAGAAGCAGCAGTTTCTTATTAGGTTCCATAATATATAGACGGTTTTAAGGGGCTAAAGATAGTAATTTTTTGGTGTTTTAGGTATTTCGGGGCGTAAAAAACATTTTTACTCTTAAAAATGGTGGCGTTCCCAGGAATTATTGCTAACTTTGCAGACTATGGCAATATCGCTCACATATATTCAAGAACAACTGATGACCGAATTGGCGGCGATGAACGACATCATCGTCACCACCTTGACAAGTAATAGTGAACTCACTAACAACATTGTGACCTCTTATCTCCAGAATAAGGGCAAGATGTTGCGCCCCATTGTTACGCTGCTGAGTGCAAAGTTCTTTGGTGGCATCAACGAGAAGGCGCTGCAAGGTGCTGCTGCCCTGGAGATGCTGCACAACGCGTCGCTCATCCACGACGACGTGATTGATGAGGCCACCGAGCGCCGTGGCTTGCCCACGATCAATAATGTATGGAGCAACCACGTGGCAGTGCTGGTGGGTGACTTCTTTGTCACGGGTGCCCTGCGCTGTGGCGTCGCTACCGGCGACGGCCGCATCCTGAGCGCCCTTGCCGACATGGGTCGTGACTTGTCGTTAGGCGAGATTGACCAGGTGGATATTGCCCGTAACCACAACATCGACGAGGCCACCTATATGGATATCATCCGTGCCAAGACGGCTTCGCTGTTTGAGTGCTGTGCCGCTGTGGGTGGCTTTGCCAACGATGCTCCCATCACCTCGATTGACGAGTTGCGTCGGTACACGCGCCTGTTGGGCATCTGCTTCCAGATCAAGGATGACACCTTCGACTACTACAATGACCCTATCATTGGCAAGCCCACAGGCAATGACTTGAGGGAGGGCAAGATCACCTTGCCGCTCATCTATGCGTTGAACCGTACCGACATGCCCGAGCACGACGAGATGTTGGCTCTGGTGAACAAGGAAACGCTCACGGGTGACGACATCGACCGCTTGATCGATTTTGCCAAGCGTGCTGGTGGCATCGACTATGCCTACGAGAAGATGGAGCGCTTGCGTGACGAGGCCAACGACATCTTGTCACCGTACTCCCCCGACGAGACGATAGAGCAATTCCGCGAGATTTTTGACTATGTGATCGAGCGGAAGTTGTAGGTTATAGGCTGTAGGTGTTAGGCTATAGGCTGTAGGCTGTAGGTGGCATCCGCTTTCCTAAACCAACGCCCAACACCCTATAACCTATAGCCTATAACCTATAGCCTAAAAACTAAAAACCTAATGTTAGAGGCTTATCTGATAGCAGGGCGAGTAGAGGCGGGCTGTGACGAGGCAGGCCGCGGATGCCTTGCGGGACCAGTGACGGCGGCAGCTGTGATTCTGCCTCCCGATTTCCACAACGACTTGATCAACGACAGCAAGCAGCTGACCGAGCGCCAGCGCGAACGCCTGCGCCCCATTATCGAGCGTGAGGCGGTGGCATGGGCGGTGGCGATGGTGTCTCCCCAGGAGATTGACCGCATCAACATCCTGCGCGCCTCGATCATGGCGATGCACCGTGCGCTGGACCAGTTGGCGGTGCGGCCCGAGGGCATTCTCGTGGATGGCAACCGTTTTTTCCCCTATCACGACATTCCTCACACTACCATCATCAAGGGCGACGGCAAGATGCTGAGCATTGCTGCCGCGTCAATACTTGCCAAGACGCACCGCGACGAGCTGATGCGTCGATTGGATGAAGAGTATCCCCAGTACGGCTGGGCGCGCAACAAGGGCTATCCCACGCCCGACCACCGCGCCGCCATTGCGCGGCATGGCGTCAGCCCCTATCACCGTCGCACGTTCCAACTGTTGCCACAACCCACTCTCTTTGACTCAATAGATTGATTCCCGGGCCCGTCAGGGTCGTCGTGAGCCGTGGCTGTGTCACGGCTGTTGCTGCTGTTGTTGTGTAGTGGCGGCCGTCAGGGTCGTCGTGAGCCGTGGCTGTGTCACGGCTGCTGCTGTTGTGGTTGTCGGGTGGCGGTGCAGATGGCCGCTGCCATGGCGTTGAGGTTGCGGCACTGGTATTCCTTGATGCGACGGCGCTCGTTGTGGTGCTCCCATGGTGCAAGCAGCAACAGGCGCCCCTGGGCACAGGCGTCGAAGCGTTTGCCACCTGGCTTGGCAAGGGGAGCGAATCCGTTCTCGACCAGGACGATGGTGGGATAGCCGTGTTCAAATGCAGCCCGCATGACAGCTCTCTCGCCAGCGCTGATGCTGGGCGAGACGAGGATGGCGCCACGACTTGCTTGCTCCAGGAATTGGGCCACGGTGTCCTCGATCTGTTCGGGGGTGAGCCTGCGGGTGCATTGCACCTGGAGCAGTTGGGGCGACTGTAGCAGGAAGAGGTTACCCAGGGCAGCAAAGGTGAGCCCAGCCACGGAGACATCGCGCTGCACCTTGAAGAACTCGGGGTGGTGGCGCTTGATGGCGGCGCGGCGGGGATTGTCGTCCAGATAGTCCATCATGCGCTGCAGGTGGTGACGGCCCTTGAGGATGCGGTCGTGGAACCCCGTTTCCCACAGGGCGCTGCCGCAATCGGTCATCGTGGCTGCACGATAGAGGCGGTTGCAGCCCACCTTGAAGCTGGTGATGACGTGGCTCAGGTGGCGAGGGATCCGCTCCTGGACGTAGAGGATGGCGTGTAGATGGTCGGGCATGAGCTGGTGGCTGATGACCTTGACGGCAGGGTAATGGATGGTGATCTGGTCAAGTTCCTGCAGGATGGCTTGCCCCAGCTGAGTGGGGTGCAGCTGGGCGGGCTGGTCGATGCCGTCGCCCGTGATGTAACCCAACAGGGGTCGGCGCCCCTCCACGACAAGGGTAATCATGTAGATGCAGCGGCTCTGGTAGTCGTGACCGTGACAGTGGCGCTTCATCGAGGGGATAGTGTCGCGCATCCATTCGGGTTTCTTATTGTCGTCTTGCATGAGGCAAAGTTACTGCCTGGTGTGGGAACGGGCAAGCTCGGGCGGGGATTTTTTCTCAATAAAGATGCCGCGACACAGCCGCGGCACACGTGGACCCTGCCGCACGTTGCTCCATGAGAAGCCATCAGGGCGTCAGGGTGGTCGTGAGCCGTGGCTGTGTCACGGCTGTGGTGGTGGGGGTGAAAACAAGGACAGGGCCCGCGGGGTTGCGGGTCCTGTCCAGGATATTTAGGGAATTAATCCTCGTGTAGTGGATGATTAAACGTTGCCGCTGAGCAGCTTGTCAATCAGAGCGGTAACATCGGAGATGTTCACGCCACCGTCCTCGTTAACGTCAGAGTTAGCGGGGCTGTAGTTGTCGGTCTCAACAGCTGAGTTGCCACCGAGCAGAGCGTCGATCAGAGCGGTAACATCAGAGATGTTCACGTTGCCGTCCTTGTTCACGTCACCAAGCTTCACCTCGGGAGCAGCGCTCTCGGCCTTGTAGATGTAAACGGGGGCCTGGGTATTGGTTGCACCGTAGCAGGAGAAGCGAGTGCTCTGAGCGTTGTAGCGGATGATGTTGCGGGTGTAGTTGCCCTGGAAGACGATAGAGGCAGTGTCGGCAATAGCAATAGCTGCAATAGCGTTGCTGTCAACCTCGGCATTAGCAACCATGAAGTTCTTGCTGCTGCTGGCAGCTGCAAGGTAACCCTCAGCAGCCTTCAAGGTCCAGTTGTCACCGTTAGCACCCAGGGTGATCACGTTAGCATCAGCGGTGGTGATGGTCAGGTTATCAGCGACGGTTACAGCAACCTCCTGGAAGTAGCTTGTATTGCTCGTGCTATAGGCAGCACCCATTGCGCGGGCCTCACCAGCTTCGTTGGCGTTCACCAGGATGATCTTGTCGCCGTCGGCCAGCTTGCTGGCGTCGGTTACCAGGGTGTAGGTTGCTTCCTCAACCTTAACGATGGTGAACTCGGCAGTTGCCATCTCGCTCTCGGCATCGTCGGTCTGAGCGTAAGCCTTAACGGTAGCGCTCTCGGTCAGAGTGAAGGGGCCGTTGTAAGTGATCTCGTCGCCATTATTGATGGTGTAGATGATCTCGGCACCCTCGGTAGCACAGGTGATGGATACCTCAACCTGGTTGGTGAACTGGCCACCGTTGGGGTTGATGACGGGAGTAGCAACAGCAGCAGCGCCATAGGCTACATAGCTGGTGATGTAGAGCTGGGGAACACCATTGTAAGCAGTAACGATACCCGTGATGTCATAGGTTGCGTTAGCGTCATAGGTGAAGAGGTCGTAGTTGTCGCGAACGGTAAGGCCATCCTCGGTTACATAGTTAGTGTGGCTACCTGAAACACTGGTGCTGACAAACTTAAGGCCTTTAACGATTACATACTCAGCGTAGTTGTCCATAGTGATGGTCGTACGCTCGAAAGGAAGAACCTCCTGAGTACCATTGGCATTGAAGTTAGTCAGTTCTTTGAACTCGGGCATGGACAGAAACTCAGCAACTGTTGCACCCCAGTTGGGAGCGATTACAGAACCTTGAACGATGGTGCTGTCGGTCGTGCTGTAAGCAAGAGCGCTGCCCGAAGCATCGCGGAGCCACAGGTTCGAGCCGTGCTTGTAAGCTACAACGGCGTTGCCCTTGAAGGTGAACTGGGTGCCTGCTGTCAGAGCCTTGGCCTGGGCCAAGGTGGTGATGTCGTCTTCAACGGGAGCCTCGTAGTCGGTGTCGATGAGGAGGAGCTGCAGGTTGCCCTTGTACTGGCTAACGATACCGGTGATGTAGTAGTTGCCATTATCGAAGGTGGGGATGGTGGCAAAGGTGTTGTACAGAGCAATGGTGGTACCGTCGCTCAGGGTAGCGGTGCTGCCGCTGATGCTGACCACGTTGTTGATTTGAACGTAGGCGTTGAGCATGTCGGCGCTCAGAGCGGAGATCACCTGGGGAGCGGCGAGCTCGGCATTGGTGCCGTTGGCGGTGAGGGCAGAGTAGTTGATGTACTCGGCATAGCCCTGATAGTTGGTCTTGGTAGCGGTCCAGTTCTGAGCCAGAACATCACCATTGTTGAAGGTGGGCTCAATGTTGGCAGTTTTGTTGAAGATAAGACCGTAGCCACTGCCGTCGCGCAGGTAGAGGTACTTGCCGTTCTGATAGGTTACAACGGCGTTGCCCTTGAAGATGAACTGGGCTGCACTGTCCAGAGCGTTGGCCTGGGCGAGGGAGGTTACCTCGGTGTAGGTGGGATCGGGAGGAGTAACGGTGCCACCGAGCTTGTACAGGGCGATAGCCTTCTGGTTGGTGTAAGTGCTCGACTTGAAGTAGCGGAAGCGCTCCTGACCACTGTTGGCGTTGTAGCGCAGATAGGGTTTGCCACTTGCTACGATAACGGCATTGCCTTCATCGTCAATCGAGATGGTGTTGACGTAAGCTTCATCAGCGCTGGTCTTCATTCCATTGCCGTCAGTGGTCTGGCCAATGTAGAAACCGCTGGCGCTCTTGATGGTACCGGCAGTCATGTCGATGGTGAAGGCCTGGGTGTCATCGGCGGTGGTGATGGTGCTGTTCTCGATGGTAACAGCGAAGGTGTTGCCTGAAGCATCGAGAGTTGCAAGGCTGCCATCAAAAGCTAGATTACCAGCCTCGTAAACGATGAGGTAGGTACCGTCGGTAAGATCTGCTGTAGAAGTTACCTTAGCATAGGTACCAGCCCATGCCGACGAGGTCAGCAGGGCTAACGTGAGGAGAGAAAATAATTTCTTCATAAAAATTTGAAATGAATTGAGTTAATGAAAAATTATGTTAGTAAACAAAAAATATTCATTTTGAGCGCTTTATGAGAGCGAGGTTCGTTTCATGGGCGCAAAGGTAGTGATATTTAGTGAATTGTGCAACAGTATGGGCTCTTTTTTCGTTTTTTGCTATTGGTGTCGGGAGAAAGTGAAAGTATAGCAGGCTGAAGGCCTGCATAAGGCCAGCGGCCTTGACTATCCTTAACTCCAGGGCGCACAGGTCGAAGACCTCGTGTGGCCTGGGGAAAGCACACTATGATAAGAACGGGCCTCGAAGAGGGCCAATAGCGTCGGCTTCAGGTGATTTGATTGTGGTGCACTTGTCGTAGTGAGTGGCCCCCTTCAGGGCCCATATCGACATGAGCGTCTCTCCCCAGGCCCCACTGACCTTCGGCCAGTGCGCCCTGGGGTTGGCTCAATTCAAGGCCGCTGGCCTTGTGCAGGCCTTCGACCTGCTCGCCTGACAAAGCGAAGACAATGCCAATAAGCTGTCGCTGGAAGCGACCCCATTTCGGCTTTTGGCACGTGGGGTCGCCTCCAGCGACAGCTTATACCTTACCATCACCGCCAGTGAATCAGACTCCCTCGCTCACGCTCGGCAGCCTGATTTACTGGCGGTTACTCAGAGTGCCGCCCTCCGGGCGTCAAGTACTCGTATTAGTCGTTAGTCGTTAGTCATTAGTCACTAGTCGTTAGTCATTATTCGTTAGTCGTTATTCGTTATTCGTTGCTCACTATTCACTATTCACTGTTCACTAAAAAAAGAGGCTCCCTGGTGGGGAAGCCTCTTTTTTTAGAAGAAACGTTCGGGATTAGCGAACGACCTTGTTGGTCTGGGTGGTACCGTCAGCAAAGCGAGTGATGACGATGTTCAGACCGCTGAAGGGCTTGTCGCTCTTGATACCCTGAGCGTTGATGTAGGTGGTGCTAACTACCTTGCTGGCAGCGCCCAGCTCATTCACGCTGGTGCCCACGTTAGCGGGAGCCTTATACTCAACAACATAGTACTTGTTCTCCTCGGTGCCACGGTCGGCCTTCTTTACATAGTAGAAGCGGATGAGGTACTCGATGTTAGCGTTGTCGATAGCGCCGAATGCGAGGGCATCGTTGGCGTCACCGAGAACGATGCGGCTCTCGTTGGTGCGTTCCTCGGCGATCATCAGTCTTGCATCGCGGGGAGCCTCCTCGTCGTTGATGAAGAAGTAGTAGCCACCTTCATCCAGGTTCCAGTCCTTCTTGAAGCCACGGATGCCGTCGCACAGTCTCCAGACGCGGTACATGTAAGGCTCGTAGTCAACGCTTGCATAGTCGGGAACGATACCGTCGATGGTCATGATGGGGTTGTAGAGGTAGCAGTCAACGCCGTTCTCGTCTTGCCAGATGAAGCGGGGGTTGATAGCCTTGGTGGTTTGGCCCACTTCATTGACCTTACCAACACCGGTCTTGAGCACGGGGCTACCGTAGCTGTTGTCACCGCCCTTAACGCGCTCGGTACCGAAGGTCCAAACGGTGGGCAGGTAGGACAGGTATTTACCATAGGTGCCAGTGTAGGGGATCTCATCGAAGTAGTTGTGAACACCCTCATAGTACCAGTTGCCAGCGTCACCCAGGACGTTGTTCATCTCCATGAAGGTACCGTCGGTGCGGCGCTGCAGGTAAGAGATCTGCTCGGTGGGCTCGGCATCGTTACCACGGTCCATGGTGTAGTAATAGATGCGGGCGTTGTTCACCAGGTTGAGCTCAACGTTAGCGCTCTTGACGTTGGGAATGAGCATGTTGTCCAGGTCGATGTCGTTGTCCACCTCTTCCTTGGTGTAATAGCCGTCGATGGTGGCGTTAACCTTGGTCACGGGAACCTCAACGTCGTTAGAGCTCTTCTCGCCCAGGGTGAGCACGTAACCGTACTTCTCGGGGTGGTTGTTGCCCTCAACGCTCTCGGCGAACTGGTCAACGATGGTGATGGGGCTGAGGTCAACGATGGCGTCGGCAGCATAGTTGCCGAGGTTGCCGCTGGTGTTGACATCGATCTGGTTGAGGTTGTAACCGCTCAGGATGTTCTGCTCCTGGTAAGCCACGCTGTAGTTAACACGACCATTGTTGTTGGTGAAGGTGATGGTAGCTACGGGCAGGAGAGCCTCGGGAGTAGCGGCGTCGAAGCGGTTCACAACGATCTGGTTCATGCCAGCGTCGATGTTCTCGGGGGTGATGGCGTTCACGTCGTTGATGATACCCATGAAGTTGCGGTAGTAGTTGTTACCATCGTTCTTCACGAAGTCGCTCTCGTAGTGGTTGAGCGTCAGCGAGATGAAGTCATTCCAGCCGGGGATAACGACGGTAGCGTCATTAGACCAGGTGTTGAAATTTTCATTAGCGATAGCCTCGCCATAGACCACGTAGGTGATGGTGTAGCTGTGCTCGTCCTGAGGAACGATGTAGCTATAGGTGGTCTCGGTGGTGTTCACGAGCTCCACGCGGGTGTTGCCGGTCTCGTCGGTAACATAGACGTAGAGGGTGTAGTTCTGGGGAACGGTTGAACCGACGGCCTCGTCGAGCTTGCTGGTCCAGTCGAGGGTGACGGTGTAGGTGCGGTCACCGTTGTCCTGAGCCTTGCCGCCGAGCTCGATCACGTAGATACCGGTGGTGGGCTGGTGGTTCTCGTTGTAGTTGCGCTCGTCATAGCTGTTGCGGTTGTCGGGGATGTACAGGAACATGCCGGTGAGGGACTTCTCCTGGGTGCCGTTCTTACCAGACATCGAGAAGTAGTGCTCGAAGTTGATGACGGTGGAGCAGTCATGAACGACGGGATAGATCTCGCCCTGGGTCATCTTCTCGTAGAAGTCGGTGATCTGAGAACCGCTATCGGTGCTTGTGGGGCTGTACTCCTCAAACATGTTGTAGAAGGGAGCATAGGGCGGGTTGGTGGTGCTGGTGGTGGGCTCCCAGTAATAGGACTTGCCCTTGCCGATGATGAAGAAGCGGTTGAACTCGCCCTCGATGTTGACGATCGAGCCGGTGTTGTCGCCCTCGCCCACGCGCATGGCGTCGGTGATGAGCTTCACTGACTGGATGCAGGTGCTGAACTCGTTGACGAGCTCAGCCTTGGTGGTGGTGTGCTTAGCACCACTGGCGGGGGTGCTGTAGTTCTTGAGCTTGATCAGGAACAGGGTGTGACCGTCCTCGTAGGGGGCGGTTACATCGCTGTCATAGATGTTCCATCCTGGATCGACGTGGCGTGTGCCACTCCAGCCGTAAGACTCCAGGTCATAGATCTCGCCGTAGTAGGTGGCGCTGTTGGTAACGGCGTCCCACTTGTTGCCGGGGATCTCGGGGTTGCAGTAAACCCAGCGGAACAGGTCATACATCTGGTAGGGGTTAGTCACCTCATCCACCAGGCTGGCGGTGTGTGATACACCACTGGCATCGGTCCAAGTGTAGGTCTTGGCGGCATACCAGTCATAGTCATGAATAACCTCGGGTGCAGATGCAGCGCGGGGTGCGCCCAGCAGGGGAGCATGGCGATAGCCTTCCTCGGTCATCTGGGCCTGTGCGAATGCACTGGTTCCTAACAGCAAAGCTGAAGCTGCCAGAATCCTAAAAAAGTCTTTAGATAGCATAATTGTTTAAATTAAAAAGTTAATAAATATTTATTAAATTCATATACATTTTAGTTTAGTCAGTTGCAGCATCAATTTTCCTTTCCTGCAAATTCATGACACTAATCGTCTCGAGTCAATCACTTGCTATATGAGGTAAAGATTAACCGAAAAACTGTGTACTTTTATTCTTGTTGCAAAGTTAAATCTTTTTTTTGGAACAACAATGAAAATAATAGGTAAAATTAATAAAAAAATCACTATGATATAAAATTGCCTCACGCAAAGGCTGTTTTTGTTGAAAACAAGAAGTACAAGAAATACAATTTATAAATCCGGATGATGAAAACAAGAAGTACAAGCCCTATGTTTGCACCGTCAAAGTCAAACATAGGGCTTGTTGGCTATTCT
>CAMVBJ010000015.1 GCA_947165675.1 uncultured Prevotellaceae bacterium
TCGTGTTCGACGGCGTGTAGTTGGCATAGGCCTCGACAGCAGCCTGCATGCCCAGGGCGCACATCATCGCCGCCACGAGGGCGAAGAGTCTAAAGAGTTGTTTCTTGCTCATAGTTATCGGGATTTATTGGTTAAATAAAATATTGTTGGCGATTCGGAGTATCTTGCGAGGTGTTGACCACAAAGATAATAACTTTTTTCCAATTCTCATCATCGGTTTGCCCATTTCCCATCTCCCGTAGTCGCCTTATATATACTGAGATTTAACTAACATTTTTATTAACAACTAATTAACAACAAACAGACAAAACAGAGAGAAGACAATGAACAATTTACCAAAGTTAGTCATGGCCCTTTTCGGAATTTCTGCATTACTGGACATCGCAGAGAAGATCAAGAACTGGGTTGATGACAAAGACAAGAAAGAAGACGAGAAGAAAGAAGATGAACCGTCAGGTGTGTAGCTGTAAAGAAGAAATCAAAGACCAGCGATGCCATAGACGGTATTGTAATCGTATGCGAGACAATCGCTACGCTACTTAAGAATTCAAAAAACTGGTGAAGATTCTGGAAAAGCTCCGGGGTCCACCAAAGTAATTAACCATTTAACAACGACAAGAACAAATGGAACAAACAACAATCATTCCGCCATCCTACCTCCCAATGGTAGTAGAGACGGAGCAAACAACAACTATCGGGGAGACCATTATCGACGCTGAAATCATTACCGAAGATACCCGCTCCCCATTCATTGAGGCAAACTCCCAACCGACAACGAGGAGTGAGCTTATGAACGACTGTATCATCCCCGTTTACGCTAAAGATAACGAGGTTTTGATCAGCCACAACCAATTTATCGAGGCCACTTACCAGGCAGCACGAGACTTCTATCAAGGAGAAACAATCGCCGAGCCTGAAATACGAGTGAGCCACATTATTCGCGGCAGAGTACCAGAAGCGATTAATAAACCTGCTTCACAGCTCCTGCCGGGAGACAAAACCATGTACTGGGAACGGATGTGTTTCTGCATTGAGATACCTTCTTTATGGCAGGACATTAACGGAAACAGACTTAACCTTTCCATCTGTGGGGTGAAATCCTACGGTATGGAGAACTTGAACGGACGACTGACGGCACAAAAATTCACTTTTGCTGTCGGATTCCAGAACAAGGCATGCTGTAACCTTTGCCTTTGGACTGACGGTTACAAGCAAGACCAACGAGCAATGAGCACCGCCGAGATCTATCGTGGTGTTCTTGAGCTGTTGCAACAATACGACTGGGCCAGACATATTCACCTGATGAAATCCTTGGGTGAAGTGAGCCTGAGCGAACATCAATTTGCATTACTGCTGGGACGGATGAGACTCTATAACTACCTTCCGACCTACAAGCAACGGACAGTACCCGAGCTGCTGATTACCGATTCTATGGTAAACAACATCGCTAAACAATATATCCGCGATGCCAACTTCAAGGCAAACGGAGAAGGCGAACTGAGCATGTGGAACTTTTTCAACCTCATGACTGGGGCTGTGAAGGGAAGTTACATCGATTCCTTCATCCAGCGCCAAGTAAATGCAACTGATATCGCTCTAGGCATTACTGCCACTCTTAAAGGAACGGATTCAACCTATTCCTGGTTCCTATCGTAAACCATTTTTGAAGCATAGAGGAACGACACCTCATGCTCCCGAAGAAGGGGCTTTCACCAAGATAACGGTGGAGGCTCCTTTTCTCATTTAACAACTTATCAAACAACATTTTAAAGAACTAGAAAAATGAACAAGATTCAATCATTTAAGAACGCTCAGGAATTCCAAGAACTATTCGGGATCCAAGAGCATAATAACGGCGTTAAGAACCGTAGAAACAAAATCCTGCTTGCCCTTTTGAAGAGTAAATCAGTTTGGGCTTATTGCAGGGAACGTGATGACTGGTCGTTATTGGCTATCAAGAGTATGGCTGAGATGAAGACCGCGTTAACGAAGATGATTGCAGAAGCCGGGGTTCATCAGGGCCTCGAATATACTGTAGTTTTGAACGGAACCACTTTTCACTCGGACACCTATGAGACAGATGCCTACAATGGTGTTCCTGAGGATGGTTCAATCGCTTTTGTCCGTTACATCAACCACGACAACAACGATGGAATTTTCAAGATGAAGGCTGGACGTTTTTTCGGCAAGCTCATCGATGAAACTAACATTGGCCAAGCACTTCCACAACAGGTTAAGACTTGGCTTTGTGAGGAGTTTTCACAAGACTGGCAGGTTTACATTGCTGGAACCTTGCCCAACTACACCTTGCTTGTTGACCATGACTTCGCTGAGATCTATTCCGGTGAGGCTTGTTCTCCTGGAATGAACTCGTGTATGATTGACCGAGGTTTCCACAATTTCTACCGTGACAGCGTGAAGGCTAAGGCTGCTCGACTTGTGGAAGATGACGGGATGATTCTTGCCCGCTGTATCATCTTTACCGAGGTACATGATGAAGACGATAAGGTATGGCGTTTAGCTGAGAGACAATATGCTAAGGACCAGAGCGACATCCTTAAGAGAGCACTTGTAGATGCCCTTCTTGTAGATGCCCTTATTAAAGCTGGAGAGATTGATGGATTTAAGCAGGTTGGAGCAGACTGTGGCAATTCAAGAGGTTTTGTTGATGTAGAAGGAAATTCACTTTCACATAAGAAGTTCTATATCGAATGTAACTTGGACTGGGGAGAATATGTACTGTTCTCAATCTCATACAATCCAGAAACTATAAAAAAGTATATAAAAAAGAAATAGCAAAGAGAGTGAACTACCTGGAGTTACAATCCAAGGCTCAATCTCAATGCTAATCTGCCTGCAAAGATAACGTCATTTTTTAAATCAGCAGCAACAATGGCACAGAAAATTAAAAAGATGACATTGAAGTATTGGAATTCCCTTAGCGACTCAAGCAAGAAAAGGGCGCTCCAGTACTGCTTCCCCATTCACAAGGCAATCGTTGAGATGCTGATGAATGAGAAACCTGACCTAAAGAGCGGATGGTGGCAGATGGTTTTCAAGAAAGTGAGAATCCCAGCCCCCGAAGCTATTACAAGACCGTAGTAAACAACACTTACTTAAATTGACGCATTATGATTTTTACAGAAGAAGATCGACTGAGAGAATTACGTCTGGCACAGAAGGATATCTATAATGCCGGTAATCATCTCGTAAGTGCCGGACTGAGGTTACAAGGCACTAAGTATGAAAAGAGCTATGAGAGAATCCACAAGTCTCTCAATACTCTCAACCGGAAACTGATCGCGGACATTAACAAGAGGAGGAAATGATATGGACGAAGATTATAACAAGGAGATGGCTAATTACATCTTTAGCATCTTCAGAACCAATCCTTTTGTTGTAATGAGCTGGGGAATCAACCCGGCAAGCATTGAAGTTGTTGACCTGGGAGTGAAGTTCCATGTGCAAGGATTCAAGCACAAGGGATTCCTCCAGGTAGTTCTCAATGAAGGTGAAGATCTATTTGAAGTAACTCTCATTTCCGAAGAGGGAGAAACCGTGAACAGAATAGAACACATCTTCGTTGACAATCTGATTTCTATTCTGGATAGTGAAATAGAGAAATGTGAAAACTACGAAGAACGCATTTCTCAAGAATACGGCATTATCACAGAAACTGAAAAATGAGAGAAAGTGGGATTTTCCAGGCAATTTTGGAGGGTCCCACTATTCTTGAACAATACTAAACGACGGTTTAATATATTTCAAACAATGGATAATAATGCATATGTGGCTTATCTTAGAGTCTCGACACAACGGCAAGGTGTGTCAGGATTGGGATTACAAGCACAACAAGAAATTATCAGAAACTATCTTAGCGGAGAAGAACCGATAGCTGAATTCGTGGAAATTGAATCAGGACGAAAAACACAGCGTCCCAAGCTACACGAGGCATTGGAACTCTGCAAGAAGATGAAGGCCACACTGATCGTCGCCAAAATGGATCGACTATCAAGAAACGTGACCTTTACGAGCCAGCTTTTGGATTCGGGCATAGAAATCGTATTCTGTGACTTTCCAAGAGCAAATAGATTGGTACTAACGATTATCGCAGCCATCAGTGAATATGAGGCTGGATTGATCCGTCAGCGTACCAGAGCGGCCCTACAAGTGAAAAAGGAACAAGGATGTCAACTTGGTAAACCTGAAAACTTAACGGGCAATATGGAAAAAGCTATCTCGAACAGCCGGCAGACGAACCAGGAGAAGGCGGCTAACAACCCTCACAATAAACGAGCCGTTGCAATGCTGAAGATCCTTGTGCGAGAGACCAATAACCTGAGCGAGATGGCCAGAACACTTAATAACGAAGGATTCACGACCAGCAGAGGAGGCAAATTCACCGCAAAGCAGGTCTCGATCCTCATTAACCGATATCAACTAAGATGATTAAGACTATTAAAGAATTACTGAATGAATGGTGGGCAGGAAACACTACCACCAAAATGCCCATCCCCACAATCTACACATATGAGGTCAACGTGGATGGCAAGACAATCACAATCGAGAGCATGAGCAGAAGTCGGATGTATGTTCACTACATGGCAAGGAAGAAATATCCCAACGCCAGATACATCTGGGTAGTCAGTCGAAAGAGACAATACTGACTGAGGGCTCTATCACAGCTTTAGACGATTGATTATTCCACGATACCCAAGTGGTGTGAGGACTATAATGAGAGAAACGGCAAGTTTGAAGCCGTTTTTCTTTTTGGCGGTGAGGTTAGTGGCGGTTGTGTTATTGCAAATGGATGAAATGGATGTTTGAGAAATGGGAGTATGGTATTATTTTTGTAAACGATGGAAATAAACGCACATGCGTTTTTAAATGTGCTTTATTTTTCTTATATTTGCAAAGGCATATTGTCAATATGGCCTGTCGCATGGCAACTTCTCAAAAGTAAAATCCAGGCCAAGGCATGTGACCACGATGTTCGTTTCATGTGAGTGGCATATCGTTATTCGTTGCAAAGCGGTCGAGAGCTCATCGGTAGGATAACGATTAGTCTGCTCACATTTTTCGGACACTTAAAATTGACATAAACAATTAAATAACAATATATTATGGCAACAAAATCTGATGTACCTGCAAAGCAGGCATTTATTAATTATTTGCAGAATCATGGCTTTGATAATCCCCAGGTCATGGCACAACCGGCTGACATCATGGCCAAGAAAGGTGATGAAACTTGGTATTTTGAGATAAAGATGACAGGGAGGAAGCAGGGTGAGAGCTACTTTGGAGCGGCAACTCTGACCGAATGGGAACAAGCGTTTAAAACACCTGAAACATTCCGATTTGTCATTGCGCGAAAAATCGGTGATGGCGAATTTGAATTTAAGTGCTACAAACCCGAAGACTTTATGGAGTACTCGACTATTCCTCCATTCAAGATCTTTTTCAATGTTAAGTTATCAGACGATAACGATGCCAAGAAGCCCAAGAAGAAAAGGACAGGCGAGAATGCTGCCGTCCGCTTGACTAAAGATAAATTTGGTGAGTTGAACAAGCTCTTCAAGAAACTGAAGCAAAGCTGATTCTACCTTTTCTAGTAAGGCAATAGGATCGATATATGATTATCAAATGACAGAATATGATGATTGAGTTACGGGATGATGACATACAGCGTATTGAGTATGAGATAATCAGGGTGTACAATGACGGCAGGGCGTGTGATTACACCCAGAACGGGAGCCTGCTTGAGGTGCGCAAGAGGATGATCAACAAGCGGGCACTGGCTCGGCAAGAGGAGTTGCTGCGCCATATCATCGCATTTAATGACGCTCTGACCGAGGCTCTGCGCAAAATGTACGACAGGGCTTGCAGCGTCTGGGAGGCTATGAGGAATCAACTCGATGCTGGCGAACAAGCCGATTTGACGGCAAAATGCTACCTTGGTCATGAATATCCCGCGCTTCATCCGTTGCAAGGCGATGACCGGGAGGACTTGTGGGATGCGCTGTGCGACAGCGGATGGAATCCACTGTATATTGACGGGGTGACTTTGCCAACGCTTTGTTTCAAAAACAGTTCATCACATCACTCTTACACCTTCGACGGCCTCATCGGCATGGACTGCCCACCTCCCAACTGGAACGAGGGCCTGGATCGAGAACTCACCAAGGACCTGCACCTCACGAGTGCCTTCCACCACCTGTTCGACCACACCATGTTCGCCATCACCGACTTCATCTACGTCCGCGACTTCGACACCGAAATCAACCTCAACATCAACAAATCAGTCACGCCTGGTGAGAACCGATAAGAGAACCCACAGAACGCACTGGCGGAAAAGTCGTCCCGCCTGCATGTCGTTTCAAATGGATGATATGGATGATGGTGGTGCGATAGATTAAAGTTATATTTGTGACTAATAATTAAAAAAGTCGCTCATGCGTTTGTGCTTACGCGAAATTCTTTTTATATTTGCGACGTCATTACCTATCAATAGTAATGGCAGGACATAGTAGAAGGTAGCGTTTGGCTATTCCGTGTCTGTGAATCTCGACAACTCACAAAGCAACAGGAATAATGTAACGCCATCCTTAGTGTATGACTATATGTGTGAAATCACTATACATATTGTTAGACTAAGGTGTGAGCGACTTTTCATTATTCGTTGCAAGGCAGTCGAGAGCCCACAGATAGAATAAAGTCAAGTTGGCTCACATTTTTAGAAACCTTTAATAACATTTGCATTATGATTAAATCCAATCGAGTGGTTTATGCCGAAACACTAGGGACATTTAAACGTCAACTCAAGAAAGGTGATTTTGTGAAGATAATGGAGGAAAGATCACAAGAATGTGGCGTTTCGGTCAATCCCAGCCAGATAAAAGCCTGGAATGACTATCACCGTTTATTGCCTATTCTCAAGGACTTACCTGATGATATCATTGTCGGGTTTGAATATCAAGTGCCTGTAGGTGGCCGAATTGATTTTATTATATTTGGACATGATGTTAATAACAAACCGAATGCAGTTCAAATAGAAGTAAAGCAATGGAGCAATGAGAACGTAAATACAGTTTATAGTCACTATGCGTTTGAAGTGGAGGTCGATGGATATGCAAACTCTAAATTAGTTTCTCACCCATCTGAGCAAGTAAGTGAATATCAGAACCACCTATTGAATTATATAGATGCTTTTTCATCGGACTCAATCCACTTATCAGGATTGGTATATTGCTATAACTACAAACGAAATCATAGTAAAACAGATTTAATCTCAGCTGATTATAAACAACTTATAGATGAATATCCAATTTATTGTGAGGAGGATTCTTCAAAACTGAATCAATTCTTGTCAAATCTTATGTGTAAAGGAAATGGTGAGGACGTTTTCGAATCAGTCATCACCAGTAAGTGGAAACCCACGAAAAGATTGCAAGACGCTGTTGCTAACATGTTTGATGGTAAGCCCGAATTTAGTTTAGTGGGAGAGCAACTTACAGCATTTAATGCGATTTTGGGTGCAATTAAGAATACGCCAAAAGATCAGAAGGTTGCTGTTATCGTTAAAGGAGGTCCTGGTACAGGAAAAAGCGTAATCGCCATGAGGCTTGTATCCGCTTTGGCAAAAGAATGTGAATTTGCATATTATGTTACAAGGTCATCAAGTCTTCGCAAGGGCTTCAAGAAGATATTAAAAAAACTAGACATTAACAATAAAGGCGTTAATGATTTTATTAAAAACACATTCGATTTTAAGCCAAACTCTTATGACGAGAATGAAGTGAATGCAATTATTGTTGATGAAGCCCATCGAATTGAAAAGTCTTCTAACTGGTACGCTCAAGGAAAGAATCAGAAGGGTCGTGATATCTACAACAACACTTTTCTCTCACAGATTATGTCACTGCTCTACACCGCACGTGTCAGTGTCTTCTTTGTCGATGACCTTCAATGTATTAAACAGACTAACATTGGAACCAGCATTGCAATTCGAGAAGCAGCCGAGAATTATTCCAAACGACTAGAAGAGGAAATTAATGACTTCACCAATAACGAAGGACATGAGGGTGGCATCGCGAATATCAAGGCCAAGATAATAAAGCGAACCCGCGAAAAAGATGCTGCATACTCCCGTGGCAATACTATTTTCGCAGAACAAAAAAGCAACAAAATCACAGAACTGAACAGTCAATTGCATGATGCTTACACACAGTTAGAATTGATTCAACGACAGACAACAATAGATAAGATACCCGTCTTCGAGATCGAGCTGCCAGACCAGTTCCGTTGTAATGGATCGGATAATTATCTGGATTGGCTTAATGATGTAATCAATAATGGTTGTAGAAAAAAGCATCGATTAGACCCTTCTCAATATGAATTTGATGTTTTTGATACACCTCAAGCTCTATATGAAAAAGTTAAATCGCTTGATGACTATGCAAAGATAGTTCGGGATTTAAAATTCAATTCAGCAAAAGAATTAAGACAATATATTTGTAAAGTACTAAAATTCAAGCCAAAGCAAACGGCCCGTTTGGCGGCTGGTTGGTGCTGGGATTGGAAAAATGAACTTGCTCCAAATGGTGATTTGTTAAAGGAAGTTGTCATTGAAGGTTCTGATTGGAATGGCGTACCTTTCACAAAATTTGAAATGCCATGGGAAACCAAGGCAAAGCCAAGAGGAGATTTTAAATATCATTATGCAGACAATGCCGAATTATGGGCAAACCAACCAGAAGGTATTAATCAAGTTGGATGCATTTTTTCAATGCAAGGCTGGGAGCTGGATTATGTGGGTATTATTATTGGCCCAGATTTGGTCTATGATAAGGAGAATGATTGTTTGGTGGCAAATAAGGATGGAGGGACGCATGATGTAGACCTTGATGATGTGAATTTTGATTCATATGTCAAAAACATATATCGTGTATTGCTGACTCGCGGTAAAAAAGGTTGTTTTATCTTCTGCTGTGACCCAGAAGTTGGCAAGTATTTTAAACGCTGTATGAACCTATAGAATATGGTTTTTGAGGAATACAAAGACAGTTTATTAGATTATCTGAATCAGGAAAAGATTCTGATGGAGAGAGATATCGAACTCCATCAGGATCTTCCTGATGAGGAAAAGGTAGAGCAGGGATATCTAATTCCTGCCTGTAGGATTACGAATCATTTGGATGATTCATACGAATTAACGGCTACTGAGAATAATTCTAAACTGAGGGCTGGTGATAAAGTGACTTTGGTTTGCGAAGACGGTAGCACAATCAAAGGCGTTACTATTATTGAAAACTTTTTCAATCGTATCAGCATTGCGACAGAAAAGACGCTGGACAAAGAAAAAGAATATGAGATTCTTGTGACCGAAGCAGTTTTGTTAGATCCGTTAATCAATCTGATTGAAGGTCTGGAGAATGGTGCTCCTGGTTCTTTTTATTTAGAGGAATTATGTGGGGCCGAACTGCCCGAAGAGCAGGGATGCTACCCCATCGACATAGGCAGTGTTTTTGTGCCTCCAAGATTAAATGAGGCTCAGTTGAGCGCTGTTGATAAAGCATTGAACCGTCCGTCGTTACATTGTATTCAAGGGCCTCCGGGTACAGGCAAGACCGATGTTTTAGCAACTATTGCACGTATCTTTAGCGAGAAAGGTAAGGAAGTACTTGTCATAAGTAATACTCATCAAGCGGTTAATAATGCACTGAATGCCGTCGCTCAATATCCTGTTCCCGTGGTTAAGATAGGCGAAACACTAAAGGCACAGGAACTTGATGACAGAATTCAGAAAGAGAAAACATTTGGGGCATACTTGCGGACAAGAAAAGGGAAAAAAAGATCACGGAATGCAAAAGGTGCCATCGTGGGCATGACTCTTCATGGGGCAATCATCAACTTGGGGCTTCGTAGTAGTGGCTTTTCACCAAGTATCGTTCTTGTTGATGAAGCGGGGCAAATTCCTCTTACCTTTGGTTCTGCAATTGGAACCTTTGGTTCTGGTAGCGTCATATTTATTGGTGACGATAGGCAAATGCCACCCATCTTCCATCCCGAATTAAAAGGCGATGAATTGTCTGTTAGCGTGTTTAGTCATGTGGCTGATATGTATCCCGATTTTAAAACCGTTTTGGATACAACTTATCGAATGAACACAGAGATCACAGACTTTATTAACAAGCACTTCTATGAGCCTTATGGCATCTCACTGAAGAGCCTCAGGGAACCTAAATTCACTGATAGTATTGAAGTGAAGTCTCTTCCTTCAGCACCGGATTCACCATGGGAGGATTATAATCCCGAAGAGGCGGTAATTGTGGCGGACTACGCACTTCAGTATGTAAAGAAAGGATTAGAGGTTGCTGTCGTTACCCCTTTCAGGAAACAAGTTAATTGCATCCGCGGCTTGATTGCCGATTTATTCGAGACCAACAACATGCAAGATCGAGTCCCGCTCGTTGATACAGTTGAGCGATTACAAGGACAGAGTGTAGATGTTATCATCATTTCAACATCGGCAAGCAATCCTCAGTATTACCACAATATTGAGTCATTCATTCTTGAACGCCATCGCATGAATGTCATGTGCTCAAGAGCGAAAGATAAGGTGATCTTTGTGAAAAATGACATCGTGGACTTAGATAGAATGTAGTCGATCCTTGTTTTTATAATGGCTTCATAATGTGAATATCTAACAAGAACAAATTTAGAAATAGGTTATGGCACAGATTGAATTTGACAAGGCGGTAGAAATGGCCACGAGGTATATTGCTGGCAAGGAGCGTGTTCCTCGCTATTTGGTCAAATCGGTTGTTTATGACGACGCTGATGAGTCGTATTTATCCTTGGATGACGAGTCTATAGAATTATTCAAGGCTTGGAAACACGACATTGAAGCGGACAATTTTGATTATACTTTTGAGGAATGGCTGAATGATGTTCGGCATGAAGAGTATGACCCTGGCATTTTAGGTGGTTTTGAGTCACGTCGCATCATTGATATTGACTTGGAGAACCCTAAGTACTTTGTGCGGTTCACTCTTGACTTTTTGTATTGTGACGAATCAGGTGATCGGACGTTAAGAAGTAAAGTCGTCGGTGTCAATTTACCCGATGAGGCGTATGCAAAGTTGCTCGCGTGGAGGCTGCATGATACCCATTTCACGTTTAACCGCCTCTTTCTCGTAGATAAGGAAATCCACGAGAATCTCGTGTACTACTTTGAAAGCAATTATGCGAACGGTAAGTACTGGTATGAGTTTCAGCGTCCATATCTTGTCGAGATGACTGAGATCAATGAAGATGCCGATGCAATATTGGCGGCACCACAAGGTTGACCATATTACATGACTGAATTCCCTCACCTAACCGTTGGATGTTTCAAATGGATGAAATGGATGATGGTTGGGTGAGGTTTTTTTTATAGTTTTGTTGAGCCGAAAGGCGTGTGTTGATAATAGTCGATAGTATAAACTTATAAATGTAGAGGATATCATTATGAAATTCAAACTTTTTACTGGAACGAGCGAACAAGTAGAGCGTGCCATCGAGCGATTCTTTAATGAGGGCGAGAGTAAGTCTATCTCTTCGGTCTCTGTAGGCGGAAGCGACAAGAACAATGTAGTGGTCGGTATTCTTTATCATTACAGTAACTATAGCAGCATTTATTAAGTCGCGATAAGATCTGGGATTATGACCAAGGAGTTGTATCGAGTGAAGTATCGTATCGAGGGACCGGCATCGGCGACCAATGCCTCGGCAACGGTGATGCTCTATTCGGCAAGTGAGAGTGAGGCCATCTATGAACTGAAGAGGCGGGGGACCATCGGAAGCGACAAGACGGTGATCATCCTCGAGATCACCAGTGCGTGAGTTGAGACCACACTCGGGCCATGCATGGATGCCGTCTTAGATTAAGGTGGCAGGATATTTTGGGGTCAAGACTAGCAAAATTATCGTAAATTGCTGATATATTGCGATTTATCTACCGATTAACAATTGTTAATGCTGAAAATTTGGAAAATTCAGAGATTTGACATAATTTTGCACTGCTTTTTCGGAAAAGTGAAACGAGTTCTTTGAGTTAATTTGTAATAATATGAAGCATCCAGAGACGGCTTAGGTGCTGCTCCAACCGAGCGCGAGTCATGAACGCCACGGTGGGAAAATTGATGTGAATTATTAGAGTTTATCAACTTAATAATTAAAAATGATTTATGACAAAATTTCAAGACATTCTGGTAACTAATTGTGTGGGGACCCTCGTGGTCTCCGCAGCAAGCGCTGCACACCTTTCATAACGTAGGTGTCCTAGGGAAAAATACCTATCGGGTATTACTGCATTTATAATGTTAAATTAATAATAAATATTACAAACACATTATATAATATATATAAACATGGCAAATCAGAACAAAGACAACAAGAAAATCACTGTAGAGAACTGTCCCAACACCCTTGAAGAACTGGAAAGCATGACCCTCGATCCCGAAATGGCCGAACTCGAGGACGATGAGCAGGAAGACTTGGCCCCCACCTCGTTCCAAACCGACAAAGAGCCGACCACGCTGCTCGAGGCCATCGACAACGTGAACATCGTGCTCGACAACATGAAAGACGGCCTCTGGATGTTTGACTGCTCCTACTGCCATGGCAACAACATCGATTATCTGGTGAGCCGCTTGCACATCACCCCCATCCAAGCCGCCTTGTTCAGCCTCTGCGTCGAACTGAGCCCCAACAGCATCACCTATAGTGACCTAGCATGCCAACTCAACTTGTCCAAGGCCCGTGCCATGGCGCTTGCCCCCCATCTCGACGGCCTCGTGCGCGACCGCCTCATGAAGATGGAGAAGGATTTCAATGGCCGCTTGTGCTACAATGTGCCTTTCCACACCATCAGGGTGCTGACGACGGATTCAGATTTTCAGCCCCCACGCCGCAAGGTCAAGAACGATGAGGACTTGTTGGATTACTTCCACGGCTATCTGAATGAAGTGCAGGGCGAGGGTCTCAGCCACATGCTGATACAAGAGGAGGTAGAAGCTCTGCTCGACGAGAACAAGGGTCTGCACATCGTCGAAGAAATCAACAAGATCGACCTTGACGAGAGGGACCGCATGCTGCTGTTATTCGTCTGCGAGCGGCTGGTTGTTGAACGCGAGAACGAGTTCACCATGTTTGATCTGGATGACTTGTACCCCAACAGGGGCGAATTCCAAAAGGCAAGGGATGACTTCAGGGGTGGCACTCACAACTTGATACGCGCAGGCTTGCTGGAGCACACTTGTAACAACGGCATCGTCAATCCCGATGTTCTCACCTTGTCGCAGGCGGCTCGCAAGACACTGCTCTCGGACATCAAAATGGCAGTTGCGTCAGAGAACGTGAGCGGACTGGTCGCTGCCAAGAGTCTGCAAGCCAAGGAGCTCTTCTACAGCGAGAAGGTGGCCAAGCAGGTGGACGGATTGCGGCTCTTCCTCGAACGCAAGAAGTACAAGGAGATCATGAAACGACTGGGCGAACGCTTCCACCGCGGAGGGCTCACGGTCCTCTTGCACGGCGGACCGGGCACTGGCAAGACCGAGACCGTTTATCAACTGGCTCGACAGACAGGGCGCGACATCATGGCCGTTGACATGTCAAGCATCAAGAGCAAGTGGGTCGGCGAGACTGAGCAGAACATCAAGGCACTGTTCGACCGTTACCGCGCCATCGTCAAGAAGTACAAGGTGGCACCGATACTGCTCTTCAACGAGGCCGACGCCATCTTCGGGGTGCGCATGTCGGGAGCCACTCGGTCGGTTGACAAAATGATGAACTCCATGCAGAACATCATCCTTCAAGAGATGGAGACGCTCGACGGCATCTTGATAGCCACCACCAACTTGACCGAGAACCTTGACAAGGCCTTCGATCGTCGCTTCCTCTACAGGATTGAGTTTGAGCGACCCGACAAGAGCGTGAGAGCACGCATCTGGCACCAAATGATGCCCGAGCTGGAGGAGCACGAGTGCGAGGCGCTGGCCGAGCGCTTCGACCTGAGCGGTGGGCAAATCGAGAATGTGGCCCGCAAGTTTGCCATCAACTCGATCCTCTACGGGGAACCCACAGCCAAGCGCCTCGAGAACTTGACCGAACTCTGCTCCGAGGAGAACCAAGGCCGTTCCAACGGATTCCACCGTGTCGGCTTCGTGGCATGATGATTCGAGAATAATGAAGTGATTACTAATCTGTTGAAGCATATAACCAATTTAACTATGATGATTACCATTAAGAATAGCAATCCGTATCTGATGTACCGCATTCACAACTATTTCCACAACAAGGGTGTGCAGTGCATGCTCTGCAACGACGACACCGAGGTCTCGCTCTTCGGACTTGACCACGATGAGGTTGAACTCTTGCTGGCCGCTTTCACCAAGCACTTCCACTTGAAACCGGCCACAACGCTCGCCATGGCCTCATGAGCGATGGCCTATAAGCATTAACCTATTCGCTTCGCTTGGCGGTGAAATCTATCGCCGCCAAGCATTAAAAACCAAGAAGATGATTGAACGGGACAGATGCCCTCACGGCAAACACGGCAGGCATATAGAAAGCAATGAGGATTTGGTGTTCGAGACAATTATTCACACACACGATCCCATGCCTTTTAAAACTCCGACGTTAGTTCAAGTGAAAGTCATGGAGGGCACAGATTCGAAGCGTGTCATCCAATGGTATGAAGATAACGGCTACATCTTGACAGATAGTTCAGCGGGCACGACGAAGTTTTATTTCTTCGGTGAGTGGTTCGAAATCACAGCAACTGATTACTACTTTGTGAAGAAGACGGCACTGAGCGAATGGGAGAAGGAGAAACATGGAATTATTCAATCATTACAAATAAGGGATAAATATGATTCAGGTGAGAAAGACGGATGACGTGAAGGCCACTGGCACTGGCGCTGCCGACGTGGAAGCGTGGACGATAGGTGACGTGTATCAGAACCGCGAAATGATCTTGGCTCATCCCGAGCAATTTGGCGGAATCGTCACAAAATTTGTTGCTGGTGGCCTTGGGGCTTGTGCCCAACGAGACGTGACCATCGCTGAGTTGGCACGCTGCTGGCAGCACGACGAATTCCGATGCAAGTGTCCCGAATGTGGCCATGAGACAGTGATCTATTTTTTTGCAGGACGTGTCAACAGTGGTGGCTATTGGGAAATCCGTGTCTATTGCCCCGAGTGTGATTGCGGGTACAGCATCCGCGACCCTCAAGGGCTTCGCAATTGGACCGTCATGAGAGACATCCTCAAGGCAGAGTCAACAAAGAGTCAAACACATTAAAAACGACATATTATTCAGATGAGAAACATCGTTTTGAACATACCTCATGCCAGTGTCAATGGCATATTCAGCAACGAGTTGGGGCGCTGGACCATCAATCCGCACTTCGTCAATGACCATGTGCGCCGTTGGACCGATTGGTTTACCGACATGCTGTTCGCCTCCCGAGATCCACGTATCACGAGTGTGGTCTTCCCTTACTCGCGCTATGTCTGTGACGTGGAGCGAGTGGAGAATGATCCACGGGACGCAGAGGGCCAGGGCATCATCTACACCCAAAGCGGGGGATACCAGCGTGGAGAAATAGACGGGAAGACCAGGGAACGGCTGCTTGCCCTTCGACGCAGCCATCTGGAGGAACTCACCCGCCATCTGAGCGAGGATAGTCTGTTGATCGACTGCCATTCGTTCCCGAGTGACATCGCCAATGTGGACATCTGCATCGGCTTTAACAACGACTGGAGTTATGACGGCTGCACGGTCGATCTCATCAAGCGGATGTTTGAGAAAAGCGGTTACCGCGTCGCGCTCAATAACCCCTACTCAGGCTCCATCACGCCACTGGCTGAGTTCCCCTACAAGTCGGTGATGATCGAGGTCAACAAGCGGGTATATATGGACGTGGATCTCATATTGCTTAATCGCAACTCCCGCCAATGGATGCGCTGGTTCGGCTGCCTCAATCGGATTTACAACGCCTTGCTGAACCAGAAGTAAAAGTCTTTTTGTTGATCATTAGTATCCACTCGTTTTCAAGATCATACGCCGAGAGAGAACCATGCGTTACTGTGTGTTGCTCCTGTCTCATTACAAATAAAAATCAGAGATACATCATGAAGTTTCAATTATTAGACTTGCCGTTTTGCAAAAAGTTAAGAGAAAATGGCTTAACTCAAGTGCAAATAATTCAAACAAAAAGGGATAGTCAGACAGAAATACGATCATTTCTATCAAATCATGGTATAACAAAAAATATCCCAAAGACAGAAAAAGCTTTCTTATGTGAGTACAATAATAACGAGATTAAAGAAATTGTCGGTATTTTTTCATTTTCAGATGAGGATATAAGAACAAAGATTCCAAATATCGGAAATGACCCAATATCGAGAAATTATCATAGGCTATGCCTTTTAGTAATAGACCATCGATTAATAGTAAAGTCTTTTTTATCACGTGCTTTCATGATAATCTTTCCGTTGATGATAGATAAGGACGATTCTTCAGAAGTGTTTTGGTTTTATTATGACGGTATATTATATAGTAGAGTAACTGAAAGTCTTGCAAAGAATCATCCCTATTACATGTTCAAACAAGAATCAGACTATTTTGCTGATATGATTATTAAATTGATGACTAATAAGAAGTGAAATGAAGATCAATGACATTCAGTTGCAGACGGCAGCACAAATGAACGAGAGATGCTTATACAGGATGTGGCATGACTGGGTTCCAGGGAGAGATGGTGAGACAGGTCACTTTGTGGAGTGCGTTATTCCAGATCCCATCATAGCTCAAGAGTATCTCGAAGCGAATCGCCCTTTTGAGGAGGACATAGATGGATGGCCATTATATCGTCATCTTTATACGCGTGACCAAGTGGATGACTACAAGAAGAAAGTGAGTCAATTCAGAGAAATGCATCTCGATATGCGGGACCAGATTGTGACTGCCTGCGACGGCAAGGTCGGCTTGAAAGATGTCACGGGCAAGATTATTGTACCTTCAATCTTTGACGACATTCCTGAACGGTATTCTTGTCTGAACAGAGACAGGGGTTTTCATATACCCGTGATCAAAGATGGTAGGTATTACCTATACGACCTAGTTACTGGGAAAGTTCAGACCGATGGTTATGACCGCATTTACCGGTATTTTGGCGGTTATCTAGACTATTATGTGGTTCAACAGGATGGTTCGCTGGGCATTCTTAATGCTAATGAGCTGGAAGTTCCAGCCATCATGGACGAGATTTATGAGATGCAAGATTCTGACGGATGCATCCCGTTTGAGAAAGATGGTAAATGGGGAGTTTACCAGTTAGGAGTATACGCACCACCAATCTTTGAACGGCTTGAGGTATGGAGCGAGGACTATGTCAAAGTCTGGCTCAATGGCAAGCAAGGCTGGGTGGACACTAAAGGGCGATTCACAATGGACAAGAACGAAGCCTGCATTGGCAGTTGGTATGACGCATATAAATAATAATAATAACATATAGAATTAGGTTATGACTAATTATAAAGGCAATGATATAGATGTTAAATTCTCGTTCATCAAGTTATCTTATTATAATATATAGGTGAACGTCGTTTAAAAACAGCATTTATATTATTATATATAGTTAAGCGATTATGTTTGAATTAATTAAAACTGTAGATGGATTGGACGATATTTATTCGTCAACTTCTTTTTCTTATAAATGTATTTCTGATATATGTGACTTGGGTACGGATGCTTGGATTAGATACTTCAACAATATCAATGATCATTCGGATAATGCTAAGTTCGTCATCAATGGTGAAGAAAACTCATTAGGCGGAATTTCGACTATTTCTATCTATGTAAAAAATAGTGACAATACTTATAATGTTTATCGGTACTATGGTAAATTAATTGTCGACAGAATGACGCGTGATAACGTAAGGCATGACGTTCTTACAAATATAGATGACATCATTCTTGAATTGAGAGAGTTTTTAAATAAAAACGAATCAACTAATGAACAAAGTGACTTATAGTCATATAGAATTTGTAGTCAGAAATGGCTGCATTCATTAGACATTTAGGCCAACTGCTATATCATTACCATTATCAATTACCGACCCGGCCGGTGTGTGTGATTCGTTATGGGAATACTCGGACGGGGTGTGTCGTGAAGTACAATAATGAATTGCAAAGAAATACCGACCAGAGGTTGCTTTTTACGTTTTTTTGTTGTATATTTGTTGTGAAGAAGGAATTTGTAAAGAACTATTTAAAGCACTAAAGTATGATATTACCTCGATACATTGTATTTTGGATGGAGAAGCAGTGCGGACGCAAGATTGTTCGTTCGGCCGACTGTGACTACCTTGCGCTCGACATTGAGTCTGTCACTGGAGAGCACATTGGCGTCAACACCATCAAGAGGCTGTTGGGCTTCATCAAGGAGAACCGAAACACACGCATGACCACGCTCGATATCGTTGCCCGCTATTTGGGATGTGAGACGTGGGAACAACTGGAGAAGTACAAATCCAGATACATCGGGTCTCGATTCTCGATGAAACGCGAGGAAATCATGGTGCGCCAACTTGAACAAGGACAGCGTGTCGAGATTCATTACCCTCCCATGCGTAGGCTCATCATCGAGTATCAGGGCGATTGCCACTTTACCATTATTGAGAGCGAAAACAGCAAACTGGCTGTTGGAGATCAAATACTACTCACACACATCATCGAAATGTACCCTCTCTGGGTCAGCGAAGTCATCCGCGATGGTCAATCCCTCGGCGCCTTCACAACAGGAGATAGCCTCATCTACCACAGGCTCCTCCCGCCCGAGAGCAACAAGTGATATAATCCCAGGCCAATACGCTTGTCGATGCGGAGGCGAAATCGTTTATTCTCAAGCCATTGAACCAGTATGGATGATATGGATGAAAATACTCATTGCTCACCGTAAGAAATACAGTATATTTGCAAAGAACAAAGTGTTTAAGCAAACGATATGGATTCACAAAATCATACGTTATGACAGATTCTGATGAGTAGTCGCAGGGCAAGGAGAAACACGCCGAATGAATCAAACAATATGATGGACAAGAAGAACAAAGCACAGATGGAACCATCCGACAGCGACGAACAGTGGGACGACGACTGGAGTGAGTTGTGGGAATACATCCGTATGTCGGGACAAACAACCGGCCTCGGTTACGACATTCATGTCGATAACAACAAGGCATACCAGACCTACGCCCACGAATTATGGCTGTATGTCAGTTGCGATGGAATCAAAATCCCGGTTACTATCGAGGATCAGCCCAAGGTCAAATGTGTTGTGGATGAAGATAAATATGACTTCTCACGAGTGTTTGATTTCATCCGCATCAACAAATGGCTACTCATCAATCTGGCAAACAGGAAAACCAACGAGCACATATTCTTCCGTTTGCTAAAGCGTGTAGATGATGGCACAAAACTAGATGATTCATCGCTGAGCGGGGACGACTTGCACTGAATAGTAGATGAAATCGACAGTAGCAAAGAGTAAATTAATAACAATTAAAACATAACTTGATTATGGCATATTTGAAAGAAGACGGCAGCTTGGACATCGAGCGCATTAATAGTCTGCCTTTAAGAGAGTTCATGGACGCTATGGCAGACTTGACACAAGAACAAGTTCAAGAATATCTCTCGAAACTTCCAATTGACGAATCCAATGAGCCTATGGTGGCAACAAAGGTTGATTGGCCTATTGAAGAAGAATGGGTAGATGCTAAAGAGTTTCGTAATAATCAGAGGAAAAAGTATGGGATTAAATGACGAACGGGGCTTGTTGATAGAAATGCCGTATGAGCGAGGCGATTACATTTGCGTGGTAGATCAACACGCAAGGGACGCATACATGCATTTGGCAAAATTGTTGTTATACAAGGACACAACTCATGATGCTGATGCTTGGATAAATGACATCGTTAACAAATTCACTTTACCCGTGCTGACCGCAAAAGCCTTCGTCAGCACAGAAGCACGGGCAAGAATCATTTATAAAGGTTATATCGTGAACTTCTTTGGCTCGCAATTTGAAGACTATGATGAACAAATGGAAAACTTCTGTCATAGCGCCATCTGGGATATGGAAGCAAAGGCGAAAAAAGAAGGAGCAATAATCCCAAAACACGATGATATCGAGAAGTCAATCTCATCAGGCAAAAACATTATTATGGCATACGCCCAAGAAATCGCTAAAATCACAAACGGAACCAAACATGCCCCTACAAACACAACCCTTCAAACAACCATCAGGACCGAAGCAAAACAATCCCTCGACATTGATGTCTAATTCGCAAACAAAATGCAGCCCAAATTGGCCAAAAACATCGTTTTATTTTTCTGGAATCGCACTTTTTACCCCATTCCCAGAAAAATAAAGGCAATGATATAGAAGTTGGCCCATCATTTCCCGCGAAATTTGCCCAATCCTACCATTTTCTAGCATTTTTTAAGTAAAAATATTCCTGAAAGACTGGATAAATCGCGAACTTTGTATTACTTTAATCAAAGACCGATAGAAGCGATATGAAGAACGTGGACTTTAGCAGATTCAATAACATCATTTCACTCACCTCCTATTTCAATACCAAGGAGAAATGCCAACAAGCCATCATCGATTCTCGTTGGAGCGACGGCGACGTGGTTTGCCCCTATTGTGGCGAACACCATTGCAGCAAGCGTAGCGATGGTCGCTTCCGTTGCAACCACTGCCTCAAGAACTTCTCTTGTCTCGTGGGCACTATCTTCGAGAACACCAAACTGCCTTTGATTAAGTGGTTCGTTGCCATGTACCTTATCAGCAGCCATAAGAAGGGTATTTCCTCCCATCAGTTGAGCCGTGACCTCGACATCACCCAAGCAAGCGCATGGTACATGTTGCAGAAAATCCGCTTGCTTTATCCTCAGAGCGATGCGGAAGCCTTTGAGGGTGCTGTGGAGTGCGATGAGGTCTATATGCGGCAAGGAGAAGTGGAAGCACAAATCCATGAGAACGCCCCATACCCAAGGTCGGTCAACGCTGACCAAGACTCCGGTGTTCGGCATGATGGAGCGCACCTACATCGAGGACGAGAAGGGTGACATCGTCCCCATGAGTTACGTTCATGCATTTGTGGTTGAAAAGACTGACAAAGCCACCTTGCAGCCCATTATCAAGCAGTTCGTTGCCGAGGGTTCGACCGTGATTACCGATGAGTTGAATGCCTACAATGGATTGTCCATGTTGGGCTATCGTCATGCCATGGTCAATCACGGTGCAGAGGAGTATGCCAATGGTGACATTTTCACCAACAGCATTGAGGGGTTTTGGTCGCATTTCCGCAGGATGATTACCGGATGCTACCATGATGTTAGCGATGAGCATCTGCAAGGCTACATCGATGAGGCAGTGTATCGTTGGAATACACGAAAAATGGACGAATCAGAGAGATTCGCCCACATGTTCGATATGTCAATCGGCATGATTGTCCGTTGGTCTGAGGTTAAGTTGTGCCAAGCGGCTTAATAATCTGTTAAATCAACTTCTTCATCGTCATCGCTAACATATCCATCATTTAGATATTCATTCCACTCGTCAAGGCTCCAATCCGAGACCATTATAACCCTATCTGCAAGTTCATGTAAGTCTCCATTTTTAAGATAATCATCTTAATTTGGTATCAAATTACGGTATATATCCCATTCCATATCAGCATTCCACCAACGTTGGCACTTGGCGAGTCTGTCAACCGTTCTATTCCAATATTCGTCATCAAATCTATTTGATTGAGCATATTTACCTTTATCAAATGCTTTATGCTTGGCTCGTCTTATTAAAGATGTTGATACCTCGTTAATGCCCCTTCTTGGGCGTGTGCTTTCTCTCAGCACTCTTTTCACTGATTCACGAATTACTCTATGTAAATCCGATTCTGATAATCTAATTCTTCTCCTCATATTCTAATCTATATTTTATTCTTTTATACTAATAAATACTTTGATAATCCGAAAAATAGTAGTACATTTGCTGAAAAGAGATATTTATAGAGAAAAGAATAACAACATGGCTAAGAGAATAATAAAGTTGACGGAAAGCGAATTGAAAGCCATTCTAACTGAAACAATAAATAGCATTCTTGTAGAAGCAAGTACGGAGTTTTATACTGTACCATCTGCAATCGCGTCCATTTCAGCTGATAATATCAATAGAGGAAAAGATTTACAACCAAATAAGAACGGTGAGATTCGGAATGAATTGGATAGAAATATGAAGGCGCGTTCAATGATGAATCATGCATTGGCGTTATTCTTGATAAATCGGATGGGGAATATCGAATTTTACTTCTTAAAATATGATGATGAAATCGGACAAAACACAGCGGTAAAGTTTCAGATGCAGGACATTAAGTCATTTAATGCTAACGAAATCACATTTAGCGGATGTTTGACTAAAGGCTACAATAATGCTGTGCTAAACAAGGGCGCAGTAGTTAAATACGATTTTAATACCAAAGTATTTAGTCATTCAACTTGGGTTCAGAGAAACAAGAGGGATATGCCGATGGTATTCATAACTAAAGGGCAAAGTGGACAAAAGAATGTAGCGACACTTCATAGATTGTTGTTCTTGGTTGATGAATTTGGCAAAGCCAAAAAAGAGGCAATCGAATCCATGACCACCATGCAGACATTACAAGAGTTTTATGACACATTGATGCTTATACTTCAAAAGATAACAGAAGAATAGAGACATCTAACAACCATCAATGCAGCCATTTCTGACTGCATTCATTAGATATTTGGGCCAACTGCTATATCATTGCCAAAATAAAAGCATATATTGAAGATTCCAACCATCTATAATGATACGGTGCCTTGACTCAAATCAGGGCACTGTTCTAATTCTCATCCCACGAACAGGTCATTGAGTTTAACGTAGTTCTGGGCGGTCCATTCATATTCGCCTGGCGCGATGCCCTTGGTAGTGACCATGACTGTGTGAACGGTCTTCTAGCATTCCAGTCCAAGAGTTATTCATTTTTTGTGCGCAAACAAGCCAAATGTCATTTTTTAGATAGATATGGCTGGTTTTATGCACATTTTTTCATCATAAAAATCAGCCATTTTCGAGATTTTTTTGAAAACGGCTGACTTTTTTAAGATTGTAGCATTCATTATTCTTTGATTTCAAGGTAGATACCTTTTTAAAGAGCAAAAAAAAGAAGTAGCGACGTCAATGCTTCTCCAGCACTGATATCACTGCTTCGACCGGACTCGCTAATGAAGGTAACGGTGTAACGTCTTGAGGTTACGGTGTCACTCCAATGGGTCATCGTCCGTGATGGTGGTTGTCCATGCTGACTCCTCGCCAGCAGGTCCTTCTCCATCGTGTTACGTTTATATAGTTGTCGCCCCTCTCTGCCGCCAGCCTATTGATCTGTTGCCAGCGGTCCTCTCTCGGGGGCGTATATTTCTGTTATTTATAAGGGTTTTGAGCGTTATCTGACGGTCGTTAAATCGTGACGTTAAGGATTGATTCCAGGCGCGCTAACGATGATTGCCGTTGATGTCTGATCACGCTCACGTCGATTGAGGCCATCAGTGGTGCGATGCTGTTGCCCTTCAGATAGATCTTGTTGGCCCGCTTGAAGAGGGTCTGCATCTTTTGGTATCCAGTTCCACCTGCCAACGGAATGGGTGCCTTCTTCAATTTGAGGAACGCACAAATGCCTGCCAGGTCATCCAGAAGCCAATCTTCCATCATCTGCTCTACCCTGACGTGGCAGAACTCACTGATTCCAAGTTTCTTGACTTCTCGCTCAACCTTGTTCCAGTCAACCACGGGACGCTCAGCATATTCGAACACATCGGTATCATAACTGCAACATACCGCTGTCACCGCCATGCCTTTCTTCAATGCTTTCGGGCAAATATCGTTTTGGAGTTTGCCAACGATCTTATTGGTGTAGCGCGAGACACCGCGCAGGTTCCTCACTTCGCATGAGACGACCTCGGTTGTCGAATGTTCACGATAGAACTGAATGAGATGGTCAAAGAAGATTTTATCGGTGTCGCCTTCAACAAAGATCACCACATGGGGCTTATTGGGTCCTGTCTTCTTCATACCTTCACGCAAAATACTCGTTCAACATCTCATCATCGGCCTCGGCATCAAGCATCATGTCAAATAGGTATTCACCGATGGATACTTCCTCGGCTGACGCCTGACGCAACACCTTATTGACCTTGCTGGGCTTGATGGCCTTGAATTCAGCAATACCTGAATGTGTGGGCAAGCCTAACTGGATATTGCTCGGCGACAGATACTTGACCAAATAGGGGGAATGACTCGTCGTGATGACCTTGGTATTACCCGCAAGTTCGGTAACGACTTGTAGCAGATTTTGCAACAGTCGTGGATGTACAGAGTTTTCCAATTCCTCGAACATGAGCAGGTCTACATGGTTGAGGCTGGCTGCCAACGACATGGTCAAGACAAACAAGATTTTCTTGCTGCCGGTTGACACATTGTTGATGCTGGTGTACTGGTTATTGTAGCGTTCCTTGACACGGATATCAAAGTATGTGTTTGGGAGTTGGAATGGCACATCTGTCTTCGGTGACAAGTCCACCTGGACCGGCTCAAAATCCTCAATGTTGGGCAACAGGTCAACGATGGTGTTCTTCAGCAACTCATACTTGTCCACATCAAGTTGGCGGAGGCTGTTGATGAAGAAGCCGATTTCACCAGGCTTGGGAAAGGACACACTGTACCCTCCAGAGCCCGAGGCTGGATATGGTGAACTGAAAATACCATCAGGATTGTCCAGAGTATTCACACGCTTGACGTTCATCGACCTTATGGCCTTAACCACGTCCAGATAGAACAGCCCATCCATATTCAACAGTTTATCCATGACAAGGGTGCCACGATCAACCAGAACCTCTTTGTTGCAGCGTCCCTTAGGCGTGGCAATGATATACGCGAGTTCAGTGGCCTCGCGCTTGATATAGGCTTTGTACTTGAGCTCGGAGGCTTGCTTCAATTTCAGGGTCTCGCTCACCACCCTACTCCCTTGATCTTTACCATTTGTCCTGGCCCACTCAAACGAAAAGCCATAAACAAACTCCGTGTCACCCGTGCAGCCCTCCATCTCAAACGAGAAGGGAGCATCCTCCATTGACTTATTGATGGGAATCACGTTGCGCGTTGACATCATCTTGAGCCTGATATCGCTCTGAGCCGCCATGAACTGCACAGCGAACTCGATGGCGACAAGGAAGTTGCTCTTACCATAATTGTTGGGAGCGACAAGGGCCGTCAGCTTCTCCATGGGAATCTCAACATCCTTAATATTGGTGATTCCGCCAACCTTGATTTTCTTAATCGATATCTTCATAATGTCGAAATATTTGCGTTTTGACCGCAAAAATAGCCTATTTTTTGCTATTTTCAAAAGAAAACGCAACAAATCGTTGCGTTTTCCACAAATTCTTCTCTTCACAACATCAGGTATTAGTATCAACTTGCAATTGACTTGACGAAATCATACACCAACTCAAGTTTCTCGGCATCGAGATTCTCAAGAGCAGTGATGATGTCAACCTTGGTGTCTTTCCCGTTCCACTTGCCAAGTTCAAGTTTCTGTGTATCGTTCCCCACCTCGATGTAGGGCTTCATGCTCTGATAGTCCTTGTGCCCCGTGCATGACATGACAACGGCAGGTGGTATTCCAAATGCCAGAGAGCAGCACACAAACGTGCGACGACCGTCATGGCAACCAATGATTTCATAGAACTTATGAACCTCATCGTACCGTTTCGTGCCAATGAAGTAAGTGTTGACGACTTCCCTTTCGATGCCGGCCTGCTCTGCCGCAATTTTGATATAGTCATTCAACTTCTGGCTTGACGGCACTGGGAATAGACTACCATCGGATGACTTGTAGTTGGAGTACTTGTCGATAATCTCCCGCGCATAATCAATAATCGGTATCGTAATTGGAGTCGAGGTCTTCTTGGTGTAGAGTTCAATGCCACGGCTTGTGATATTGGCCCGTTTGAGTTGAGCAAGATCAGAATAGCGCAACGAGGTGAACGCCATGAAACAGAACATGTCGCGAGCCTTATCCAGATAGTTATGCTCGGGCGCAAACTTGAAGTGATAGAACTGCATCAACTCCTGGAACGTCAGGAAAGTCACATTCTTCTTGGTGACGGTCAGATGAATTTGACTGTCAATCGCGCTCTCGTTGACTGGATAGCCGTTGGCCTTCATCCAGCGAAGGAACGACTTCAAAAACCGGAACTGCTTGGTAATCGTGCGATTCTTATAATTGTTCTTGACATACCAATCCTTGAGTTCAATCATCTTGTCCTTGTCAAGGGTCTCAAGAGAAACGGTAGGATCACACTGGGTCAAGTGCTTCCACACCTGTTCATACTTGTAATGCACAGCGCTCGTCCAATCGCGTTCCTTTTTGCCCGACGCGAGGAAGTCGTCAAAAATCTCCTTGAGCGGCTTTACCTGTGGCTCTTCTTCCATGTCCTCGACCCGGCCGACCTTCTCGTTCACGAGTTCACGCAGTTCGTCTGGTTCTGGCATAATATCCTTGAGCCCGTACTCAACAAAGGACTCCTTGATGGCCACAAGGAACTCGTCAATCCGATCGTTAATAACTCGCGACGGTATTCTCTTCTGGCCGACGACATGAGTTGAACCACGCACAGGCCGCTGCGAGTCAGCATTCCATTTTGATGGGTCAGCATGCAACCCGATAGAGAAGCCGACCTCCGATCTCTTTTTGTTCCATCTTACACGCACCACCACCTGATTGCGATGGTTCAGGAATGTCCTGCAATTAAATTTAATCTCCTTCATAATAACTTTAATTATATATTTTCTGCAAAATTACAATGCCTCAAAATAATACGCAAATTATTGAGTAACAATAAATTAGCACGATACGATAAGACATCACAAGACATCTTATGACACGATAACGCCATTATGCCGACCACTTCATCCGACAAGTTTCCATCGAAGACGTGCACGTCAAATTCGCATGACTTTGAGTAAAAAGAAACGCTGGGTCGCGTCGGTGCGCAAGGTTGCTTTTTTGGGGGGTACATTGATTCCCCCCTTTTACGGGATAACGGGGTATAAATCGAGATGAATAGAATCGATAGCTTAATCTAAGCAACTGACGATCTGAACATTAACGACTCTATCCGTGTCGGATCATATTGCTCCAAAATGCGCTATGCTCCACAATTCAAAAATAAGCGACTGATTTTCAGCCGCTTATTTTTTATTTCATTGGTTGCTAATTCTGCGAGACGCGCACAGCACGTATTGCGAAACCGTTGAAGCGGTTGAAGTTGAAGCAGTTGTACACGTTAAACGAATAGAAGTTCAGGAGGTAGGCATCGGCGGTGTTGTACGAGCAGAGCGAGCGCGACCAATAGCGACCGACCGAGCCCACGTTGCTGAGCGACTCGCACCAGCGGTAGCCGGCGGCGGGCAAGAAGATGGTGTTGCCATTCGGCCCGGTACCCAACTGACCGTTCACGCCGTTGCGCTGCGTCCACTGCCAAGAACAGCAATTTACCAACTCTTCAATCTGGTCACTGGTCGGCATGCGCCAATACGGGTTCCAATTGACGTAAGCCGCATCGTCCTCGGGATCCAATTCGGTCTTGCCGTCTCCTTCAATAGTCGGAAATGACGAATAATCATATTTCGTCAACTGCCAATACCCGTTATTATCATAGTAACACCACTTGTAGGTGCTACTGTCGTAGTAATCCTTAGGAGAGGTCTCGCCCCAGGCGAAGTGGTCGCCGTACTCTTCTGGGCTGCTGGCACCGACGTTGCACGTAGCCCACAGCGTGCCGCTGGGCAACCCTAAGTCAACATATTCATGATCTATGGCAGGTACCTCGAAAGTCTGCTCAACCGTATCACTATTCTGTAAATTGATGCCATAGCCGTAACCCGACACCACAATGGTCTGTTGCTTGTAGGTTTGAGTAATTGTGTAAGGAAGAATTGTTTCAATACCATTAACGTATGCTTTATAGGCATTGGCGCATGTTGCTGTGATTTCATAGTTCTCGTCCATTGCAAAAACGGGAGCCTCAGCTATGGGCGTTGGCTCATCATCACTACATGATGTAAGAGATGCCAATCCTGCAACAAAAGACAGTAATATAAATATTATCTTAACTGTTTTCATATTGTGAATCATTAAACTGTGAATTCAAATTAAGTGATATCTCGTTTATATATCATTGTGCATTGCAAAGGTATGAAAAATATTGCTAAACATTTCATTATCTCAACTTTTTCGGTGGTTATCTCGCTTTTTGGGGGGTACATTGATTCCCCCCTTTTACGGGATAACGGGGTATAAATCGAGATGAATAGAATCGATAGCTCAATCTAAGCAACTGACGATCTGAACATTAACGACTCTATCCGTGTCGGACCATATTGCTCCAAAATGCGCTATGCTCCACAACCAATCAAATAAGCGACTGAAATTCAGCCGCTTATTTTTGTTTACACTGGGTGCGCCATCCGATGTACTATTGTTACTATATTTCGAAACATGCTTTGGTTACTCATTATTATAATTGGGGGAGTGATGAGGGGGTAGATTTTATTTGGTATTTTTTTCAGAAGAGTTAATTTTCTTGGGTTTTATTGTTTTTATTAAAAAAAGCAGTACCTTTGCAGCGCTTAAAATGGTAATCGTGTGGTTGTGAACCACATTGATGAAAGGGAATCCGGTGAGAATCCGGAACTGTACCTGCAGCTGTAATCCCCTTTAACACAGGGTCTGCTTACGTCAATGCCACTGGCCGAGATCAAGGCTGGGAAGGCAAGCGGACTGGGGAAAAGTCAGAAGACCTGCCATCGCTTTAGGAGTTAGGTTTTAGCTTAAAACTAACAACTGAAAACTTAAAAAGTACGCTCACTCAGGAACAGGTGTGACGGAATGCAGACATGAAAAGAAAACAACAACTGACAGCGGCAATAGTGCTGTCTTTATGCATGACTAATGCAGTCAATGCACAACAGGTTGACATCTGGCGACAGGACAGTCTGCCAGAGGTGGTTGTAACGGGTACTGGAACGCGGCACCTGTTAAAAGATGCGCCCGTACAGACCGAGGTCATCACCAGCAAGATGTTGCAAAACTATGCTGGCAAGAGCATCGAGGATATACTGAGCGGGCTCACGGCTTCTTTTGCCTTTGGTGAGGATGACATGGGCTCACAGATGCAGTTGGGTGGCTTGGGAAACAGCTACATCCTGATTCTGATTGACGGCAAGCGCATCCACGGTGATGTGGGCGGGCAGAATGAGTTGTCACTCATTGACCCTCAAAATATCGAGAAAATCGAGATCGTGAAGGGAGCGTCGAGCGCCCTGTATGGTTCGGATGCCATTGCGGGTGTGGTCAACATCATTACGCGCAAGCATCATGAGCAGGGCGTGCTCGTCGAGAACACGACTCGCCTGGGCAGCTATGGTGACGTGAGGCAGCACAACGGTTTGGCGTTGAACTACGGTAAACTGAGCAGTTACACCAACTTCCAGCTGCAACACAGCGACGGCTGGCAGAACACGACCGTAGAGCATACCGAGGGCTCTGAACCGCCGATTACAGACTCCCGCAACAAGACCGTGAACCGCCACACCAACTGGCAGGTCGCCGAGCGGTTGACCTATCGTCCCGTCAAGGATGTGGAACTGTATGCCGATGGCACCTTGTACTGGAAACGCATCTACCGCGTGAGTGGCCGTCATCCACACTATGATGTCAAGACATGGGACATGGAGTACCACAACGGGTCGGCATCCGTGGGCGGCAAGTGGCAGCGCAACAAGACCGATTTCATCTCGCTTGATGTGGACTGGAACCGTCACGCTTACTATTATTATTACACGGCAACGACCCTTGTCGAGGACTATGACAAGAGCGCTGGCACGCCCTACTACCCCTATTTTCCCTATCTTCCTGACCAAAAAGAGCTGCAAAGCGACCAGCAGCGCACCATGGCCACCCTCAAGGGCGTGTTCACATTACCGTACAGCAACATCCTGAGCACAGGCTTGGAATTCCGCTATGACTGGCTCCATGCACCCACGCGCGTCAAGGGAGGCAAGGCCAGTGACTGGACAGCCGCCGTGTATGTTCAAGACGAGTTCAATCCCGTCCACAATGTCAATATCACTGCCGGCCTGCGATTTAACAAGAATCAGCAATTTGGCATTCGGCTCACGCCCAAGTTGTCTGCCATGTGGAAACCAGGCAACGCCTGGCGGTTGCGCGCGACATGGAGTCAAGGATTCAAGACGCCCGCCATCCGTGAGCTGTTCTACCGCTATGTGCGACAGATGAGTGGCACCTACCTCTATCTGGGCAATACCAACCTCAAGCCTCAATCAAGCAACTATTTCTCGGTAAGCGGCGAATATGGCTGGCGTGGCTTGAACGTGACGGTGACAGGTTATTATAATAGAGTCAAAGACATGATTGCTCTGGTGACGATCCCCAACTATCAAGCGCCCGACGAATACATCATCCAGTATGACCCCGTGAAGACCCGCCAGTACCAGAACATTGAGGATGCCAAGACCTGTGGCATCGACGTGAACGTGAATTACCAGTGGCGAGAATTCACCTTTGGCCTGGGTTACAGCTACCTGGACACCGATGCCAACCAATATGACACCAATCATGACAAAATGCACAAAGTCACCATTGACGGCACCGCCCACCACAAGGGCAACTGGTTTGCCACTTGGGGTCACCGCTTCTCGGCCGACTACCGTCTGGGGCTGGGCGTCTATGGTCGCATGTCAAGCACGCGTTATTACCAGGACGACGGCAACGGCAAGGGCTACCAGACGTGGCGCCTGTCCACGACCCACGACATCGGTCACTCCAAGTCCTTCACTTGGCGTATCGAAGCAGGTGTCGATAACATCTTTAACTATTGTGACCGCACGCCCCACGGCTTGCACCTGGGCACGACGACGCCAGGCCGCACGGGATATGTGTCACTGACCATCCGCTTCAATCAAGGTAAGAAACTTTCAAATAAATATAAGTCTAATTTTAATTCTAAACAACAAAACAATGATGAAGATTAAATCTTTATTGATTGCCATGATGGCAATCTGCTTGACCATGGGCTTCACTTCGTGCAAAGACGACAAGGACGATCCCATTGAGAACAATTACACCATTTACCAGAAAGCCGTAACCCAGACGGTTAAGTCCCAGAAGAAGAGCGACAAGGTTATCCTGCTGGTTGCCTTTGGTTCGACCTGGGAACAGGCTTACAACGCATTTGATGCCACCGTTGACGCTTACAAGAAGGCGTTCCCCGGTTATGACGTATTCCTGTCATTCTCATCAGCCATCTGCATCAACCGTGCAGCTGCCGGTGAGAACGTTGATCCCCGCAACTTCTATGCTCCCCCCTTCTGGCTCAACGCCTTTGCCGAGGCTGAGTACATGGAAATCGTTGTTCAATCGTTGCAGGTGATTCCTGGTGAGGAATATACCCGCGTGATCAACTACATCAAGGACTTTGCCAACAACTCCAACGGCGACATCAGCGACAAGTATCTGTCGATCGTTGACCTCAAGCTGGGTGTACCCCTGTTGCAGGATGCCGAAAGCGACGTTAATCTGGTAGCTAGCGAGCTGAACAAGCTCTACAGCAAGCAGGCCAGCGAGGGTGTTGTTGCCTTTATGGGCCACGGCAACCCCGACTCTTACGATACCTACAAGGCCAACATTCGTTACACCCAGCTCGAAGAAGCCCTCCAGCAGTTCAACCAGAATTACTTTGTGGGAACGGTTGACATGATTGGCAACTTCAAGACCAACGTTTATGCCCGTATGCTCGCTGCCGGTATCACCAGCGGTAAGGTATATTGCCACCCCCTGATGTCGATCGACGGTGACCACGGTCACAACGACATGGCAGGTGACGATGATGACAACTGGGACGGCGCAAAGTTCACCCCCAACGATGAGGGTGAGGTTGAGGACACTTCCTGGAAGATGTACTTCCACCACATGGGCTATGAGTGCAACAACTCAACCATGATCGAGAAAGGTCTGCTGGAGCTCCCGACCATCCGTCAAGTGTGGATGAACCACACCAAGGACGCTATCAATGGTGAGCCCCTTGACTTCTATCACAGCAAGAATCCCGAGTGATAAGACAATCTTTTAGGGTCTTTAAGGACTTTAAAGACTTTAAAGACCCTAACACTTAAATGAATGAATAAGAAACTAATGATTATCGCAGTGGCACTCCTGAGCTGGAGTGCCGCTGTTTCCCAAATCCACAAGATGGAACGCAGCGACTCATCGATGATGGGCCGCAGCTACACCTTAAATCCTGTGGTGGTAACCGGTTCGGGGCACCATCAGCGCTTGAAATCCACCGCTACACCCGTGCATGTATTGAGCAGTCAGGAAATCAAGGAACAAGGTATTACCACACTCGATGGAGCGCTCACACGCATGATGCCTCAAGTATCCATGTCTCCCAACTCGATGGGCACATTCCTGCGACTTAACGGCCTTGGCAACAAGTACATTCTGATACTGATAAATGGTCAAAAGTTAACGGGTGACATTTCTAACAATGTCGATCTTAACCGCATCAACATGGCTCGTGTGAAACGCATCGAGGTGCTTGACGGCGCAGCATCGTCGCTCTATGGCTCGGATGCTATTGCAGGTGTCATCAATATTATCACCGACCAGCCTACTCGCGACTTGGTGAGCGTGACCAGCGACACACGAGTGTCAGGTCATGGTCAATTCACCGAAAACATCGCACTGGATATCTTCAAGAACGGTTTTGGTTCTTACACTTCATTCTCACGTGACCAAGCCGACAGTTACCGTATCAATGATGTGGAGTTTGTCAAGGGTTCCGACACCGAGACCCAACCGACGATTGCTCCTTTCTTCACCGGCTATCGTTCCAATTTGGTAGGCCAGAAGTTCACCTATGCCCCCAATGAGCACTTGGCATTGAATGCCGGCATCGATTATTCCTACAAGATCACCGACCGCCCCAATACCCGCAAGGACATCACGGGCGGCACGGACTATGAGATGCGTTACAAGGGACTGCGCTGGAACGTGGGCGGCATCTACAAGTTCACGAGCCGCAACTCATTGCAGGCCGACTTCACGGTGGACCGCTTCCGTTACGGCAAGCAGTATGACGTGGCCACCAAGACCTACGCTATCGACGATTATGTGCAATCCAAGAAGCAGCGCTCCATGGAAGCCCAGTTGAAGGCCATCTTAGGGTTGATGAACAACTCGACAACCATCCTGGGTGCTGACTGGCGCAAGGATTACCTGACCGCCACCTCGGGCAATATCAACCAGAATGCCTATACTGCAGCCGCGTTTGCCCAGCACGAGATGACCTTCTTTGACCGCTTGACGGCTACCGTGGGTTTGCGCTTGACTTACCACGAGACCTTCAACTGGCATCTCACGCCCAAGGCTACGTTGATGTATGCGCCAGGCAACTTCCGCCTGCGCGCCACCTACTCTGCTGGATTCCGCGCCCCGGGTCTTGACGAGTTGTATTACCACTATTTCTCGGTAAACCGTGGCAAGGCTCAAATCATCTTTGGCAACAAGGAATTGAAGCCCGAGAAGAGCAATTACTTCTCGCTCAACGCTGAATACCGCACCAACCTGATCGCCGTGAGCGTGACTGGGTTCATGAACCGCATCAACGACATGGTGATCCGTCAAAATATCGACGTGGATGCCACTTCACTGGCTATGCTCCAGAGCGAGTTCCCCGAGATGACTCCCGACCAGGCCCAGAAACTTGAACGCTACTCGCTGTACAAGAACAGTGACAAGGGTGATGTCAAGGGTGTACAGGTCAACGTGTCGGCCAATCTGTTCCAGGGCTTCAACCTGTCGGCCAACTACGTTTACACCTATGCCCGTTCTTACAGTGATGAGAAATGGACACCGCTGGAACGCAGCATCCGCCATGCCGCCACCGTCGCCGCCAACTATTACCATAGCTGGGGCAACTACGGACTGAACGTGAACGTCAATGGACGCTTGCAGTCCAAGACCTATTATCCCGACTATGAGGACGCCCCGGGCTACGGCATCTGGAACCTGAACACAAGGCACTCGATCAACGGTATAAAGCACCTGTACTTGGAGCCGAGCATCGGTATCGACAACATCTTCAACAAGGTGGATCGCCGCATCGACTCCAGCAATCGCAAGTATGCCCTCTACTCTCCGGGGCGCATGCTCGTCATCGGACTCAAATTGAAAATTAAGTAACCTTATATTTCTTTCATGATGGAGGTTTATCGTGAGATACGCCTCCATTTTTTTGTTTCGTCAACACGGTACATCACTACACAGTGAGTCTCACGCTAAGCCGCCAGTCAAGGCCAGCGGCCTTGTCAAGGTCTATGACCTTTTCCTATCAAAAACGATCAACACCGGACACGCCAAGCGATGCTAAACAACTGAGTATCAGAGATTGTCTTTTTTTGCTAAATACTTGTGCTGAAAACACGAAAAAGTTTCAGGGTCAACTGCTATATCGTTTCTTTTAATTTTATTATCTTTGCAGTTGATATGGGAAAGATCATTGTAGCAGGCATCGGGCCTGGCAGCCAGTCAGACATCACCCCGGCAGTGCTTGACGCAGTGCGCGGGGCTGATGCTATTGTAGGATATAAATACTACTTCCAGTTCATCAAGCAGCACGTGAGAGAGGGTGCCGATTGTATCGACACGGGTATGAAACGCGAACGTGACCGCGCACAGCAGGCCTTTGAGCTGGCCGAGCAGGGCAAGACGGTCGTGGTCATCTCGTCGGGCGATGCGGGCATCTATGGCATGACACCGCTCATCTATGAGATGAAACGTGAGCGTGGCTCGGATGTGGAAATCCAGTCATTGTCTGGCATATCGGCCTTCCAGAAAGCCGCCTCGCTGTTAGGAGCCCCCATCGGGCACGACCTGTGCATCATCTCGCTGAGCGACTTGATGACGCCATGGGAAGTTATCGAGCGCCGCATCAAGGCTGCCGCCGTGGGTGACTTTGTCACAGCCATCTATAACCCTAAGTCCAATGGCCGCTACTGGCAACTCTACCGCTTGGTGGAACTATTCATGCAGCAACGGTCGGCCGAGACCCCTGTCGGCTATGTTCGCCAGGCAGGACGCGATGAACAGGAAATCAAAGTAACCACGCTGGGTGAATTTGACCCCGAAGACGTTGACATGTTCACTGTGATTCTCATCGGCAACTCACAGTCCTACATCAGCAACGGCCTCATCGTCACGCCCCGTGGCTACTACCGCGAGCAACAAGACCAAGAACTCAAGCCTGGGCAGCAAATCATGATTCAATCGTTCCGTACCATCGAGAGCGAGCTACGCAACCAGGATATTCCACTGGATCACAAGTGGGCACTGCTGCACGCCATCCACACGACAGCCGACTTTGAGATGGAACGCATCCTCTATACCGATGACCATGCCGTAGAAAGGCTCTATAACAAGGTTGTCAATGGAGAGTTGAAGACCATTGTGACCGACGTGACGATGGTGACCAGCGGCATCCGCAAGGGGGCCCTGGCACGATTAGGCGTTGAGGCAAAATGCTACCTAAGCGATCCACGAGTGGCTGAGATGGCTTCATCACAAGGCATCACCCGCACCCAGGCAGGCATCCGCCTTGCCGTCGAGGAGCATCCTGGCGCACTATTCGCCTTTGGCAACGCGCCGACAGCATTAATGGAACTTTGCGACCTCATCCGCAAGGGCAAGGCGTATCCCGCAGGCATTATTGCGGCTCCTGTCGGCTTTGTCCACGTGCGCGAGTCCAAGCACATGGTCAAGCCCTTTAAGGAGATTCCCAAGGTCATAGTCGAGGGACGCAAGGGAGGCAGCAACCTGGCTGCCACGCTGTGTAACGCCATCCTGACCCTTGACGATGCCGAGCAACTCAAGCCAGGACGAGACCTTTGACACTCAATCAAACAACATTTTTTCAAACAACCATAACAACTATGAACAACACAAACAACAATAATAATATATAAGTGGTTTCTGTTGTTATTTGTTGTTCATGTTGTTTGACTGAAAAGGTAGTTGTTTGAACAATAAAAATAAAGAATGATATGAAGTTCTATGTGATTGGCATTTCTGATGCGCCGAGGCCTTTTTTCCCGCCTGAGGTGCTGGATATGATTCGTCAGGGAAGGATTTTCTCGGGTGGCAAGCGTCACTACGGGCTTGTCGCGCCCTATCTGCCTGATGGTTCAACATGGATTGACATCACCGTGCCACTGGATGCAGTCTTTAAGCAGTATCACGACGAGGTGGTGGTGTTTGCCAGCGGAGACCCCTTGTTTTTCGGGTTTGCCAACACCATCAAGCGCAAGATGCCTGATGCCGAGATAATCCTCTACCCCACTTTCAATTCCTTACAAACGCTGGCCCATCGCCTGGTGTTGCCTTACCACGACATGCGCATTGTTTCGCTCACGGGGCGCCCTTGGCCAGAGTTGGACAGAGCGCTTATTGAACGTGCCAATAAAATAGGCGTTCTCACCGACCGCGAGCACACGCCAGCCGCCATTGCCCGCCGTATGCTGGATTATGGCTACGACAATTACACGATGCACGTGGGTGAGCACTTGGGCAACCCCAAGAAGGAACATATCACGACCTTGACACTCGAACAGGCTGTAGAACACGATTTTGACTATCCCAATTGTCTGATTCTGTGTGGCCACACCACGACGAGACCCTTCGGTATTCCCGAGAGCGAGTTTGCACTGTTAAATGGCCGAGAGAAGATGATCACCAAGGCCCCTATCCGGCTATTGACACTTCAGGCGATGGAATTGCAGCAGAAAAGCGTGTTGTGGGACATCGGTTTCTGCACCGGAAGCGTGTCCATCGAGGCCCGTCTGCAATTCCCGCACCTGCACGTTGAGGCCTTTGAGATAAGGCCCGAATGTGAGGCTTTGATACACGAGAACAGCCGTCGCCATGGCGCTCCCGGCATCAACGTCCACATGGGGGATTTTCTTGAGGCCAATATAAAAGACCTGCCACGTCCTGATGCCGTGTTCATCGGTGGTCATGGCGGAAAGCTCAAAGAAATCATGACTAAGGTGCTGACGGTACTGACCAACGATGGCATTATCGTGATGAACAGCGTCACCTCGCCGATGGTACACACCGACAGCCACCAACTGTTTAACGAGGCGTGCCAGGAGTTGGGACTCACCCAAGACCAGCCCACAAGCATTATCTTGAATGACAACAACCCAATCGAAATATTGAAATGCAGAAGATAGCCATCATACCCATCAGCGACGAAGGTCGCCATTCAGCCGAAACACTCCAGCAAGAGTTTCAGGCTTCAGTCATCAAACGCACCGAGGTTGCTAAACGATGGAAGGACTTTGACGCCTACATCTTCATTGGCGCTATGGGCATCTGCGTGCGTACGATAGCCCCCTTCATCGAGGACAAGCACACTGACCCAGCCGTCATCTGTGTGGACAGTATGGGCAACCACGTCATTTCGGTTTTATCTGGTCATGTGGGGGGCGCCAACGACCTGACTAAACAAGTGGCCTCGACCTTGGGTGCCCAACCCGTCATCACGACCCAGAGCGACAATGCTGGACTGTGGGCATTGGATACGTTGGAAGAGCGCTTTAACTGGCCTATTGCCAGCGAAGACGACATGAATACTTGTATCTTCGCCTTTGTTAACCGGAAGCCCACGGCTTTGTTGATGGAGGTGCGTGACAAGGGAACCGATTATCTGGAGAAGACGCTTCCTGAACACGTCACCATCATCAACGACCTCAGCGAAGCTGACCCCAAGAAATACCGTTTGCTCATCATGGTGACACCTTTCCGCCGTTATGCGCCTGAAGGAATGTTGTCCTTGCACTTCGTTCCTATGGTGGGCACTATCGGCTTTGGTCTGGCCCATCACCCCGATGACTATAAGTTTATCTATGACCAAATGGACGAGGCCTTAGCTGAATGGGGCATCTTACCCTGCGCTTGCCGTTATTGCACGATTGACGTCAAGTCTGATGAACCTTTTGTGCAATTATTAAAAGAAGGGTATAACGAGAAGGTTGAATTCTTCACTGCCGAGCAACTGGCTGCCGTCGAGGTGCCCAACCCGAGCAAGACGGTCGAGAAGCACGTGGGCACGCCCAGCGTGTGTGAAGCCGCTGCCATCTTGGGTTCCAACAACGGAAAATTAATTGTTCCCAAAATCAAGGGCAAGAATTTCACTGTAGCCCTTGCCATTGATTATCAATACCTGCGCAATCAGGAAGGATTCATCGAGATCGTGGGTGCAGGACCTGGCGACCCCGACCTGGTCTCGGTGCGAGGCCGCAAGATGCTGGAACGGGCCGACCTCATCCTGTATGCGGGTTCACTCGTGCCACGCGAATTGACCCTGTGTGCCAAGCCGGGTGCCGTCGTTCGCAGTTCGGCTGGCATGAATCTGGAGGAACAGTGCGAGTTAATGAAGGAGTTCTATGACCAGGGACGGTTTATCGTGCGCCTTCACACGGGCGATCCGTGCATTTTTGGAGCGATACAGGAGCAGATGGCCTTTTTTGACCAACACAATATGCGTTACCACATCACGCCGGGCATCTCGTCATTTCTTGCCGCAGCAGCCGAGTTGAGGAGCCAATTCACCATCCCCGAGCGCACGCAGACCATCATCCTCACCCGTGGCGAGGGACGCACGCCCATGCCCGAGAAGGAGCAATTGCACTTGCTGGCGCGCAGCCAGAGCACGATGTGCATCTTCTTGAGCGCCGCTATTGTCGATGACGTGCAACGGGAACTGCTCATGGAGTACCCTGAGGATACTCCTGTAGCTGCCTGTTACCACCTCACATGGCCCGACCAGCGCATCTACCGTGGTGTGTTGAAAGACCTGGCTAAGATTGTCCACGACAATAACCTCACGCTCACGACAATGCTTGTTGTGGGCGAGGCCATCGACAACCGCAAGGGTTTGTCAGAACTGTACAACAAGCATTTTACTCATCTTTTTCGCAAGGGCGAAAAGTAGTCGCTAGTCACTAGTCGATAGTCGATAGTCAATAGTTGCCATCTGGACACTGGATTTCATAAACTATAGACTATAGACTAAATATCTAAAGACCAAAGACTTACGACTGAAAACTAAAGACTCACGACTAGCGACTAGTGACTAAAAACTAAGAATTATGATTCTCGTACTGGGTGGAACGACTGAGGGCCGCGTTGCGGCTAAGGTGCTCGATGAATCGGGCGCCGCTTACTGGTATTCCACCCGAGGCGAGCTGCAAGACATCCAGTTGGCTCATGGCATCCGCCTTACCGGAGGCATGGAGGTGCATGAAATGGAAGCGTTCTGCCACGAGCATGACATACGCTTGCTGGTGGATGCTGCTCACCCGTTTGCCGAAGCATTGCACCGCAATGTAGTGAAACTCGCCAGCAGCATGGGTATTCCTGTCATCCGCTATGACCGCATCTATCCGCCTCACGACCATGACCTCGTGTGGTGCCGCGACTATGAAGATGCCATGCAGCAACTCGGCAAGCATGGTATCACCAGGTTACTGGCCCTGACAGGCGTGAACACCATTACCAAGTTGAAGCCCTATTGGCAGGGGCATGAATGCTGGTTCCGCATCCTTCATCGCGAGGAGTCATTGGAAAAAGTCCAAAAAGAAGGTTTTCCTGATGATCACCTCGTTTACTATGAGCAAGACGATACCACTAACCTCATTGAGCGGTTGCAGCCTCAAGCCATCATCACCAAGGAGAGTGGCACAAGTGGCGGCTTTATCGAGAAAATAGAAGCCACACGAGCAGCGGGTGTGAAAGCGTTTGTCGTGATGCGCCCCGACTATCCGTCATTGCCAGGTGTGACGATTGAGCATGTGAACGGTCCTTACGGACTGCGACGAGCAGTAGAACGGTTGGTGCCCGAGTTTTACCCATTACACAGCGGACTGACCACAGGCACATGTGCCACGGCAGCCGCCATTGCTGCCACACGGCGACTACTCACGGGCGAAACACCGCCTCAAGTGCCTGTCATTCTCCCTGATGGAGAGACCATCCATGTGGCGGTGCAATTTGGGGAAAATTATGCTGCTGTCATCAAGGTCTCGGGCGACGACCCCGATGTGACCAATGGCATCGAGATACGTGCCAGTGTGGAAGAGAGTGACACATTTGAGATCCACGGTGGCGAGGGCGTGGGACGGTTCACCGTGCCTGGCTTTGATTACCCGCCTGGCGAGCCCGCCATCAACAAGGCACCGCGACAGATGATGCGTGACAACATCAAGGAAAACGTGAGCATCACCATCAGCGTGCCCCAGGGAGCCGCCATTGCCCGCCGCACGTTCAATCCACGGCTGGGCATCGAGGGAGGCATCAGCATCATCGGCGTGTCGGGCATCGTGAAGCCCTTCAGCGAGGAGGCCTTTATCGGCAGCATCCGCAAGTGCATGCAGGTGGCACAGGCGTCGGGCAGCGACCGCGTGGTCATCAACAGCGGCGGCAAGAGCGAGCGCTTTGTCAAGGCATTGTACCCCGACCTGCCCCAGCAGGCCTTTGTGGAATATGGCAACTACATCGGCGAGACATTGAAAATCGCCAGCGAACTCGATATCAAGAACGTCACCCTGGGCGTGATGTTGGGCAAGGCCGTCAAGCTCGCGGCCGGCAACCTTGACACCCACAGCCGCCACACAACTATGGACAAGGCATTTATCTCCCAAATGCTCCACGAGGCAGGCATCGACATCGACCTGAGCGACCTCACCCTCGCCCGCGAACTGTGGGACCGCATCCCTCAAGAGAAACTGCAAGACTTTGCCACCGTCGTCATCACCCACTGCACCCGCCACTGCACTCCTCTACTCCCCAACGGCCACCTCACTCTCCTCCTCATCACCGACACCGGCACCATCTATTCAGTCAGCAAGGCCAACCATAAAAATAGCTCAAGCATTTGATGACACTTGAGCTACTTGAGGTATTATCCCGATTTACAATTAATTTTCTCCGCTCAGCAAGGTGTCAATCAGGGCTGTCACGTCATTGATTGCAATCGTGCCATCCTGGCTGCAGTCAGCAGCGGCTACATTGATACCCGTGCCATCGCCACTCAGCAAGTAATCGATTAAAGCAGTCACATCGTTAATCGCCACCTTACCATCGTCGTTCACGTCGCCCAACAGGAAAGGATCATCACCAGTGTCGATACCCTCAATATGCTGGAAGTTACTCCATCCCTCGGCGCTCTGGTAGAGTTCCACACTGCGCATGGGCACATATAGAGTAGCATTCTGATAAACCGCATCAGTAAAGTAGCTGCCACTGTTTGGCGGTGTGGTTGCAAGGCATGTCACCCGAGTGATGCCTGTGATGCTGCTAAAAGCGCTGGGACGAATTTCGACAAGCGTCGAGGGTAATTCCACCTCGGTAATAGAAGTAACCTCACGCGCTGCTTGGTTGGCAATGACGGTCACGCCCTCCGGTACTCGGAGCACGCTTTGCTGCCAACCGTTGGGAACTCCCACCAAGGCAGTCAGTCCATAGATCTCATCCCCATCGGCACGTCCCTTCTCAGGCTTGACAGTATAGCCCCCAGTAGCATAGAGGCATCCATCAAAGGTAGAGAAGTATTCACTGCCCTCGGCCACGTTAAATGCAGTCAACGACGTGGCACCCACGCAGGGGTTACCAGTGATGGTAGTCACCGTCGTGGGAATAGTGACCGTTCTTAGGTTTGTACAGCGGAAGTAGGCATTCATGATAATGGTCTGCATACCTTCAGGCAGATAGGCTGTTGTGAGCGGGCAACGGGTGAAGGCAGCTCCATCAATTTCCTCAAGCATACCGTTGCTGGTGACAGACGTAAGATTTATACACTGGCTGAATGCCTGACGACCCACATACTTGACATTCTTGAGGTTGATGCTGGTGAACGGGTTATCTTGGAGTGAGCAGCTGTCGAGTTTGACCATCGTGCTGGGCAAGTTCACACTGGTCAGGGAGCAGCTACCGAAGCACATCATGCCTATCTCCTCCATGCCTTCAGGCAGGGTAAGGCTGGTAAGGTTGGTGCAATAAAAGAACACATGGCGACCCAGTTTTTTCATACCTTGAGGCAATGTAACACTACTCACCTGGCTATTACTGAAACAGCTATTGCCGATCTCACAATCTGGATTTGGGATGTTCACCTTGGTAAGCAGAGTTCCGTAGAAGGCACCCTTGCCAATGCTTGTGATGCCAGCATGGAAATTCACTGTTTTGAGTGTGGGATTACCGCGGAAAGCATAATCGCCAATCTCGGTAATCTGTTCTGGAATGGTGATTGAGGTGAGATAGGTCGTACCGCTGGCGCTGAACTGTGTGGGTTTAGCTCCAGGTGCAGCAATAATCTTGGTCTTCTCCTTATTAGTGAGCATCGTGTAGGAGACGTTGCCTTGAGTAGAGACCAAGTGTGCAAAATATGGGTTGTCGGCCAAGACGGTCATTCCAGCCAGTTTATTGTCGCTGAACGCTGTTTCGGCAATGAACTGTAGGGTAGTTGGCATCTTCAATGAGCCCATCTCGGTGAAGGAGAATGCTCCCTCATCGATGAAGATGATGCCCTCAGGCAACTGTAGGATGGCTTGTTCATTGAGAGTGCACTTGTAGAACGCATTGGCGCCAATGCCCACCACATCATAGGACACACCATTGTAAGTCACCGTGGTCTTGAAATCCGCCGAAACGAGGTTGCTATAGCCAGCCCCGCTCTCGGAATTACTCTTGGGAATAATCTGCACCTTATTATTGGTGCCTTCGATCACTTCATACTTGAATTTACCTGAAATGAACTGAGTCTGTGCCTGTGCACACAACACAAGCAAACAGATTGACAAAAGGGTAAAATAACGTTTCATTTTGGCTTCATAAGGTAGGTTCTATAAATACTATTCCAAGCCATGTGGAGAGCAGAACCTATTAAACCCTCTGGAATGGCTTGTCTTTATTTTACAAAGTTACATCTTTTAATTTATAAAACGATTTTGCTTCCGCTTTTTAAGAATTATTAATATAATCTGGCACACTTGCAACTTTTCATCAAAATAGCCCAATCAAAACTAAACCGCTAAAACTTAATAAAGCATGTGATTGATGATTCATGAAGGCGGTTACTCATAGGAGGTCTTGCGGCAGTTACCCTGTGTTTGGGCCAACGTCAAATAAATCGCGAATGCGTTATTGAAAACAAGAAATACAAGAAGTACAATCTATAAATCCGATTGACAACCGATTTATTATTTGTATTTCTTGTACTTCTTGTTTTCCTTTTTTTTGTTGTGGAGTTACTCGACGGTGGTCTTGCGGCGGTGGTAGAGGACGTAGATGATGATGGGGGCGCCGACGAGGGCGGTGACACTGTTGACGGGCATGGCGCCCTCGAAGCCGGGGGCACGGGCTGTCAGATTGCAGATTAACGCCAGGGCGGCGCCACACAGGGCGGTGGCGGGTAGCAGGCGCGTGTGGTCGCTGGTGCGGAAGATGCCGCGCGCCAGGTGGGGCACGGCCATGCCGATAAACATGATGGGACCGCAATAGGCGGTGACGATAGCTACCAGCGTGCCCGAGCACACGATGATCCAGGTGCGGGCCCGTGCCACGTTCACGCCCAGGTTGGCGGCATAGCGATCGCCCAGCAGCATGGCGTTCAACGGCTTGACAAGCAGGAAACTCAAGGGCAACAGGATGCACATGAGCACGACAAAGAGAATCATCTCGTCGCCCGAAACCCGGGAGAACGAGCCCAATCCCCACACGACGAAGGCCTTAACATCCTCCTCGGGACTCAGGAACTTCAACACACCGATGATGGCAGTAGCCAGGTAACCGATCATCACACCGATAATCAACAGCGTGACATTGCCGCGCACCTTGCCCGAAATCCACACAATCAACATCATCACAGCCAGCGCTCCCACGATGGCAGCGATGGAAACTGCTGCATCACCCAGGTAGCCCAAACTGCTTAACGCTACCCCACCCAACTGACCAGACAGCAGCACGACAAAGGCGACACCCAGGCTGGCGCCATTGGAGATACCCAGTATGGACGGACCTGCCAGCGGATTGTGAAAGATGGTCTGCATCATCAGTCCGCTCACGGCCAGTCCAGCTCCCGCCACGATGGCGGTGAGTACCTGGGGCAAGCGTGAACTGAGGATGATATTGGTCCAGATCTCGTTGTCGCCGCCCTGGCCCAGGAGTATCCGACAGATGTCACCCACGGGAATTTTGACCGAACCGATCAGGAGGTTAACAACCACCATCACCAGGATGGCGACAACCAGTGCAAGCATCAACGGCAGTGTACGTTTCATCAATTAAAAAAGAAAATAAATACAATCAATACTGTGACATCAACACACTATTTTGACTGCTCGAATAACAATTCAATTGTATTTATTGTTATTATTTTTGTTTTGAAGTTATTAGAGTTTATTTGAGCAGGCGGTAGAAGGTGGGCTGGTAGTCCTTCTCGACCAGCTCGGGGTGGAAGATGGCGACAAAGTCCTTGAGGAGCACGTCGGGCTTGACAGGGGCTATCTCGTAATAAGGCGTCTGCTTCATGTTGCAGTAGATGACTTTCTTCTCCTTGAAGGCCTTGAGCATCTCGTTGCGAGGCTCAGAGGCTTTTAATGCCTCATAAGAGAAATCGCCCTGATAGCTGTTGAGGATGCGCCAGTAGTCGGCATTTGCCGACAGGGCATACATCTTCTCGAACTCCAGGTCCTCGCCCGAGGTCTCGTCGTCGTTGATCACATAGTCGGCACCCGCGTCGCGGAAGATCTGCGCCAGATAGTTCTTGCCGCCCACGGCATGCCAGTTGCCGTAATGCATCTCGCCACTGGTGACCGTGGGACGCTGCTCGACCTTGGCAGCTTTCTCCTTCAACTCATTGTAGCGCTTCTCGATACCTGCAAAGATTCCGGCCGCTTCTTTTTCCTTGCCAATGAACATACCGATGAACTTGATCCACTCGGCTTGTCCCAGCGGGTCCAGCTCCTTGTAGCCCAAGTGAGGAATGAGCGTGATGCCGATTTCCTTGATGGCATCATAGCCACCACGCTTGGATGGCGAGATGAAAATGACATCAGGATTGGCAGCCATCACCACCTCGGGGTCAAATTCGCCTTCCATGCCTATCTTGACGATACGGCCATCCTTGACACGGGCCTTGATGTCGGTGTCAAAAAGGTTTTTGGTGCCCGTGATACCCTTGACCACGTCATGGGCATCAAGGATGGTGAAGTTGGATAGCTGCAACGCTGTCATGCAGATGGTGCGCTCGATGGGCACTTTGACCTTGGTATATCCCTCGGGCACAGCAACATCGGCATCATGGACCAGTGCAAAATGGTCTTTCTTGCCCACGTCAACTAACCGAATGTTGGCCGAATCCCTGACACTGAATCCTGTAGCGTACTTCACGGCCACCTCTTCCATCGAATCGGCACCCGATATAGACTGCTTGTCACCTTGAGACGAACATGCACACAATAGTACTAAAACTGAAATAATTCCAAATAATCTCTTCATTCTTAATTCTGTATCTTATTTTTCACTGCAAAGGTACTACTTTTTTAGGGGATAAGGAGGATATTTGGTTAGGCTTTTTTAGGCTGTAGGTTATAGGCTATAGGCTGTAGGTTATAGGTTATAGGCTTTAGCTGAAAGCTGAAAGCTGACAACTGAAAGCTGACAACTGAAAACTGAAAAACTGAAAACTGAAAAACTGAAAACTGACAACTGTCAACTGAAAACTTCTTTGTACCTTTGCACCAATGGAAGAGACATCAGTAAAAACGAGGTGGTTTGATACTCCATGGGCCGCGTTGATCTTCTTCACGAGGCTGCCATGGTGGCGCATTTACCAACCACCTCAAGCAAGTTATAAAGCCGTCGTTGAGTTCTGGCCCATGACTGGCTGGCTCACGGGCGGAGCAATGGCTGCAACACTATTCCTTGGCAGTATGGTCCTGCCGTGGCCTGTGGCCGTGATTGCAGCGATTGTCGTGAGGCTGCTCGTCACGGGGGCGTTGCATGAGGACGGGCTTGCCGACTTCATGGACGGCTTTGGCGGTGGAGGAGACCGTGCCCGTATTCTGGCCATCATGAAGGATTCACACATCGGCACCTACGGCGTGTTAGGACTCATCCTCTACATGATGCTATTGGGGGCAACACTCTACAGCTTGCCACCGACCGTTGCGGCACTCACGGTTCTTGCAGCCGACCCGTTCTCCAAGATGGTTGCCAGCCAGCTGATCAACATGCTCCCTTACGCCCGCCGCGAGGAAGAAGCCAAGAACAGGACCATCTACCGCAAGCCCAGCCTGGCTGCTGGGCTGAGCCTGACTGTCCAGGGCTTGTTGCCCATGGCACTGATGATCGGGATGACGGGCATCAGTTGGTATTTAGTAATCGCCCTACCCGCCCTGGTGATGTATTTCCTATACCTGCTCATGCTGCGCAAGCTACAAGGTTACACGGGCGACTGTTGTGGAGCCGTGTGCCTGCTGGTGGAACTGGCGGTGTATCTTGTGGTTTGCTCACAGCAACTGTTGTGAAGAGTGGTAACACGTATATATTAAACAACAATAAATACAACAAGCACAAATCGTTAGTCACTAGTCAAAAAGTCACTAGTCTCTAACTAATGGCTGACGATTAACGACTATATATGATGGAAGTTGTATTGATTAGACATACCAGCGTTGATGTCCCCAAGGGGACTTGCTACGGCTGGACCGACGTCCCCGTGAGAGCGACCTTTGAGCAAGAGGCCGAGATGACGCGCCAGTCATTGCAACAATTCCTGCCGTTTGACAAGGTGTTTTCATCGCCATTGACCCGCGCCCGCATGTTGGCTGCCCACTGTGGCTATCCACAAGCCCAGACCGACGAGCGGTTGAAGGAGATGAACATGGGCCAATGGGAGATGCAGCTTTATGACGAAATACAGGATCCCCACCTGCAAGAGTGGTACGATGACTATATCCATCAGCCCACAACGGGTGGCGAAAGCTTCATGCAGCAATACCAGCGGGTATCGGCGTTCCTCGATGAGCTCAAGGGCAAGCCCTACCAGCGTGTCGCAATCTTTGCCCATGCCGGAGTGCTCATCAGTGCAGGCATTCATGCCGGGCTCTACCAGTGGGACAATGCCTGGAGCAACCTGACCGATTACGGAGGCTTTATTATCATTCACATTTAACGGCCGTGGCATAGCCGCGCCCCACAAAACACGACACCATAGCAATGAGCAAGATCATTCTGATTACCGGAGGACAACGCTCGGGCAAGAGCAGCCATGCCGAGCGGTTGGCATTGAGCCTGAGCGACAATCCCGTCTATGTAGCCACCGCCCATGTATGGGACGAAGAGTTCCGCGAGAGGGTGCGCCGCCATCAGGAGCGACGCGGCCCCCAGTGGACTAACATCGAGGAGGAAAAATACCTGAGCCGCCACGACCTGACAGGCCGTGTGGCAGTCATCGACTGCGTGACACTGTGGCTCACCAATTTCTTCTTTGAGAACCAGGACGTTGACAAGACGTTACAGGCCGTGAAGGAGGAGTTTGACCGCTTTACCGCCCGTGACGCGACCTATATCTTTGTGACCAACGAGATCGGCAGCGGCGGCGTGAGCGTGGATGCCGTGCAACGACGTTTCACCGACCTGCAAGGCTGGATGAACCAGTACATCGCCAGCCGTGCCGACGAGGTCATCCTCATGGTCTCGGGCATCCCTTTTAGGCCGTAGGTTTTAGGCTGTAGGCTGTAGGCAATAGGCGTTAGGCGTTAGGCGTTAGCTGACAACTGAAAACTGAAAACTGAAAACTGAAAACAATGATACAATTCCAAATACAACACACCGACAAGTCGCTGGAACAGCGCATACAAGAAAAAATCGACCATCTGAACAAACCTAAAGGGTCGCTGGGCCGACTGGAGGAGTTGGCGATGCAGATCTGCCTCATCCAGCACACCTTGACGCCCTCCCTCAACCATCCATGCCACCTGCTGCTGGGGGGCGACCACGGCATCGAGCGCGAGGGCGTGAGCGTGTCACCCCGCGAGGTCACCTGGCAACAGATGATCAACTTCACCCGTGGGGGTGGTGGCGTGAACATGTTCTGCCGCCAGCACGGTTTTGACCTGCGCATTGTGGATGTGGGCGTGGACTATGACCTGAGTGGCGTTGAGGGCATTATCGACCGCAAGATAGCCCGCGGCACGCGCAATTTCCTGCATGAGCCAGCCATGAGCCAGCAAGAGTTCGACCGTGCCATCCAATCGGGCTGTGACCTCGTGGACGAGTGCGCCAGCCAGGGGTGCCAGGTGCTGGGCATCGGCGAGATGGGCATTGCCAACACCTCGCCGTCAAGCATCTGGATGAGCCTGTTCGGTAACATCCCGCTCGACGATTGCATAGGCGCCGGGGCTGGCCTCGACAACCCCGGCATCCAACACAAGCGCCAGATACTTGCCCAAGCATTGCAACATTACCATGAGACCATGGAACACACGACTGAAAACGCCATCCGCTACTTTGGCGGTTTTGAGATGGTGACGGCTATCGGGGCGATGCTAAGGGGAGCCGAAAGACACCTTGTCGTGCTCATCGACGGCTTTATCATGACGGCCTGTGCCATCGCTGCCATCCGCCTCTACCCCGCCGTCCAGGACTACATGATCTTCACCCACTGTGGTGACGAGAGCGGTCACCGCCGCATGCTCGACATCGTCCATGCCAAACCCATCCTCAACCTGGGACTGCGTCTTGGCGAAGGCACCGGTGCCCTGTGCGCCTACCCCATCATCGCATCATCCGTGCACATGATCAACGAGATGAACAACTTCGACACTGCACACATCACCAAGTACTTCTAGCACTGCTGCGGGGCGCTACCTGATGTCTTTAATCTCATTGTAGTTCTGCGAACCGTTTTTCAGGACATTGAAGTCATGGCTCTTGCCGCCCGAGAATTTCCATCTCAATGAGAGTTCAATGCTCTGAACTGGTGTGGTATAGTCATAAGTCACCTTGTAGCCGTTAGCCTGTTTGTCATACTTGCGGCGGTCGCCCAGCGCACAAAATGAGAGCGTCAACTGCAACTTGTCCTTGCACATGGACTTATATATCTGCCCCCAGATTTCCCACACGGTAAAGAGGGTGCGGTCATAGGTCTTGTACGTCGGTTCACAGAAGAAATTCAGCATACCGCCCCAGCCGTGCCTGAAATTGAAGTTGTTGTACATGAGATAGTAAGGGCGCAACCTCGTGTTCTTATAGTAAACACCGCCAATAGTCACGTCCTCACACTCAATCCAAAGCCTGCCAGACAACTTCATCGTCCATGGTTTAATTGGGTTCCAATTGACCTCGGCAATCAAGCCATAGGCATCTTGAGCAGGCAGATTGACAAAGATGGTATAAAACAAGTCGGAAGCCACAGTGCTTTGCCTGGTTTCCCAATAAATGGTATTGTTGGTTCTGGCATATGCGGCATTCAGATTCAGCAGATTGCCGAACAGGGAAGCGCCCGCAAGGACCATATCGCCCGTTTGGGCCTTCAAGTCGGGGTTACCGACAGTGTAGTTGTAGGCGTCAGTCCACCGTATGGTGGAGGAGATGGCAGAATAAGGTATATCGCCAAGCGTGCGCTTGTAACTAAGCATCAGCGAATGCTTACCCTTTCCATCCAGCGGCATCATCAATTGTACCGTGGGATTGATGCCCCATTGGGTGTCAGAGGAAGTTATGCCATCGTCCAAAGTCTCGTACCAGATCCTATTCAACTGGAAATTGGCACCTGCACTATATTGGATTCTCCAAATTTGGCCTTTGGCTGAAGCATAAAACAGCGGTGTCAATCCACTCGTATGAGTCGGTATCAGGCTTGTCTGGAAGCGGTCGGCATTGTCTGTAGAACCAACTGTCGGGTTATATCTTGATGTGATATATCGCACCGAGGCACCGCAATTCCATATCAGTTTGGGACCATGGGGAATGGTCGCATCCACCGAGAACTTGTACATGTTTAGTGAGGTCTTATCCTCAGACACGCTTGAAGAATTCTGATTGTATGCATAGTGGGACTTGCTGCGCGACTGACGGTTGTAATAGTCACCAATCATCTCCAACGTGGACCCTCGCTGGCCAAATGCAGTGCTATACTTCAATGTAACCTCTTGATCCAGGACATTATTCCTTGTATCGACCCAGGAGATACCTGCCTCGCCCTTGTCCACGGTATTGACCCTGTTCTTGAATGACTGGATGGCATAACTTGCGCCAAACGAACTTTTCTCGTTCAGTTGCTGCGTGAGACTCAATCGGTTACGGAAATTATGCCCATTAATCTTTTGCTTCTCACGCATTGCCGTGAGTTGATCCGTTGCTTGGTTCAAGATCGACTGTTTTGCCGTCTCTTGATATTGAAACCAGTGCATTGACAGGTTGTCATAGATGTTCAAGTTCTTGTGTCGGTAGTAGATGACGCCACCCAGGCTCTCATCGTCAATGCCATTCTTCCCAAACTGATATCTAGTGCTTCCGCTCAGGGACCCATAATACCCGTCCTGGGAAGGCCGTAGCAGCGTGATTTCAATCGTGCCACCCGCATCTGCGGCATTCTGCTTGACTGCCGCGAGATAGTTGACTTTCACTTTGTCAATCATGTCGGCAGGTATGCTCTTGAGTTCGTCCTTCGATGTGAGTTTCACGCCATCGACATAAATCTCGCTCACCTCCAGGCCGTTGATTTTGTAACTGTCTTTTTCTATGCTGACGCCTGGAAGAAAAGCCAATGCGTCTGATGCCTGTTTGCCTTTGGTAATATCCGATGAACGGAGGTTTATCGTGTATCCCGTGGCATTGTGATGGATTCTGGAGCCCTCGATGGTGATATTACCGAGTGCAAACTGGTCAGGTTGCATCTTGATGGTGCCCACGTTGTCGCGGGCACACAGGCGATAGGCGGTCTTGTAGCCGACGTATGTAATGCGGGCTACAACCTTGCCGTGGTCATTGGGGATGACAAACCGGCCGCTCTCGCCCGTCACTCCGCCGCCCACCATCGTCGAGTCGGCGGGATCGAGCAAGGTGACATTGGCATAGGGCAACGGCAGGTTGTTCTCGTCAATCACCATGCCCTTGAGGTGGTGTTCGGTCTTATGGACACATTCCACATAGATTTCGCCCTTCTCGCCCTCACTCATGCGGATGGGATAGAAACCGATCATCTGGCGGATAGCCTCGGGCACAGGCTTATTCTTGATATGAGTGGTTATCGTAAAGTCCTCCAGTTCATTATAGAGGAAGTAGATGGTATAGTCGCGGGATTCTTCGGCCAACTGGCGTAAGGCGTCGGCAATCGACACGTCACGGTAGTTACGGGTCACGTGATGGGCCTGTGCTGCGACGAGAGTCATGCAGCACGCAATGAATACGATGGCTTTTCTCATGGTCTTAATACACAATTAATTGGTTTCCTGTCCGTTCAATGGTCACACTCTCAAAGTGGCTCATGTCCTCCAGCACTTTTTCCAGGCCGTCATTCTTATTCCATACAAAATGGAAACGCAGGCCCTGGGCTTCCTCGTTCTGGAACTCGACCGTCATGCCATAATAGGCGGCCATCTCACTGAGCATCTGCTCGAGCGGCGTGTTGTCATATACCACGGGTGCCACATCCTGAACAGCCGTCGTATCGGTCACGGTTGTCCTGTCAGGTGCCGCCGCTGCATCGCTCGTGCTTGTGGTAACGATGTTTTCGGTCTTTGGTTTGGAGGAATCAGTGGCGGTGATGTGGCGTACGGTGTAAACCGTTGCCCATGCGATGCCCGACATCATCAGCACGCCGAGCACGGTAGCCGCCACTTTCAGCCACAAGCGCTCACGATGTTGCGGTGCCAAATGTGTTTGCTCAAATTGTTTCCAGGCCTTGTCCGTGTCCACGAGCCGACTAAGGCTACGCTGGCTGCGGCGAGCACGGGCCACCTGAGTGAGGTGGTGGTAAAACTCGCGCGTTGCCTCGTCACGGTTCACGGCATCCATGATTTCTTGTTCGCTGTAACGCTCTGGGTGGTCGAGCATTGCCAGCAGACGGTCGATGTTGTTGTTAGTTTCCATTGCGGTGGGTGTCATTAGATGAATAATTTAATACGGCTGATGCACTGACGCAGATACTTATAGACGGTTCCCACGCTCATGTCAAGACGGGTGGCGATTTGCTGGAAGGTCAACTCCTCGTCAAAGCGCAGGCGGAAGATGGTACGTTGCGGTTCCTCGATATGATTATCGACGATGGCGTTGATCTGTTCAAGTTCGGCCATCATTTCATCGATCGGGCACGGCTCATCGGCCTCGTCAAGCGGATGGAGGTGCTTGAAGCGCTCCCTTATCTGCATGTTCCTGATGTGGTTCATGCAGCGATTGCGCACGGCACTCATCAGGTAGGCCTCGGTCTTGCTGCCCGTCATCTGGTAATCATTTTCCAGCAGGCGGGCAAACACGTCCTGGGCCACGTCTTGGGCCTCGGCATCATCATGCAGCAAGGTTCTGGCCAGATGTATCATCTTGCCGTAATGTTGCCTGAACAGCCCCTCGAGTATGCTATTGTCATTCATGTCAGTGTCTTCGTTCTATATTAATGACACATCAACCGTAGGTTTTTTCACACTTAGATAATTTTTTTTAAACGATGGCAAAATTACCCAACAAACGCGACACATGCAATCCCCCCAATGGGTAAATAATCAGCCGAGGGCCTATCGTTTCGTCCTCGGCTGACCATAGTATAGAAATTACTAGTATAAATTAGAAACTGCCTGTGTCAGAGTCCTTATTTCGCAGTTTACGATCTATCTTAATACTCTTACCTGTAGAGAAGTCGTAACTGAAACCGAGGACAAACATTGACTTATTGTCATCAATCCAGGTCTTGTATGTACTTTGCAGAATGCTTGTCGGCATGCTATAGCCGGAATAGCGTGAGCGGGTGAATATCCAATAGTCAGCGGCGAAGATGCGCCAGTTCTTGTTTTGCCAAAAAATTTGTAGGTGAGATTTGTTCTCGCCGGCATCCAGTGTGGATCCATTGAGGCGTTTTGACACGATGTTCCCTACATAGGAGGCTCCCCAGTTGCCCTTCCGGAACTGAATGGCATAGTAGAGCGGTGCCCACGTATGATGGTAGTGTCCGATAATGGGGCTACTGACCGTTTGACGAGAGACGTAGCCCCGAATGGCCACCGTCAGCACCTGACTCTTAAAGGGGCTAATGACCAACATGTATGACCCACCCAAATCACTGCTATAGTTGGCATTTTCGTTAGTGCCCACAATATATTGCAGGCCGTTAATCTCTTGCTGGGTATAATAGCGGTTGATAGGAGAATCGGAATATGAATAGTATAGTCCAACTTGGGTCTGTAGCCAGCTAAGGTTCCACTTGTGGATAAATTCTGACCGATAAGTGTTATAACTTTTCAGATACGGGTTGCCAATTCTCAGCACTCCAGGAATGACGAGGCTGGCATTGTTGCTGAGTTGTGAGATAGGGGGCGTATTCGATTTTGACGAGGTAACCCACTGAAGGCTCATCGTCTTTGATAGATTAGTACTCAGGATGAGTTTTGGTGTGAAGAGCCAATGAGAGTCGTGAGCATCAGTATTGTCTTGGGTCACTTGTGTGGCTCCTGCACCGATACGGTACATCAATTTTCCGAGATTGCCACTATACTCGGCATACATATAGTGCTGATAACTGGCAGATGAGTATTCATAGTCCTCATAGCCTGAAAGCACGTTGCTGATGGTGGCATTCGAGCGTCCGAACGATCCGCGATAGCCCAGGCTCAGGTTGCCCTTTTCCCATTTCTTAGTATAAGCCAATTCACCAATAAAGGAGTACTTGTTGTTCTGCTGCTCTTGGTTGTCTGACAGCCATACCTCACCGTCGCTGACGGCCGTCTCCTCAGCCCAGTTCTTTCTGCTGTTGTGATAATAGGTGCCCACGAGGTCGATCGACAGTTCTTGATTTTTAGGCAGCGTTTTCTGGACATACACGTTCAGGTCTGGACCAAATGTGTTCATGCGGCTGCCAAATTCGCCTTTCCCCGCAACTGAGGTGTTAAGTGTTGATGTGTTTTGGATATCACTCTGTCCATCGCTATGCCTGTGGCTGAAGTGGGGCGTTGCCACAATCTGTACCGCTATGTCGTCAGATTTGTTGTAGGTGTACTTAATGACGGGGTCGTTCCAAGTATAGCCGAATTTGTCGTGGGTCTTTTTTTGATAGTTGTAATGAACAGGAGACGCTGGTGCTGCGTCGTCGGGAAGGTACCTTTGCAGTGTATAGTCGTAAGTCTGCTCACCAAAGCGCTTTGAATAGTCTCTCATGTTGAACGAATAAGAGAGTGAAAACTGATGGTTGCCCGAAGTCAGGTTCAGGTAAGCCTCATCGTTTGTAAAGCCCGTCGTGAAGGCTGTACTTGCCTCGATGCCTGCATTGATGCCAGTCTCCATCCGCTTGGTAATCACGTTGATGAGTGTGCCGGCATCGGCATAGCGGGCAGGAGGGATGTTGTAATATTCCACCCTTGAGATTTTATTGGCAGGAATGCCCTTCAGGTCAATGTCTGAGGCTGCTATGCCATTGATCAGTATCTTCACACTGCCGCCGTCCATGCGCTGAATCTTATTGCTTACCAAATCAATCTTCAGATCTTCAACGTGTTCCAGCAGGTCACGGACATTGCGGGCTTGCCTTATTTGCTCAATAGTGAAGGTATGGACTGACTTATCCACATAGTTCATGATACGGGTACCTTCTACCGTCACACCGTTGATGATATACTCAGCAGGTCGCATCTGGATAGTGCCCACGTTGTCGCGGCTGCACAGGCGATAGGCGGTCTTGTAGCCGACGTAGGTGATGCGGGCGATGACCTTGCCGTGGTCGTTGGGGATGACGAAGCGGCCACACTCGTTGGTCACACCGCCACCCACCATCGTCGAGTCGGCAGGGTTGAGCAGTGTGACGTTGGCATAGGGCAGTGGCAGCTTGTTCTCGTCAACCACCAGCCCCTTGAGGTGGTGCTCGGTCTTGTGAATGCATTCCACATAGATATCGTTGTTATCACCCAGGATCATCTGGATGGGATAAAAACCTATGATCTGGCGAATGGCATCAGGAACAGGTTTGTTCTTGACATGGGTGGTAACAGTGAAGTCTTCCAGTTCGTTGTAGATAAACACGATCTTGTGGTTGCCGGTCTGCTGCTGGATATACTTCAGCGCGTCGCTCATCGACACGTTCTGGAAGTTACGGGTTATGCGCTGCGCTGTAGCCGTTTCTGCCATGGCACATATCAACAATATGATGATTATAATTTGTCTCATCTATTCTCGTATTATTCTTGGTAAAGGCAGGCAGCATCAGTGTCAAGTCTATCAGCTGCCTGCCGAAAGAAGCTATTTATTTTCATTACAGGCGGTTGCGCTCGTCTTGGTTATATTGTCCGTCTTTTGTGAAATCAGTTTGCCCTAGTCGTTTCAATCCGTAGGCTCCAAAGTGGTAGTAGCCATTCACTAGGCAATCATCATTCATTACCAAAGTGTCAACCGTAGTTTGATAGCCTGCTGAAGTGATCGTAATTGTCGCCCAATTCTCATGAAACTCCATCGTGAAAGCAGAGTCGGTGAACTGATGACAGACTTCATCTCCTGCCTTGTTGGTTAGACAAACTGTATAAGGATGTGCTTGACCATCACAGAAAAACACACCTCCATGAATACCGTCAATAGCTTCAAGATTCAGCATGGCCAATGCCAAAAATATAAATATAAGATGTTTCATAATCGTTTTAATTAATACTTTTTTATAATCGGTTGCGCTCGTCTTGACCGGCGTGGCTGCCCTTGTAGCGGCTGCGGGTGGCATTGAATTTCCAAGAGACACTTAACTGGAAATACTGGTTATCGCGATAGACATCACCATCATTACAGTAATTGATGCCCTCATAAACCAGGCCACGCTCTTTGGTTGTATAAAAGAGGTCGTTCACTCTAGCGGCTACATTAAGACTCTTGTCTTTCAGGAAACTCTTGCTAAGTCTGAGATTGATAGAGCCGTATGTCTTCTTATTCACGTACATTGATTTATAACCTGGCGTCAAACTGGCTTGAACATTGAAGCGCCATGAGTATGGCAGACTAAGAGTATTGTCAAACGTGAAACTGGACACAAGCCCTTTCCAGTTGTGGGCAGGGTCGATACCTATAGCTTCCAAGTCAACATCCATGATGTAAAAATTTGCTGAGTAATTCATCTGCCAAATACCGACTTTGGGCGAGAAGTTCAAAGTCATCGAATAGTAATTTCCTGATGGCCAAGTCCTGAAATCCATCAGCATCACACCAGGATGGTTCACATCATCATATGCGCTTTGAAAACTTGTATAGCCGTTTTTCATGCGGGTGTAGGCCACTTGAGCATATATCCACTTCCATGACGATTCCCATGCAATTCCTTGTTGCGTTTGTGGTTGCAGGAAAGGGTTGCCGGTTTCATAGTAATACTTACCGCGATAAGTGATGGATGACTTCAAGATATCATACGGTGGATTGAAACGGTAAACCTGATATGATAATGAATGGCTCCAGTCTCCATCTTGATAAGATACACTCAACTGTGGAATGAACACATGATAGTCGGGACTCATTTCCTCCATTCGTTTTCCATTGACATCATAGTGCGTCAACTCGTTCTGCCACCTCAAGCCGGCATCAAACGAGAATTTCTTGACTTGCGCGCTATAGTTGGCATACAGGGACCATGTGCTGGTTTGCTGGTGCGTGCGGTTATCAGCAGAGAAACCACTCTGCTTGAAATTGCTGTGGCGGTTTACATTGGTCACCTCTTCACCAAAAGTCAACTGACCTGTTGGGACAGGGGCCGTGATTGTAAGTTTTTCAGCCACAAGATGATTTTTAGTCTTGGTGGTGCTTGTCGCAACGATTTCTTTACTGGTTGATGACATCATCTGTGAACTGCTCGTTCCACCATAATAGTCAGCGCTGAAATCAATTTTCCATTTTCCGAATTCGCCTATATAGTAAGCGTTGACGCTATGATCCGGTCTTGGCTTACGGGTTGTTATGGTAGTGGTGTGCCCGTCCTCAATAAGTTCTGAGTCACGCCACACGCGATCATCTTCTTCATCAGTTGTTCTGACGTTGCCGATATTCGTATCAAAAGTATAAGTCAAACCCAACGAATGTTTCTCACTAATGTCCCAGTTCCATCCGATATCAGTGGAATTAAATCTGAATTGACTGTAGGCTCTGCGGACTCTTTCGTAGTTCCAAGTATTTGATGTAATCAGTTCTTCCTTTCCCCCATTGTAGAAATAGTTAGTTCCTTTGCGCAAGGATTCGCGTACGAAGAAATCCATACCGCTTTTTAGACGGTAATTGAGTGAGAAGCTTGCCCACCCAGACGATTTATTGGCCTTGCGATAAGTGAGGGCAACATTTCCGCTCAAACCTTCGCCTTGTTTCTTGATGGTTTTGAGACGGATGACTGACTTGACGTCCTGACCGTATTCTGGGCCAGGGTTAGTGATGATTTCTGCTGAGAGGATTTCATCGGCCCGATAGCGGTCGAGTTCAGAGGCGTCACGCACTTTCTTGTTGTTGATATAGATTTCAGGCGTGCCATGGCCTGCAATGGTACCGTCCGCCATCATCAAGGGCAAGTGGGTCAGCATCTCAGTCACTGAGCCGAATTGCTCCAACACAGTGCCCTGCACATTTGCCAGCAAACCACGATCGGTTGGGCGGGTTAATCGCTTGGAACCCTTAACTGTCACACCGTTCAGGGTAAAGTTGTCGGGCTGCATCTTGATGGTGCCGACGTTATCGCGGGCGCACAGTCGATGCTCGGTTTTGTAGCCGACGTAGGTGATGCGTGCGATGACCTTGCCGTGGTCATTGGGGATAACGAAGCGGCCACTCTCGTTAGTCACACCGCCACCCACCATCGTCGAGTCTGCAGGGTTGAGCAGGGTGACGTTAGCGTACGGTAGCGGCAGATTGTTCTCATCAACCACCAGACCCTTGAGGTGATGCTCGGTCTTTTGGATGCACTCCACATAGATATCGTTGTTATCACCCTGGATCATCTGGATAGGATAGAAACCTATGATCTGGCGAATGGCATCAGGAACAGGTTTGTTCTTGATGTTTGTGGTAACAGTAAAATCCTCCAACTCGTTGTAGATAAACACGATCTTGTGGTTGCCGGTCTGTTGCTGGATATACTTCAGCGCGTCGCTCATCGACACGTTCTGGAAGTTGCGGGTGATGCGCTGCGCGTGTGCTATGCCTGCCAAGGAGCACAGCAATAATATCATGGTAAATAGTCTTTTCATCACTTGCCCTCCTGTGCTGATTCAACAATGAGTTTGTTACCCTCACGAGAGATGCTGAGCGACTCGAAGTGGGACAGCATGTCCACGACCATGTCGAGAGAATAGTCCGGCTCCCACTCATAATAGAGACGCAACGAGCGTACATCGTCGCTGCGGTATTCCACGTTAACGTGGTAATAGGCAGCGAGTTCGTTCAGCATCTGCTCCAGCAGCACGTTATCATAAAGCCGAGGCTCGGCCATGACAGTTAGCGTGTCGGTCGCTTGTTCGGTAGCCTCTGGAGTAGCGTCGGCGGTGACGGCAGGGGCTTCAGTCTTGACAGCGGCGGTCTCCTCTGTAGTCTGCTTTTGCAGGCCGAAGAAACCTGTCTTGACGGCAGCGTATGAGACTCCGAAGAGAATCAAAGCGATAGCGGCGGTCGCTGCCACCTTGCGCCACATGGGGATGATGGTGGCACGAGGACGTTGTGACTGGGCCAGACGTTGCCATTCGGCATCGATGGCCTCCCCGCTCACCTCGGGCGAGGGGGCGGTGCTCTTGACTTTCGCCATCAGGGTATAAAGTTCACGGCACTCATCATCGGCAAGAATCTCTTGCCATTGTGCCTCGCTGTAACGCTCGGGCTGCTCCAGCATCTGGAATAGTAAATCGGTCTTGTTCATTGCTGCTTAGTTTTAAGTCTCAAGTTGTAAGTTTTAAGTTGGCATCTGCCCTTCTTACACCTCAATAGTCTGTTAGCGTTTGACGTAATTGACGGAGTGCGCTGTGAAGGTGCTTGTAGATGGTGGTATGGCTCACACCCAGGCGCCGAGCGACCTCAGTCAAGGCCACCCCCTCATGAAAATGCAGGCGTATCACCTCTCGGCACACAGGAGGCACCAGAGCATCGATGCCCTTGCTGAGCACTTCAATTTCGCGCTCAAGGTCCTCGGGCGATGTCTGTTCCGCTACCGTGTCGGGAATGAAGTACTGCTGCAACTGGGCATGCAGCCGGCGGTCACGCATCACATTCAAGCACTGGTTGCGCACGCATGACAACAGAAAAGGCAAGACGGTCGTTTCACGCAGTTCCGTTTGTTCCACAAGCAACTTGGCAAAGACGTCGTGCACTACGTCCTTGCTGTCGTCATCGTCGTGCAACAGCAGGTAAGCCAGCCGATGCATCGCACTGTAATGTTGCCTGAACAGCCGTTCGATATGTCTTTCTCTGTCTGTCATACACTCTATATACACACAGAAACCGATTTTTTAAACCCCAAACGGATTTTTTTTTAATCACGCGACAAAATTACCCATCAATCCCCACACCCACAACCCCCAAATGGGTGAATAGTCAGCCGAGGGCGACATGACGTACCCTCGGCTGACCACGGTATCGAAGAAGCTATTTAGGTCTTATAGGCGGTTGCGCTCGTCTTGGCCAGCATGGCTGCTCAAAGCAGTCCTCTATCTTTGTTCTTCTCGTCGTCAAATTTTGATTGGTTCTTGACCTTGAAGCGCTTGTCGTTGTTCAGACGGAATCCCACCCTCAACAGGATGAGGTTGTCATAGGTCTTCAGGTTCAGGCATTGATGTTCCTGATAGAAATCAGTGTTGATGGCGCGCTGCTGATTTTCCCTCACGCCTAAGCGGATGGGAGGAATATAGGTGAGCGAGACATTGATCCGGTCGTGCCACAAGGTCTTGTGTAAAGAGAGATACCATAGGTCCTGTTCCCGCTGTTCACATCCTTGGAGCATGGGCACCTTGCGCATTGAGCGTGAATACCCCACCTCGATCCGCGTCTTGAGCGGGTTGATGTAATAGGACAAGTCACTACTGAACATCAGGTTATTGGCGTGGTTTTTATCGGTATTCCAACTGATGTTCTCATGGGAGAACTGGATTGAGTTGCTCCATGTGAGGTGCTTATTGATGCTCCAGTCGTGCATCATCAAGAACGTGATTGAAGAATGCTTAGCATTAACAAATGATTGCCGATATACCCCGTTTTCAAAGCTATAGTACTCGTTGATAGCATGCTTGGAGAATCGATAATTGCCCAGCAAGACAAGATTCTGCCACAGAACAGCCTGCAGGTTCAACTCTTGTTGCAAGTCAGGTTTCAACCATGGGTTCCCCACAAAGGTCATCCGCTCGTCCAAGCTGTAGCCGATGGGTGACAACTGATATAGTTTGGGATAATCCATCCTTGAAGAGTAGTCAGCGCTGAACTGCAAGTTCGGTGAAGGAATATAGTTGAGCGAAGCCGTCGGTAGCAGTTGATTGTAGGTGTCGGAAGTGACCTTGTCACCAATATGGATGGACTCAAAAGCCAGCCCTACACGTCCACTCAACTTGTCGTTAAACGCATAGTCGAGATAGGAGAACACATTTTGCCTGTTCTCATCCGATTTTGAGCCAGGGATGTTGCGCTGGGCAAATCGGTAGAAAGCCCAAGTGCCAGAGTACCCGAAATCCATTGAGAGCTTGTCAACTGGGCTATAAACCACATCGACGGTCCCCTTGTAATAGTCCTTCTTGTGTGTGGAATAGACATCAGTCAGCAGGGTCTCATTCATCAAGTAGGCATTGCGGTTATCGGTCTTGAAGTAGTTGTAACTCACGTCGGCATACAGCGACCACCTCTTGCTCAGGGCGCAATTATAGATCAACGACAACTTGTAGTCATTGGTTTTAACTCGGTTATCAGTTGCCTCAGTGAAATTATCGGTAGATGTTCCCGTGTAGTCATAATGTGCCGAGTGGCTGCCATTGTCATGGAGATACTGTGAGCGCAGTGACAGTGTCTGATTGCTGGCTATTTTCAAGTCCAGTCCGACACTGGCCACATGAGTATTGTTGCGGTTATGGTCATTGGGATTGTCGGCGGTGTATTCCTTGCTGGACATGCCCGATAAATCCTTGTAGGACTTGCTATTAGAAATGGGGTAATTCCATCTAATATGGCCATAGACATAGCCAACATTAAAGTTCCATTTCTTGTCGGTGTGTGAGTACTGGATGTTGGGCTGCTCGTTGACAATATCATCATCACCGTTATTGCCAGGCGAGAATATGGTGAAGTTGTTGATGGCCAAACCATTGCCAATATAATCATTCTTCAATTTGATGTCGATGGCATATTTGTACCCAGCTATAACATACCTGCCAGGCAATTCATGAATGATCTCAATTTCCTTGACCCGCTTGGGGTCGATGGCTCTAACATAATCATAGTCTCGCTCCTGGCCGTCAACCCTGATGAGAACCCTCTTGTCGTTTTTAACACTGACACTCGATGTCAATTGGTCACACTTCACACCAGGCAGCAGGTTCATGATGTCAAGCACATTGGTCATCCCCTTACGGTGGTTCTCGGTGATCTTGAACACATCTCCCTTGGCATTGTGTTTAATCAGGCTCTCAGTGAACACCAGTTCGGGAAGCGTTACCTCCATGATGGAATCCTGCCCATTTTGTCCAAAGGAAGCGACGTATAAACCCACAAGCATTAGAAATAAACATAAGTTTCTCATAATCATTGATTTAATAGTGACACGTATTTTATTAATGCAAAATTAACTGGTTCGATAAGGGGGTGCAATACCCAAATGGGTGTTTCTATCACCCACTTGGAAAGAAGTCTTGCAAAAAAAGGATTACTCGCAATCATCGAGGATGTCACCCGGGGTACAATCCAGAGCGTGACTGATGGCATCGAAGGTGGAGAAGCGGATGGCTCAGGCTTTACCAGTCTTGAGAATTGAAAGATTAGCGATGGTTATGCCAATGTGATCGCTCAGTTCGTTGAGGGACATCTTGCGTTGCGCCATCATGACATCAAGATGAACGATAATCATCACCACGAAGCGTTTAGATGGTTAATTGCTGTTCCTGAGCGGCATCATACGCCACTTTATACAGTTGAGCCACAATGAGTACAATTAAGGTATAGACAAAGAAATCAGAGGACAACGCAACATTCATCTCGCTGGTCTCAGAGCATGCCTGGCCCACGTTGTCGCACAAGAAAGCATAGATGGGCACCACTATTGACAAGGCCCACATCAGTCTCACGTTGGCTCGATTGAAAATCTGCCCGTCACGCAGGTACTTGAGGATATTGACCACAAAAGCAACAAATAAACCCATCAAGACAAGTATGGAAACCCGCTGGGCAATGAAAATGGCTAACTTCAGCCCGATGCGTGGTGAATCCCAATTAATGACACCAGGACCGCTACCCGTCGTGAGAACATAATAGGACTGATAGCACAAGAAGACCAAACCGAGGACAACAACAACCAGTGCCGCATAACACAACCCCTTAAGCACCTTGATGGATAACTGACTCATAACTTGATAAGATTAAATGGTTCATAAAACAGTGGCAAATATACAATGATTTATTGAAAAACGATAAATATTTACTACATTTTAAGAAAATTTAATCATTAGGGTACAATAGAGAACTGTCAGCAGGATCATGAGGAGTTCGGCAAGGCGGTTGATGCGAGTGGCGGTGCGCATGTCGGCGGTCGTCAATGGGCGGTCGTTGGTGCCGATGTAGGGCTTGTCAAACAGCTCGCCATAGTAGTAGTGCGGACCGCCAAAGCGGCAGTCCAGTATGCCCGCCAAGGCGGCCTCGGGGTAGCCACTGTTGGGGCTCGCATGACGGTGGCCGTTTTTCAAGACAAATTTCACGAGCGACCAACGGCCCGAAGCGATGACCATGAGCAAGGCGGTCAAGCGCGCGGGGACGAAGCCCGCCACGTCGTCGATGCGGGCAGCCCAGCAGCCAAAGTCCTTGTAGCGCTCGGTGCGGTAGCCAACCATCGAGTCGAGCGTGTTGACCATCTTGTAGGCCATCATGCCGGGTGTACCCAGCAGGGCGAACCAGAAGAGCGGCGCTATCACGCCATCGTTCAGGTTCTCGGCCAGCGTCTCGAGGGCAGCGGTGCGCACCTCCTGGGCCGTCAGTCGTGACGTGTCACGCCCCACGATGCGCGCCACCTGGCGGCGTCCCTCGTCCAGCGAGCGATCCAGCGCCAGGAACACCTCCCTCACCTCACGGATGAGCGTCGTCCCCGCCAGGCAGTAGAAGACGATGACCGTGTCCAGCACGAGCCATAATATTGCATGGGGAATCGATCGCTTCAAGCCCCACACGGCAAGGTAGACCAGCACAATGAGGGCAACGGCCATCACGGCACCCTTGGCCATGCGGTGAGTGCCCCGGTTCAGGCAGCGTTCACCCCACGAGATCATTTTGCCGAAGCCCACGACAGGATGCGGCAGCCAGGCGGGGTCACCCAGCATGAAATCCAGTAACCAGCCCAGCAAGAGCGGTAATAAAATCAACAACGTCTCGTTCATCGTATTTAAAAAGAAGACAATAAGTACAATAAAAACAATAAAAGGCTGTAGGCTGTAGGCTATAGGCTATAGGCTTTAGCTGACAATTGAAATAAAAGGCTATAGGCTGTAGCTGAAAGCTGAAAGCTAACGACTGAAAACTGAAAGCTGAAAGCTGACGACTGAAAACTGACGACTGAAAACTGAAAACTAACACCTATAGCCTACAGCCTTTTATTTAGAAAGAAACGGATGGCGGCTACAAGAGCATCGTTTTCAGTCGGCGACTGGGTGGCGATGCGCAAGTGGTGGGGCGTGAGGCCCGTGAAATTGGAGGCATCGCGGATGAGGATACCATGATCACGAGCCAAGTACTCCTTGAGCTCACTGGCTGTCGCCTCACGGAGGGTACACAGGAAGAAATTGGTGCTCGTCTCCATCGTGTCGATTCCATCTAACCCGTCGAGGGCAAGACGCAGGCGCTGGGTCTCGACCAGATAGGCATTGAGGTCAGGAATGGCGGTCTTGCCCCGCTCGATGAGCCACTTGCCCGCCTCCAGCGACAGGGCACCCGTAGCCCAGGGGCGGTACTGCTCACGCAATCGGGTAACAACCGCTGCGGGAGCCGTGATATAGCCCAGGCGCAGCCCCGGCACGGCATAGCGCTTGGTCATCGAGTGCAGCAAGATGATGTTGCCAGCATTCACAGCCTCGGCAGGAGTGAGCAGCGGTGCCATCGTGTAGTCCTCATAGGACTGGTCCACCACAAGCAAGCGGTGTCGGGCAGCCATCGACATGACCTCGCCGGCAGGCATCACCGTGCCCGTGGGGTTATTGGGATTGCACAACCAGCACAGGGCGCCATCCGAGCGCTCCTGGTAACCGAACACGCGGCAAGCGTCCTCATACTCGCGGAAGGTGGGTTGCACCACGTGGCATGAGCCCTCGCTGCGGTAGGTCTGGGCTATCAAGTAGATGGCGTCAACCGCTCCACTGGTCACCAGCACCTCGTCGGGGCTGATGCCGCAATCGGCGGCAATCATCCGCTCAAGCGAGGCGGCCGACGGTTCAGGATAAGAGCGAATGACATCCAACCGGGTGCTCAGAAAAGCATACAGTTCGCTCAAGTCAGTCCCATTGTAGATGTTGGAACTGAAGTTCATCGTGATATTATCGTAGCGATACAAGTCGTCGCCGTGTCCTTCAATCATGATCGGTAAGAATGTGATACAGTCGTTTCATATCCACGTGCTGGCGCACATGGGCTGCCAGCTTGTCATATTGTTCTTCCTTGAAAGCCGCGTAGTCAAACGGGCCATCGGCCTGAGCCAACTTGTCCTTGAAGGGCTCCAACAGGAAATCCACAAAGGGGGCATTGTCCAGGATCCCGTGGACGTAGGTGCCCATACACTTGCCGTCCACCAGGTAGCCGTCGTCGCGTCCATCGTCAAGGTGCAACAGCGGTGATGGCAGGGCACCATCCACGGGATGGGTCGCTCCCTGGTGGATTTCATATCCCCTGCCATACTGGCAATTGACTTGACACGTCTGTTTGGCAGCGCTCATCGTGGTGGTGGTGGGCAGCAGCCCCAGGCCCGGCAAGCGTTCAATGTCTCCCTCCACATGATCGGGGTCGAGCACCTCGATGCCCATCATCTGGTAGCCACCACAGATGCCCATAACCGTCGCGCCCTGGCGACGAGCCCTGATGATGGCCTGGGCACAGCCGTTGCGGCGCAGCTCATACAGGTCATGTAAGGTCGATTTGGTGCCGGGCAGGACGATGACGTCGGCCTGCTTGATGTCCTCGGTGTTATTGGTGTAGAAGAGGTGAACCCGCGCATCCCGCTCCAGGGCATCAAAATCGGTGTAATTGGACAAATGGCGCAGCATCACAACCGCCACATTGACTTTACCCCGCTCGGCCTGCATCGACTTCTGCACCAGTGCCACGCTATCTTCCTCCTCGATGTGTATGTCCTTGAAATAAGGAATAATGCCCAGCACGGGGACGCCACAGAGGTCCTCCAGCATCCTGCGGCCCTCATCAAAGAGGCGCATATCGCCACGAAACTTGTTAATGATAATGCCCTTGATCAATTTCCTGTCTTCGGGGGCTTGCAAGGCAATGCTGCCATAGACCGAGGCAAACACACCGCCACGGTCGATGTCTCCCACCAGGATCACGTCGGCTCCAGCGTGACGCGCCATGGGCAGATTCACCAGATCGGTATCCCGCAGGTTGATCTCGGAGATACTGCCAGCACCCTCCATCACGATGGGATTATATCGGCTTGCTAAACGATCGAACGCGTCGCACACCTCACGGCGATAATCGATGTCAGAAGCCCCACGTCGCCAGTAATCATAGGCATTCTTGTTGCCGATGGGCTTGCCTTGCAGGATGACTTGGGACGTGTGGTCACTCTGTGGTTTTAACAGCAACGGATTCATATCGGTGTGGCAAGGGATGCCGGCGGCTTCGGCCTGGACAGCCTGGGCACGGCCAATCTCAAAGCCCTCGGGCGTGGCGTAGGAGTTAAGAGCCATATTTTGGGCCTTGAAAGGCGCAGGGCAGTAACCGTCCTGCCTGAAAATGCGGCACAACGCAGCTGCAATGACACTCTTGCCCACATCGCTGCCTGTGCCAGCCAGCATAACAGGGTGTAAACGCTTGAAACTCATTATTTCTCGTTAGCTAAGACAAACAGATAATCAGACAGACGGTTCATCATCACCAGCGTCGCATTGTCAACGGGATGCTCACGATGCAACGACCACAGACGCCGCTCAACGGTGCGTGCCTGAGTGCGCGCCAGATGGACAAACGCAGCCAACCGCGATCCGCCACCAGGAATGACAAATCCACCTTGATAACCAGCCTTATCGATGGCATGTTCCAGCAGGACGATCAACTCGCTGCAATGGAGCTCACGAGGGTTCACGCTAGCATCTGGGGTGGCAATGTGGCTCATGACCGTCATTAATTCACGCTGAATGGTGAGGACGAGATCAAAATTCTCCTGATCATCACCAAGCATCGACCTGATGACACCCAATTGGGCATTTAATTGATCAATCTGACCGTTGACCTCGATACGAAGGTCATCCTTCGGGACTCTCACCCCATCACGCAGGCTGGTCATCCCCTCATCACCAGTCTTGGTATATATCTGGTTCATATTTCAGTTGTCAGTTTTACAGTTTTCAGTTTTTAGTTTTCAGTTTTTAGTTGTCAGTTTTACAGTTTTCAGTTTTTAGTTTTCAGTTTTTAGTTGTCAGTTT
>CAMVBJ010000016.1 GCA_947165675.1 uncultured Prevotellaceae bacterium
AAGGAGATGCCGATTATCGCTTGATTACCGGTATTACCCCCGACAAGTTCTACACAGTTAAGAACCTGACAGCCGGCGGCACCTTCTTCTTCCGCGTGAAGGCCCATTACACCGACGACACCTGGAGCCCTTGGAGCAAGGCCAAGACCGTTGTCCTGCATGGTGAAGGACATGGCTATGCTGTTGGCGACGTGAATCACGATGGCAGTGTGAACATCAGCGACGTGACTGCTCTGATTGACAGTCTGCTTACGGGTGAGGGCGGTTGTGAGATCTGCGGCGATGTCGATGTTGATGGTCAAGTGACTATCTCGGACGTGACCGCGCTGATTGATAAGTTGCTTGCTGGAGCGTAAGTTCAACGTGCCTATTCAGTGACTTCCACTCATGCTAAGCCGCTAATCGGTGTTGACATTAATATTGAAACTTGGCGACTTGGCGGCTTAGCGTGAATTTGTGATTATGTGTCTTGGCTGAATAGTCACTGGCCGGTTAACAGAACAACGTTAATTCTTCTTATAAGTGATTTAGGGTGCGCTAGTGTGAAGCGGCGCATCCTATTTTTTTATGATGGCCGACTTCGCTCTCTCCCGGGATGGCTTAGGATTTGGATATGGCTTGGGGCCGATCCATTAAAGGCCGCTACGGGGACGGGAAGGGGAGTGTCGAGTGTGGTGTTTACTGAAAACGGTTAATGTGAATCAGCAACCCGGTGGAGCGGTTTTTCGTCATAAAAACGGTTTTCAGTGGGTTATTTCGTTCTGTTTCCATGAAACAGAACACAGGCAATTGTCATTTTCTTGGGCAAAAAGAAGAACTTGTCTATTTTTGTGATGCGATTATGAGTGCAATAGCCCACAGGGTAACGGCATGTACCAGCCGTTGTATTGATAATGTATTAACCGCATGAACTAATAGCCATTTTCATAGTATTAACCATTAAATAACGCATTTTTTATGAGAAAACTATTGCTTTTAATCTCACTATCCATTGCCACCATCCAGGCGATGGGTGCCGATGTGGATTTGGCGGCTGCCAAGGCCACCGCCCAACGATTCGTTATTAACAATGGCAAGTTGATGACCCCTCATGAGGTTAACATGAAGTTGATCAAGCAAGAGATGAACAGCGACAAGCCAGAATCTGCCGTTTATTACATCTTTAACACCGACGATCATTTCATCATAGTTGCCGGTGATGACAGGGCCCAGCAGGTACTTGCCTATGGTGACCATCCCCTGGACTTGAACCGCATGCCAGACAACATGAGGTTCTGGCTGGGCACCTACAAGACTCAGATCGCCTACTTGCAGGCTCATCCGGGCCTGGCCGTTGATCCTGTGGGCTCTAGCCGCTCGTTCAAGGCCTCGGCTGTCGCCCCGCTGCTCACCGCCGAGTGGGACCAGAGTATGCCCTACTACAACCAGTGTCCTACCTATAACGGTTCGCGTTGCCTGACCGGTTGCCCTGCCACCTCGCTGTCGATGGTGTTCTACTACTGGAAATATCCCACCGATCCCACGCCTGCTGTAGATGGCTATACCAACAATAGCTACGGCTTTGAAGTGCCGGCGTTGCCTTCCATTACCTTTGACTGGGACAATATGCTCGACATCTACTCCTATGGCTCCTATACCACGGCCCAGGCCAATGCCGTTGCCTGGCTGATGCGCTATGTGGGCCAGGAGGAGCACATGGACTACTCGCCCAGCGGTAGTGGCGCCTATGGCGAGGACATCCTGCGTGCCGTCAAGTTCTTTGGCTATGACGAGGATGCGCAGTTGGTGTTCAAGTCGGTGGCCGATGACGATGGTAACGATATTGAGGTTTATTATACCGACGCCGAGTGGGCTGCCATGCTCCAGAATGAGATCTATGAGGGCCGCCCCGTGGTTTATTGCGCCTATGATTACTCGTCATGGAACGGTTGGAGCGGCCATGCCTTCAATGTTGACGGTTACACGCCTGCCAGCAACACCTATCATGTGAACTGGGGTTGGAGCGGCGACGGCAATGGCGACTTTGCCTTGAACGCCTTCTCGAGTAGCGGTTACACCTTCAATGTCGAGCAGCAGATGGTCATCGGCATTCAGCCGCCTGCACAGGGCCCGACGATCAAGGTCAACCCCTCCAAACTGACCATCGCTGGACTGGTTGACCAGAGCGCCACTACCACCTTTACCATCAAGGGCAAGGCACTCACCAGTGCCATTAGCATGACCCTCAATGACAATAACGGCTGCTTCACGTTGGACGCAAGCAGTGTCGCGGTTGACGAGCAGGAGTCGGGCAAGGTCATCACCGTCACTTATGCCCCCAAGGACATCGGCACCCACACAGCCACCATCACTCTGAGCAGCCCCGGGGCCGAGGACGTGACCGTCGAGATCAATGGCACGGCATCACTGCCCACTTATCTGCCCGTCATGCTGCCTGCCGACAGCGCCTTCATCAACCTGACGCAATTCCGAGCTGACTGGACGGACCAGACCGCAGCCAAGTTTGTGGACAGTTACACACTGGAGGTTTCGCCTCGCTCATTTGTAGAATTACTCGACTCGCTCGACGGCAGCAACTATCCCGACAGCTATGAAACCATGATATTCACAGCCCCCTGGTCTGGCTACAGCGTCAACGCGGGTTATGATGCGATTTATATCTCCAACGGCCATTACTCGGGTAGCGGCTACATTACTTACACGATCCCCGAAGGCTATGACAATGAAGTTTTCTCCTTGCAAATAACGACAGTCAACACATCCTACGGCAAGGGCAACGTCACTGTGGGATCCACTCAAACGGCCAGCGCTGGCCACCAGTTCACATCCGGCGAGACCTACACATGGACGGTGGTTGCCAGCACTGGTGATAAAATCACCATCACGACAACCGAGAGCAGTTATTCACCCGACATGAGCAAGATCAAGGTCTATGCCGGCGACGCCAATGTGCTTGACCAGGGCGGCGATGTTACCGGCGAGAGCGATTATCGACTCATCGGCGGCATCAAGGGCTACAACTGCCTTGTCGAGAACCTGACCGCCGGAGGCTCCTATTACTACAGGGTGAAGAGCCTGTACATTGACGGCATCGAGAGCAAATGGAGCAAGTCACAGTCCGTGACATTGTTCGAGAACGCCCATGCCTTCCAGCGGGGAGACGTCAATCACGACGGCATGGTCAACATCAGTGATGTTACCGCGCTGATTGACCGTCTGCTGAGCGGTGTCGGCGGGAGCGAGATCTGTGGCGATGTGAATGCCGATGGCTTGTTGAACATCTCGGATGTCACGGCTCTCATCGATAGCCTGCTTGCTGGTGAATGAGCAGCAGGTGACACATTTTCATGACCTATTCAAGAAAAATTCAGGCCCCCTGTTTCGGACAGGGAGCCTGATTGCATTTTGCGGAATTAATTCTTTGGATAGAACCCGTGTTGATTAGGCGTGCTTTTTAGCCTCGTCAACGATAGCCTTGAAAGCGGCAGGGTTGTTCATAGCCAGGTCGGCGAGCACCTTGCGGTTGATCTCGATACCTGCCTTGTGAATCAGACCCATCAGCTTGCTGTAGGAGAGGTCCTCCATGCGAGCGGCAGCGTTGATACGCTGGATCCACAGCGCGCGGAAGTTGCGTTTTTTCTTCTTACGGTCAGCGTAAGCATAGGTCAAACCCTTCTCCCAGGTGTTCTTAGCAACGGTCCAGACGTTCTTGCGAGCGCCAAAGTAACCCCTTGTAAGTTTTAAGATTCTCTTGCGTTTGGCTCTTGAAGCCACGTGATTAACTGATCTTGGCATTTTTTTAAATTGTTTTGACTGTTAGCGGCCAGTTTTGGCTGGCACTTTGAGCTAAACATTCGGTTAATAATAAAAGATAAAAATCTTGTGATTAAAAGAAAAATTAAAAAGTGTGGATTACTTCACCAGGAGCTGACGCACGATGTTCAAGTTAGCCTTGTCCACGATGCTCATCTTACCCAGGTTACGTTTACGCTTCTTGCTCTTCTTGGTCAGAATGTGACTCTTGTAAGCATGTCTTCTTTTAATCTTTCCGGTGCCGGTAAAGGTGAACCTTTTCTTCGCAGCGGAATTCGTCTTAACTTTTGGCATTTTGTTTGAGTTTAAAAAATGTTATTAATTAATCGAGACCAGGCACTTACCAAGCCTGATGCTCTTCCTTCTGTCAGTTAGTGTTTACTCCTCGGCGGGAGCGTTGTCCTGCTGAGCGGCACCGTCGGCCTCAGGTGCGGCGTCCTTGCCCTCTTTCTTCTTGCCAGGCTTCTTGGGCGAGAGCATGATGGTCATGCGCTTTCCCTCAAGCACGGGCATCTGATCCAGCTTGCCATACTCTTCAAGGTCATTGGCAAATCTGAGCAGCAGCACCTCGCCCTGTTCCTTGAACAGGATGGAACGTCCCTTGAAGAAGACATAGCTCTTCACCTTGGCACCTTCCTTGAGGAAACCGATGGCATGCTTGAGCTTGAAGTTGTAGTCATGCTCATCGGTCTGTGGCCCGAAACGAATTTCCTTGACCACGAGTTTGGTGGACTTGGCCTTTTGTTCCTTGGCGTGCTTGCGCTGTTGGAACTTGAACTTCTGGTAGTCCATCACGCGGCACACGGGGGGCTCGGCTTGAGGCGCAATCAGGATCAAGTCCAACTCTTGCTCCTCGGCGATTTTCAGGGCCTTATCAATGGGATAAATGCCCTGCTCCACGTTGTCACCTACCAGGCGCACCTCGCTGGCGCGAATTTCATCATTTATCGCGTTGGTGTCTTGGTCATTCTTGCCGACCATCTTGCGATTGCGGCCTTTGGGCCTGGTAGCATTGCTCGGGCGCTTGGGCCCGGGACGATACGGTTTTTTGTTCATTCAGCAGTTTAAAAAAGTTAGTATTATCGTGACAATCAAGCACTTCCATATAGCACACGCTACACAGAAGCCGCTTAAAAGTTGGTCATTTCTGCCACTTCGCGATTAATATCGGCTGCAAAGGTAGTAATTTTTTTCGAACCTTGATCACCTTCGCCCTGTTTTCTTATCGAAACTTCTTCACATCCGGCTTCTTTTTCACCCACGATGAGCAGATAAGGGATGCGTTTCAGCTCGTTATCACGGATCTTGCGACCGATTTTCTCGTTGCGGTCATCGACGATGGCACGCACGTCAAGCTTGTTCAGCTCGTCGGCCACATGATGGGCATAGTCGTTGAACTTCTCACTAATGGGCAGCACGACACACTGGTCAGGCACGAGCCACAACGGCAGCTTGCCGGCGGTGTGCTCAAGCAGCACGGCCACAAAGCGCTCCAGCGAACCGAAGGGGGCACGGTGGATCATCACGGGACGGTGCTTCTGGTTGTCGGCTCCGGTGTACTCGAGCTGGAAGCGCTCGGGCAGGTTGTAATCCACCTGGATGGTACCCAACTGCCAGCGGCGACCCAGGGCGTCCTTAACCATGAAGTCGAGCTTGGGACCGTAGAAAGCAGCCTCACCGGTCACCTGCTTGGCCACTAAGCCCTTTTCCTCACAAGCCTCGATGATAGCGCGCTCGGCCTTCTCCCAGTTCTCCTCGGTGCCGACGTACTTCTCCTTGTTGTTGGGGTCACGCAGCGAGATTTGAGCCTCGTAGTCGAACCCGAACACGCGGAAGATAAACGAAATGATGTCCATTACACCCAGGAACTCCTGCTTCAACTGGTCGGGCGTGCAGAACAGGTGTGCATCGTCCTGCGTGAAACTGCGCACGCGGGTCAGGCCGTGCAACTCGCCACTCTGCTCATAGCGGTAAACGGTACCGAACTCGGCATAGCGGATGGGCAGGTCACGGTAGCTGCGGGGAGCGGTCTTGTAGATCTCGCAGTGGTGGGGGCAGTTCATGGGTTTGAGCATGTACTCCTCTCCCTCCTCGGGCGTGGTGATGGGACGGAACGAGTCCTTGCCATATTTTGCATAGTGACCACTGGTCACATAGAGCAACTTGTTACCGATGTGAGGCGTGATCACCTGCTGGTAACCATAGCGCTTCTGGATCTTGGCGAGCATGTCCTGCAAGCGGTTGCGCAGGGCGGCACCCTTGGGCAGCCACAGGGGCAAACCCTGACCCACGTTGGGCGAGAATGCAAACAGCTCCATTTCCTTACCGATCTTGCGGTGGTCACGCTTCTTGGCCTCCTCAAGCAACACGAGGTACTCTTCGAGCATCTTCTTCTTGGGGAAGGTGATACCATACACGCGCGTGAGCTGCGGGCGGGTCTCGTCACCGCGCCAGTAGGCGCCGGCGAGCGACATCACCTTGATGGCCTTGATCATGCCTGTCGAGGGGATGTGCGGGCCACGGCACAGGTCGGTGAAGTTGCCCTGGGTATAAGTGGTGATGTGACCGTCTTCCAAGTCATTGATGAGCTCGCACTTCAGGGTCTGGCCCTTGTCTCCAAAGAACTTCAACGCGTCAGCCTTGCTGATGTCGGCACGGACAACGGCCTCGTTCTTCTGGGCGAGTTCTGTCATCTTCTTCTCAATCTTGGCGAAGTCTGCATCTGTCAAGGGGTTGCCACCGGTGTCGATGTCATAGTAGAAACCGTTCTCGACTGCCGGGCCAATGCCAAACTGCACACCGGGGTACAGCTCTTGCAGCGCCTCGGCCAGCAAGTGAGCCGATGTGTGCCAGAAGGCGTGCTTGCCCTCGGCGTCCTCCCACTTGAAGAACTTGATATCGCCATCCATACAAATGGGGCGTGAGATATCCCATTCCTCGTCGTTTAATGATGCGGCCAGCACGTTGCGTGCAAAGCCTTCGCTAATGCTCTTGGCAATGTCCAGAGGGGTCACACCATCCTCGTATTGACGTACATTGCCGTCAGGAAACTTGATGTTAATCATATTAAGTATTTGATAATTAAATGTTTGCGTTGTGCCCTACAACAGCACAACAATTTAAACTGCAAAGATACGAATAAGTTTTTAGTTTTCAGTTTATCGTTTTCAGTTTTTTTGATATCCACGCTCGATTTATGCAACCATTCATCCGTTTGACCCCACGCTAAGGCATGCCAGAAGGCATTTCGCTGAATAGCGTGCACCCAAACAAAACAAACAGAAAACCAACACTGTTTTCTTTGGGGAAATGCTTGCTTATCTTGTTTGTTTGCCTTAACTTTGTCGCAAACTTTTAATGTGTATCATTATGAGTCTGAACGAGAAACTGGAAGACTTAAACTACGTGGACCGCAACGAATGGTTTGAGGTCATCAAGGACGTGTGCCGTTCACAGTCAAAACGGGCTGTGGGCTTCCTAGCGGTGGTCCTGCTCCTTTTTACACTTGCAGGTATTTACTTTTTCACATTTAATTATCAAGGACATGACATTGGCGACATAGCTGCAATCTGTTTCGAGATAGTTATTTGTTTTGCACTAATTTGGGGAATTGTGAACAATCATAGGTTTCTCCGGATGGTTGGCAGCCTCAACACACCACAACAGCTGTTGCTTCAGCACGAAAAAAGGAAAAAGAATGACCGGAGGGCAACCCTCGTGGGTATATTGGCGGTAGTTGCAGGCCTTGGTGGCCCCTACGCTTTCACCGATTCATCTTGGGGGTATTGGGCAATGAAAGCCATTCTTATAGCACTCATCCTGATCTTCTATTTTAAAGGCAGTTATCTGAGGCCGTCTGACCGCGACAACGAAATTTCCGAACGGCTGCAAGAACTCATCAACACGAAATAAACTACACAAACTTTAATTGGATATCATTATGAAAACAGATAATTTCGACAACTTGAGCAAAAGTGAAAAGTTTGAAAGAATCAAGGGCGCATGTCGCAAACAAGCAAAAAAGGGAATCTGTCTCGAAATAGTGTTCTTTATTCTTTTTATCATACTCATTTTCAACCTTTCATGGGTGAATAGAGATCATGGGACTGGTTATACCATTTACGGTTGTGTGGCATTGTTTTTTTTAGTTGCATTGGCATTGTTTGCCGTGGAGACTTTTCGGTTTCTCAAGCACCTGGCTAGCGTTAACACTCCGGAACAGTTGCTGCACTCGTTTAAAAGAATAAACAATATTGGTCGCAGGGTCTTCTATTTGGGCTCGCTGGGATTGATAGCTCTTTTAGCCATTGACTATATAATTCATAATGATGACGGGGTTGTCCTTGGCATGAATTTGTCTCTTGTTGTCATAATGATTGCGATGTTAATCTACTCCTATTTTGATGATGATATCATGTTTCGCAGTTTATATGATAACCCCGTTTCGGAGTTTACTAGCGAATTAACGGACATTATGCTGAGAACCAAGGACCCTGCCAACGAGGAGATTAACGATCAGCTGGAAGATCTCATCGACAATAAATAATACAAGGCCGCTGTACCCCACAACTGAGCCCCGTCGGGGCGACACAACGGTACTAACGCGTTTTATCCCATGGTGGGGGATTCGGGAGATGACAGAAAAAATGATTACCTTTGTGGCCTGGTAAGTCACAAGTAGATGAGTAACACATCGGCCATAGCACAGCTGCAAGTACAACGGGAACTGCTCCGGGTGGAATATCAGGAGGAGAAGGAGGCCTATCGCCTGCATAGCGAATCGATGGGGCTGGCGCGCAAGGTGACACGCGGCGACGCATGGTTCCCGCTGCACGTGGGACGCACCTACTATAACTCGCTCAACCAGTTCTGCATCGAGGTAACACGCAAGGCCGACCAGGAAATCGACCACAACTTCGAGTACGGCAAGCCCGTCGTCTTCTTTAGCGCCGAGGTACCCGAGGGTGATCTCAAGCGGGCCGCACACATCCACTTCTTCAATTTCACGGGCAGCATCTCCTATGTCGACGGCGACCGCATGGTCGTCGCCATCCCCGAGGGGCACACGCTGGAATTGCAGAATGCACAACTGCCGCTGGGCGTGCAATTGTTCTTTGACGAGACGAGTTACCGCATGATGTTTGACACGATGGACCGCGTCATGAGTGCCAAGGGGACGCGCCTGGCTTATCTGAGGGACCTGTTTTACAGTCATCAGCACGCCCAGGTGTTCACCTTTGAGGCGATGCGTTTCCCATGGCTCAACGCAAGCCAGGAGCGGGCTGTGAACGACGTGTTGCGGGCCAAGGACGTGAGGGTGTTGCACGGCCCGCCTGGCACGGGCAAGACAACCACGCTGGTCGAAGCCATCAACGAGACGCTGATGCGCGAGACCCAGGTGCTCGTGTGTGCCCAGAGCAACACTGCCGTCGATTGGATCAGCGAGAAACTGGTCGATTGCGGCATCCCGGTACTGCGACTCGGCAACCCCACCCGTGTCAATGACAAGATGCTGAGCTTCACCTATGAGCACCGCTTTGCCGACCACCCCGATTATCCCAAGCTGTGGCAGGTGCGACGCGACATGCGCGAGTTGCGACGCAAGCGGCGCGAGAGCAGTGAACGATTCCACCAGAAAAACGAACGCCTCAAGGAACTGGCAGTGGAGCTCGAGGTGCGCATCAACAATGACATCTTCGGCCAAGTGCGCGTCATCGCCTCCACCCTCGTGGGAGCGGGCAATAAGTTGCTCGATGGCAAGCGGTTCGGCACCGTGTTTATCGATGAGGCGGCCCAGGCGCTTGAGGCGGCCTGCTGGATCCCCATCCGCCGTGCCAGCCGCGTCATCCTGGCTGGCGACCATTGCCAGTTGCCGCCCACCGTCAAGAGCCTCGAAGCACTCAAGGGCGGATTGGGCATGACCCTGATGGAGCGTATCGTGAAAAACAAACCCGACTGTGTGTCACTACTGCAAGTGCAGTACCGCATGAACGACGAAATCATGCAGTTCAGCAACGACTACTTTTACCACGGGCAGATGACGTCGGCACCCGAGGTAGCCCACCGCATGATCCACGAGGGCGATGCCCCCATCCTGTGGTTCGACACTTCGACCATCAACCTGGGCGAGGACGAGAAGGACAACTTCAGGGAACAGTTCATTGGCGAAACCTTCGGGCGTGTCAACAAGGGAGAAGCCAACCTCACACTCAGTTTACTACAGATTTACTTCCAGCGCATCGGCAAGCAGCGCATCCTGGACGACCGCATCGATGTGGGCATCATCTCACCCTATCGGGCACAAGTCCAGTACCTCAAGCGACTGATCAAGAAACGCGCCTTCTTCAAGCCCTATCGCCACTTGATCTCAATCAATACCGTGGACGGTTTCCAAGGCCAGGAACGAGATGTCATCCTCATCTCGCTCGTCAGGGCCAACGATGCAGGTCAAATCGGCTTCTTGCGGGACCTGAGACGCATGAACGTCGCCATCACCCGCGCCCGCATGAAGCTCTTCATCTTGGGTGACGCCCCCACCATGACGCGCCACCCCTTCTACAAGCGCCTCTACGACTACATCCAGCGCATCCGCGGCCTCGCCTAACCTTTTTTCAAACAACTTATCGCTTATCAAACAACATGAACAACTAAAAACAACTAAGACAACAGTTATTTATTTCTATTGTCCGGGAAAAGCCCCCAACAGCGCTTTCTCCGGACAATAGAATATTTACCTTGGTTATTTATTGATGTTGTCCTGGTTGTTTTAAGTTGTTCAAGTTGTTTGAAAAAACCAGTTGTTTGAAAAAAAATCAGTTGTCTGATGAGGGAACCATGCGCAGCCACTTGCGGTAACCCAGCAGCGCAATAACGGTGTAGAAACCGTACAGGGCGGCCGTAAATGGTATCTGCTTATACACATAGAGCACGGTGCACACAGCATCCACAACGAACCACAGCAGCCATTGCTCGGCATACTTTTGCGCCAACGCCCACATGGCAACCATGCTTAATGCGGTCGTGAAACTGTCGCACAGGGGCACGCTGCTGTCGGTAAACCTCACCAGTATCCAGTAAATCAACGCCCACAGCGCCAGGCCAATCAGCGAGACAGGCAACACCTGCCGCAGCGGGAAGCGGGAAACGGCCTTCTCGGCCTTCTTGTCCCCACCGCCACGGCGACTATGCCAGCGCCACAGCACATAGCCATAGATGGCGGCAAACACATAATATATCTCCATGCCGAAGTCGGCATACAGGCCACGCTCCCAGTAGAGGTAGCCATGGACAATGGGCATGATGACACCTGCCAGCCACAGCCAGATGCTCGCCTTGTATTCGAGCCACAGGTATATCAGGCCCAGCACCAGGCCAGCTATGTCGATGGCTTTGACCCAAGTCATGTCGCAGAAATATTGTACAATGGCATCCACCATTCTTCTATAATCTATTGATGCTTTAGTCTATCAGGGTGTTTAGAATCGCAGAGTCACATGACCCAGGGCGTTGATGCCTGCCATGGGATAGAAGCGGGGATCACTGTACAGGGTGTACTGGTTGTCCTTGCTTCCGCCAGGATACAGGGCGCTGGTCATCGAGTAACCGTTGGTCTCATACTTCTCGTTGAACAAGTTGTAGATGGTAGCGCCCACGGTGATACTGCGGATGCTCGGCAACTTAAAGGTGTAGGCCACGTCCAGATTGTTGACGAAGTAGGGATCCAGCGAGTCCTCCTTGCGCTCGAAGTTGTCGAGGTACTGCCGTGATACATATTGCGACTGGAATCCGGCGGTGAAGCCCTTGTAATCCAGTGCGATCATGCTGCCCACGGTCACACTGGGCGAGAAGGCGATGGTAGTGCTGCCGGCATGGATCTCGGTTTGAGTCCACATGTCATCCCAGGTGTCGGCATCATAGTCGCTCACGTAGCCCACGTAGTCCTTGATGCGGTTGCGGCTGAAGGTCGCGTTCACGTTCCAGCGCAGCCAGTCGGTGAAGCGGTAGCCTGCCATGAGTTCAACACCCATGCGATAGCTGTTGGGCACGTTCTCGGCCATGAGCTCGCCTATCTCGTTGATCTTGCCATTGAGCACGAGCTGGTCCTTGTAGTTCATGTAGTAGAAATTGGCACCAGCGCTGAAGTTGCCACTGCGCAACTCGTAACCTGCCTCCCAGTCATAGAGTTTCTCGCTCGTGGGGTGCTTGAGGAAGAGTCCGTCGGTGTAGTTGTTGCGGGTGGGCTCCTTCTGGGCCACAGCAAACGAGGCATACACGCGGTTCTTGGCATCAATCTGCCAGTTCAGACCCGCCTTGGGGTTGAAGAAGTCAAAGGGCTCGTCGATGTCAAGGGCTTGCAGGCGCTCGGGATCGGCAGTCCAGTCCCACTTGTCATTGTTGCCCGTGATGCGGTAGCCGATGTGGCGGTACTGCAGGTCAGCGTAAGCGCTCAGTCCGCCCGTAATCACGTAGTTACCCTTGATGTAAATGTTGATGTCGCTCTTGCGGCCATTGTTACGGTAGTACTCATGGTCGGGAGCCAACTGGCTTGTGTAGTTCTCCACCCAGATGACCTGGCCATAATGGTCGTTGGTGTAACGGTTAAAACCGCCACCCAGCGTGGCAGCCAACCGCTCGCCACTGTACTGCAACGAGAACACACCGCCACCGAAGTCGCTATCCACACACTTCTTGCGCACCAGGCTCGCCTTCTTGTTCGTGCCCTCGGCAGTCACCACGGGCTCCAGGGCATACTCCTTGAGCGTGCGGGCATTCTTGTACTCCTGGTAGTAGCCATAACCATTGGTGTAATGCAATGCCACATTCAGTTTCCACTCGGGGGTGAACGTCTGGTTCCAAATGAGCTGATAGTGGGTCTGACGGTATATGTCCTTCTGGTCCTTATAGAAGCCGGTTATCACGCCGTCATGCTTGATCTCTCCATTGGGATTGTAGGTACGGTTGTTCTTCAAGTCGTCGCGGCTGATGCCGTCCCAGGCGTGGTAGGTATCTTCCTTGCCACCAAATGTGACAAACCTCACCGACGTCTTGTCCCCGAAGTAGCCCAGCTGACCGAAGTAGCTCACCAGCTTGCTGCTGGCACGGTCGCGATAGCCGTCACTGCCGATGTGAGACAGGCGTGCCTCGATGGCCCAATGGTCGCCCAGCAGACCACTGCCCACCCGCAGGGTCTCCTTGTTGGTGTTAAATGAACCGTAGCTACCCGAGACTTCAGCAAAGGGAGTGGAAGAAAAACTCTGGGTGCGCATGTTCACACTTGCGCCGAATGCACCGGCACCATTGGTCGAAGTGCCCACGCCTCGCTGCACCTGGATGTCGCGAACCGACGAGGCAAAGTCGGGCGTGTTTACCCAGTAAATACCGTGACTCTCGGCATCATTCATGGGGATATCGTTGACCGTGATGTTGATGCGTGTGGCATCTGTACCACGCACGCGCATCGACGTGTAGCCCACGCCAGCACCCGCATCACTGGTCGTGATGACACTCGGCGTCATCGTCAACAGGAAGGGGATGTCAAGCCCATGATTCTCGGCAGCTAACTGCTTGCCTGTGATGTTAGTGAACGCAACAGGTGTGCTACTTGATGCACGCGTGCCCAGCACCTCCACCTCGCTCAGGGCGACGGCAGGTACCGAGTCGGTTGCGGCAGGCTGAGCCACCGCAACGATGGTTGCCAGCGAAGTGGCAACCGACAATAAGGTCTTCTTCATTGTTTTTAATTAATAAGTTGTTCTCTACGCCGGCATTGTCCGGTTCAGATCCGATGGGTATGTTCTCAGCCCCTGATACATGGGACACCCCAAACTCATTGAATCACGCCACAAAGGTAATACATTTTTTGGCATAACAATAGATAAGATACAAGGAATCTTTGTTATCGGGGATTTCTATCATTTAGCTGGATTTGGATTTTGATTTATTTTCGAGCAGATTTTGGCTTGACTTCAACGGAGCATAGCGAGCTATGGTCCAAGAAGATAGGGCAAAAGATGCAGAAAAGAAACGAAATACCATCAACTAACGATAGCAACATTTCAGTAATTTATAGAAGTCCCCTTATTTTTTTCACCGCTGCAATAATTTTCCCGCCTCATCTAACGGGCTTTTGGTTGATGATTACATGTGATTGGTTGAAAACAACACCACACCGCCTCACATCATTGCAAAAAACTCAGTAACTTTAAGGGCGATTATTGACTATTTATCATTAAGTTATGGCTTATTTTAAACTCCTGTTCAAGGCTGTGCTTTCCGCCTGCCTGGCATTTGGAATTGCGATGGATGCGATGGGCTATGATTTTGCATCCGATGGCATTTATTATCTCATCAATGCAGACGGCAAAACCGTCAGCGTCACCAACGACGGCGTTGATTACGGCTGGAGTTGGTCCACCTGTTATAGCGACACGATAACCATCCCCGATAAGGTCACTCAGGGAGGCAAGGACTACCAGGTGACCGCCATCAGCAACCGGGCGTTTGCCATGTGCCTTTACACTAAGAGCGTTCACCTGCCCAGCACAGTCAATCAGATTGGGGACTCGGCATTCTACTTCTGTTCCCGCATGACGAGCATCAACCTCCCGGAGGGAATAACCGTGATCAACGACTTCGCCTTTGACCACTGTTATTCCATCACAGGCCTCAGACTACCCAGCACGCTCTTGACCATCGGCAAGAATGCTTTCTATGCCGGCTGTGCCGACACCGCGCTGGTCATTCCAGGCTCGGTCACCAGCATTGGCGAGGAGGCGTTTGCCTGCTGTGGTGCCCTGCGCGACATCAACTTCGGGCATGGATTGACCGACATTGGGAAAACCGCCTTCCGCAGTTGCAGCGGATTGACACACCTGGAGTTGCCCCGCTCGCTCAAGGTTATCGGTGATGGAGCCTTCATGAGTTGCACCAGCTTGACCAGCATCGAGATTCCTCAAGGCGTGGAGCACATCGGCAGTGGAGCCTTTCAAGCATGTGAAAACTTGACCCGCATGACTGTGGACCCCGCCAATGCAACCCTGGATGCACGCGATAGCTGTAATGCCATCATCGAGACCGCCACGGGCACACTCGTTGCAGGATGCATCGCCACGGTCATTCCCCAGTCGGTGACCGCCCTCGGTGACGGAGCTTTCCTGGAGTGCGTCGGGCTGACCCACATCGACATACCACCGACGGTAACCCGCATCGGCAACGACACGTTCAACTACTGCTATGCACTGGAAAGCATCTCCCTGCCTTCATCACTTGAGCAGATCGGCAATTACGCCTTTGCCGGATGTGAAAAACTCGTCTCTATCAATCTACCCGACGCAGTCACCGCCATCAGCGACCATGCCTTCTTTGATTGTCCATGGTTAGACCGCGTCACCCTGGGCCGAGGATTACAGCACATCGGCAAGCACTGTTTCGACGGTTGTTACCTCTCCACCGTAACCAGCCATGCAGCACTACCACCCGTGATGGCCGACAGCACATCGTTCATGCGATACGGCGAGTTCAGCCATGCCACCCTGCGTGTACCCTCGTCCCAGCTCACGACCTATCGCACTACCCCCTACTGGGACCACTTCCCCCAGATCATCGCCTGGGGCGACATCAACAACGACGACCGCACCACCATCGATGACGTCACCACCCTCATCGACCACCTCCTGGCAGGCGACACCTCCCCCATCCAGATTGCCGACCTCAACGACGACGCCACACTCACCATCGCCGACATCACCACCCTCATCGACCACCTCCTCACCCAATAACCCCACCCGTCCACCCAGGGCGCAACCTTGTTGGCGTGCGGGGCGGCTTTGTCGCCCCGTTGTTTCAATCCACCCGTCCACCCCGCCTGTCCCGTGGGCGGCAGTGCCGCCGTTTTGTAGATGCTCTCAAATATTATAACTTTGCAATCTCGTAATTTAAAAACGGTAGTTAAACGGATTGTGAATCGCCTTCAAATTTGTATCTTTGCATGGTGGCAAACACCCCTACTGGTGCGTGCTCAGCCAGGACGCCCGTTGTGAAAACATCAAGAGCGGGACTTTGTCTCGTTCTTTTTTCATCTCATCCTGATTTCAGCATTGTGACTCGTCGCAACCGGTAAGAGAGAGTTGTGTGTCCACATGCTGTTGCAAAACTCATCTGTCGCAACTTTACCCCCTCGGGAAAAACTATTCTATTTAGATTAAAATTTGATTAATTTCCCGTGCGTTAGCACGGTTAAGTTTCCGCCCCACCCCGCCCAGCCTGTCCCGTGGGCCGTCGCTCCGCGACGGTACAATGCACAACGCGGATGCCAACTACGCAAAAAAAACTTTTGGAAACGATATAGCAGTTGACCCTGCCTTGAAACGTCTCTGCATAAAACCGTGCCAACGCACGGGAAAACTTGTGCAAATCGAACGCCATTAAGTTTACTTATATGGCTGAGGTGCAGCCAAGTTTCGGGAAATTTAAAAAAATTAAATTTTAAATTTATAATTTGATTAATTTCCCGCCCGCAAGGGCGGTTAATACCACTGATGGGCCAACATCTATATCATCGTCACCAAAAAAAACTTTTTATCATTGACAACCCCTCATCTGCCACATTATCTTTGGCAATTAATTCACAAGGGGATTTCTATAAATTAGCTTGATTTGGATTTTGATTTATTTTCGAGCAGATTTTGGCTTAGCTTCGAAGGAGCATAGCGAGCTATGGTCCAAGAAGATAGGGAAAAATCTGCCGAAAAGAAACGAAATACAATCAACTAAAGATAGCATCATTTCGGTAATTTATAGAACTCCCCACAATAACAACCACATCATCAACTACAACACCATGAACGACGAAAACCGCTGCGTCTATTTGCGCAAACCCAATTTCGAGAACCCACAACAGCAATGCGTTTTCTCCTGCGAGACAGACCTCTCACAATTCAGTGCAACCCCTTTGATCACCAACTGCAACATCCCCGTCGTGCTCAACCACGAGATCACACTTGTCACGGGGAACAATTATTCCAGAACACATCATTACGCCAAAATGCTCGCCACAGCAATACTCAATGGCGGTGACTATCCCTATGCACCAAGCCTCAAGACCAACGTCAACAACGGCAAGGTCATGTGGATTGACTCTGTCAATTCAATCCACTCGGTCAGTGACCTCATGACAGAATTCAAGCAAAACTGTAACGTCAACGACAACAACTTCCGCATGATGTGCCTCGACTGCCTCGGCTCATTCCAGCACCACAGCGACATCGTCGTCGATCTCGTCATCAATGCCGTCCGAGATTTCCAGCCCAACTTCATCGTCATCAACGACATCGACCACCTGATGCCCTTTGGAGGGCATCGGGACACCACCGATTTCATCGATTTCCTGCGTGAGATTACCTCTTATTACAACGTTGCCGTTTGTGCCATCGGACACAACCTCATCGGCAAGGTCAAGAACACTACAGGTTTTCTGGGAAAAGAACTACTTGGAATAGCACCCAATATCTTTCGAGTCATTGATCATGGAGCGACCTCGTGTGTCTCATCTTATAAATCTCTCATCCAGACCCCTTATGACTTCACTTTTACACTCAACGACCGCAACCTTCCCCAGGAGGTCATTATCACACCACAGCGCATTTCTGCCTCACAGGATTACATCGACACCAACACTCTTCAGGACATCTTCTCTACCATTATTCCCGATGGCAAATCCATCACAGCCGACCAACTCATGGCCGACGTCAGTGGACACCTCATCCACTTGGCTCGCTCCAATCGGGCACGCAATTTCATCGCCAACGCTCTCATCCGCGGTCTCATCACCCGCGACGACGCCACTGGCAATTACACTGCCACCCCAGCATTGCACATCATTCCAGACCCGCGCTCATCTTGCTTTTTGACGGGAAGCGACCTTCACAGCCAAGCGCTACTAAACCATTTGAAAACAGGATACTACGACCGCATCCTTCACCCTAACAAAGACCCGGAAATCACATCTTTTAACACTTCCCCCGCCCCTCTCTCTCATGCGACGGCCAACCAACAACCGACAACTTAAAACTACTTGTAGCGGTCGCTGATGTTGTAGATGGCCTTATAGATGTCACGGTCAACGTCGGTCAAGGCGATGTTGCGACGTGCCATAACGCGCTCGGCAATGGTATAGAAGGTCTCAAGAGGCACATTCTTGAAACCTGCGGCAGCGCTGCCCTCCTGGAAGGAAGCCACAAAGTTGCGCGGGAAACCCGCACCATGAATGTTAACTCCCACACCAAGGACGGTCGCGGTGTTGATCATGCCGTTGACACCTATCTTGCTGTGGTCACCCATAAACAAGCCGCAGAATTGCAGCCCAGTCCGCTCGAACCGCTTGCTGGCGTAGTTCCAGAGCTTGATTTCGCCATAATCGTTCTTGAGGTTGCTGGCTGTCGTTCCGCCACCGATGTTGCACCACTCGCCGATGACCGCATCGCCCAGGAAACCCTCATGTGCCTTGTTACTGTAGCCGATGAAGACGGTGTTCTCGACCTCACCGCCAATCTTGCAGTGCGGACCGAGTGTGGTGGCGCCATAGACCTTGGCTCCGATGCGCACCTTGGCATCATGGCAGGCAGCAAAACCGCCACGGATGCAGGCGCCCTCCATCACCTCGACTTTGGGGCCTATGTAGATGGGGCCTTCATGGGTGTTGAGCATAGCGCCCTCGACATAGGCACCCTGCTCGACAAAGATGCGCGAGGGGTCACCGATCACTGTATTGGTGCTCGACAGGGGCTGTGACTCCCGACCTGCCGTCAGGCGGTCAAAGTCCTGCGCCAACACGACACCATTGAACTCAAAGATGTCAAAGAGGTGCTTGACAACCAGTGGGATGTCCGCGGGAAAGTGAATGCGCGTATAGTGCCTGGCATCATAGTCATGCGCACTGCCGTTGAAGGCGATGAGCTGCTCGCCCACCATCAACGCCTCGCCCAGTTCCAAGTTGAGGACCTGCTGGGCCAGAGCGGGCGTGGGAATGACGTTGCCAGCCACCATCAGGTTGCTGCTGCGACGGGCATGGAGTGGGAATTTCTTCTTGAGATAAGGTACAGTGAGGTAGCTGTAATTGGCTTCACCGAGCATAGCCTGCCACTTCTCGGCAATGGTGGTGATGCCCAACCGCAGCAATGCGATAGGGCGAGTGTAAGTGAACGGCAAGAGTTGCCTGCGCACCTCATTGTCGTCAAACAGGATGACGTTGCGTGCATTCTTCTTCATAATCACGACATTAAAAATTGCGTGGCAAAAGTAGTTGATTTTCTTGAATTATCTTGTATCTAATTCCAAAAATGGTTAATTTTGCAAATTGTTTAATTATAAAAAGCAGGAAATGGAATTCATTGAGCAAGCAATACAAGGCGTGTGGGTCATTGAACCCAAACGCTTTGGCGACAAGCGAGGATACTTCTCTGAAGTGTTTAAGCAGGCTGAGTTTGACGCACATGTGGGACGGGTGGACTTCGTGCAAGACAACGAGTCGCTCTCAAGCAAGGGCGTGCTCCGCGGCCTCCACTTCCAGCGTGGAGAGTGCAGCCAAGCCAAACTGGTGCGTGTCTCTCAAGGCACAGTCCTTGACGTAATGGTGGACCTGCGACACGGCAGCCCCACGTGGGGACAACACCTGGCTGTCGAATTGAGTGCCGACACAGGGCGACAGCTGTTCATTCCGCGTGGCTTTGCCCATGGCTTTGTCGTGCTGAGTGATATAGCTCAATTCCAATACAAGGTAGATAACCTGTATGCCCCACATAGCGAGGCAACGCTTCGATATGACGACCCTGCCTTGGGCATCGACTGGCGCATCGACCGAGCCGACATGCTCCTCAGCGAAAAAGACCTCAAGGGCCATTCGCTGGACGAAATGACGCCTGATTTCTTAGGCTTCTAATCCCAGGATCACAGATATAATAAATGTGGGCAACAGTTCTATCGCTGCTGCCCACATGATTAAGGGGATTTCTATAAATTAGCTTGATTTGGATTTTGATTTATTTTCGAGCAGATTTTGGCTTAGCTTCGAAGGAGCATAGCGAGCTATGGTCCAAGAAGATAGAGCAAAAGATGCCGAAAAGAAACGAAATACAATCAACTAAAGATATTAACATTTCGGTAATTTATAGAAGTCCCCTTAAGTTAGAAAGGCGGTTTTCAGTTCTTGAAAACCAGGTGGTCTCCGTCGGCATCGATGATGATGGGATGGTCGCGATTGACACGCGCTGCGATGATATCCTTGCTCAACTGGTTGAGCACCATCGACTGGATAGCACGCTTGACGGGGCGTGCGCCAAATTCTGGATCATATCCAGCCTTGCCCAGCAGGTTGATGGCTGCATCGGTCACATCAAGGGCGATACCATTGCGAGAAAGCATCTTCTTGACACCACTAAGCTGCATGGCGACAATCTGACGTATCTGCTCCTCATCGAGTGGTGTGAACATGATGATCTCGTCAATACGGTTCAGGAACTCGGGACGGATGGTCTTCTTCAACATTTCCATCACATCATCGCGTATGCTGTTAATGACCTGTTCGCGATTGTCGGCCGTGAGGTGCTCAAAGCGCTCACGGATCAGGCTGGAACCCAGGTTGCTGGTCATGATGATGATCGTGTTCTTGAAGTTGACAGTTCGACCCTTGTTGTCGGTCAAGCGGCCATCGTCAAGCACCTGCAACAAGACATTGAACACATCGGGATTGGCCTTCTCAATCTCGTCGAACAGAACGACCGAGTAAGGCTTGCGCCTGACGGCTTCGGTCAACTGTCCTCCCTCGTCATAGCCCACGTAGCCAGGAGGCGAACCGATGAGCCTCGTGACCGAGAACTTCTCCTGATACTCGCTCATGTCGATACGGGTCATCATGTTCTCGTCGTTGAACATATAGTCTGCAAGTGCCTTTGCCAGCTCCGTCTTGCCCACGCCCGTGGTACCTAAGAAGATAAACGAACCGATGGGTCGTCGCGGGTCGTTCAAGCCAGCACGACTGCGACGCACGGCATCACTGATAGCCTTGATGGCATCGTCCTGACCGACAACACGCTTGTGCAGTTCCTCTTCAAGATGCAGCAGTTTTTCCTTCTCGCTCTGTAGCATCTTGGTCACAGGGATACCCGTCCAGCGAGATACAATCTCGGCAATATCGTCGCTATCGACCTCCTCCTTGATGAGCGCCTTATCGCCCTGCATCTGGCGCAGTCTGTCCTGAATGCCGGTATTCTCGTCCTGCTTCTGCTTGATGAGCGAGTAACGAATCTCGGCCACTCGACCATAATCACCCCTTCGTTCAGCCTGCTCGGCCTCGAAGTTGAGATGTTCGATGTCAATCTTGTTCTGCTGTATCTTGTTGATCAGCTCCTTCTCGCTCTTCCACTTGGCGTTATAGTCGCTTTCGCGGTCCTTGAGCTCGGCAATCTGTTTGTCAAGGTCGGCAATGCGAGCCTCGTCGCCATCACGCTTAATCGCGGCGCGCTCAATCTCGAGCTGTGAAATCTTGCGGGAAATCTCGTCCAGTCCCTGTGGCACGCTGTCCATCTCGATGCGCAACTTGGCTGCTGCCTCATCTATCAAGTCGATGGCCTTGTCAGGCAGGAAACGGTCGCTGATGTAGCGCTGGCTGAGTTGCACAGCAGCGATGATGGCGTCGTCCTTGATACGCACCTTGTGATGATTCTCATATTTCTCTTTCAATCCTCGCAGGATGGCAATCGAGCTCTCCTCGTCTGGCTCATCGACCATGACAATCTGGAAACGACGCTCCAGAGCCTTATCCTTCTCGAAATACTTCTGGTACTCATCGAGAGTGGTTGCGCCTATGCTGCGCAGGTCACCACGCGCCAGGGCAGGCTTGAGGATGTTAGCCGCATCCATCGCCCCACTACTCTTGCCAGCCCCCACAAGGGTGTGTATCTCATCGATAAAGAGGATGATTTCGCCGTTTGCCTGCGTGATCTCGTTGATGACAGACTTGAGACGCTCCTCAAACTCACCTTGATACTTAGCACCCGCAATCAAGGCGCCCATGTCGAGAGAATAGACCTGCTTCATCTTCAGATTCTCGGGAACATCACCACGCACGATACGTTGTGCCAACCCCTCGACAATCGCAGTCTTACCCGTGCCTGGCTCACCGATCAGGATAGGGTTGTTCTTGGTGCGGCGGCTCAAGATCTGCAAAACTCGGCGGATCTCGTCATCGCGGCCGATAACAGGGTCGAGTTTACCTTGACGGGCACGCTCGTTAAGATTGACCGCATACTTGTTCAAGGCGTTGTACTGTTCCTCGGCGCTCTGTGATGTGGCATTCCTGCCCTTGCGCAACTCCTCGATGGCGGCCTTGAGGTCATCACGGGTCATTCCCGCATCCTTGAGGATGGAGGATGCGCTCGATTTCACCTCAAACAGCGCCATCAAGATAGCCTCGACGGTCACATACTGGTCACCATGGTTACTGGCAATGTCATTAGCCTTGTCGAGTACCTTGCTACCATCATTGCTCAAGTATGGCTCGCCGCCACTCACATGAGGCAAGTGCTGTAAAGCTGCCTCAAGCGGACGCTCAACATTGGCCGGGTTAATGTCCAGTTTCTGGAAAATGAACCTCACCACAGCATCGCCCTCGGTCAATATCGCCTTGAGCAGATGCTCGGGCTCGATGGCCTGGTTCCCATTGGACCGTGCAAGCTGCACAGCCTTCTGGACAACCTCTTGTGCTTTAATCGTAAAATTGTTGAAATTCATATTGTTGTTTCTCCTTTCATTTGCTTATTTCCTGCGCCCTTTCATGGCGCTACACCCTCCAACCTCTCAACACTTGTGCCAACGCCCGAAAACTGACAAAATGTCAGCAACGCAAAAGCGACCCGCCCCCATCGAGGAACGAGTCGCCTTAACTTTTGAGATATTAAATAATTACTTCTTGGCCAATACCGTTATAAAAGTAATTAATGACATGGCGATGCTGAGAATAGAAGAACCGAAGGCCACCATGGGAGGAGCACTCCAAGCCTGACGAGCCTTAGACTCATTAGGCTGGACATAGAGGATATCGTTCTGCTGCAACTCAAACTCGGGCATTGTCATGAAGTTGGCATCGCCGAGATTGATGCGCTTCACATGGCGCTGACCGTTAGCGTCGGTACGGATAAGCATGATGTTATCACGACGACCCTGCAAGGTCAAGTCACCACTCATGGCGATGGCCTCGATCAGGTTAAGACGGCCATTGGTTGCTTCGATCACACCTGCATGTCCAAACTCTCCGATACAGTACACACGGAAGTTCTGGATACGGCACTCAACACCAGGCTTCTCGGTCAGATATCGTGGACAAATGAGTGAAGAAATATAATCCTCAAGTGACTTCTTGGTCATGCCACTGATGTGCAGTCGTCCCAACACAGGGAACTCTATGTTACCATGATCATCAACAAGATAGAACACCGATGAATTGTCACCCATAGTGTAACTCATGCCCGTTCCAAGTGTAGGTATATACTGGATCTTATTGAACGGTTTCACAGCATCGGCGTTGGAAGCAGACACGTTAATTTGCAACATGTCACCTGGCTTGATAGTAAAGTCACCAGCCTGAGTAGTTGCGGTAGCAAGAGCAGCAGGTGGAATCTGGTCAATGTTGGTCATGTAGGGGACTTGCTGAGGTTCCTTGCATGACACAAAGAGCAATGCGACTACTGCGATCAAAAGTAGATTACGAATTTTCATATTCTTTGATATTTTAGTGTTATTATTCTAAACTGCAAAGTTAATAAAAAATGGAATAATCGATACTTTTTTGATGAAAAACATGAGTTAGAGAGGATTTTTTCCTTTTCTTTGCAGCCATGAACACGACTCAACACCCTATTGAACGCCATCCGTGGCCCCCATTTATACCTGATGGTGCAAGGTACTTGTTTTTAGGGACATTCCCGCCAAAGCCAGAACGCTGGTCCATGCCCTTTTTCTATCCCAACAAGATCAATGACTTCTGGCGCGTGATGGGCATCATCTTCGAGGGTGACCGCAACGCTTTGTGGGACTCGGAGCACAACTGCTTCGACATCAATGCGATTCAGGCATTTCTCGAACGCGAGAAAATTGCCCTTTGGGACACTGCTATGGCTGTGCGCCGCCTCAAGGACAACGCCAGTGACAAGTTCCTGGAGATTGTCGAGCCTATTGACTTGGCAGGACTGCTTGACGCCCATAACACCATTAGTCAAATCATTACAACAGGGGAAAAGGCCACCAGCGTTGTCGCGACCCAGGCCGGCATCGGACTTCCTGCCATAGGCACACCCGTGAGTTGCCAAATTGGCAACCATCAGTTCACGCTATGGCGAATGCCTTCAACTTCACGAGCCTACCCATTGCCCCTCGACAAGAAAGCTGAAGCCTACAGCAAGATATTTGACCATTGAAGCTAAGTACACAGCATGGCAAGAATTCACGCTTAATTAGAGCTGTTAATAACTTTTACGGTTAAAAAATTTGGTGATGGAGTGCAAACGTTGTACTTTTGTATGATGTTTTCCATTATTGAACATATTGAGTACTTGATGATGCGCTACGACTGCGTGGTAGTGCCTGGCTGGGGAGCCTTCATAGCCAATTACTGCGCTGCGCATTATGATGAGGATAATTCCTGCTGGAAACGTCCTCATCGCACAATCGGTTTTAATGCAAGCGTGAACCACAATGATGGTCTGTTAGCCCAATCATTAGTGCGCCGCGAGGGATTGAATTACGACGAGGCCATGGCGTTTATTGCCGACAGTGTGACCACCTTCCGTCAACAGTTGTCAATGGATTGCGAGGTTTCCATGGGTCGTTTGGGCTACTTCCGCAGCAGTCAAGGGCAGTACATCGAGTTTGTACCCTTCTATCAAGACAATGCAAGCGATCGTTACTATGGACTTGCCGACTTAGAATGCCCGACAGTCGAGACACTGGAACGTCAAGAAGCCCTCGATGACGATTCCACCGCCATCGTTCCCAATGAACGCAACATCTTCTCTCGCAAGGCGACCCAAATTGCTGCATCAATCGCAGTACTGCTCGGCTTGGGTGTCATGTTATCGACCCCCATGATTGTGGATCGCAACCTTCACGAGGCAAGCATTACCCCTACAGTAAAAGCGCCTCAATCACAGCAACTGGCCTATGACGTGATCGCCAATGAACCATCGTCACAGAGCATAGAGGTCATTGATACCAATACGGCGCTTGCCAAGGTCGGTAACACTGCAGGCAAATATTATATGGTCATCAGCACGCTGCGCAATCAGCAGGAACTGGACGCTTTCAAGAAATCCAATCCCGCGCTCGTGCCTTACATGAAGATATTGAATTACAAGGGACTGAAGTGTGTCTATATCGCACGCAGCGATGATTACAGCCAATTAATGAGCCTGCGCGACGAATTGCCGGAGAAGCTGCGCGACGTGTGGATTTACAACTGATGCAGGAATCATCAGGCAAGTGTAACGCCTGCCACTATTGAGCATCAGCATCACCACATCTTCCTTTTCAATGATATTATGCACGTCATCCCAGCGGATGACGTGCTTTCTCATACGTATATCGGTAAAGTCCATTGTAATGCCATCACAAGCCAATGTCACCGTCTTGTCCATGATGGACCATCTAGCCTCGGGCGACAAACCGTAGTAGATGTAAAGAAGAGCCAGTACCATCGGCAGGACGATGAACAGCACCATCAAGGCGACTATGAGAAAACGCACATCCACCCACACAGCAAGAATGGCACACACCGCAACAGGCAACACCATCCACAGCCAGTTATCAGCCATAAACATCAAGCACACATGCCTCATGTACCGCCCTGCCGTGACACAACAATTCCCGATGGTCATTTATTTCTTTTCTTTGTTCCTTTCTTAGTCTTGTTGTACAAGGCTCGACGACGGGCAATTTCCTCATAGCCACGCTTGTAGGCTTGGCGGTTCTTGAGCGCCAATTGTTGGCAATAGCCTGTCCCCTCGTTGTTATAAAGCTTGGACAAGTTTAAGTACTGCTTGCCGTTGCCACGGACAACGGGAAAGACCTCTTCCTTGCGTTTGTTCACCTTGTCACACTGCACTGAGTGATTCTCGGCTGTGGTTCCAGTCAATTCGGGTGCCACGCCATCCTCTCCCACCCAGCAGGGATACACCTCGGCACATGGAGGATACCCAAGTGCAATCCACATGGTCGTCAAGCGAGGATCCTCACCAGGGACTATCCCCTCGATAACCACACTTGCAGTAGAAATACGACGCGGAATAAAGTCCTGGTCCACAATCCAGGTATCACCACTGCGAGTATAATCTTTACCAATCAGTGAGTTATAGAACGTGCGCGACAGTTCCTCGGTGAACACAGCAGGCGAGATATCCTGGGCTGCGATGTGGGGTGAGAGCAGCGTCTTCTCGTTTTTCTCTCGCACGTATCCCATACCCTTGTCCTTAGTGCCACTATAGGAGTAGTTGGTGCGGGTCAAAATGCCTTCTGAAGCATCTGCCAGGTCAAATTTCACATACTTGTAATTACCAGTCTCAAAATAAGCGCCATTGCCCAGTGCGTCAATGACACCGAAGTTGGCCTCCACACCTAAGGGCTTGGGAAGTGTCTTTAATAACCCCTCAAAATCGTCCACAGTCTTGCAACGCTCCAGGGCGTAACGCATCAACTCACCCTCGCGGTCCATGTTCTTGACACCATCGTTGCCATTCAGGTTGTAAGAAGCAGTATTCATGATGGCAAAGCCTGCCTCGTTGAAGCCCATCCACGCGGCAGTGTCTTGCAGATCGCGGGCATCAAACAGTGCTACAAACTCCATGAGCCCGTCATGAGCCATGACTCGCTCCACACGGTTATTCAGATCATTGGTGTCACGGTTTTTCCACATCAGCGGACGGCCGTTCACCGTCAGTTTGCCACTTACGATGGCTGACGTGCAGGCGTCAGCAACGATGATCACACCCATCATTGCCATTAATGCAATCAATAATCTCTTTCTCATATCATTGAAATTTTAGTTATGCTGTATTCTTATCAAAATTAGAAGCCTTTCCATGACTGGAGCCAGAAGTCGTGGGCCATCATCTGCCAGCGGTAGGCAGCGGCGCCGAGACAGTCGGTAGTGTAGTCGTTGAGGAACTGGGCCGCCTTCTTGCTATCCTGGGTATTGAGGTCTTGCCAGGTCTTTTCTACCATCGGCAACTCACTGATGCCTTTCTCCAGGAAGTGGTCACGGGCGGGCTCAAGAGTCTTGCGATAAACGCCCCAACGCAGACTGGCCAAGCGGTTGGCCTTACGGAATTGCCACAGTGCGGTCTCGTCGTTCTCGGCACTGTGTCCGCACACCTTCATCGATGCGGGCAGATCGGTATTGCCACAGAAGACTGGGAATCTGGGACTCTGACCAGGGTTGTCAAATGCAAGCCATGCGACTCCGCCCACCTCATCGGGTAGCCATGAGCGCAACTGGATGACCGTACTGTAAGAGCACCAGGGAACACTGACGGTGCGGGTCCATTTCATCGCCGAGTCACCCATGGCATAAAACATCGCCAACTGTTCGTTAGTAATCCAGGGATTGGCTACGGGCGACACAATGCTGTCAGGCTCATTCTTGTTGATGTTGCCCTGCTTATCCTTACGCTTGGGGTTAGGGATCTTGTGGCGGGCGCTCAAGTCAAGTTCAGAGCCCTCATAGTAGCTGCCCAACAGACGGGAGACGTCCTGAACGCTTACCTTACGATCAGGCTTAATGCTCAGTGGCAGGTTCTCTATAGTATCGGTCAGTCCTAACGACGGAGCGAGTTGCTGCATGATATATAGTTCACGAATGCTGTAATTCTTGACCTGCTTGAGGTAGTTGGTGCCACTGTAAGCTTTCCAGAAACAAAATGTCTCCTTTCCGTCCCAGAGTTTCAACTTCTTAGCCACTTCAAACACATTGTCCGAGGCCATATAGTGATCAGGATCCTTCAAGTCGAGGAATCCGATACGCGAGATGTTGGCCGAAACAGTAATCTCATCATCAGGGATGCGAACGGCCGCCCATACTCCACCAACCTTTTTAGGTCCCTCGCCAAAAACCTCAAAAATCCAGGCTTCATTTTTATCGGCAATCGTCAGGCATTCCCCGCTGTCACCATATCCATATTTCTTGATCAGTTCACCCATGAGCCGGATTGCGTCACGAGCCGTGGAGCAACGTTCAAGTGCGATACGCGCCAATTCCTCAATCATGAATATACCGACCTTGTTCTGCAATGTATCACGCCCTGAAATGGTAGTCTCTCCCATGGCCAGTTGCTTCTCATTCAAGCAGGGATAGGCCGTGTCGAGAAAACGATAGGTGTGACGCACCTGCGGGATAGTACCCGTCTGCGTCATGCCCGTCACGTCACCGGGCGTGACAGTGTGAAAGCGATTGCGATAGACAGCAGTCACTGTATCACGATCGTAGTCGCGTGCGGGTGCCATTGTCATCCATGTTCGATAACGCGCGTCACAGGTATGGGAAGTAATGACCGACCCATCAGCACTGGCCAGCTTTCCAACCATAATACTTGTACAGGACTCGGTCATGCGTTCAGCATCCTGTGCACTGATTGTCACGGAACTCGCCATCAAGATGAAGATGGCTATTAGCATATTCAAGTTTCTTATCATAGTTCAAATTGTTAAGCAACTGCAAAGGTAATGCTTTTTCCCGACCATCCCAAATATAACAAGTGCAGGCTTTTCAAGCAATAAGTCAAAGGAAACCATGCAAATCTACAAAAAGGTGGTCCCGCTCAAAGCGAGACCACACATGCATGAATCAAAATTCAGAAGAATCGTAGATTACTTCACAACATACTTCTTGCCATTGTGAATGTAGATACCACGCTGAGAAGGAGCATTCACACGGATACCCTCGATAGTGTACCATGCACCATTATCCTCGTTAATGGTCAATTCCTCAACCGCAGTTGACTTTCTGTAGATCTGGAACTGCCCATAGGAGTCAGCCTCCAGGCCATAGTAGTAATCGGTTTCCGGAACCTCAACGATCACATCATAGATACCCACCTCAACGGGAGCCTCGGTCAGGATCTCACCAGTAGCCACATTGACATAGGTGACAATGGGAGTACCGTCACCGACAACGACCTGTACTGTCGCGCCATGAGCCTCACCGTCGTACATAACATCCTCAGGCAGAGTAACAATAATTTCGGTCTGTCCCTTGTCGATCGTGAACTCGACAGTGTAGATACCGATCGTGTTCTGATCGTAGTCGCCGAAGATCTGATAGAAGTAGTCACCAGGCTCAACGTACTCGCCCTCGGTGCCAACAACATAGATCTCACCGTCATAGGTCACATTGTAGATCTGCGGTTCACCATTGTAAGTACGGTCCTCGAAGCCCTCTACATTGAAGGAGCGAACATCGGTCCAGCTGAGGCCATTGAGTTCGGTGTAGTTATCCAAGCCATCGTTGAAGCGCAGGTTCAAAGTATGCAAAGTGATATTTTCAAGATCGAAGCGCATGATGAACTCCAGATCATAGTCCTCGCCCGAGATGAGCGGTTGCTCGATGCGAATCCACTCGCCACCATCGACTTGATACTCGATGTAACCGTTCTGGCCATAGGGGTGCTCATAGTAACCCCAGATGTGAGCGGGGTGACCTGTACCCAGATCGTTCCAAGCATCAATATTATAAGCCTCGACCTCATAGGTGAAATGATCCTCACCGGGAACAACGGGTTCCTCATAGTCAATCTCACCAACACTAATTACCCAAGACAATTCAATGGTCTCACCCGGCTCAATCACGCGATTCTTCCAGCAGAAGCCCATACCACAGTCATAGTTGCCGTTCTCCTGCATGTAGTTGGAGATATTGGTGCTGTAGCTGCCAACAATCTGGTAGGGATAGTAATTATTACGGTAGAAACCGAACCAATAGTCATCGATGGGGGTTGCACCAGTAACGCCTTCGCCAAAGAGCGCGCACAACAGCGGAGTGTTCTGAGTATTCTGATATTTCATCTTAATACCATAAACATAGTCCTGGCTGTTTTTCAGGCGCTCCAGTGGAGCCCTGTCGTTGTCACCAATCATGATATCACCCCAAACACCTGCATTAACGGTCACAGCCTGATCGTTAGTATTGGTCAAGGTATAGATGATCCTTGCCGCAACATCACCTTGAGGTTCAAGGCTTGTGTTAAAGGTCACACCATTGGCGGTGGTACCAGTCCGAGCATTCACCTGAACAGCATTGTTGCCATCCACCTGAAATGCTGCAAGGAAACCGGCACCAGCCCTTTTGATAAAACCGAGCAAGCCATTGCTCTCATAGGTTGATGAGTAGTAACGGTCATTAATTTCGCCCAGAATGCTGACACCAACGATGGTGCCAGGACCAGCGGCTTGACGTTCTATCATACTGTAATAAATTGAGGTGTTGCCTAACTGCGTGAACTCAGAAGGCAGGTTGTCGAAGATGGCAGAACGCATCGGCTCTTTTTCCTGAGCATTCGTTGCGAATGCACCAGCAATCAAGAGCAACATAAGTAAAGTAAGCTTCTTCATAATCAATAAGTTTTAATAAGTTAATAAAGTTAATAAATTTATTGTGAAATCTTCAGTGTAAATCAGTTTTCTTTCATAATCACCCACCTGAACAAATCCCACTAAATTATGACATCCAAAATTACAACAAAAAAAATAATATTTCGAAGCAAAAAATGTTAATAAATTATAATTTAATATCATTTTCGCAACAAAGCCAAAAAAGCGTAACTAAAAGCACGTCCATTTAGCGCATTTGAAAGCACTACCTCAACACGATTTCCACAATGGCATCTACCCCACCAGGGACAGCAGGAAGCTGTATCGTTATGCCGTTGCCTGTGACTGCATAATCTAACTTACTTCCGCCATCGAAGAGCCGAACTTGCTTTACACGCTTTCCACTCAATGGCAGATAAAGGGCATCGTCCTGAAGGTCGAGAATGTGGACATAGAGGATATTGCCACGCTGTGTGGTCACTCCCCAGTCATGAGGAGGTATGATGCCGCCACGCGTGCCATAAATCGTCTCGCCATACTGTCGCATCCATTCACCCAGGGCCTGGAGACGCTCAACCGCCTCGTCTGGCAGACAACCATCGGGACGTGGACCGACATTGATGAGCAGATTGCCGTTGCGACCAGCCGCCTTGACCAGCGTACGGATGATTTCGTCACTACTCTTGTAATTCTTGTCGGTGATGCGGTAACCCCAGGTGTTGTTCATCGTCATGCAGGTCTCGAGGGGCAGGTGGCTAATGCCGCTCTCGCCCGAGTAACCCGCGGTGTTCTCGCCTGGAATGTCCTGTTCAAAAATCTGGATGTCCTCGCCTGCGATGGGTACCTCGTGGTGGTTGTTGCCGATGAGGCACGATGGCTGCAAGCGGTGAATGAGGGCGTATTGCTCGTCAAGTTGCCAGTCAAAGGGGGTCGGGTCGGCATCATGCTCCCACTTGCCGTCAAACCAGATGGCACCCACTGGACCGTAGTTGGTCAGCAACTCGGTCAACTGGTCGTTCATGAACTTGTAATACTGTGGCCAGTTGTTGGTTGCGGGATCGTGCGGCAAGTCCTTCTGGTGGCGGCCCAAGGGGTAGTCCAGGCGGTGCCAGTCCAGGTGGGAGTAGTAGAAGTGCAACTTGATACCATGGCGCTGGCAAGCGTCGGCAAGTTCCTTCAATACGTCGCGCTTGAATGGCGTTGCATCCACGATGTTGTAGTCGCTCACGTTACTCTTGAACATCGAGAAGCCGTCATGGTGGCGCGAGGTGATGCAGATGTAGCGGGCGCCCGCGTCCTTGATGGCGCGCACCCACTCGTCAGCATCAAAGCGCGAGGGGTAGAAGCCCGCCGGCAGTTGGGCATACTCATCGCGGTCAATCTTCTTGTTGTGCATGACCCACTCGCCGTCGGCCAGCATGGAATAGACACCCCAGTGGATAAACACACCCAACTTGTTGTCCTGGAACTCCTCGCGGGCCTTGAGATTGGCCTCGCTGGGCACATAGGCAGTCTGCTGGGCTGCAACTCCCAGCCAGGCACTGACGGCCATAATCATTGCAAAAACTGTCTTCTTCATTTTTCAGTATCTTTTGTAGTTTTCTTTTTGAATAATCGACGGAAACGGAAAAAGAGCCACAAGAGCAGCAACAACAGGGCAACGAATGAGCCCAATGCAATGCCCGCATACCACGGGGCCTTGTCGAGCAGGTCGCTAAAGACGGGAGAGATATATTCCCGCATGAGCGGCGCGATGAGTTGCCGCTGCTTAGATATGGGATCATCTTCCAGCCGAATGGAGTCGCCCAACAACATTGTCGCGCGTTGTGTCGATTCGTAGGCTGGCCAATAGTGTCCTCCAATACTGGGGTTGCCTGTGGCAGCAAAGTTGACCCACATCTGTTGCACCAGTGCGGCCAACGCTGAGTCTGGTTCCTCATCGGTTTTAATCTGGCGCCCCGTGTTGAGGACATAGCACACTTCACTACCATGGCACGCGCCATAGACGGAATCACTCAATGGTTTGCCCCACATATACATATAAGTCCTGCCTCCCGCCGTAGCATGGCGTTGCGCCATCTCGATGGCGGGCCCGTTGAACATCAAGTCGTTCAAGAAATCAACAGCAGGCCGTTTTTGCCCGAAGACATTCTCGTCATAATCAATGTAACGCTGAGCATTGCCGCGCTGGGCGCTGTCGAGCGACAAGACGATGTAACGGGCCCATAACCAGGTGGCCACGTCAAACTTGTCCTCGCCGCCCATAGCATCAACCCAGTAGCGCGCCTCGTCGACTGTGGTGCCGATAAGCATATCGATGCCCGCATTGAAGCCGTCAAAACGGCTATAAGGATCCTCGGGAATCAACTGGCCGTCACGCTCGGGGAAACGGTAAAACTGACCCACCTCGTCGTTGAGGGAAATAATCTGGTTTAGAGAGAGGCGCTTCAGGTCGGCAACTGTCTTGGCCCCGGTTGCTTTGAGCACACGATGGGTTAGGCGCTGGCAGTCCTCACGGCTACTGGTGAAGGCCACACTGCCGCTCTGCATGATGGCACGATGGAAAAGTCCCTGTGCCTCATCGATGCTGGCCAGTAGTGCCACACTCCCCGCCCCTGCCGAGTGACCCATGATGGTCACATTACCGGGATCGCCACCAAAGGCGGCTATGTTTCTCTTGACCCATCGCAGGGCTTCGACCTGGTCGAGCAGGCCCAGATTGCCACTGCGCGCATAGTCTTTACCGTCAGGCAACAACGTGAGGTCCAAAAAGCCGAGCAATCCCAGTCGATAGTTGATGGACACAAATACGACCTCGGGGTGAGCCTTGACAAAGCGGTCGCCCCAGTTGCGGGGACTGGCCGTGCCGTCGCTCACGTAGGAGCCACCATGAATCCACACCATAACGGGGCGGCGCGCACTGCGCATACCAGCAGCAGCCGTCCACACGTTGAGTGTCAGGCAGTCCTCGCCTTGGGGATAGAGCGAGGCGGCATTGCCCTGGCTGCGAGACTGGATCGAACTGTGGCCAAAGTATTTAGCCTCCCGCACCAGCCGACTGTCAGGCTCGGGCTGAGCAACCTGCCATCGACGCTCACCCGTGGGCTGGACGGCATAGGGGATGCCCTTGAAGGCGAGCAACGAACTGTCGCGCTGACCAACGAAGATACCATTGGCTACCTCCACAGCCAGCGAGTCAGGGTAATCCCCCTCAATGACTTTATTCACGCCATATAGGGCCGTCATTTCCTGCTCCAGCACGGACGGTTGTTTGGGCTGAGGTTCCTGCTTGGAGCCACACGCAACCAGCAGCAGAGCAATAACCGACAAAAACGTAATATGTCTCATATCATTGTTTTAATAGAAGAGCACAAAGGTAGTGAAACTTGCGCATAACTGCAAAAATCCATTTGCCAACATCATTCCGTGGGACACGGGGACGGTTCTTTTGTCCCATTTTTGGCTCAAAATGGGACAAAAGAACCGTCCCCGTGTCCCAAATTCAAATAACTAAGGGGTAAAAAGAGAAAAGTGAAAACTTTGTTGTACCTTTGTACCCAAATATCAAAAACGAAACAAGTATGGGACTGTTCAAGAAATTATTTTCCCGCGAGAAGAAAGAGACGCTCGACAAGGGCCTGGAAAAGACCAAACAAGGTGTGTTTGAGAAAATCAAGCATGCGGTAGCTGGCAAATCTACCGTCGATGACGACGTGCTCGACAACCTGGAGGAAGTGTTTGTCACCAGCGATGTGGGTGTCGATACCACCGTCAAAATCATTGACCGGCTGCAGGCCCGCGTGGCCCGTGACAAGTATGTAGGCACGGGCGAGCTGAACGAGCTGCTGTGTGATGAAATCTCCCAGATGCTGGCCGACAACAACAATGCCGAGCTTGAGGACTTCACTGTACCCGAGAATCAGAAGCCTTACGTCATCATGGTCGTAGGCGTGAACGGCGTGGGCAAGACGACCACCATCGGCAAGCTGGCTTACCAGTTCAAGCAGGCTGGCAACAACGTTGTGCTGGGCGCGGCCGACACCTATCGTGCAGCTGCCGACGAACAGCTCGAGATATGGGGCAACCGCGTGGGTGTTCCCGTCATCAAGCACAAGATGGGCACCGACCCTGCAGCAGTGGCCTATGATGCCGTGCAAAGTGCAGTAGCCCAGAAGGCCGATGTCGTCATTATTGATACCGCAGGCCGCCTACACAATAACGTGAGCCTGATGAACCAGTTAACCAAGATCAAGAACACCATGCGCAAGGTGCTGCCCGAGGCTCCCCAAGAGGTACTGCTCGTGCTCGACGGATCGACAGGGCAAAACGCCTTTGAGCAAGCCAAACAGTTCTCGGCAGCGACCGAGGTCAATGCTCTCGCTATCACCAAACTTGACGGCACCGCCAAGGGCGGAGTGGTCATCGGTGTAAGTGATCAGTTCCAGATTCCCGTTAAGTACATCGGCCTGGGCGAACAGATGACCGACTTACAGATCTTCAACAAGCGAGAGTTTGTAAAATCGCTGTTTGGGGTCTCGAAAGAGTAATGAATAAACGGAAGGAACGGATGTAACGGAAACGAGGGACGCATGAGGAAGAATAAGATAGACATCATTTCGCTGGGATGTTCCAAAAACCTTGTGGACAGTGAGCACTTGTTACGTCAATTCCAAGCAGCAGGCTACCAAGTCACCCACAATAGCGACCGCATTGACGGCGAGACAGTTGTGGTGAACACCTGCGGCTTTATTGCCGATGCCCAGCAGGAATCGATTGACACTATCCTGCGCATGGGTCAAGCCAAGCGTGAAGGCAAGATCCGCAACCTGTTTGTGATGGGATGCTTGTCCGAGCGGTTCCGTGCCGATCTGGTTGATGCGTTGCCTGAGGTAGACAGGATGTATGGCAAATTTGACTGGAAAACCATGCTGGCCGACCTGGGTCAAGCCTACCGAGACGACCTGGCCAATGAGCGCTGTCTGACCACACCCAACCATTACTGTTATTTAAAGATTTCGGAAGGTTGCAACCGTTTCTGCGCCTTCTGTGCCATCCCGCTTATCACAGGTCGTCACACATCGGTACCGATGCCGCTGCTGCTCGACGAAGTTCAGCGGCTGGCCTCTGGTGGTGTGAAGGAATTCAACATCATCGCTCAAGATTTATCATCATACGGCATGGATCTGGAAGGGCGCATGATGTTACCCGAACTTATTGACCGCATGGCCGATATCGAAGGTGTGGAATGGATACGCCTGCATTACGCCTACCCCACCCAATTCCCCCTTGACATCCTGCCTGTAATGGCCAACCGTCCAAATGTATGTTCCTATCTGGACATCGCATTGCAGCACATCAGCGACAAGGTGCTGACCAACATGCGCCGCCACATCAGTCGCCAGGAGACACTGGATCTGATAGATCGGCTGCGCCGTGAGGTGCCAGGCATCCATATCCGCACAACATTGATGGTCGGCTTCCCTGGCGAGGGAGAAAAGGAATTTGAGGAACTGTTGGATTTCACACGCAAGGCACGGTTTGAACGCATGGGCGCATTTGCCTACAGCGAGGAAGCTGGCACATGGGCTGCCGAACACCTTGACGACAATATTCCCGACGAGGTAAAGCAGGACCGCTTGCAACAGCTGATGGCCCTGCAAGAGGAAATCTCCATGGATATTCAGCAGCAGAAGGTGGGCCAGACGCTGCGTGTCATCGTGGACCGTGAGGAGGAAGATTACTACGTGGGACGCACCGAGTGGGATAGCCCAGAAGTAGATCCCGAGGTGCTTATCAGCAAGGACAAGCCCCTTACCGTGGGCGAGTTTGCACAAGTGCGTATTACCGAGGCACTGCCGTTTGAGTTGTTTGGTGTCAGTCTTTAGGTTTTAGGATGGGGGTTGCCGCGACGGAGCCGCGGCACACGTTGACCCTATCCTGCGGATTAGGTTATAGTGGGAAGGAGTCGAATATGCAAACGATTGCACAATAATTTGAAGATTTTTTTTCTTTTAATTAATGTATTTGTTGATAATAGTATTAATTTTGAGCGACTTTAAAAGTTTCAGGTAAACCATAAGAACAAACCAACTTTAATGTTTAACTAAATAATCAAAATTTACAAGCATGAAAAAATTAACGTTAATTTTCTCGATGTTGATTGCCCTCGTTGGCTTGAATGCCAATGCGGCAATGTACCTTGTGGGCAGTGAGCCACTGGGTAAAGGCTGGGATCCCAGTAAAGGTATCGAAATGACCGATAATGGTGATGGCACCTACACCTATGATGTTGTCATTAACGGTGATGTATGGTTCTGCTTTGCAGATGGCCTTACTCCTGGTAACAGTAACGAAGATTGGAGCGTATTCAATGGTCAGTATCGTTATGGTCCTACTGGTGGTGTTGACCAGACGGTCACCGCTACGGAATGGACTACGACACAGAAACAAGGCAACGGAAATGGTTCTTACAAGTTCCATGGATCTGGCGATAAGTACACCGTAACTTTCGACAAAACCAACCTCAAGTTCAAGATTGACGGTTATGTTGAGCCCGTCGTTTATGAGTCATTCACAGTTGCTGGCAACAATGCCGACATCTTTGGCGCAGAGTGGAATGTAACGCTCACCGAGAATGACATGACTCTGGATGAGACTGACGGTCTGTACAAGCTGGTAAAGGAGAACGTTGAGATCACCAACGCTCCCTACACCCTGTACTACAAGGTAGCCGCTAACCACGCTTGGGGCGAGAGCTGGGGTAACCCCGAAGGCCCCAGCGGCAATCAGGACTATGTGTTCAACGAAAACGGCACCTACGACCTGACGTTCAAGTTCAACTTTGACACCAAGGAGGTTACCCTTGAGGCTGTTCAGACCCAGGTTGGTCCCGAAATTGATCCTTACACTGGCAAGCTCTACATGGTGGGCAATGTCAACGACAATGCTTGGAATCCTGCTAATGGTATTGCAATGCTTACCGAAGACGAGGACACCTTCACCCTGGCTAACGTCGAAATCAAGGATGCTGGTGATGGCTTCGGCTACTTCAGCTTCATGGCAGTGCTTGGCACAGGCGCTGAGAGCTGGCCTGCTGATGGCTACCGCATCGGCGCAGCAGAGGATGCTACTCTCGCTACCCTCAATGAGTACAACAATCTGGGCGGTTTCGGCACAACTGGTGCTTTCAAGGTTGAACCCGGCTACTACAATGTAACCGTAGTGCTGAGTGGTGGCGAAAACGGCTACCTCATGCTCACTGCTGGCCAGGCACCTCAACCCGTTGTTGATGACGTTTACATCATCGGTGACGTGAACAACATCGGTTGGAGCGCTACCCAGGGCGTGAAGATGACTCTGAACGAGGGCATCTACACCGCTGAGATCACCACCCAGAACCAGGGTGACCTGGGCGTGGCTTACTTCGGCTTCACCAAGAAGCTGGCCGAGGTTGACGACTCAACCGCATGGGATGTTATCGCTCCCTTCCGCTTCGGTCCCGTGAGCGAAGATGCATTTGTAATGACGGAGGAACTGCTCAACGTCAACTGCGACCTGGCTACCGATGGCAGCTACAACTCAATCGCCATCCCCGCCGGCACTTGGACTGTTACTGTTGACCTGGTTAACAACAAGTTCGCCATCAACGGCACTTGGCCTACCGACACTGTTATCCCCGAGCCCACTACCGACGTTTACATCATCGGTGACGTGAACAACATTGGTTGGAGCGCTACCCAGGGCGTGAAGATGACTCTGAACGAGGGCATCTACACCGCTGAGATCACCACCCAGAACCAGGGTGACCTGGGCGTGGCTTACTTCGGCTTCACCAAGAAGCTGGCCGAGGTTGACGACTCAACCGCATGGGATGTTATCGCTCCCTTCCGCTTCGGTCCCGTGAGCGAAGATGCATTTGTAATGACGGAGGAACTGCTCAACGTCAACTGCGACCTGGCTACCGATGGCAGCTACAACTCAATCGCCATCCCCGCCGGCACTTGGACTGTTACTGTTGACCTGGTTAACAACAAGTTCGCCATCAACGGCGAGTGGCCCAGCGTTGAGCCCGAGCACTATGACGGTGACGTTTACATCATGGGTGAGGTTAACGACAACGGTGGCTGGTTCACCAACAAGGGCGTGAAGATGACCCGCGATGCCGAGAATAACGTTTACACCGCTACCATCACCACCGCTGGTGAGAACATCCCCGAAGGCGAGGAAGTTGGTTACAGCTACTTCAGCTTCACCAAGCAGCTTGCTGAGGGCGAAGCCGACTGGGAAGCAATCGCTCCCTACCGCTTCGGTGCTGTGAGCGAGGGTGACTTCCTTGTAACTGAAGAGTTGCTTGGCGAGACCTTGGCCCTTGAGAATGGTGGCGATGCTTATAAGATCCCCGCTGGCGAGTGGAACCTGACCCTGAGCGTTGACAAAATGACCCTCGTTATCGAGAAAGTTGCCAGCGTTATCCGTGGTGATGTAAACAAGGATGGCAAGGTCAACATCTCTGACGTGACCTCTTTGATCGACTTGCTGCTGAGTGGTGGAGAGATGATTCCCGAAGGTGACTGCAACCAGGACGGCGCCATGAACATCTCTGACGTTACTGCTCTGATTGACTACCTGCTGGGTGGCAACTGGTAATTCATCGTTAATCATTAACGATAAACCCGATTAATTAATCAGGGTCTGCAGCGATGAGCTTGCGGACCCTGATTAATTCTATGGGATCTACAATAGGGGATCAACAGTTGTAGTCCACGCAGGCACGGAGCTGCTTGACATCCTTGATAATGGAAGCGGCAGCCAGATGGGCGGGATGCTGGGCATAGGTAGCCACGTCGGCCATCGTTGGCACAACTGCTGTGAGTACAATATCCCAGTCCTCGACGGGATTCTGATTGAGTGCAACCTCAATGGACTGGAGCACGTCTATCTGCTCGGGGAGCGCTTCGAGCGCGTCCTTGAAACGCAGGGCAACCTCACGACGCACATCATCGCTACCCTGAAGCTTGAACATTACTATATGCTTGGTCATGTTGTTAGTTAATAGTTAATAGTTAATTTAAGTTTCGCAAGTTGTTAACTTGCTCACTGCATAATGTTTATATAAACTTGGCTGCGTCTCAGCAAATCAAGCAAGCTTGTTTGCTTTCGACTTGCACAAGTTTTAAGGGTTAATGTTTAATGAAAAATGCCTTCCATTTTAAGGAAACATTTATAAATCACATGCTGGCAAGATCTTTAACCATTAACCTTTATCCTTTATCCTCAAGTTTTTAAAGTGGCTCAGCTACTTTAAAAACTTGAATAGTAAATAGTTGTAGCCGTGACGGGGCCACGGCACATGTTAACCCTGAGGGGTAATGTTATTATAAAAAGTCACCGGCCTTGTGGAGAGGGCCGGTGTCTTCATCGTTATCATGTTGTTTTATTATTCAGCAGCGGGAGCTTCCTCGGCGGGAGCTTCACCCTCGGCGGGAGCCTCGGCCTCCTCAGCACCTTCCTCGGCAGCCTTAGCGGCAGCGAGTGCAGCCTGATGAGCAGCCTCCTCGGCCTTGCGAGCAGCACGCTCGGCAGCGAGTTCCTCGGCATTCTCGGCAATCACCTCGAAGGGAATCTCAACAGCAACCTCCTTGTGCAAGCGCACGATACCCGTGTACTTGCCAGGGGTCTTGATGCTCTCATGCACGCTGACGATCTTACGGTCAACATTGTGACCAGCAGCGAGCAGAGCCTCATGTACCTGAGCTGCACCTACACTACCGTAGATAGTGCCCGTGGGACTAACCTTAACGGGGATGGTGAGCGAAACGCCCTCAAATGCCTTGGCAGCCTCTTCGGCATCAGCCTTCACCTTAGCCAGCTTGTGAGCCTGCTGACGCAAGTTCTCGGCATGGATCTTCAATGCGCTGGGAGTAGCCAGGACAGCCTTACCCTGGGGAATGAGATAGTTGCGGCCATAGCCGTTCTTCACTTCCACGACGTCGTTCTTGAAACCAAGATTGACGATATCTTCTTTCAAAATAATCTTCATAGTTTGATTCCTCCTTTGTGTAATCGTGTTGTTTATTTCATCAAGTCGGTCACATAGGGCAGCAATGCCAGATGACGGGCACGCTTAACGGCCTTGGCCACGCGACGCTGGAACTTCAGCGAAGTACCGGTGATGCGACGGGGCAGGATCTTGCCTTGCTCGTTGAGGAACTTCTTCAAGAATTCGGGATCCTTGTAGTCGATGTACTTGATACCACTACGTTTGAAACGGCAGTATTTCTTCTTGCGGGTGTCAACTGACAGCGGAGTCAGATAACGGATTTCGCCCTGATTGTTGGGCCTCATTTGTTCTTGTGCCATAGTTTTACTTCCTTAATTAAGTTTTACTCATTTGGTTTTTCTCATGCCTCGGCAGCGGTTGCCTCTTCAGCCTTGGGAGCCTCTTCCACTGCTACGGGAGCAGCCTCGGCGGCAGATTCTTGAGCGGCGCGCTCTTCCTGCTTGGCCTTGCGTACGGCGCGACGCTTAACAGCGTACTCGGCAGCGTACTTGTCCAGACGGAAAGTGAGGAAGCGGATCACCTTCTCATCGCGGCGGTAAGCGGTTTCCAGCTTGTTCACGATGGTGGGGTCGCCGTCAAACTCAATCAGGGTGTAAAAACCAGTGTTCTTGTTCTCGATGGGATATGCAAGCTTGCGCAATCCCCAGTTCTCTTCGTTCTCGATGGTGCTGCCATTGTCGGTGAGCACTTTCTTGAACTTTTCTACCGTTTCCTTCATCTGATCATCAGACAAAACGGGAGTCAAAATGAAAACGGTTTCGTATTTGTTCATAAATCGCTAAAAATAAATTGATTAATAAAAGTTTCGCTAAAAAGCGGGGCAAAGTTACAAAACTTTTCCCAACTGGCAATGCTTTAAGCGCATTTTTCTTGATTTTCTCTATATTTCAGGCTTTACAGTCGGGCATCGAGCATCGGTTATCGGCCAATGGCGATATTGATGACGCGAATGTACTCCTGCATAGGATAGAGGCCGACAACCTCCTTGGGCTCACCATTAATCGGACAGATGAGAAGATAAGGGATACTGCGTATCTGGAACACGCTTGCGATGTCGGGATTCTTATCAACATTGATACGATAGAAATCCACGGTTCCCTGATAATGATGGGCGAGATCGCGCAGGATGGGCTCCAAGCGCTTGCAGGGCTTGCACCAGTCGGCATAAAAGCCCACAACGACAGGACGTTCACCCTTCATGGTCCACTCACGGGCGCTCCAATCGGCAATGACCTCCTTGAACATATCCTGATTAATGGAATGGACGGTATAAACAGTATCCACCTCCCCTGCAAGCTGTTGAGCATTGGCAACAACAGCAGACAGCGCCAAAATGAGGACAAAGAATAGCTTCTTCACTGTAAACTATCAACTGTAAATATTAACAAGGCCGAGCTTACTGATGAGCTTTACGCAACAGGTCGTTGACGGTCTTAACAGGGTTAAAGGTCTCGATGGGCACCTCAACAAAGACGGTGTTCCAGTCGCTCATAGAACCATTCCACAGTCCCGGCAACTCCAGGGCCTTGATGTCCACGCCATCCTTGCTCTTGACACTGATAAAACCAGTCTCGGTATCAACAAACTTGCGCAGGTCAAACTTTATTCCCTTGTAATCCTTAATGTAGCACACCAGATCAACCGGGTTGAAGTGGGTGCCGCTCTTCATCATTTCGATAGCAGAGGGATCATCAGGATTGATCTGTGCCGACTCGAGAATCTGGGGCGATGCCGAGCCGTCGGCATTATAGGCCAGGTATGGCCCGCCGCCTGGCTCGCCCTCGTTGGGCACAACGCCACAAACGCGTATGGGTCTATTGAACTTATCATGCAGCCATGCAGCCAGCGCATTATCGTCCATGCCCTCAGTCGCTTTGTCTCTAATGCTCAGGGTCCCCTGGGCATAACGCAGCATTGCCTTGAGGTCAGCGCCCTTGGTCTTGCCCTTGTCGAGCATTTCAAGGTATTTCTTCAACTGACGCTGAACCATCACCAGATATCCGCCGATGACCTTCTTGTAGCGGGTGCTCACACTGCGCAAGCGCAAGGGCACGACATTATCCACATTCTTGATGAAAACAACATCGGCGTCACGCTCGTTCAGGTTCTCGAGCAAGGCGCCATGGCCGGCAGGACGGAACAGCAAGTTGCCATTACCGTCGCGGTATGGTGTGTTATCCATGTTTACGGCTATGGTGTCGGTCGAGGCCTTTTGCTCGCTCAGAGTGATATCATACTTCACGCCCCACACTTTCTCCATCAGCGGAGACTTGGCCTTGATGAGTTTTTCAAATCCCGAACGATGCTCCGGTGACACGGTGAAGTGGATGCGCACACGGCGACGATTGTCAGCAGCATACTGAGCGCCCTCTTCAAGATGTTCCTCGAGCGGAGTGTGGACAGTTCCAGCAGCAGCCCGATGAAACTTGAGCAATCCTTTAGGTAAGGATCCATAGTTCATGCCTTCGGGCATGAGCAAAGCCTTGAGGACGTCAACATAGCGCCCTGCTTCCATGAGCTCTCCCACATTGTGCTGATAAAGGTTGACACAAGTCTTGTTGAGTTGAGGATAGAATGCAAACAAGGTCACGTTCTCGAAGAATTGCTTCTCAAAGTCGGTTTCGGGAGCCGCTTTGCCCTCGTTGATAAAAGCAAACAGATTCTTGAACATGCGGCTGGCCGCTCCTGACGCAGGCTGGAACTTCTCTATGGAAGCTCCACCAGCCTGAAACTCCTTCCACAACTTGATGCACTGGGTCTGCTGCTTAGCATCCAATCTCGTGATACCGTTGCCGACGGTGGCCACTGCTTCAAGTGCGAGCCAAGGGAAACCCGTCTCAAAACGCTTGAGCTGAGAATCGATGACGGCCTCGGTGATTCCCTTGCTCATCATCAGTTGTTGGTCTTTCTCGTTAAACATATCGATTATGGTTTTAAAATTTTTCCCAAAATTACATTTTTAAAGAAGTTCCTGCAAGCAAATTGATATAAAAAGGCTAAATTTGCGTGTTTTTTTCACAAAGTTGGCAATATCGGTAATATTCAATGAGACAGGAATACTTTACACCCGAAGAACGAGCCCTGGTACCACAACTTGTCAAAGGACTGAATGACAGGCTGGGGAACCAACTGACGTGCAAGGACATCAACACGGTGCATAACCTGATTGAGCGGGGCATCCTTGAGGCCGGCATCTTCAAGCGTGACCGCTATGGTCTGAATCCTGTCGTGCGCCACCTGAGCACAGCTCTCACCCTGTGTGACAGCATTGCCCCAGACCGCACAATGGTTATTGCCACACTGATTTACAACCTGTGCCGCGGAACATACCTGGACGTGCCTCGCATCAGGCAACTCTTTGACGACGACATTGCCCGAGTGGTGCACGGCCTGCTGCATGTGGCGCCACTGTACAAGAAACAAGCTGCCGTCGAGAACGAGAATTACCACAAGTTGTTACTCTCGTTTGCCGAGGACGTTCGCGTGATCCTCATCATGACAGTTGACCGCCTGGCACTCATGCGCACGATCAACCATCATCCCAACGAAAAGTTTGTCCACGATATCGCCAGCGAGTCGCGCTACCTGTATGCCCCTCTCGCCCACAAGTTAGGTCTGTATGCCATCAAGACCGAGCTCGAGGACACCTCGCTCAAGTACCTGGACCGCAAGACGTTCACCAAGATTGCCAGACGTCTGAGAGAGACCAAGCAAGAACGCGACCGGTACATCCAGGAATTTGTCAAACCCATCGAAGAGAGGCTCAATCAAGAAGGGCTCAAGTATGAGCTCAAGGGGCGCACCAAGTCGATTAATTCGATCTGGCAGAAGATGATGAAACAGGGCGTGGACCTGAACGGCATCTATGACCTGTTTGCGATACGCATCATCCTGGACGCGCCCCTCAAAGACGAGAAACGCGCCTGCTGGCTCGCCTACTCCATCGTCACCGACATCTACAAATCCAACCCATCTCGCTTCAAGGACTGGATCACCATCCCCAAGAGCAACGGCTACGAGTCGCTGCACACGACCGTGTACGGCCCCGACAACAAGTGGGTAGAGGTCCAAATACGCACCCAACGCATGGACGAGAGTGCTGAGCGTGGCGTGGCAGCACACTGGCGCTACAAGGGCATCAAGAGCGATGGTGATGTGGATAAATGGATGAACGAGGTGCGCGAGATGCTGGAGGCAAGCAGTCAAGAGGGACAAATCAACATGATGCGCAACATGGACACCAACTTGTATGACAACGAGGTGTTTGTATTCACACCCAAGGGGGACCTCATCCGCCTGCCACAGGGGGCCACCATCCTCGACTTTGCTTACCACATCCATTCCCGCGTGGGCAGCACCTGTATGGGCGCCAGAGTCGATGGCAAGAATCAGAAAATCAATTACCGCCTCAAGAGCGGTGACACGGTAGAGATCATCACATCCTCGACCCAGACCCCACGCCTCGACTGGCTCAACATCGCCGTCACCAGTCGCGCCCGCAACAAGATCAAGAACGCCATCAACGAGCGCCGTGCCCGCCAGGCCCAGTTAGCCAGGGAGACACTACAACGACGCTTCAAGAACCGCAAGATCGAGCCTGACGACGCATTGCTGGCACGCCTGATCAAGAAGATGGGGAAGAAGACCACAACCGAGTTCTATGCCGCCATCCAGGAGGGAGACATCGACGTAAACACCGTTGTTGAGCAGTATGAAGCCCTCATGGCCAAGCAGAACGAGGGCACAACCGTCCGAGGAACCGCCGAGGAATTTGTGTTGCAGCAGCCCACCGAACACAAGGAGCACATCAACGACGACATCCTGGTCATTGGCGAGGGCGTCAAGGGCGTCAATTACAAGCTGTCGAAATGCTGTAACCCCATCTTTGGCGACAAGGTCGAGGGTTTTATCGCCAGTGACGGCGCCATCAAGATACACCGCAGCGACTGCAAGAACCTGAAGCACCTGAAGGAACGCTACCCCTACCGCATCATCCGCACTCGCTGGACGGGCAAGGCCGGCAGCCAGTTTGTCGTGACCCTGCACGTGTTGGGCAAGGACGACCTGGGCATCGTGTCATCGATCACCTCACTTATCAACAAGACCGAGAACTGCATGCTGCGCAGCATCTCAATTCAAGCCGAAGGTGGCCTGTTCGAGGGGTATATATCGGTTAATATCAGCCACATCGATCTGCTTGATGACCTGACCAAGAAGATTCTCAACGTCAAGGGCGTCAAGCAAGTGGCCCGCATGTAACCGCTACACATGTCCGAAAATCACAACTTTTAATTGCAGCAATCGGGCAAAAGCAGTACCTTTGCAGTCATCATGTACATTGTATCGATAGACAAGCAGACCATCAACCAGATGCCCATCGTCACGTTCCCGGGACGCATTCACGTCATCTATGCCCCATCTCAAGTCAAGAGCGCAGTCATGGCACTACGCTCGGCATCCATTGTAGGATTTGACACCGAAACCCGCCCCTCATTCAAGCGAGGCGAACGCCACAATGTGGCACTTCTCCAACTATCCACCACCAGCGACGCCTTCCTCTTCCGCATCAATAACACTGGCATTCCTGCGCCACTCAAGGAATTCATCGAGGACAAGAGCATTACCAAGGTCGGACTCTCCACTACCGATGACTTTCACCAGCTGGCTCGCGTGTGCGATGCCCATCCAAATGGATTCGTCGAACTCCAGCAGATGGTCAAGCAATTCAGAATCACCGACATGAGCCTTCAGAAGATATATGCCATCCTCTTTCAGGAAAAAATCAGCAAGGGCCAGCAGCTCTCCAATTGGGAAGCGCCTCAACTCACCGATGCCCAGAAGCGCTATGCCGCTATCGACGCATGGGCGTGCCTTAGCATCTACAACCACCTCAAGGACGGGCATTTCACACCCCAGGATTCCCCTTACTACCACGAGCTTGTTGAGCAAGAATAACTTTTTTCAGAAAAAAAATCAGCTCATGACGCTTGTTTGGCACAATAATTGTTGTACCTTTGCAAGCCGTTTACACGGATACATACTATTGGGGCTGACTGGCTTTGACAGCGTGTAGAGGTGGTAAGCAAGCATGCAGAGCGATAATGGCAATGCTCTTAAATCTCAGTCATTGACACAATTAAATGGCGAAAACAACTACGCTCTCGCTGCCTAACCGAAGAACAGTAAGTTCGGCTTTATCGCTGCCCAAGGGGCAGTGACGAGACATCACCCAGCTGCCCTCGCGCCGAGGCGGGTTGAAACGGTGGTGCAGGAATATCGGCGATAGGACAAGGCAAGCCTCGGGCCAAGTCCGAAATTTAGAGGATAAGCCGCCGGTTGGTCGTCCCGGGCCTGCCAGCGGTCGAAAACCAATCCGAGACTAAGCATGTAGAAACCTTATTAGTTCCACGTTTGGACGAGGGTTCAAACCCCTCCAGCTCCACAAAATCAAAAATAAGTCGCTGAAATTCAGCGACTTATAATTTTTACTAGCAGTTTATTCCCCCTTTGTATTCCCCCCTTTCTCATTTTTGGCACAATTTAGAGCTGCCAATAGCTTCACTCAACTAAACAACAAAAATATCACAATGCTACTTTGAAACCACCCATTTTTGTCAAGAATTTCTTACCTTTGCTCAACTTTAGTTTGTACATACTTTTGGTGGACATTCTACAATAGACAGCTATAACCAATTAAACTGACATCCGCTATGGCAATTCGTGAAGAATATCAGCAATTAGAGGCTGAAATCAAAAAAGAAGAGGAACGTAGTCGCACACTCGACTTAATTTCTGTAGGAGTAATAGAATTCGATAAAGCATTAATCTCATATGCGGCGTGGTTATACGATAAAACAGGTCAAGATTTGAAAGAACTAATCGACACTATTTTTTTATCATTTTGTGAAATACTTGAGCAAGAAGAAAAGTTCATAAATAAATCTGACATTGAAGATATAATAAAGCGTGACAAATACCAAACCCTTGAGGCACCCCTTGATACTATATATTATGGTAATTTTCAACTTCATTTTGATTTTATACTAACGGTGCTAAATCACATTTTAAAAATACGACATTCTGATCCTAACACAGTTAGAGACTATGATATCAAGGAAAAGATAAGAAGCACAATAAAACTATGTGAAGACATTTTAGTTCAATGCCAAAATGTTGATGTTGACTCCATTCCCTTTGACATAATAAAAGAATATCAATTATCTTCTTTTCCCAGAATAAAAGACATTTTTTATGATAATTACAAAGATGCTTTTTTAACTATAAAACAAACGAGAGGCTTAAGTAATGAAGAGTTTGATAGCTATTTTGAGACACTAGCTGAGAATTCTTATTATTATGATATAAATTCTCGTGTATACTTGCTTATCATCTATTTGCTTTTTTTTGATGACCAGCCCAAATATGTTCAGCTAGTTCTTGAAACGTTAAGTCGATTATCCGGCGGTAAAGAAAAAGATACTATCCAATCTAACCACACCATTGAAGAAATATTCAATTTATTTAAAAAGTTGCCCGAAGTTGTAATAAAGAATATATTTCTGTACTTCAAAATGGCTGGTGATATTAATCTTATGCAGTACTCGTCAATTATAGATGCGATTCATACTTCAGATTTGAACAGATTCAAATCTGAAATTAATAACGGCATAGCATCATTTTTGGATGGAATAGATTCTTTTATTAATATGTTATATGTGGTTACCCTTATGTTAAGTAGTAATACATATCAAGAACTAGAAATGACTTCAAAATATGGAACTCTGATCTTGACAAGATTCGCACCAGAATTTCAATTCAAGATGACGAATTCTACAAAGGTTATAAATAGATCCTCGACTTCAATAGATCTTCAGATCTTAGAACCGTTTATCATTATTAGTCCCGTAACGCTTGGTTACTTTGCCCATTTTTATAAAAAATACAGACAGCTTTTGCATTCTGAAGACAGAAGACACTTTGATACGATTTTCACCTTAGAGCCATACAAAAGTTACTGCGATAAAGCATTGTTCGAATTAGACAAGCTATATCCTAATAACAAATCATTTCAAGATTTTTGGAGGATAATAACATTTGAAAACCATAATCAGGGCCATAGTGATGAAACCATATGCGATGTTCCAACTGAGGATGTCACTGTATCAGAATTGGAATCAGAACCCAATGAATGCAAAATGAAACCCAATCCCTTTGGATTAAATGGCGATGCAATAAATGCATGCGACTGCGATAAAAGGAGTTATGTTGGTATGTTCATCGACTACCTTATTTATCGTGGATACATCGATGCTGAGAACAAAGATGCCTATGTTTGCTGCTTGTGTGATGACCGGATTCCTAAAAACGCTTTGGAGCATCTTAAATACAACATTGCAAATAAAGAAGGCAGCAGAAATGCAAATATAGTTACTCTCATGTTTGGAAGACTAACCAGATTCACAGCCAATAATCAGATTGTGGTCGATGGTAAAGAAATATCCAGGGGAAGCATCTACTTTAACAAAGGGCAGATTGATAATGGAGAATTAGAAGAGTGGTGCCTCTTTTGGCCTTTCTTAAAAGGGCGAAGCAAAGAGGAATTTAAGAAGTTATTTCAAAGTGCAATGAGATCCAATGAGTCAAGAATTGAAAATGCATTTAATAGAGTAACATCATTCACAGAGGATTATGAAGCAGCCAAATTACAGAATCCAGATATGACAAAGTTGGATTTCATCAAGATGAGACATGAACTTCATTAAGCCGTAAAGAGAGTACACTATACATTATGAAGCGAGGCTCGCACCTCGCTTTTTTTGTGTGATTACCCACTGCTTCTCTCATTCCAAATACAATCCCTTGACCATCTCCATATCAATGTCATACACCAACGTTTAAAATGATTTTTGCTCATGGTACGGCTATGGCAGAAAGATGAACTACATACTAACGCGCACCTCTTTAATTGTCACTCATCTTCGCAACCTATACTTTTTCTTGAAACCAAATAGAGTCACTTGACCGGCACTTGAGATAGTAATGCTGACCGAAGCATTCATTTTTGAGAAACGGCCCTGCTTCTTGATCTGCAAAAAACCTGTGTATAGATGCAAATTCCATTAAAAAACGTTAAGTTCTTATTAGTAATAATTAGTAATTATTAGTCATAACTAATTGATTACTAATATTTTGTTGCATTATGAAACAGATCTAAATTTGCCCCCGTAAAACAGCAACAAACGAACAATATGACAGAAACATTACTAAAAACCAGATTGGTTGATATGACCGGGGAACAGCTCGTCTTGTTAATCCAGGAAGCAACTGAGACCGCGACTTCTAATAATGTACGCGAAGGTCAGAGCTCGTCAACTAGTGCCAAGGTACTTTTGAGGGGCTACAAAGAACTCTCAGCCTTTTTGAAGTGCTCTGTGCCTACGGCGTGCCGGATAGTTTCCAGAGGAGACATCCGTAAGCCGGCGATTATTCGCAGCGCCAAAACCTTGTTGTTTGATCCGGAACTCGTGGTTCTCCAACTTGCCGAGGTCGACAGCCGTTGGCAGATTAATAAGAACTCAAAGAAACAAATCAAATAATTCAATTATTAACATTATGGAGAACATAATTTCTAAACACTTCGGCTTGTCCGAAAACGATGTAGAGGCTCAGGCCTTGAACGAGGAAGTAACTGCCAGCGCAGCTACGAGTGTAAACAATGTACCCGCATGCGAGGGTAAAGTAGAAGACCTGGATGAAGCTGGCGGCATACCTGCAGATGAGGAACTGGATTCCAGCTCCAATTATCGGGGTCGAGAGCAGAAACCGCTGATGAAGGAGCGTGTGATTCACACCTTGAAGAAGAAAACCTTGGGTAAGGTTCTCGTCATCAAGTCGAACCGCAAGGATTCCAGGCAGATCAAGGCCAAGCAAAAGTCTTGCCGCAAGCATGGTATGCTCGTTAGCGCCCTCTTCGCTAATGCGACCGCTGCATACGATGCCGGTTACGTACTTGTCAACCCCATCACTGGTGAGGAAGTGAAGAGTCGTGAGGAAACTTTTGGCATGATGGTGATCATGGAGGGCAACACGAGGTTCTGGGCTTGGCTTGCCGAGGTTGAGCGCATCAAGGAAGAGAAGCGCAAGTCCAAGGGCAAGGGCGATGCCAAAAAAGAGAAGCCCTTCGAGTATACGTTCGCTTATCGCCATATCACCGATCACAAGGTTTTCAAGGACCAGTATCGCCACATCAACATAGACAATGTGCCTACCAAGACCAAGGATTTCGCTCGCGACTTCCTGGACACCGAGAAGGCCAACAAGATTATCGCCGCCTACGCCAGCAAAATCGACCGTGGCCTCACCCCTAAGGCCGCTGGTATCGCCACCAAGGGCAAGGAGGTGAAGAAAGCGGACGTTCAGGCCCTTCTGGCGGGTAAGGTGCCCGGCATCTTCAACGATGGAGACACCGATGATATCGAACTTTATCAGATGGTCTTCGACGGCGTGTGTGAGGGCTTCGGCATCGAGAAGAACGCGCCCATCAAGAACAAGGTCCTCAAAGGCACCTTTATCTGGCACTGGACGGCCAAGAAGATCCACGAGGACGACGGGGATAAGCGCATCGATGCCGCAGACAAGGTAATCAATATGTTTGCCGGCATGTCTGCACAGGACAGCGAGCGCATCAACAACGCCGAGAAGACCGAGTCTCAAACCCGCGAGCAGGTCATCCACGGCATCCTTGACGAAATGTACAATCGCAACAAGTTATAACAACCATTATTAAGCACGTCCCTCGTTGCTGGGCAGCCGTCTGATGGCGAGGGGCTTTTAAAAATTTAGATTATGATTAAAATAATTAAAAAAGTCGCTGGCAGTTTTGTCAGATCCACACTGGGAAAGTCCCTGTGTGCTAATGTTAAAAACTCTAATAATAACGACTATGTGCAATAAAAGGAAGAGAAGTAAAACAATATCTGTTATCATCCGCAACCACCAGTATGTGGATGGCCAGAGTTACCGATTGACGCAGTTCGGTGACTGTAACCTTCGTTACATCTCTTGTGATGGTCCCCTGGGACAATCACGCACCGTCGACTGCAGGATCTTTACTCAGACAAGTTTGGAGGACTGTATCAGCACGAGCAATCGCGAAGCGCTGGAGAACCTTCACATGTCACTTAGCGAACAGGAGGTAACGAACTCAGTGCCCTCAAGCACGCTTCAGGTTACCGATGCGTGCGTGGAGACTGAGACCGTCGAACCCAAATCTACGAGCAGGAAGTGGAAGTGGTTAGTCGGCATCGCTGCTGGTACTGGGCTGGCTGGAGTAATTGCCTATGTATTAAAAAACAACTAATATGAACAGCATCAATTTGATGCGTGGTTGGGAGGCCATGAGTCTTGCCACCACGGGCGGTGAGGTTTCGCCGTCCTTACGTAAAAAGAAACTGTCGAGTTTATTAACTGTAATGGCCTGCTTTAAACTGAGACGCTATGGCAAACGATCAACTTTATGCTAAAAAAGGGGACATTATCATCAGGTGCGATACCGTCGAGCAAATGGAGGCCATATCTAAAATCCTGGATAAGATGCCTAATCGTTTCTTATTGAGGCTGGGTAAACTTTGTATCAGCGGGCATGGAAAGGAGGTCACGATCATTTTGGTGACTTTGGCTGGCATCATGTTGGCATTTGGTGCTTTTTTCAGTCGCAAGAGAATTAAAAAGTTTATCACCAACCGTATTGCGCCGATGCTTGATTCGATAGAAAGGAAATTGGGGCTGCCCTGGAGATCCGAAGAGGAGGATGTACCCTATGAAGATGTACCTGAAGACGTGTGCGACGAAGAGGACAAGGAGCGACCTGAGGAAGATGTGACCACCAAACCCAAGTCGTGGTATGATCGGTTCCATGAAAGGTTCATCATGCCGAACAATCTTCCTGAACCCTTTCTTGATATTATCATGCGGGTCCCTGATCGTCACCAAGATGCTATGCTGCTTCAGTTATTGAGCATGTTTGGTGCCATTACCTCGAAGGTGAGAGCAAAATACCTTGATGGTAAAATGCACTCGCCAAGCCTTCAGGTAGTGATCGAGGGGAAAAGTGGTTCTGGTAAAAGCGTTTTCAACACGGTCTATCAAACCATTTTCAGACGTCTGATAGATCGAGATAACGTAAAGCTGAGCCAAGGCCTGGATAAGAAAATTGTTCAAAACATTGGTATCACTATCACTAAACCGAAGTTTAACCAAGTATTAGCCGGCAACCATGGGGTGCATATGTTCATGTTTGACCCGGAAATCTCGAATGTTGCACGAGCACTCAAGGGATCAAGTGGTTTAACTTATGAGCATTTGAGGTATGCCTTTGACAATGATCCTGTATACCAGAACAACATGGCTAGCAATTCTGTTGCAGGTTACTTCAAAGTGTATCTCAACTATGTTTATAGTGGGACACCGCTGGATTGTGATTCATTCACAAAAAATCAGCTCACGACAGGAACTCCTCAGCGTATTTGTTTTTCCGTACTGCCTAATCCTGAAAACGATGAGGATTTCACTCTGAACCTGCCCGATGGAGCCAGGCTCAGTGAAATTCATGATTTCATTGATGATCTTTGTGAGATGTATTGTTTCACAACGGACGGTCAGGGTAATGATCATGCCGTAGCAGAAATCAACATCAACCTTGACTACGTCAATAATGGAATTGACAGGTGGATTAGACAGCAGAAAAAGCAAGCGGACGATGAAGATAACCCTGCTCGACGTGAAAACTGTAATCGCATCGGAGCCATTGCCTTCAGGGCGGCGATGATTCTTCACATTCTGTACATCTTTGATGTGGACATTACCGAGCAAGAGAAACAAGATTCCGTTCGTGAAATGGCTATCTATATTGCCAATTACTGCATGGAGCGTTTCTTGCACAAATTCCAAATGAAGCTTAATCTGGAAATCCGAGAGAATGACAGGCTTGAACAGGTCATTGACCCATCTATGGATACAGATAAACTCATAGAACGTGATGTTCTGGCATTATGGGATAGTGGGCTTAAAAACCAAGCTGAAATCACCAGACGCCTTACGGATAAATTTGGAAATGATATCTATCCAATGAAGGTTAGAAGGTTATTGAAAATCAATAATCGGATTTGAGTATAGGAACCATCAACTATAACGAGCAGAAAAGGAAGTTGTTTCGACTTCCTTTCCTGTTTTTTATGAGTCCTAAAGACATATTGCCTCTTGATTATTGGCTGAAGAGGTCTAAAATCAGATGTTATATCCCGTTATTGTTAACACTTTGTAATTCAACGATATAACAATATAACAGCCCTGTTAGTTATAACAAATAACGCTTATAACAGCAATAAGAGTACATAATTTGCCCCAATAATGGTCATTTTATCTTTACGTTTCCCAAGCCTTGAAACCCTTATATACAAGAGACAATAATACGCCCCCAAGAGAGGACCGCTGGCAACACATCAATAGCCTGGCGGCTGAGAGGGGCGACAACAATATTAACCCGATGGTATGGACTGGGAGACGAAGAGTCCCCAGTACCGCCATCACCAGGCGTTATCACCTGTCGGGGAGACCGTGCCCTCAAGACGGCATAATCAATCCGACAGCGAGTCTGGAAAAGAAGCTAACGAGGCTGACACCGAAGAGGTGCCGGTCTCGCCTTCTTTTTTCGTCTCAGTTCCTTAAACATCCGATTGGGACCACATATACACCGTCCTTCCGTCTGTATGCATATGCGCCTGTACCGGTCAGCACCATGAGGAATGATGGGTCTTTCATTTTTGTAGTGTCTATCTTCGCCGCGAGTGACTTCAAGTTGGTAGCGCCTTCCTCAATCAACGTGTCTCCCCCCAACTTGATCTCAATCAGGCCGTATGTTCCGTTCCGGCGGTGCAAGACGGCATCACACTCCAGTCCATTCCTGTCCCTGTAATGATACAGGCCGCCGTCAAGCACATCAGCAAACACGCGAAGGTCACGCACAGCCAGGGCCTCAAAGAAAAGGCCAAATGTGTTCAGGTCATTCAGGAAATCTGCCGGTCCGATACCCAATGAAGCGACACCGATTGAGGGATCAGTGAAATACCTTGTGTCGCTCGTCCTTATCGCCGTCTTGCTGCGCAGGTTGGGATTCCATGCCCTCATGTCCTCAATGACAAAGATCCTTTTCAAAGCCTTCACGTAGGAGGCCACCGTGTCATCATTTAAAGTGGCATTGTCGTTATCCCTCATGTCGGTGCAGATGACGCTGTAGTTCACCGCCGCGCCCTGGTGCCTCGCGTAAGACCTCATTAGCAGTTTCACGCGCTCTGGATCACGATCCACACCGTCAGCACGTTGTATGTCGTAATGCACCACAGCGTCGTAATAGTCCAAAGCCTGATCCAGGGCAATGTCACCTTCCATCAGCGATGCCTGGGGCCAACCACCGCGACAGGTCAAGTAGGCTAATTGCTCAATATCTATCTTATTCTCCGCAAAAATCTCCTTTGGCGCATCAAATAGGTTGCCCAGGCTGATCTCGCCAGACGACTCTCCGGACTCATAGAGGCTCATTGGACGCATCAATAGCCTGGTTATACGCCCCGTCCCCGTATGCTCTATTTCATCCTTGTTTACTGGCACAGCAGAACCTGTCAGTATAAACTGACCTAGTTCGGAGCGTTCGTCAACCTCCGACCGCACACTGTCCCACAGCGCCGGTATTGTCTGCCATTCATCGATCAGCCGAGGTGTGTCTCCTTTCAGCAGCAGTGACGGGTTCATCTCTGCAAGTTGCCTGCTGGAACGCAACACGCCAGTATCGCCCAATTTGAGCACACTGTTTGCTTTACGCATAGCGGTGGTTGTCTTTCCGCACCACTTGGCGCCTTCCACCAGTACGGCGCCCTTGCCTTTTAATTTACGCTCCAATAGGGCATCTACTATTCTTGCCTTGTAATCAGCCATATACATGAAGTTTTATTTGTTCGTTCGGGAGTTTGGTGTATCTTGTTTCGGGTGTTTGACGTATTTCCTTTCGGGAGTTTGGCGCAAAAGTACACATTATCCTTGAAATGACCAAAAGAAAAACGGCATAATAAGCGTCACATCGAAGGCCATCCACCTGACGATGATCACCACCTATGGCATCCAGCCCGGAGGCTATTCCGACGACATCCAAAGCCAAGTCACCATGGACGATTTGTTCGTAGAGTAAGAGAGACAAAGATAGAATGTAATGAAATAGCGATATCAGTGCCAAAGAGGTGTTGGTGTCGCTTTTCTTTTTTTCGGTTCCATTGAAACCTTCCTACTTATAACCAAGTAAATATAAATCAGCGACATTCAAAAATGTGCTTTTATTTTTCTGGGCCAGGGTGAAAAACAGTCATTCCAGAAAATAAAACGATGTTTTCGGACTTCACCTCTTAATTATGAATCATGGGGATGTCTATTGATTTTTATGACTTTTCCCCACGTTTCAGGTTATTTCTCTGTGTTTTTGTTTGAATTATCGTGAAAAGTGATACCTTTGCTTCGAATAAGAACCTATGCTTAAATTCATTTCAAATAGTGAACATTATGGGGAGGTGCTTGGTCTGGTGCAGTCTGTGAAGCGCTCGTTGTGGATTGGGACGGCCGACATTAAGGACCTGTATGTGGAGGTTGGTAAGGAGAAGAAGCCTTTCCTGGCACTGATTGCGTTGTTGATTAGGCGGGGTGTGGAGGTGAGGCTGATTCATGCTAAGGAGCCTGGGCCGAACTTCCGCGAGGACTTTGACAGGCATCCAGTGCTGTATGACCGGTTGGAACGAGTGCTGTGTCCCCGGGTTCACTTTAAGATGCTGGTCTTTGACTGCGAGGAGGTGTATATTGGTAGCGCTAACCTCACGGGTGCCGGCATCGGCATGAAGAGCAGCGATAAGCGAAACTTCGAAGCAGGCATCCTGACTGATGATCCTCAAATCGTCGAGCAGGCCATGAAGCAGTTTGACGATGTTTGGATCGGCAAACACTGCAAAACCTGCAAGGGCAAGGACTACTGCCCAGACCCCATTGTATAAGGTTTAGTTGTAACCCAGTTTAGGCGAACGATAAAATTAGTGTAAACCAACTTAGTTAATCGCTCTCAAATCTGTCAACCTTTTCTAGGGAAAGTCAACCTGCTCAAAGGCTGTTAAGTGAGTTTTGCTTTTGTGTGCCAGAATATGACATTAGGCTATGCTACTTTTGCGGCATAATTGTCAATCGATGGTCATGAAAGAGAATATCTATTTGAGAAAAATCAGGAAACGAGAAAGGGATTGGGACACCAATGTATATCCGTTTTCCATTCCTGTGATCAGGGATTTCACCGAGTTTAGATTTGAGAAGTCGGTGACCTACATTGTTGGGGGCAACGGATCGGGGAAATCGACGTTACTTGAAGCAATCGCCGTCTTGCTGCGGATCAATCCTGAGGGTGGCTCCCGTCATTTCAACTTCCATACTGAGGAGACACACTCGGCGCTTCACGAGGCACTAATTGCCTCGCAAGCCAGTCTGAGTTATAATGATACCTATTTCTTCAGGGCAGAGAGTTACTACAATGTCATCACCGAAATCAATCGCCGTGGTTTAAACATGTACTATGACTATCTTAATTTCCACGAATTCTCCCATGGTGAGGGCTTTATGGCTCTGCTGGAACATCGATTGAACGGTAAAGGCATTTACATCTTTGACGAACCTGAAGCAGCATTATCTTTCCAGAACCAGTTGCTGTTCTTGTTATGGATTAAAGATGTGGTCAAGAAAGGCGCCCAAATTATCATTGCCACCCACTCTCCCGTCATTCTATCCTATCCTAACGCTTCCATTCACGAGATTAAAGATGGGAAATTGGTTCCTACGCAGTATTGCAACTGTAGTGTCTATCGAGACCTATATGGTTTTCTGCTCAATCGTGAGGGTTGCCTCCACGAACTTGGCCTCATTGGTGACGAATAAAGTGAAAAATGCGGTACCCTGATTGTTTTCAAGGTACCGCAAATTATAGGAAGAAATTTTCCATCGCGTTTTAGGTATGCATACCACCAGATTGCAATTCATTAACACATGGAACTATATCGCATTATTTCCTCCATTTCTTGTATTTGTTCCACGCACCGCGTTTGCGCATAGCGTCGAAGTCGGTCAAAAACGCTTCAAGGTCTGCATTCTCGTCAATCGTCCATTCGCCATCAGGCTCTATGTCAATTCTCAGGGTATCCCGCAGGTAATCCACGACTTTGTCCAACTTGTCTTGGCTTAATTGTTGGGCATCAAAGACATCAATGCTCAAGGTCAGATTCTCTGTATCTTCAAATGATGAAATCAATGTGAAGGCTGGATGGGTATCCTGAGCGGAAACAACGATGAACCTGGGTGAACTTGCATCATTAGTAATACGATTGCCCATGAAGCAGCCACCTACTACCCCGTCAAGTTTGTACTCATCGATGTGATACATGCCAACTATGGTCATGAGCATGACCCACCAGTATTCGTCAGCCACATCGTGAAGATAATGCTGCTGGTGAATGATGGCCCAAAACAGCCTGTCATTTGCGTTGGGCATGTCTCCATCCATCATGCTGTCACGGTATTCCTTGATTTCCTTCATCGCCTTCTTGTATTCGCCACCAGTGATTTCATCGGCAGTGTAGTTCAGCCCTCTTGATTGGTTGGGCTTGACGGGATTCTCGAATTCAAACTCCCCTTTGTTGGTGAGGCTCATGAAATGGGCATTGATATCCATCAACGTGTGGAACCAGATGCAATCGCAATACTTGTGCAGGTAGGTGATGACCACGGAAGTCTCAAACGCCAAGAGGATACTGATGGCCTCGGCAAGTTGATCTGTGAATTGTTGCAATCGGTCTTCCTCGATAGCGGCATCAATCTGACCCTTCAGTTCATGGAAGCGGTCACACAAATTGTCTGGGAGTAGTGGGCAGGAGTTTAGATCAAACTCCCAGTTGAGGTAGGCCGACAGAATCTTGATGTCTTCCAGCATGACTTCTGCTCGCTCCCGCTCATCGGCAATTGAGCAATAGGCCTCGGTCACTTTGTCGGCTTCCACAAGAACGGGCTCAGCTTTTGTCGATCCCCGGAATTCATGGAGTGTCTGCACCAGCAACTGGACTTTAGCATCCTCTTCATTCCCCTCGTCATCAACAATATGCAATGAGCAGTCAATCAGTTCCTTGTAAATGCGGTTAAAGGCATTCAGGCAGTTCTCTGCCAATTCCCGCATCTTTACCTGATGCTGGTCAAACAGTTCATACAGATAGTGACTCAACTCGATGTGCCGGCCATCATTTAACGTATAGTTGACTGCCTCGTGACGCAGTTTTAGGGCCATCATCTGCCTCAACCGGTTAATAAATTCAGGCACCTTGAGGCGTGCGTTCTGGACTGACGCTTTATCGAGTTCTTCCAATTCTTCAGCTTGTTGATGAAGCTGATCGTTTATCCACAGCCGCCAAGTCTCATCAAGCGGCACATTACATTTCAAATGATGTATCATAAGCTTATTATTAGTTGTTATTATTTAATAGTCTTAGGCAGAAAGAGGGCTATAATATACTGAATGTTCTCCCCGCCATTTCTTCATCTCTTTTATTGTTCTCTGAAACATAACGTCTTCATTATTAATGATTAGTATTTGGCATCAGTTCAAAGAACAATAGTAAAACCTATTCTGAAAATAAACCCGCTATCCGTCCTTGAACTTGATGTCGTTGTCGCGTATATGGATTTCAGGCGTTTTCAAACGGATTTCTTCATCATTGCAGATGCGATACACCTCATTGCGTATGTATTCGCCAAGCTGTGTCACGTTACGGGAATTGGCTCCAAGGTTGAACAGATTGAGCGGCGAGCGTGATGAACTCTCGATGATGACCTGGCATGATTGCGTGCCTGTTGCCACTACTCGCATTTTCACTCGCTCACTCAATGGCGATATAAACCAGCCACGCCGCCCCTCAATGGTGAAATGTTCATCATCACACTCCACTGCACTGAACCGCGTCCGCCCATAAAACACCCGCTTCACCGCCGTGTACACTCGCCTCGCGTTCTGTTCGAAATCAACCCGTTCCGTCTGCATGACAAAAACTAATTACACCATTGACTCAAGTTGACGTGCACGATTTTCACTGATACTATATGCTACGCGTATCTCTTCTAGCGTTAAACGGTCAGATTCATTAATTATGCCATCTTCTTTATATACCCTTACCGCCTTAAGATATTCTTTTTCGCCTTCGGAAAGATGAGGGACAAGTGATGCTTCCAATTCATCTGCATGTTCTTTGGAGATTCCTAATGGTTTGAGCAAAAGATTAAGTTTTTTTCGATCACGTTCACTAATGCCACTATCACCTAAATATCTTTTTACAGCTGCGATGTATTTCTGTTCATTTCTCGTAAAACTCTTTTGGGCAGTTTCTACACTATCACTGGTTACAAACTCGCTTAGGGGTTTGAATTCAGCAGTAATACGCCACATGGTTTCCTCGGTTGTTTTCACATGGAACTCACGTTCACGATGGTAATTTGCATTGATGCAAAAAATTAAGTTCTCATATGCAGCATTCACGTCTAATTGTGTTTGTTTATCAAGAGTACTTACCTGATTCGTAGAAATTGACTGCTCAAAATGCAACTGATTATGATGTAACCTAGCCTCTACAATGTCCTTCCATTCTGGGTCACTTTCGAACCAATAAAGATCGTCAGGTAACACAGGATATTTATCTGGATCTAGTTTCTCAATATAATCAACCTTTTGATTAGCGCTTCTTTTTTGTTCTTGACGATTACCAACAGACACACCACAACTGGCTTTATGAATCTTGTAATGCCCACCCGCATTTACGCTAAATGTACTTTTCTCTATTTCTTCTATGGATGCACCTTTCATTGACGTAAACGTAATCTCTGTTGCGCCTAAACTGCGTAATAAACGTTTCAGATCACGGATTTTGTCATTAAATAGAATCTGCTCATGATTATCGTATGGTATGTACTCATCCGATTTTGCAGGATTTGCAATATACAAGGTGTTGACATTTGGACGTCCTAATGGGAATATGATATCAGGAGGAATGCAATCGGGTGTAAAAATATAATTTACTGAATCTGTGCGATCCCAATAACCTGCAACATCTTGTTCCGATTTTGCTATAAAAATAATTTTTCGACGATCATATTCTATGTCCTTAGTAAACTGAACCCTACAATCACCATACTCATCAGGCATCCATGCTTCTATCATACTATTTTTCGTTTCATAAAGGACGTCGAATATTTCTGCATTCCGTTCCTGGTCATCATGCGTCAAAGCACCTAATAGTATGGTAAATACATCTGTATACAACTCTGGATTCATTATTGCATCTTGATATGTTATTCTGGCGTACAGCTCTGTACTGTACGATTTTCTATATGAACAATTGTCGATATAATTAAATGATTCTTCTGTCGCGGATAATGCTTGATTTCTAAAATTATAAAACTCGTTCCATTCCAAATCATCGGTTTCTAATAATTCTCCTAGATAATACGCTGATTTATGGAAGTAGAGCAAACCTTTTGTTCGATAAGCATCCCATAACAAAAAGTCTTTATCAAGATCTTTGCTTTCGGCGCTTTGTATTGAATTGATAAGGCTATCTAATTGTTTCATTGAGGAATAGAACTGTGTACAATCTCGAGGCTGTTCCTCAATCGTTTTTGCTACGCATTCTTTGATTGATGTTTTCAGAGTTTCTATCTCATCCGATTTAGTCCACTTATACCCACATTTTTCACAAACTGCTTTACTTCTACCTAAAAGTGAATCAATTGTTTTGTCAACAAACTCACTGCCAGCATATAAAACTTCAATTGTTTTGTCAATTAACTCACTGCCAGCAAATGTACCTATTGCGCCACCAACGCTATTTGAAGCAAGAAATTCTTTTAAATTAATTTTTGCTCCTTTAATGAACATTTCATTTCCCACATTAATGCTACCTCCACATTTAGGGCATGTTCTATTAATGCTAATCTCGTCCATAAATATATTTAGTTTATTCGTTCGACATTCAGGTAAGTCATATTAAGGGCACCGGCCTTACGGATGTTGATGCCGTAAATGCGCATGAAGGCGTCTGCAACGGGTTGACCACCATTAGTTAACACAGGATTACTCATGGATTGGGTGACCACCTCGACCGACATGCCGGGCTCGATGCGGATGCCGTTTGCATTCTTCATCTGCTTGGTGGTGATGATAAATCTGGGCATAGTTTTGTTCTAAGGTTCATGTTCGCCTCGGGCTCCCGTTCGTGGCGGGGTTTGGTTAATGGTTTTATTCATGGGCATAAAAAGAAGCGTGGGAGTCTGTACTTGTTACCCGTCCCACGTTCTGAGGCTCTTGCATTGCCCTTGGTAGTTGAACGAGCAACGCAGAAGCCCACGCCGAATATGCTTTAATGCCCCGCCGTTCACACGACGATAGCAAAAATACATATCCCACATAGGACATCTACTGTTGCTTCATCCTTGACTACCAATATGAATTTGCAAGATTCCAGAACGTCAAGAACAAAGCGCTAAGTAAACGCCTTTCTTATGTCATGTGTTCCCTGCCATATACTCGCCACCATTCGGAAGCGGACTTCAGCCAAAGAACAACCGCAAATATACACATTATTTCACTTCAAAGCCCATTTTCGCAGCATGTTTTCATCAAAAAGCGTTCAAGAATTTGATTCCGCCAACTTCTTGCGTTAAAATATAACACCCCGATTCTGACTATAGTTTAGTTTCTTACATGCCGCAATTCATGGGAGTGAAAAAGAAAAGCAGCATTGCCGCTTTTCTAATAATTGTATTTACACGATTACTATCCTTTCATTTTAATTGATAACGATTTATGAGGATTGAGACCTGCTTTGCGGTGAATCTTCCTCCTCTGCTGGTCGTGAAACCCTCGTTGTTTAGTGTTCTAGCCATCTCGCTCAGGTTGTTGGTCTCTCGTACCAGGATCTTCAGCATGGCAACCGCTCGTTTATTGTGAGGATTGTTAGCTGCTTTCTCTTGGTTCGTCTGCCGGCTGTTCGTGATAGCTTTTTCCATATTGCCCGTCAAGTTCTCAGGTTTACCAAGTTGACATCCTTGTTCCTTCTTCACTTGTAGGGCCGCTCTGGTACGCTGACGGATCAATCCAGCCTCATATTCACTGATGGCTGCGATAATCGTTAGTACCAATCTATTTGCTCTTGGAAAGTCACAGAATACGATTTCTATGCCCGAATCCAAAAGCTGGCTCGTAAAGGTCACGTTTCTTGATAGTCGATCCATTTTGGCGACGATCAGTGTGGCCTTCATCTTCTTGCAGAGTTCCAATGCCTCGTGTAGCTTGGGACGCTGTGTTTTTCGTCCTGATTCAATTTCCACGAATTCAGCTATCGGTTCTTCTCCGCTAAGATAGTTTCTGATAATTTCTTGTTGTGCTTGTAATCCCAATCCTGACACACCTTGCCGTTGTGTCGAGACTCTAAGATAAGCCACATATGCATTATTATCCATTGTTTGAAATATATTAAACCGTCGTTTAGTATTGTTCAAGAATAGTGGGACCCTCCAAAATTGCCTGGAAAATCCCACTTTCTCTCATTTTTCAGTTTCTGTGATAATGCCGTATTCTTGAGAAATGCGTTCTTCGTAGTTTTCACATTTCTCTATTTCACTATCCAGAATAGAAATCAGATTGTCAACGAAGATGTGTTCTATCGTTTTCAAAGTTTCACCATCTTCAGAAATGAGCGTTACTTCAAAAAGATCTTCTCCTTCGTTCAACACCACTTGGACAAAACCGGTGTGAATGAATCCTTGTACATGGAATTTCACACCAACTTCAACGATTGTAATGCTTGCCGGGTTTATTCCCCAGCTCATTACAACAAAAGGATTGGTTCTGAAGATGCTGAGGATATAACCAGCGATCTCCTTGCTATATTCTTCGTCCATATCACTTCCTCCTTTTGTTGATGTCCGCGATCAGTTTACGGTTGAGAGCGTTGAGGGACTTGTAGATCCGCTCATAACTCTTTTCATACTTAGTGCCCTGGAGTCTCAGCCCGGCACTCACAAAATGGTTGGCTGCATCGAACACGTCTTTCTGTGCCCAACGAAGCTCTTGCAGTTGTTGTTGATCGGTCAGTCTCATAGTCGTTCAGTTTAAATAAGTGTTGTTTACTACGGTCTTGTAATAGCTTCCGGGGCCAGGTATTCTAACTTTCTTGAATACTATCTTCCACCAGTCGCTCTTTAGGTCAGGTTTCTCATTCATCAGCATCTCAACGATAGCCTTGTGAATGGGAAAACAGTACTGGAGCGCCCTTTTCTTACTCGATTCAGATAAAGCTGCCCAGTACTTCAATGTCATTTTCTTTGTTTTCTGTGCCATTGTTGTTTTTGATTTATGAAGAAGGCCCCCACATGTCGAGTTTTGTGAGAGCCTTCATTCGGTTAATACTTAGTCCGCCTCAATCAGATAAAGGGGACGGGTTGCTTACTCATGATTTCCGCTACAGCCTTTGAACCTTCCCATGATGCCCGGTTCCTGAGGTCGATGTAACGGTTCTTCTCGTCCGCCATCCATAAGATAGTCTCTTTAATCAGGCGGAAAAGGTTCTGTTGCAAGGTGGGATGCATGAAACGGATTGACTCGGTAAACTTCTTGTAGTCAAAGCCATAATCGTTCAATGCTTCCTCAAGTTGCTTAGCCGCTTTATATTCTCGGCTGTTTTCTAATTCTGCTTGTGTCATTTCGTTTGGATTTTACGTACTTGCTGTCAATCTCAATCAATTGCTCAAGTACAAGTTCACTATTAAACAATACAGATCTGCCTATTCGGATTACTGCTGGTGATTGGATATCTTTTCTTGCTACCATTCTACAAGCAGTTGGTACTGAACACTGCAGAAAATCAGCTAATGCTTTATAACCACGAAGAAGGTTTGTTGTTTTCTGCGGTGCAATATCAGGAGTGTCAATAGATTTGATAGCTGCAGTAACGATTTGATAAATATCCTCGCCAGTCAAATCCACACCTCGTTTCTCCAGCAATTCTTTCGGTAATTGGATGTCATCAATAATGTCTTGCATAATATTCTTCCTCCTTTCTCCAAAAATCCAGGTCAGCTTTTACCATCTCATAAGTGGATTTCAGCTCTGTCCTGTCAAGTCTGGGATTATGTTGTTGGTAAGCTGCTTCGACTTCACCAAATGTCAAATCCGGGTAAGTCTGAAGTAACTCATATAACTCATCATAATACTCATAGAAATAATCGTCAAACCCATAGAATCCTCCCATCTTGTAATCATACTCATGGGGATAGGTTTTAGTGCAGTTATCAATGATATTCTCAACGAATGACAAGCAATTTAGAAGGTCTTTCTTTATGCTGAATTCGTGGTCTGAATGCGGATCAAAATACCCACAACTCATATTTACGGCAGAAACAGCAAGACCGTTCTCTTTAAGGGTAAGCACATCAGTCATCATACCTTCTTCCAAATGATAACCGAAAGCTTCATGTCCGGTAGCTTCAATAAATTCCTTTGAGGCTATTTCAGTGGAGCAGATGGAAGCGATAAGGTCATTACTTCCTCGCCGGTCACACTGAATCACAAATCTCACATCCTTGAAGAAATCCATATTGGCTTTGCTACTACCAACACATCCGATTTCTTCTCCAACGAACAAAGCACATTTTAAAACATCATATTTCAAAAGACACTTCAAGCAGACCCATACACCGTTCTTGTCATCAGCCCCAAGTCCTTCTAGCCTTTTATTCTTGGGACTATAGCCGAAAATGATGTCCTTGGTCTCAATCGCCTGAAAATCTCGTGAATGAATCGTCTGCACCTGATCAATATGGCTCACGATGCAGGGGTAGGTATCAGAAACACCCTTCGTTACATAGATGTTTCCAATTTCTCGGTCAATATCAACTCTTGCTCCTGGGATATTGGTCTTAATCCACCAAAGCAGAAATTTGATCATCTTCTGTTCCTTTCCACTCTTGCTGTGAATGGAATAAAGCTTTTTCAATAGTTTCATATCTCACTAAACTTCGATAAGAGCCTCCTCCTCGACTTCTACATCAAGGGGCAGCTCGGTTTGTTCATTAATCTCGTCGTAAAGCTCATCACCAATACGGAACAGGATCTCGCAGTTGATATAAACTTCAACAATTTCGATGTTCACGGTCTTGGTCTCATACATGCCCAGTTCCTCATTCCAGGCATTATAGGTGGTAAGAATATCATCTTGCTCATAGTATTTCTGATCAAAATCACAATAATGCCAGTTGTCTTTCTTAAACTGGAGTTCAGCAGCATCTTTACATTTCTGACAGCAATAATGTTCACCGGTAATCTCGCTGTAAAAGAGTTCATCAGCGTAATACTCCGGCGAAAGCATAGTACCTCCACATTCGGGACACTCATCAAGATCATCCTCGCTGTGATAGTAATTGTCGTTCCAATAAGTGAAGTCCTCCATGCAGTCGGAGTCACAGGTAATTTCGCTACCGTGATAATAGACATCAGTGATTTCATACGCGTCTCTGTCCTGCCACTCTGCATAATACATATCCTCATCATCATCTTCCAATTGCCCGTTAGTGGTATCGAGGTTGTACGAGTAATCCACATCGGTATAGTTGTAAGCGATATTTGAGTTGAGATTATAGTACTTGAAACTGTCCTGGTAACTGAGCTTATCGCCCCAGTCCAAGTCGCAGTCAATCCAGAACTTCTTGTGTGAAAGTGAATTTCCTTCTACATCGACAAAGCCTCTTGAATTTCCACAATCGGCTCCAACCTGCTTATAGCCATCGATTTCTTTGGCTTTAATGAGGGCATCTACAAGTGCTCTCTTAAGGATGTCGCTCTGGTCCTTGGCATACTGACGTTCTGCTAAACGCCATACCTTATCGTCCTCATCATGTACCTCGGTGAAGATGATACAGCGGGCAAGAATCATCCCGTCATCTCCCACAAGTCGAGCAGCCTTAGCTTTCACGCTATCTCGGTAGAAATTGTGGAATCCTCTGTCAATCATACACGAATTCATTCCGGCACTACAAGCCTCACCGGAATAGATCTCAGCAAAATCGTGATCTACAAGCAAGGTATAGTTGGGAAGTGTACCGGCGATATAAACCTGCCAGTCTTGAGAAAATTCTTCACAAAGCCAAGTCTTAACTTGCTGTGGTAATGCTTGGCCAATGTTGGTTTCATCGATAAGCTTGGAATAGAATCGTCCAGCTCTCATCTTGAAAACTCCGTCATTGTTGTCGTGATTGATGTAACGGACAAAAGCGATTGAACCATCCTCGGGCACACCTCGATATGAGTCTGTTTCGTAGGTGTTGCTGTGATAGGTGGTTCCATTCAAAACTACAGTATAATCGAGGCCCTGATGAACCCCGGCATCTGCAATCATCTTCGTTAACGTGGTCTTCATTTCCGGCATACTCTTGATAGCCAGAAGCGACCAGTCATCACATTCCCTGCAATAAGCCCATACTGATTTACTCTTCAAAAGGGCGAGCAGGATCTTGTTTCTACGGCTTTTTACTTCACCATGCTCTTGTATTCCGAATAGTTCTTGGAATTCCTGAGCGTTATTGAATGATTGAATCTTGTTCATTTTTCTAGTCTTTAAATTGTTGTTTGATAAGTTGT
>CAMVBJ010000017.1 GCA_947165675.1 uncultured Prevotellaceae bacterium
TGTACAGCAAGCAGCTGAGCAAGGAACAACTCCTGGAAGACGGATACAAGACCGACACCAAATAAAGCGGATTGCCCGACACCGTTGTGATAGCGTATCGTCCCATAACATTCGGAGATCTGGAGGTTATTGCCCCCTACATGAGGTGGGAAGACCTGCAGGGCTGCGAGTGGAGCAGTGTGAACCTGCTCACGTGGAACCGTTATGGGCTGGAATATGCCATCGTCAAGGGATACCTGGTGCTGCGGTTCATCCTTGACGGGCAATATACCCACACCATGCCACTGCCACCCGTCCCCGATGGAGTGGAGCACCCCCGACTGGCCGAGGCGGGCGAGGGATGCCTGGAATGCGTCATCCGCGCCTTGAGAGATGAGTCGTTTGCCCATCATCAACCCTTCAGCATCACCAACTTGAACCAGCGGGACATCGACTTCTTGCAGCGCACATTCCCGGGGGAGTTTGAGTTCAGCGAGCCGATGACCGAGCGCTATGACTACATCTGCCTGAGGGAGAATATCATCAATCTGCCAGGACACGCGTTGCGGCCCAAGCGGCAGCATCTGTCACAATTTCCCAAGTTCTACCCCAACCATGAGTACCGCCCCCTGGAGCCGTCGATGTTTCCCGAGTGCCTGCAACTGTTGCAGCGCTGGAGCGACAACGCCGAGGCCATCGGGCACATCCAGGGTGCCGACAGCAAGGTGATGGAGCGAGAGTCCATCAGCCAGGTGTTTGACAACTGGGAACGCTTTGGCACCATGGGTGGTGCACTGTATGTTGACGGCAAGATAGCCGCATTCACCTATGGTGTCCCCATCAACGGCAACACGTTTGACCTGTGTGTCGAGAAGGGAGACATCTCCTATAAGGGCATTTATACTGTCGTGCGCCACGAGTTCATGCGACAGATTCCCGAACAGTTCACCTATATCAACCTGGAGGAAGACATGGGCTTGCCTGGACTGCGGCGTGCCAAGTCATCTTATCATCCCGCCTATCAGATCAAGAAGGACGGAGCCATCTCACGGCCCGAGCACTCCATCAGGGAGGAGGAACGCAAGCGTGAAGGTGTGCGCCAGCTGATGAAGACCGTGTTTAACGACCGTGACGATGCCCTCGATATCTTCTTCTCGCACGTATATGACCCGGCAGGCAACTATTGCCGCAGCCATGAGGGCCAAATCGTGACTGCGGCCCAAGCACTCCCCTATCAACTGAATTATCATGGCCAGCAGGGCAAGGCCGTCTATTTGTATGCCGTGGGTACCCTGCCCCACTTCCGCGGCCAGCACCTCGTGTCGCGTCTGTTCGAGCACATGCACCGTGGGCTCCTGTGCCAGGGTGTGGTATTCACTACCTTGCTGATAGAGCAGGCTGGTTTACAGCAGATGTATGAGAAATTTGGTTATGCCCAAGTGGGCACTTGTCCATTGCTGGATGAAAATGTGGTGGAAAATGGCTTTGAGACCTATGACAAGTGGCAGCGTTCCCGCCCGTGCGTGCTAATGCAAGATGAGCGTCGATGGGAAGCGCTGAAGTCCTATAGCCACTATGACAAGGCCTACTACCTTGTCAAGCCACATTACAAGGGGATGGTGCGAGTCATCAATGTCATGGAAGCCTTGAGGACCTATGCCACAGCTCATGCCGACACATCGCTCAACCTGCGGATTACCGGAGACCATCACATCAGTGAGAACAACGGCTGCTACAGGATTGATGGCGGTACCGTCCAACGCATCGCAAGATGTGCCAGCATCAAGACGGTTTTCACCATCAACCAGTTAGCCGAATTCATCTTTCAGGACAATCAACTCGAGATGCCCTTAATGCTGCTATAAACCCATAGCTGAATGCGCCGTTGCTGCACCACCTCGGATCGCACTGAAGCACCTGCGGTCCCAAACATAATCACAGGAAACAGGGTCCTCGCTTTACAAATCCTTGTTTCGCCAAGTAACTGCATCAATAGATTGCTGTACCATTCTGGCGATCCACATAACCACAACCGCCAGTAAATAGCTGACCACCGCTAACCCAATAAAAATCAACACAGGGTACTTGAGGGAATAGACCTGAGGTTGGAACAAGTAATAAGCCAGCCAACAATGAATCATCCATATCGGCATCGATTTACGGCCCAATTCCAATAGTATCATCTTGATTACCTTGGGGAAATGCAGCTGGGACAACAATATCACAATCAATGGTGTATTGTACATATATCCCATACCAAAGCCGATAACACATTGCAGAATCACCAAACCGATAATACACAGCACCATCATGACCTGGCATCGCACAGAGGCCTGCTTGAGATTCAATGGAAGCGATGTGCGCCTTAATGAGACTCCGAGAGTGAAAGAATATAGCATGTGGATGAAGAGCAGAGGCTGATAGGCCAACATGTGGGTGTAGAAAAAAATTCCACACTTGCTGATCATGAAGCTCGTGAACAATTGTAAACAAGCCGTGATGAGCAACGACCACAATAAACCGATCTTGTCAATGACGCGAATGATGTACAGGCTAAACAGACTGACTAACGCATAGGGCAAGAGAAACCACATCTCGGAACAATAGTCGGTATTCCAGCCCGATGCATTAGCAATCAATTGGCTCAAACGGCCTGGATATCGAGTCGGGTAAAGCACATGACCAATAACCAGGAATATAGCCAACACTATCCAGTAATGCACGTATAGATTGAAGATGCGACCAGATTGATATCGAGGACTGAGTGTGCCTTGCTCATATTTGCAAGCCAAGCCATAGCCACTGAGTAACAGAAAAAATGACACTGGATTACAAGCCTGAGTTAGCCACAACGCAAGCGGGACATCTCCTATATAGAATAAGTTGGTGCACAAGTCCGTGTGTTGCCCATTAAAGAGATGCAAGAAAAGCATCATCGATATAGCAACACCCTTGATTATGGTACTTTGCTCTCTGGATACATCTAACATGAAAAGGCATTAAACAAATTGGTTTGCAAAAATAACCTTTTTGATCCAAATAGCAAACTAATACACGCACATTTCAGGGTCACCAATCACAATACAATGATCCACATCCCATCAAGACAACGAGGCGTTAAAACATGCTGAAAGGCGCCCGCCAGCGCAAAAAGGGGGAGCGCACGCATCCCCGAAGAAATCTCTCTCGTTCTTTTCTTTTTATAACAGTGAGGTCATATAGACTGGCAGCAAAATGGTTTCGCCATCGGTATGCAGGTCCTTAGTGTAAACCAAAAAGCGTTTTGACACTTTGTCTGAGAATTTCTTGCAGAACTCGTCAAGCGAAGCATGTTTTTTATAACCAGATGACTTGACCTCGATAGGACAAAGTTTATTACCACGTGACAGCAGGAAATCCACCTCATAATTGTGTTTGCCACTGGGGGTTGGCCAGGTGTAATAGTACAATTCATTTCCAGCGGTTTTAAGCATTTGAGCTACCACATTTTCATAGACATAGCCCAAATCGGCACTCAGTTTGTCTGACAACAGTTTCTGATAGATGATATTCTCGGTCACTTGCTTATCCCAAAAAGCAAGCGTAATAAACAATCCCGTGTCTGCGACAAACATTTTGTATCTGTCCCTATCCTTATGCAGGGCCAACCCCACAGACGGGTCATTGGCATGGTAGGCGAAGTTGACACAAAGGCTGTCTTCCAAGTCGGCAAGCAATTCGCCTGCATTAACATACTCGGCGGTACGTCCCAACGCACTTGAGACCTGATATCGGGATGCATTGCCAGTCAATTGCGAGGGTATATCCATAAAAAGGCGGGAGATATTACCACTCGAATCAATCTTACGGAAATCATCGGCATAAAGTTCCAATATCTCACGCTTGGTTTGATCCACCTCACTCAGATTATTGGTGCTGAGGTAAGTATTTACAGCTTGAGGCATACCGCCCACCAGCATATACAGGCGAAAATCCCTCAGCAGTTTGCGGTTGACTTGGTCCCCTAAAGGGTGTCGCCTCTCAAACGCTTCGCCAAGCATCGGCAAAGTGGTTGTGTCCCCTAACGCCCAGCGGAACTCTTCATAATCCATTGGGTACATTGTCAAGCGGGTCTCTTCACTCGGAATGGTGATGTCTTTAACGTTCTTCTTGATGGATAACAGCGACCCTGTTTCAATATAGTCATAGCGATGATCCTTCACCAAATATTTAATGGCTTGACGGACAAGTGGGGCCTTCTGGATTTCATCAAAAATGATAACCGATTGGCGCTCTATCAGTTTAACATTATAGATAAATTGAAGTTTCACAAAAAAGTCATTCAGGTCGGCAATATTGTCAACGGCTTCCCACAGGGCCCGAGGCGCATCGTCAAAGTTTACCACGATGTAAGAGGCATACTCCTTTCGAGCAAATTCCTCGGCAATCGTGGATTTACCGACACGACGGGCACCCTTAATCAACAACGCCGTCTCGCCATCCTTACTCCGTTTCCACTTGAGCATCTGCTCATAGAGTTTTCTCTTGAATATCCTTATCCCTTTCTCCATTTCCTCAAAATCTTTGCTTGTTTTGAGCGCAAAATTAAGCCATTTTGGGTAAATCTCAAAATGTTTTTAGGTAAATCATGTAGAAATCTCACAATTTATTTCGTCAAATCCTGTAGAAATCTCGCAATGTTTGACATTGTATTACACCAGACCTTCAAATTAGGACTCCGGTTCGCACCTCCCAAAACCTTTAAAACCTCCCGAAGCCTAATTGACAGCGTTTTTCTGCAAGCCGATGAGGCGTTAAAATGCGCGGAAAGACGTCCAACGGCGCAAAAAGGGGGAGCGTACGCACCCCCCGAAAAGGGTGCGGAATTGTCACGAGGAACGGGGCAATGTGCCTTAACTCCATCGCTATCGGCTGCTATGGCCTGAATCAATATTGGCGCTTATACACAGATGGATTTCAATTCGTCGGCGAGTGTGGCGATTTCTTTCAGGATGAGGGTTTCACGTTCTTTTGAGGGCTTTTTCATGCCGTTAATGTATTGAGCCATGAGGCTTTGGCTGATGCCAAGTCTGCGACCGATGGCCGCGGCATTCAATTCGGGGTGAGACAAGAACACCTTAGAAACCCCAACAGGTTCCGGGTCATCATATTCAAAACTCTCGAACGACACATCCTCATCCAATTTTTCCCAATGGATGCCCTCGTCATCCATCTCGTAGTCATTACGCTCCTCGTCGGTTGCATTCCTCAACCGACGATAATAGAGCAGCGACTGCCACAACGTGCGGCCATCATCAGTCTCTCCATAGATGCGGTCATCCGCAAACCAAATCCTGTTAATCTTCATCGTTAACGCTTTTACCAAAATACTCATTCCACTTCTCAATAGCCAATTCCTTGTTCTCTTCAAGGACCATTTCGGCGGCTTTGATATCCTTAATCTTAATACCTTTGTTCTCAGCGAGAACAATGTCCTCTGGCAGAATATCAAACTTCGCCTTCCCCATCGGCATTCTTCACATGCACATGAATCGGTTCATGTTCCCTCGAATAGAAGAAAAACCGCATTCCAAACATTCTAAAAATCTCAGGCATAATCTAATATTTGTGATTTCACTACTGCAAAGATAGGTAATTTTTTCATTACCTCAAAGCATTTTGTAAATAATATCATGTAATTGCATATAAAAATGTCAGATGACTATAAAATCACCTGACATTAAACGTGGTGCGCCTGATAGGACTCGAACCTACACAACCGGAGTTACCAGATCCTAAGTCTGGCGCGTCTACCAATTTCGCCACAGGCGCGGGCATTTTTGTTTTGCGGGTGCAAAGGTAGTGAAAAGTTTTTAGTTATCAGTTGTCAGTTGTCAGTTTTTTGGATGTCGGCGAGGATTTGCTTGAGTTGCTCGTCGGCAGCGGTGAGTTTCTTGCGGCAGATGTCGAGGAGTTCTTTACTGCGCTTGGTATAGGCCGTCAGGTTGTCGATGCTGCACTGGGGGTCCTGCATCTTCTGGACGAGCTGTTCGAGTTCGGTCACGGCCTGGGTATAAGTCATCTGGTTATTATCTTCCATTGTTTTAAGTTATTAGTTGTTATTAACTGTTGCGGTTGTGGTGCCGGTGGCAAAGTGGATGGTGATATGGTCACCGGGCTGTAGCTGGCTGGCCGAGGTGACACATTGGTCACCGGTCCTCACCAGGGCATAGCCGCGTCGCAGGGTGTTGAGGGGTGATAGCAGAGTTGCCTTGTCATCCAGTGCCTGGAGGCGCTGCTGCTCTCGTTGCATGGTGCGCATCACGCTCTCCCCTATCCTCTCACCAGCCCGTTCCAGTCGTGTGCGCTGGGTTGCAATGAGACCTGTTGCGGCAAAGGGGATGCTTGTGGCATAGTTGTCGAGGCGAATGCGGTTGGTGTCGATGAGGCGGCGTGCGGTAGCAGGAATCATGCTGGCGAAAAAAGCCAAATGCTCCCTCGCCTGGCCCACTGTCTCGCGGACAGCCGTGACCACCGCATCCTGTAACTCATCAAGGCGAGCCAGGGCATTGGCGCCCTGCTGTATGAGCCACTCGGCAGCAGCGGTAGGGGTCTTTACCCTGATGGCAGCCACATAGTCGAGCACCGTCTCGTCACGCTCATGACCGATGCCCACGATGACGGGAAGGGGAAAAGTGGCTACACTGGAGGCAAGGTCATAGTTGTCAAACGAGTTGAGCTCGGACGTTGCTCCGCCACCACGGATGATGACCACACAATCAAACAAGTCGGCATACTGGTTGATGCGGTCCAGGGCGGCCATGACAGTAGGGACAGTCTGCGCTCCCTGCATGACAGCCTGGAACAGGCAGGTATAGAACTGCAAGCCGTATGGGTTGCCCTTCAATTGATTCATGAAGTCGCCATAGCCCGCAGCCCCCGCTGCCGAGACGATAGCGATGCGCTGCGGCACCTCGGGCCAAGGTAGCCGCTTATTCCTGTCAATGAGATCATTGGCCGCAAGACGCTTGAGGATTTCCTGACGCTGGCGCTCCATGTCGCCCATGGTGTAACTGGGGTCGATGTCGTTAATGACCACCTTGATACCATACAGGCGATGGAACGATGCCGTGACATTGACCAGCACCTTCATGCCTGTAACGAGCACCTGCCCAGTTGAGTTCAGGAATTTCTCATACAGTTTCCTGTAGGTACCAGCCCAAATGGCAGCCCCGATGCGGGCGATGGTGGTGCCCTGTTCATCCTTCTCAATGAGCTCTGTGTAACAATGCCCGCTGCGATTGAGGCGCATATCGCTGCACTCGGCAATGACCCACTGGCTCTGAATATCGGCCTGGCCATTCAGGTGCCCCTCGATGCGTGCATTGAACTCACTCAACATCATGCCTTGAGGGCGTGGGGTGAAAAGTGACGGCTGCTGCATGATTACTTACTTGACTCGCTTGATCTTCAGTCCCTTGAAAGCGAAATTGATGGACGGCCTAAGATAAGGCTCAAAACGCTTGTACTCGCTGGGCACAAGGAACTGCTCCAAGCCATGTGTTGCCTCAATGGTGTCATGTTTATCCCCCTTGAAGGCAAGCCGTACAAGCGGGAAAATCATTGCGTCCTGCAAGTCAGCACGAAGGTCACGCGGCATCTTGTCGACGATGAAATCATCCATCGAGGGCATCGCGAACAGACGATCGCTCGTGTATCGCTGCCAGTGGCTGTTCCACTGGCTGAGGCGGCTGTCGGGCACAGGCGTTTTCACAGTTTCAATTACCGTAATCACGGTATCCTTGCCCACCGTCCTCATGCTCATTTCCACCTCACGGCTCCCGCTGGTCTGCACCTTGAGATAGGTGCTATCCATAACGAGCAGTTGACTCTCGCCGGTTAAGTTGTTGGTGACAGACACCATCTGGCCACTGTTGTAGTAGTCCATCATGTCGAGACGATGGGTGCGGGTGAGCAAGGGAAAAATGTTCCCTGGCTCACTCGCAAAAAAGTCACCAATGGTGCGTGCCACACCTGTCAAGGGCAACAATGCCAATGACAAAGCGACGATGCTTAAGATGCGCTTCATTTACTTGCCGCCGTACTGCTTTTTAACCTCGGGAAGCCACTTCTGGATATCAGAGATGCGGGTAGCATGGCTCGGGTGCGAACTCATGAACTCGGGAGGCTCTTGAGTGGTGGTAGCCTGCATCTTCTGCCAGAAGGTGACAGCCACATCAGGGTTATAACCAGCGATGGTCATCAGCACCAGACCCATCTTGTCGGCCTCGCTCTCGTGCTTGCGCGAGAAGGGTTGCATTACGCCGTACTGGGCACCCAGGCCATAGACCTGCTGCGCAATCTGCTGGGTGGCAGCACTCTTGCCACTGGTGAGGATACCGATGGCGTTGGCACCATACTGAGCCAACACCTGCTGACTCATGCGCTCATTGCTGTGCTTTGCCACCGCATGAGCGACCTCGTGACCAATAACCACAGCCAACTCATCGTCGCTGCCGACAAGGTTCATGATACCCTCATAAACCACAATCTTGCCACCAGGCATACACCATGCGTTGACATCATCACTCTTAACCAGATTGAACTCCCAAGCAAAATTCTGCAACTCACTCTCGAGGCCGGCATACTTGAGGTAGGCCTCAGTTGCAGCGGCAATGCGCTGACCCACTCGGGTCACTTGGGCACTCTGAGCCTTCTGGCTCGAGATAGTTGCCGACTGCATGAAGCTGGAATACTGCTGGAGACTTGCAGCCAGCACTTCCTGGTCGCTGACGAGATTCAACTGTTTGCGGCCCGTAATGGGAACCGAACCACAGCTGGTGAGCAGCATCGCTGCAACAGCCAGCATCGCGATAATCTTTTTCATAATCGATAGATTTTACTGTTATTTACAAATCCTGAAAATCAGGTGAATTATTGCCTATTCTCGATGAATTAATGCGTCTGGACAACCTCGGTGGGAGGCAAGGTCTCGTTGCGGCGGTCGATGGCCTCGACCACACGGGTGGCGAGCTGCTTAAATGCCACGCCACTCACGTCGCTCATGCGCACCACGGGAAGCCCGTCATCACTACCCTTGCAGATGCCAGCTACCAGGGGTATCTGACCCAGCAGTTCCACGCCCAGTGTCTCGGCCAACTGCTTGCCACCGTCACGGCCGAAGATGAAGTACTGCTCATCGGGGTGAGTGGCAGGCGTGAACCATGACATGTTCTCGACGATACCCAGCACGGGAACGTTCACATGCTCACCCATGAACATGCTGATGCCCTTGCGAGCGTCGGCCAGAGCCACCTGCTGTGGAGTCGTCACCACGATAGCACCCGTGATGGCAAGTGTCTGTACCAGGGTCAAATGGATGTCACTGGTACCAGGTGGCAGGTCAATGACAAAGTAGTCCAGCTCGCCCCAATCGGCCTCGTTGATGAGCTGGCGCAGGGCATTACTGGCCATGGCTCCGCGCCACAGGATAGCTTTCTCCTTATCCACAAGGAAACCCAGGGATAGCATCTTCACGCCATATTTCTCAAGAGGAATAATCAGGTTCTTGCCGTCCACCTCGTGCATATAGAGTTGCTCGTCCTCGGCGCCAAACATCTTGGGCATCGAGGGGCCAAAGATGTCGGCATCAAGAAGACCCACGCGGTAGCCCTGCATGGCAAGCGCCACGGCAAGGTTGCAGGCAATGGTTGACTTGCCCACGCCGCCCTTACCCGAGCTCACGGCGATGATGTTCTTTACTCCAGGTAGAGGTTTCTCGATTTTGCGCACGGGATTGTCTTGAGCGGTTTTCACTCCGATGTTCCCTTTGATATCCACCTCATTGCCCACATGGGCAAGAATAGCAGCCTCGGCAGCTTTTACTACACTCTTGATAAAAGGATCAGTGGGTTTCTCAAACGTTAATGAGAAGCTCACACGGTTGCCGTCGATGCGGATGTCGTCATTCACCATGCCCATTTCCACGATGTCTTTTCCCGTGCCGGGATAGCGGACCGTGCGAAGGGCATCCAGTACCAGATTTGGATAGATGGTCATATCTTAGTTGTTAGTGTTGGTTAGTTGTTAGCGTTAGTGGTCGGTTCTTGATCAGGCATGAGCTGGGGCATCTGGATGTAGCCACGATTGTAGCTGCGGTAAGTGTCTGGCTCGATGTCGATGTCTGGCTCGATGAGATCCACGCCATGAGGTAGGGCAAAGCGGATGTACTTGATTGTCAAACCGCGCTGCAGCCACTGCATCTCGTAGTGCGTCTTGATGTCCAGGATGTCGCCGGCAAGGCCACTGGCATACAGGTCATCGGTGTCGGCCTCGACGGGAAGATGGTTCTCCTCGACAAGGGCGTGGGTATAGGTGTAGAGAAAGGGACTGTCGGTCTTGAGATGAACGATACCTCCATCACGCAGGATGTGGCGGTAGTTGCTCAGGAAGCGGGTCGAAGTCAAGCGCTTGTTGACTTTCTTCATCTGCGGGTCGGGGAAGGTAATCCATATCTCGGACACTTCATCAGGGGCAAACATGCGGTCGATCAGCTCGATGCTGGTGCGCAGAAAAGCCACGTTAGGCAAGCCGAGTTCAGTGGCCAGCTTAGCTCCAGTCCACATGCGTGCTCCCTTGATATCCACGCCGATGTAGTTCTTGCCGGAGAAGCGCTGAGCCAGCCCCACTGCATATTCCCCCTTGCCGCAACCCAATTCCAGCACGATGGGGTTGTCATTCTTGAAGTATTGCTCGTTCCACTTGCCACGCATGGGACAACCTCCCTGCTGGGTCACGACCGCAAAGGGAAACTGGAAAACGCACTCCATGCGCTCCATGTCGGCAAATTTCTTGAGTTTATTCTTTCCCATTCTATTAAATAAAAAATAAATATTGTTTGTCGTTAGCTGGATTATTTGATGGCGATTTTGTAACTCCTGGCATTCAAGGTAACGACATAGAAGCCAGGCTCTAACTCATGACGGTTGACGCCCTGCTCCACAGCGATATCGCGTGTGCTTCCATTGATGGCTGTGATCAACGCAGTGCCGGCATTGCGGGTCTCAATGCACAGGATGCGACCCTCAATCCACACGTTATCGGCATTGGCAGTCAAGTCCTCGACGCCTGTGCTATTGGTCACACGGGAAGCATAATTAGCGACATGCCATCCCACATTGTCGTCATCGGCAAGCACGACGTGGGTGAGTTGAATCTCGGACTCGGAGGCAAGTGCAGCGTCGGCAAGCACGGTGATGGTGAGGACCCGATTGCTTGTAAACGGCTGCTTACTCATCGAGTACAGAGCCACACGCGAGGTCAATGCGTCGATGTCATCGCTTTTCACCACCTGGTCCTTGCCAGCCTTGACATCAACCAGCGACAAGCCTTGCGGCAGCGTGATGTCACACTGCAACGCACTATAATTCTCGGCATTGTCCAGCAAGATATCCAGGGTACGTTGTTCGCCAGGCTGCATCGACACTTCGTCGAGACGCAGAGCATCGTCGGTGTCAACCCTTAGAGACAACATGAGACTCGGATTCAGAATCATGTCAACAAGGGCATTCACGTCGGCAATATTCACCTCGCCATCCCCATTGACGTCGGCACGCATCATGGTATCGGAATCGGCAGGATTACCCAAGATGATATCCACCAGAGCATTGATGTCAGCAATGTTCACCTCTCCGTCAGCGTTCACATCACCCTTGGTCCAGGTTTTAGCAAACTTGAATTCCTTCCACTGTTCAGCGGCCTTGTAACTATTGATGGCAGCCACAGGCACCGTCAGGGGGACGTTAGGCTGGTCCACTCCAGCCCACACATTCTCACCCAGGGGGGGGACCTTAACGGCATTGCTAACCATTGATGTCATGCCTGTCATACCTGCCATGGCATAGGCGCCTATCCACGTGACAGTAGAAGGCAATTCAACGACCGACATCGTCGAAACATTATACAGCGCATAATCGCCCAGCGAGGTCACTCCAGTCAAGTCGAGATCACCATTGAGGCTTGTTCCCGCAAACGTGTAGTTATCCAGTTGAGTCAAGTGGTTTCCAAGCTTAACGGTTGTTAGATTAGTATCGTATAGAAAGGCGCCATCGCCCAGTTGAGTCAAGCTTGAAGGCAGTTGAGCATCTTGAACTGGTGTCTGAACCATTACCCACTTGCCCATGGTCGTCAATTTGTTGCTACTGTTCAGGTTCAATCGAGAAATGCCAGTGCCCGCAAAGGCTCGATCACCGATTTCCTGCACGCCAGTGCCCAGGCTCACGGTCTTCAGCGAAGTGCATTCAAGCATAGCCGCATTGCCTATGCTACGCAACTTGCTGGACGAGGCGACCGACAGACTTGTGAGAGCCTTGCAACGCATAAATGCGCCATCGCCCACAGTCTCTACGCTGGCAGGCAAAGCAATACTGCGCAACGCCGTACAACCCGCAAACGCATAATCGCCTATTGCCGTCAATGTCGAGGGCAATGTAATCGACGTCAACTTGGTACAGCCAGTAAACGCACCCTCACCGATTGTCTTGAGGCCAGATGGCAGCTTCACGCTTGTCAGATCCATGCCGGCAAATGCGCCTACGGGCAATAAAGCAGCCTCGAAGTCGCGCAGCCAGTAATGCATCTTGCCTGTCTGACAAGCAAGCACTTCGACCTGGGACAAGTCGACGGTCGTCAGCTTGGTGAGTTTTTCAACGATGAAGTAAAAATCGTTGGCATCCATTGTTCCCTTGACAGTCAAGTCGGCTATACTATAATTAGTCACCTTGCTGCTGAGGTGCCCGGCGGTATTCTCTACCTCAAGCGCCTGGACCTGTATCGCAACAAGGACTGTTAACGTGATCAGTATTATTCTCTTTATCATAGCCTGCAATTAATGACATGTGTTAAACATGCAAATATAGTCCAATTTCATGAAACAATGGCCTATTTTAACAAAAAATACCACCAATCGTGTTTTTTACGCACTTGGCAGCATCATTAATTTTCGGGGCTTATCAGGTTCCCTCTTTTCATCCTCCCTGGCGCAACTTGAGTTCTTGCAGCATCTGCGCAGCGGTGAGGCCTGTGACAGGATGCCTCCAGCATGGAGCCAACTCCATCATGGGAACCAGGAAGAATTCCCGTTGAGACATGCGCGGATGAGGCACTTGCAACACGGGCAAGTCAATAATCTGACCATCAATGGCTACGATATCTATGTCCACAAGGCGGTCCACATAGTTGCCATGGGCATCACGATGGGCAGCGCTACCCAATTGCCGCTCAATGTCATGAAGACGATCCAGCATGGCAAGCGGGGCGTCGTCCGAGTCAATGACAAGACCCAAATTCAAGAAGCGGTTATCACTCTCATAGCCCCACGGCTCGCTCTCGACAATGCGTGACACTGCAGCTCCACTCGAGCCAGCAACAAGAGCAACAACGGCGCGATAGAGATGATCGCGCCGGTTGCCTATGTTACTACCTACATTCAGGTAATATTTCATATCCTTAAGGAATTACAAGGTCTTGTGAACCTCGATTTCCTCAAATGCCTCAATGATATCACCCTCTTGCAGGTCATTGTAAGACTTGATGCTAAGGCCACAGTCATAGCCACTGGTGACCTCCTTGGCGTCGTCCTTGAAGCGCTTGAGCGAAGCCAACTCGCCCGTGTGGATAACGATACCGTCGCGAATCAAGCGCACCTTGCTCTGGCGCTTGACTTTGCCCTCGGTAACCATAGCACCTGCAATGGTTCCCACCTTGCTGATGTGATAAACCTGGCGAACCTCGGCAGTACCTGTTACCTCCTCCTTGATATCGGGCTGCAACATGCCTTCCATTGCGCTCTTGACCTCCTCGATGGCGTCATAGATGATGGAATACAGGCGGATGTCAACACCCTCTTGCTCGGCAGCACGCTTGGCTGAGCTCGACGGACGCACCTGGAAACCAATAATGTAGGCATCGCTTGCAGCAGCCAGAGTAACATCACTCTCGGTAATGGCACCCACAGCCTTGTGGATCACATTGACCTGAACCTCGGGAGTGGACAACTTGATGAGTGAGTCGCTCAACGCCTCAATCGAACCATCCACATCACCCTTGACAATACAGTTGAGCTCGTGGAACTCACCCAAGGCACGGCGACGACCGATATCCTCCAGGCTGACACGATGCTGAGTGCGGCGGCTCTGCTCACGCTGCAACTGCTCACGCTTGTTGGCAATCTGACGAGCCTCCTGATCGGAATCCATCACGTTGAACTTGTCACCAGCTGTCGGGGCACCGTCCAGACCCAGGATCAGAACAGGCGTCGAGGGGCCACTCTCGGTGATGCGCACGTTACGCTCGTTGAACATAGCCTTAATCTTACCGAAGTGAGTACCAGCCAACACGATATCACCCACATGGAGCGTACCATTGTCGATGAGCACGGTTGCGATATAGCCACGACCCTTATCAAGAGAAGACTCAATGACCGAACCCGTTGCCTTACGGTTGGGGTTAGCCTTGAGGTCGAGCATGTCGGCCTCAAGCAGCACCTTCTCCATCAGCTCGTCAACACCTATACCCTTCTTTGCCGAAATATCTTGGCTCTGGTACTTACCACCCCAGTCCTCGACGAGGTAGTTCATCTGGGCCAGTTCCTCCTTAATCTTCTCGGGATTAGCGCTGGGCTTATCAATCTTGTTGATGGCAAAGATGATGGGCACGCCAGCTGCCGAAGCATGGTTCAGCGCCTCGACAGTCTGTGGCATGACGTTATCATCGGCAGCGACAATCACAATGACGATATCCGTGACCTTGGCACCACGGGCACGCATAGCGGTGAAAGCTTCGTGACCAGGGGTGTCAAGGAAAGTGATGCGACGACCATTGGGCAGCTTCACGTTGTAGGCACCGATGTGCTGGGTAATACCACCAGCCTCACCTGCGATGACGTTTGAGTTACGGATATAGTCAAGCAATGAGGTCTTACCGTGGTCAACGTGACCCATGACAGTCACAACGGGAGGTCGCTGAACGAGATCTGCAGGATCATCCTCCTCGTCGCTGATAGCCTCGGCCACCTCGGCACTGGTATATTCGGTCTTGAAGCCAAACTCATCGGCCACAATATTGATCGTCTCGGCATCCAAGCGCTGGTTGATGCTCACCATGACACCCAGATTCATACAAGTGGCGATAACCTTGTTGATGGGCACATTCATCATGCTGGCCAAGTCATTGGCTGTCACAAACTCGGTGAGCTTGAGCACCTTGCTCTGAGCTGCTGCCTGAGCTGCTTCTTCACGCAATTCCTCACGGAATTCCTCGCGCTTCTCGCGACGACGGGCAGCGGCAGCTTTCTTGCTGTTCTTGGCGGTGAGGCGTGCCAGCGTCTCCTTCATCTGGCGCTGAACGTCCTCCTCGCTCACCTCAGGCCTGAGTGGCCTGCGGTTCTTATTCTTGTCTTTGCGCTTGCCGCCCTGGTCGTCCTTGCCACCACGGCCCCTACCCTGTGACGGGGAGGGCTGATTGCCGGCGCTCTCAATATCGACTTTTTCCTTGCCGATGCGCTTGCGTTTCTTCTTTCCGGCATTTTCGGCCTGAGCCTTGGCAATTCGCTCGTTACGCTTTTCTTCCTTGCTCTTCTTGCGCGGACGTGTCTGTTGATTGATAGAGGTCAAGTCAACCTTGCCCACCACCTTGAGTTGTGGACCGCCAACAGTTTCAGATACAGGCTTGAAGACGTCATCATCCTTGTCCTTCTGAGCTGGTGAATCAGCTTGCACGGGCTGGGCTTCAACAACTGGCTCTTCGACCTTGGGAGCGGGCTGAGGCTCGGGAGCAGGCTGAGGCTCAACCTTGGGTTCAGGCTGAGGCTCGGGAGCGGGCGCAGGGGCAGGTTGAGGCTCCTTCTTCGGCTCGAGCTCGACCTTAGGCTCGGGCTCGACCTTGGGTTCTGCTTTGGGTTCTGCAGGTTTCACTTCAACCGGCTTCTCCTCTACAGCCTTTTCCACCTTAGGTGCGGGCTCACTGGCAGGCTTTTCGGCAGGTTTGGGCTTGCCAGCGGTAGCTAAATCAATCTTACCTAAAATTTTAGGCTTCTGACCAGGCAAGACAGTCTTGATCTCATGCGACTCCTTGGCTGCGTTCTGCTTAGCTTTCTCCTTCTGGCGTTCGTTGGCCATTTTCTCCGACTTGTTTTTGAGGTCCATGTCGGGTTTAAATTCCTTGACAAGCATCTCATAGACATCATCATCGATGCGCGCATTGATGTTGGCGCCGATTTCGATGCCCTTCTTGTGCAGGAACTCTTCAATGGTCTGCCTACCCACATTTAAATCTGCGATGACTTTACTGATCTTTATCGCCATATAATCTGTTTTATCGGTTCGCTTTCAGCAATATGCTTTCGGCTTGAATATTTATTTGCTAATGAGAAGTTTATATGAATTACATAGATGTGTAGATAGATTGATGAACCGCATCAATATCAGTCCTCAAACTCGGCACGGAGCACAGCCAGCAGGTTGTCAACAGTGTCCTCCTCAAGGTCAGCCCTATCGATAAGATCCTCACGCGGCGTGCGCAGCACACTCTTGGCTGTGGCAAGGCCCACATTCTTGAGTGCCTCGATTACCCACTCGTCCACCTCGTCCTTGAATTCGTCCAGGTAGATGTCTTCCTCACCCTCGGTCTCAACATCACGGTAAACGTCAATGCTGTAACCAGTGAGAATGCTGGCAAGCTTGATGTTCAAGCCGCCCTTACCGATGGCGAGTGACACCTCCTCGGGGCGCAGGAACACCTCGGCATGCTTGTGCTCATTGTCCAGGCGGATAGAGGATATCTTGGCAGGACTCAAGGCGCGCTGGATGAGCAGCTGCGGGTTACTGGTGTAGTTGATCACATCAATGTTCTCGTTACGCAACTCACGCACGATGCCATGGATGCGCGCACCCTTGACACCGACACAAGCGCCGACGGGGTCAATGCGGTCGTCATAGCTCTCAACGGCAATCTTGGCACGTTCACCGGGGATGCGGGCAACGGAACGGATGACGATCAAGCCATCATGAATCTCGGGCACCTCCTGCTCGAACAGGCGGCGCAGGAAGTTCTGGCTCGTGCGCGACACGATGACTTTGGGATTATTGTTGGTGTTGTCCACTCGCTCAATGACAGCCCTCACCACATCACCCTTGCGGTAAATGTCGGTAGGAATCTGCTCGTCCTTGGGCAGGAGCAGCTCGTTTTTATCATCATCAAGCAGCAGCACTTCACGCTTCCACACTTGATATACCTCGCCAGCCACCAACTGACCCTCAAGGGCCTTGAACTTGGTGTAGATGGCGTCCTTCTGCAAGTCAAGTATCTTGCTGGCCAGTGTCTGGCGCAGATTCAGGATGGCGCGACGGCCAAACTTGGCGAAGTCGATTTTGCGGGTGTGCTCCTCGCCCACCTCACAGTCGGGATCATCATCAGCCTGGGCATCACTCAACGAGATCTGCTTGTTGGGATTCTCCACCTCGCCGTCGTTAACGACCTCCAAGTTCTGATAGATTTCACAGTCACCCTTGTCGGGGTTGACAATCACGTCAAAGTTATCGTCGTTGCCAAACATCTTGGACAGCACACTGCGGAACGACTCCTCGAGCACACTGATGAGTGTGGTCTTATCGATGTCCTTGAGCTCTTTAAACTCGGCAAATTGTGCGGTCATGTTAACCGCTTCTTCTCTTTTAGCCATAATGTTGTAATGTCAAACTTTGATGATATTCTTGGTGTATTTAATGTCATTGTAATTGAAACGCTCCTGCTCTTCGACCAATTCAGGACGCTTCTTACCTTCGAGCTTGCGCTTGACGGTCATCGTCAAGACGAAGCCCTCGTCGTCAGCATCGGCAAGGACGCCCTTGAGTTTGCGTCCATCAGCGGTGAGCACCTCAACCTCGTAGCCAACGTTCTTGCTATACTGGCGAGGCAACAGCAAGGGAGAAGTGATGCCATAGGAGCCCACGGTCAGCTCGTAGTCCTCGACATCGCGGTCAAACGCGTCAAGGACTGCGTCGTTCACCGCCACGCAATCGTCAATAGTAATATCCTCATCACTATCGAGCTGCACATCGATGATGTTATCCTTGCTCACCTTCAGGGTGACCAGGAACATCTTAGTGCCCTCAAGAGCCTCATTGATCACTTGTTCCAGTGCCTTCTTGTCAATCATTGTTTCAATTTATTATAATAAAAACGAGGAAGCCCTTATGCCCCCTCTCACGAATGCTGGTGCAAAAGTACTCATTTTCCCGCATTCACGCAATATTTAATGTATCAAACCTCCACAAAACCAAAGAAATATTCACAATATTTAACGTTAATTAACTCATTCGGCATTTTTTACAACCCGCTGGAATGGTCTTTCATGGCGTTTTTTGCCTTCGGCTGGCTTTTTAGTCACCTAATTCAGAATTATTTTGTACTTTTGGAGCCCAAAAATGACTGAATAAGGAACGATGAAACCAGCAATTATACTATTGACCATACTGGTAGTCGGGGGAGCCATTGTGTGGCTCATCGACAAGCTGTTCTACCACAAGCAGGCAGCCGAAAATGTCGATGAAGCCGAGCAAAACGCCGCGGATTCCAGCCCTTCACAAGGATGTGCCGATGAGTCTTGTGGCATACGCTCCATCTGCCCGAGCGAGCAGATTCTCAAAGGCGAGTGCCAGCAGGAAATCACCTACTACGAGGATGAAGAGCTGGACGCATTCATCGGCCGTGACGAGAATGACTACTCGGCCGACGAGGAAGAGCAATGGCGCGATGTGCTTTACACCTTGCAGCCAGCCGATTTACTGGGCTGGGGACAGAGCATCAAGCATCGCGGCCTGGTGATGCCGGCTGCCATCCGGCAGGAATTCATGCAACTTGCCGCTGAACATCATGCCCCATAGGGCAATAAATCAGCCGATGACTCGTTCTATAGATACTAAAATACAAATTTGGCCAATTTGAACAAGACACGACGATTCATACCAGTAATGATGTTAGCGATGATAATCTTGCTTGCTGCTTGCAGCAACAAGACTAACACCGCAAGGTCACGTTTCTGGCAATCCTTTACCACCAAGTATAACGTCTATTTCCACGGCAAGACCAACTATGACGAGCAGGAAAAGGCGATGTTGACCGCCTACGAGGACGACTACTCACAACGCCTGTTCATGCACCCAGCCGAGGCCCGTTCCAACCCTAAGGCGCCACAGCCCACAGGCAGCTTTGAGCGCACCATCGAGAAGATGGAAAAAGCCATCACCCTGCACTCCATCAAGAAGAAGCCCAAAAGGAAAAGTGGCAAGAACCGTGACCCCAAGTACCGCGAGTGGCTGGCCAGGGACGAGTACAACCCCTTCCTGCACAATGCATGGTACTTGCTTGCCAAGTCACAGTACATGAAGGGTGACTTCCTGGATGCGGCTGCCACCTTCCGCTACATTGCACGCCACTTTACCTGGAAGACCGACCTGGTACAGGAGTGCCAAGTGCGCGAAGCCCTGTGCTACTGCGCCATGGGCTGGCCTACTGAAGCCGACAACGTGCTTGCCCACGTCCACATGGATGAAATCACCAACAAGCGAGTGCGCGCACTGGCCAATGCGGCATTTGCTGACTATTATATCAAGGCACAACGGCCCGAGGAGGCCATCCCTTACCTGGCCAAGGCCGTCAAGGGATTCAAGGGCAACGAGAAAGTGAGGATGAACTTCCTGCTCGGTCAACTCTACGAAGAGGTGGGCGACAAGCACAATGCCTATCTTGCCTACAAGCAAGCCGGCAGCAGCAGCGGCTCGACCTACCGCACCAAGTTCAACGCCCGCATTAAGCAGAGCGCTGTCTATGAGGGAGCCAACATTGCCAGCGAGGTCAGGGCACTAAAGCGCATGACCCGATATGACCGCAATAAGGATTACCTTGACCAGATTTACTATGCTATCGGTAACCTGTACCTCACGCACGGCGACACCTTGAGTGCAATCGAGAACTACAGACTCGCCGCCAAGAAGAGTACCCGCAACGGTGTGGACAAGGCCATCAGCCAGCTGACCCTGGGAGGCATCTACTTCAACCGCCGACAGTATGACGAAGCACAAGTCTGCTATGCCGAGGCCATCCCACTTGTCAACGAGGACTACCCCAACTACAACATGCTCAAGAAGCGCAGCGACGTGCTCGACGAGCTCGCCGTCTATTCCCAGAACGTCACGCTGCAAGACTCGCTACTCAGACTATCAGCAATGACTCCCGAAGAGCAAAAAGCCGTCATTGCCAAGATCATCGAGGAACTCAAGAAAAAAGAGAAAGAGGAGGCCGAGAATGCCGCACGTGAGGAATATCTGGCACAGCAGAACGCCAAGGGCAGCCAGCTCAAGGACAACAAGAACGATCCCGCAAGCTACAATATCAACACCGACAATTCATGGTACTTCTATAACACCGCTACCAAGAATGCTGGTAAAACCCAGTTCCAGAAACAGTGGGGCAGCCGCAAACTTGAGGACAACTGGAGACGCAGGATCAAGACCACATTCTCGTTTGATGACGAGGAGACAGACAGTGCCATGCTTGCCCTTGCTGACAGCATGGTCGTCAATGAAAACGGCGACACAGTGAAGGTCGATGTTGAAGCACTCAAGCGTGCCGAAGACCCCCACTATGAAGAATATTACCTCAAACAGATTCCAAAGACCGAGGAAGAGATTCAGTCAGCCCATGAGATTATTCAAGAGGGCTTGTACAACATGGGTACCATCCTCAAGGACAAGATGGAGGACTATAATGCGGCGGCCTACGAGTACAACCAGCTGCTCGAACACTATCCCGATAACACTTACCGTCTGGATGTCTATTACAGTATGTACATGATGTACATGCGCAATGGACAGGTTGCTGACGCTGAGCCCTACCGCGATAGTATTCTCATTCATTTCCCCGACTCCAAGTATGGTCAAGCCATGCAGGATCCCAACTATCTGGAGAATCTCAAGAACATGACCCGCGACCAGGAGAACATGTACGAGGCAGCTTATGCCGAATACCTTGCCAACAACCACAACGGCGTCCACGACGCCTATGCCGAGATGATGCGCAAGTACCCGCTCTCCAAGATCATGCCCAAGTTCATGTTTATCGATGCACTGAGCTACTTGACCGAGAAGAATTACGACAAGTTCAAGGAAACGCTCAAGGACATGTTGCAGCGTTATCCCCAGACCGATATCACTCCCACTGCATCCGAGATTATCAAACAGCTCAACCAGGGCCGACGCTTGGAGGGTGGTGGCAGCAACGTGCGTGGCATGTTGTGGACTACCCGCTTGAGCAACGACACAACACCACAGGCTATTGAGCGCACCTTCACTCCGTTTGCCGAGGACAACGACAAGCCACAAGTCTTCATCTTGCTCTATCCCATTGACAGCATCAACAGTAACATGCTGCTCTATGAGGTGGCTCGCCACAACTTCAACTCATTCCAGGTCAAGGACTATGACATCGAGCAGATGAACTTTGGCACATTAGGATTGCTTGTCGTTAAGGGCTTGGACAACTTCAAGGAGGCGATTAACTACCGCTCGGTATTCGAGAACGACCAGAGTATCAATATTCCGCGACAGGTGCACTATGTCATCATCAGTGTCGATAATTTCAACCTGCTCTTGAACGAGGGCCGCACCTTTGAGGACTATTTCAACTATCTGCAAGAAAAGAACGACAAGGAGCACAGCGACCTCGAGAAGAAGGAACTAGACGAGGCCGAGAAGAAGGCTATGGAAGAAGCTGAACGTGAGGCTGCCGCCGAGCGCGAGAAAGCCCGCATCGAAGCCGAGCGAATCGAACGTGAGGCTGCTGAACTTGCCAAACGTGACGCTGAGGAAAAGGCCAAGGAAATCGCCGAGGAAAAGGCTCGACTCGAAGCCGAAGCTGCCGAACAGGCACGCATCGAGGCCGAGGAGAAAGCACGCCAAGAGGCCGAGCGCAAGCAGATCAAGGCCAGCGACTACCGCAACAACTCCACTGCCACCAGCCCCCAGAAGACCTTGACCGACAAGGAGCTCAAGGCTCAAGAACGTGCCGAGGAAGAGCACCTCAAGCAGCTCGAACGTGAAGCCAAGGCCCGAGAAAAGGCCGAACGCAAACGCCAGAAAGAGATTGACGACAGCATCAAGAAAGAGCAGAAGCACCAGCGCAAGTTGGCACGCATCCAGGAGATTGCCGAGCAAGACTCTATCGAGCAGGCCGAACGCGAGAAGGAAAAAGAGCGTGACTTCCGCTACAAGTGGCGTGAAGACTCAGCCAAGGCTGCCTACAAGGCTGCTGAGCAAGCCAAGAAGGATGCCAAGAAGGCTAAGGAACAGGCCCGCAAGGAAAAGGCTAAAGAGCGCAAGGAACTGGCTAAACAACGCGAGAAGGAGCGGAAAGAAAAGGCCAAAGAGCGTGAACGCGAACGCAAAGAGAAGGCCAAGGAACGCAAGGAGCAAGCCAAGGCCCGTGAGCAAGAACGCAAGGAGCGCCAGAAAGAGCGTGAACGCGAACGCAAGGAAAGGGCTGAACAGCGCAAGCAAGAAGCCCGTGACCGAGAGAATCAGCGCAAGGAGCAAGCCGCCCAGAGGAAAGCGGAAGCTAACGACAAGTCCAATTCACAGGGCAAATCCACCGATTCCACCAGTCCTGATAATAACGGCGACGACAACGATCCTTCACAACACTCCGTCAGACCAAACAAGAAGAACAACTAACACGATAAAAGTGAGACAAGCCACATGAGCAAAGAAAGAATCTTATGGGCCGACGACGAGATTGACCTGTTGAAACCTCACATCCTGTTCTTGCAGAACAAGGGCTATGAGGTAGAGACCGTCACCAATGGTCGTGATGCCCTCGACGCATTGAACAACCAGATTTTCAACCTCATCATCCTGGATGAAAACATGCCAGGCATCAGCGGGCTTGAAGCCTTGCAGCGCATCAAGATCCTGCAACCCAATGTCCCTGTCATCATGATCACCAAGAGTGAAGAGGAGGACATCATGAACCAGGCCATCGGCAGTGAGATCGCTGACTACCTCATCAAGCCCGTCAATCCCATGCAGATTCTGTTGTCCATCAAGAAGAATCTGCACAGCGAAGCTCTCATCAACGAGAAGGTCACTGGTGATTACCAACAGGAATTCATGCGCATCAGCCAGATGATCAATTCAGCACAGAGCATCGAGGACTGGTATGAACTCTACTCCACACTCGTCAGGTGGGAGCTCACACTCTCCAATGCCGACACCAAGATGGACGAAATGTTGAGGATGCAGAAGGTCGATGCCAACAACGCGTTCGCCAAGTTTGTCAAGCGCAACTACGAGAACTGGATGACCCAGCCTGAGCACCCCCTGCGCAGCAATGAGTTGTTCAAGACCAAGGTGTTACCCCTGCTGGATAAGGGAGAGAAAGTCTGCTTTGTGGTTATCGATAACTTCAGGCTCGACCAGTGGAAGACTGTCAGTCCGTTGCTATCAGAGTACTTCAATATCGAGAGCGATGAGCTATACACCACGATCCTGCCCACTGCGACACAGTATGCACGCAATGCTATCTTCTCGGGACTGATGCCCGTGGACATCGAGCGCATGTTCCCCGACCTGTGGGTCGATGAAGAGAGCGAGGAGGGCAAGAACCTGAACGAGGCCCCACTCATCCAGACCCTCCTCGACCGCTACCGTCGCAAGATTCACTTCTCCTATAGCAAGATGAATGACAGTGCTGCCGGCGAGAAACTGATGCAGAACTTCGGCATGTTCAAGAACTACGAGCTCAACGTGCTGGTGTTCAACTTTGTGGATATGCTGTCACACGCACGCACCGAGTCCAAGATGATACGTGAGTTGGCCAACAGCGACGAGGCTTACCGCTCGGTAACCGTGTCGTGGTTCAAGAATTCCAATGTGCTCGACATCTTCAAGCTCATGGCCGACAATGGTTACAAAGTCGTGCTTACCACCGACCACGGCACCATCAAGGTGGATCGCCCCATCAATGTCATCGGCGACAAGAACATCAACACCAACTTGCGTTACAAGGTGGGCAAGAGCTTGACCTACAACGGCAAGCAAGTCTATGAGATCAAGCAACCCAAGCGTGTGGGCTTGCCTGCTCCTAACATCTCGAGCACCTACATCTTTGCGATGAACAAGGATTTCTTTGCTTACCCTAACAACTATAACTACTACGTCTCCTACTATAACGACACGTTCCAGCACGGTGGCATTTCCATGGAAGAGATGCTTGTGCCCGTCGTGACACTCTCTCCCAAGTAATTCCATCAAGACTATCTACATTATACCGATCATCTAAACTATCAACTACAATGAAAACAATCGAGATACCGATTCCCGACCTGGATGCTATCGACAGTGCTGCCTACAAGTTCATGACCGAAATGGGCGACATGACCGTTTTTGCCTTCTATGGTGAGATGGGCGCCGGCAAGACCACATTTATCAATGCCCTGTGCAAGCAATTAGGCGTCGAGAGCGACATGACCAACTCGCCCTCGTTTGCCATCATCAACGAGTACCGTAGCGACACCACCGCCGAGCTGATTTATCACTTCGACTGCTACCGTCTGGAGAAAGAGGAAGAAGCTATGGACCTGGGAGCCGAGGATTACTTTGACAGCGGTGCCCTGTGCTTCATCGAGTGGCCCGAACGCATCGACGGACTGCTGCCCGACGACACCGTGCGGGTAGATATCACAGTGAACGAGGACGAGAGCCGCACATTGAAAATGACATTCCCTGCTACCGTCTGACCATGCCACATTACATCAAGGTCAGCCAGACGGCGAGCACCAACACCTACCTATCCCGCTTGGCAGCTACTCTGCCAGGCGGTACCGTCATTTATACACCCCGACAGACCGCTGGACGGGGTCAGAAAGGTAATTCCTGGGAAAGCGAGGACGGCAAGAACCTCACCTTCTCGATGCTGATCAAGCGCCCACCCGTCAAGGCCCGCGACCAGTTCTACCTGAGCGAGGCTGCCGCCCTGGCGGTTGTTGAGGCACTCACTGCCGAGGCTGGAAACGGGTTCACAGTCAAGTGGCCCAACGACATCTATTGGCAGGATAAGAAGATCTGCGGCATGTTGCTGGAAAACTCCTTGGATGGCAGCGATATCGCCCACTGTATCGTGGGCATCGGCCTTAACGTCAACCAGGAACGCTTCCTGAGCGATGCGCCCAATCCCGTGTCACTGATCAATATCACAAGCCATGAGCATGACCTGATGGCACTGCTCAAGCGCGTCTGCTCCCGCATCGAGGAACTGGTGGACTCACTGGGTAATGAGGCAGACCGCCAGCAATTACACAGCCAATACATGACAGCACTCTATCGCAACGACGGCCTGCTGCATCCCTTCGAAGACGCCAGTGGCAACCGCTTCATGGCAAGCGTGGCTGACATCGCCCCAGATGGCACCCTGACACTCCAGCACGAGGACGGCACCAGTCACGCCTACCTCTTCAAGCAAGTCAAGCACATCATTTCAGGCTACAGCCTTTAAGTTCTGGAGGTCACTGAAAACTGAAATAAAAGGCTATAGGTTATAGGCTGTAGGTTATAGGTTTTAGCTGACAACTGAAAACTAAAAACTGAAAACTAAATAAAATGAACATCGTCGTTTATTGCAGTTCACAGCAAGGGCTGGAGGAGAAATACCAGCAACTGGCCCGAGAGTTGGGCACATGGATTGGCCAGCATGGACATACCCTCTTGTATGGTGGCTCCAACGCAGGCTTGATGCACATCACCGCCAGTGCCGTTCACGAGGCGGGCGGGCGTGTCACGGGCGTGATTCCCGCCATGTTCAAGCACCGCCTCGATCCCGTGTGCGACAATGCGGTACACACGGCCAACCTGGGCGACCGCAAACAATACATGATCGAGCATGGCGACGTGTTCGTCGTCATGCCAGGCGGTATCGGAACCCTCGACGAGTGGATGTCCACCCTTGCCGTGATGACCATCGCCGGTGATGACCCGCGCCCCATTGTCGTGGCCAACCTCGACGGACTGTACGACGCTACCATTCAGCAACTTGCTGACATGTCCCTCACCCCATTTGCCCGTGGAAAGAACCTCTCCCGCACCCTCGTCACCACCAGCGCCATGGAACTGCTTCACACCATGTCCGAAGTAACGCCTTCGGCTTCATAGTCTCTTTTTTAGAAAAAAAATTGCCATTTGGGGTTTAGTAAATGACACGTCACGTGTCTTAATAGTGAACACTTGTGTAAGCCGAACGCAAATGAGCTTGCTCGATTTGCTGAGGCGCAGTCAAGTTTATTCAATGGCAATCGATAATAGTCATATTGAACCGCTCTTTAAGGCACATTATCACGAGATGTGCCGACTGGCTATCATGCTCCTGCATGACGAGGATGAGGCCAGGGATATCGTGCACGATATCTTTGCCCAGCTACTTGACGGAGAGATTCGTTTTGACCAGGAAAAGGCAAGGAGTTTCCTGATGACTTGTGTTCGCAACAAGTGCTTGAACGTCATGCGCAACCTCGACGCCCGCCAGCAGGCATTACGATTCTATCCGCTTGATGATGAGGCACAAGCGTTGATCACTCATGAGCAGAACATACAAGCCCTGCAGGACGGTATCCAGCGACTCGCGCCACCCATCTGCCGTGACATTGTACTGATGCATTATCGTGACGGACTGACTTTCAAGAGAATCGCCGCCCACTACAACGTGAGCGAGACAACCATCTATAAACACCTGCGTGAAGCGATGAGACAACTACGTTTAACATTAAAACAATTGGGATGATGGACAAGACTGAATTGCTGTTCCGCATGATGGAACAACCCGAGAAATATGATGACGGGCAGTGGCGCGAAATCCTATCGGACAAGGAGTGTCACGAGCTCTACACGATGATGACAGCCACCAGGAGCGCCCTGGATGCTGAACGCTATGACCAGCAGTCCGATGACACAGTCATCCAGCAGGAATGGGAACGATTTGTGGCACAGCACCCTCGAGCAGTCACGTCCACACGCCCCATCTGGCGCAGGATAGCAGCAGTAGTGGCAATCATCGTCATCGCTGCCGGCATTGTGGTGGCAGCAGTACACACTCGCGGCTTTGGGTTACTGCATGAGCAGCAGGCGATCAACCTTGACGGACAGCAAGCAACCATCAGCAGCACCACCATCGACGTTTCAAGCGATGTCACCGAGGCTCAAAAGGAGATTTCCACGTTGCAGGACGAGGCACATCTCTATGACGACGTGCCTCTGGAACAAATCATTGACGATATGACCACAAGGTACAACATCCAGGAAGTGGAATGGCGGTCGGAAGAGGCCAAGTCGTTGCGCCTCTATTACCGCTGGGAGCCGTCATACTCTATCGACAAGGTGGTGGACATGCTCAACAGTTTCCAGTCCTTCACCATCAGTCGCACGGGTAACAAACTCATCATCAGCGACATCGACAACAACCAATGATCAAGCGGTGGTACATATTGCTGCTCGTGTTGTGCCTCACGGCAATGATTGCCCAGGCGCAACGAATCACTCACCGGTTTGACAACGTATCGATGAGCGACGCATTGCGATACTTGCAAGAACAGACCGACAAGTATCAAATCGTATTCATCTTCAATGAGCTGGAGGATTTCAGCGTTACCGCCAACGTCAAGAATCAGACCATTCCTGATGCCATCAGACAACTCATCGGCTTCTACCCCATCGCCATGACCACCAAGGGGGATGGCCGTGAAATCTATGTCGAGTGTACCCACAAGACCGAATATCGCCTGATTGGCCGACTGGTGGATGAGAAATCCCAGGCCCTGGAGTTTGCCAACGTGATGCTGTTCAATCCAGCCGATTCGTCCTTTATCACTGGTGGCGTGACCAATGGCAGCGGCGTGTTTGTCATTCCAGTGGAACTATCCACGGTCATCGCCCGCATCAGCCATGTGGGCTACAAGACGGTGTATAGGCGCTGCAAGTCCAGCAGAATAGGCACCATCAAGATGGAACGCTCCATCACGCCCCTCATGGGAACTCAAGTCATGGCCCCGGTCATCAACCTGCAACATGAAGGCACCAGTTACGTCTTGACCAACCTGGGTGGCACGCTGATGGGTCATGCAGGCACTGCAATCGACCTGTTGCGGTGGACTCCAGGGGTGGTGATTGACGCTGGAGACAACATCGGGGTCATCGGCCGCGAAGCCACACTTGTCTATATCAACAACCGCCTCATCCACGACGCAGCCGAACTCTCGATGCTCAATTCCCAGGACATCAAGCGCATCGAGGTCATCCGCGACCCTGGCGCCCAATATGCCTCCACAGCCGATGCCGTCATCAAGATCTACACCCACAGTTCTCTCAAGAACTACCTGGGCGCCAGCGTGACCGATGTGGTCGATTTCAAGCACAAGGTGTCGAACGCCGCGACCCTCACCATCGACGGCAAGTACAACAAGCTGTCGGGTAACATCTCGATGAGTTACAACCATTACAACTCGCGCAGTTCCAACACGCAGCACACCCACATCTACGACAGCAACAAGGACGACACCATCCACTATGTGGGCAACGGTAACGATTACCGCGTGTTTGCCGGCATCAACTATGCCTTGACACCGAGAAGTGTGCTCGGCCTGCAATACAATGGCGGCTACAGCAAGACGGGGCTTGACCTGCAAGTGACGCGGCAATTCCAGCACACCAGCGGCAACTCTTACTACATCATCCGCACAGATGATGACAACGCGATGAAACTGGGCTCGGTGAACAACAATTTCTCGGCCAGTTACTCGTGGCAGCCCAGCGATGATGCCCAGCTGCTGGTCATTGCCGACTATGCCACCTCGCGACAGACCAACGACCAGAAGATTGTCGACCGGTATTTCCAGCAAACCAAGAAGATTCACTATTCCAACGACTATGACATCACCACGGCGACGGCAAGATATGACTTTGCCACCCGTGGCTGGCAGCACAAGACCGGACTGGAATGGGGACACGCGGGCAACAACGGCGAGGCGACCAAGGACCACGACACGCAACAGATCAACCGCAACAACGATTGGGCTGCCGCCTATTATTCTGTCGCCTGGCAATGGAAGCGCTGGCGCGTCAGCGCGGGTTTGCGCTACGAGTATGACCACACGAGTAGCATCCAGGACGTCGTCATCCGCTACAAGAAGGACTACCATGACTTGCTGCCCCATGTCAATGTCGGGTACCGTGTGAATCGCGACTTTGACCTCACAGCCAATTACCGTCGCACCCTCGTGCGCCCGTCCTACAACCAGTTGCGCTCAACATTTTACTTTAACATCCTGCCCTACAGCAGCCTGGGCTACTCGGCACTGGCGGGTACCGATTTCATGGTATTTCCCACCCAGTCACAATCCGTTTCTCCCAGCAACAGCCTGTCGCCCGGCGTCACCTATGTCTATGCCGACGACATATCTACTGGAAATCCCCTGTTACGTCCCACGGTGACCAATCGCGTCAGCCTCGCGGCACATTATCGCCACTTCAACGTCCAGGCCTCCTATCGGCACGTGAAGAATGGCATCCAGACGATACACCAGTTGCTCCAGTGGGGAACGTTGCGCCAGAGTCCCATCAATATCAACCCCTACCACGCCTGGACGCTCGACCTGGACTACTCGCTCAGCACCGACAGGCTCAGTCTCTACCTGCTGGCATCGGGCACGCTGCCCCACATCACCATCCCCATGCTGGGACTGGAGACCGAGAAGCGGCCCTGTGGCCTGCTGCACGGCAACGTGCAGTACAACGTGCTGCGGCAGTTGATGTTGGGCTGCAGTGTGCTCTACTCGACACCGTGGACGATGGGCTATACCCGCTGCAACTCGATACTGGGATTGAACCTGAGCGTGAGGGCCACCTTCTTCAAGGGCAGGCTCATGCTGGGCGCCAACTATCACGACGTGCTGAACCGCAGCATGAGCACCCGCAGCGAGACCAACTACCTGGGCGTGATCAACAACGTCGAGATCAACAACGACTCCCGCAGCATCCAGGTCATCGCGCGGTGGACGTTCAACACCATCAACAACCCCTTCAAGCGCCGCAGCGGCAACGACGCCCCCCTGCAGCGCACCCAAGAAACCGTCAATTAACCATTTAAACGACAATAGAGTTATGAAAAAGAAAATGATTTCAATGGCCCTGATGGCCCTGATGGCCCTGACAGCCTGCACGACCGACGATCCTGAGCCCGTCATCCAGGACGACCCTGCGTCGCCTGTAATGCCCGTAGGGGACTTCAAGATGTGGCCCACGCCCACCATCGACGACAGCAACCTGCAGGGCGAGGGCTACACGTTTGACTACTGGCAGGCGCACAAGGGTGAGGCCCAAACGGGCGACGAACTCATGGCCATGTGCAATGTCCCCAACGATCTGCTCAAGAACATGTCAACGGCCAATCTGGCCTGGACCTGCTTCAACCACCCTTACCATTTTAATTGGGAACTTTTTAACGACATCTATGACGGCATTCTGTCGGTCATAACGAGGTTTAACGGCTATGAGGAACTCATGAAGCGTAAAGGCGGTGCACAGTCCTTGATTGACCTGTACTGCCGATTAGGCTGCAAGAGGGTCGAGGCCGAACGTGATGGCATCACCCTGGTTGACGAGATCGACCTGGCATCATGGGTAATGGTCATGTGCACCGCAGCCGATTACCAGGCGTTCAGCCAAGACCAAGTCACAGAACTGGCCAAAGAGATGCTCCACAAGAGACGCATCCACGCCCCCAGTTCCAACTCTCATTTCACGCTTGATTATTCTTCTTATTTACTGGGCGGCTTTATGGCTTACCACTATGACAAGACACTACCCGTGGAGCAGCAAGTCCTGCTGGCCAATTTCATCAAGTTCTGCTGCAAGCAGCAAGGCGTGGGTGGCGACATGAGCCGCTCCCATGACATCATCTTGACCAGCCTGCAACGCCTCTCTGGACAGTCCCTCTGGCAATAACATTGATTAAATGAGAATAAGATGAAAAAGATATTTTTCTTACTGCTGGTGGGGCTCGTCTCCCTGGCGGCCTGTGACGATAATGGCAAAGACGGGCCCGGTGGGGACAAATCGGCACGCATCTATCTGGAGATATTTACCGGAAGCCTGGGAGGGTACTATATCTATGACTCCAATGGTAAACTGATATTTGAGTGCCCCAAGGGCTATGGCATCACCCAGTTGACAGGCGAGGGCAAGAACTGGTATGGCGTGCTGCAGTCCAACAGCGACTCGATCTACCGCATCTTGAAGAACGGCAAGGTCGTCATCTCCACGCCCAACGAGATTATGGGTCTCGCCGTGGAAAACGGCGACATCTACACCCTGCAGTGGGACAAGGAACCTAACTTTAAATACAGCGGTCACTACACGGCAAGAATCTTCAAGAACGAGCGGCAACTCTATGAGTACGACAGCGAGGAACTGTTCATCTACGGCCTCAGCGTGGACCACGGCGACCTCATTGCCAGGGCTTATTATAACGGGCACTACGGCACGCCCACCTACTGGCTCAACGGCAAGATTTATTCACTCCCGATTCAAGTCGATCGGGACTACACACCTGTCGAAGAAATCGTTAAAAACGGGAAAGACACACTGGCGTTTATCGGCAATGGCAACTACCAGTCGCCCTACTGGTGGCTCAACGGTGAAGCGCACCAGTTACCCCAAGATTTTGCCCTTGACAATAGAGCCAGGTATTCCTACCCTAGGCCCAAAATCGCGATTGCCGGTGGCATCCCCTATATGGCTGGCTATCGGCGCAGCGGATTGGTGCTGATGGTCAATGGCCAGGAATATCCGCTTAATGCTCCTGAAGGTAATACAATCATCGAGGTGCAACGCCACGGCAATGACGTCTATACGCTCACCGGCAGTTACTTTGGCGATTTACCGCCCAGAGGAAATACAAGCATCTTCAAGGGGACTGAACCTGTTGAAATAAACGGCAAGATCAGTAGCAGAGACGTTGGTTTATCTGGCAATGATTCGGTTTATCTTAACCAGTTCTCGGTCGATGACTTCGTCGTCCTGGACAAGTAAGCATGAGGGGACAGAATGATTCCCTAAAAACAGTAGTGAACACGTCCACGACATCAGACAAAAAAGAGGAATACGCACTAATTTTTTTGGAAAATCACACGTGGATGTGTTCACTTTTTATACATTTGCACTGTAAAAATCAGCCAATAACCCGATAAACCGTAATAATCATGAAAGGGATTGTCTTTATCCTGATATTGTGCCTGCTGGGAGGCATGACCGCCCAGGCACAGGCCCCCAAGGGCAAGAAAGAGAAACAGGAGGTGGTGAAGTTAAAAAACGGCCACCGCGTGAGGGGCAAGATTGTGACCTATGCTCCGCTGGATTCGCTGGTCATCCAGGAGGAAGACGGCACACTGCAGACCATCTATTGGAACAGCATCAAGCAGATCACCAAGGAGGACTGGCAGCCGCAGCAGGCGATGGGCGGCGACTTCACCCCAGGCAAGGGCCCGCAGAAGGGTTACCGCGGCTTCGTTGACCTGGAGTACTATCTTTCTATCGATGCGGTGTCTAAGGATCACTTGGGTTTCAGCACCTCCCATGGCTATCAGTTCAAGCCATGGTTGTACATCGGCGCTGGTGTGGGTATGAGATACATTCACAAAAAACATCTCAAGGCCCCTCCATTTAATATATATACTTCTGTACCGAGCTCAATATATGGCGATTATGTTGATGCTGTTAATGGTTACATGAGTAAAAAATCTGACTTCTATATCTTTCCCGTGTTTGGTGACATCAGGCTCGACCTGTTAAAAAGCAGGTTCTCTCCTTACTTGGATTTCCGAGTGGGCTATACCTTCGGTGGCAAAGCATTCGGCATGATGCTCAACCCCTCGCTGGGTTGCCGCATCGGCCTTAACGACAGATTGGCTATCAATCCCTCGTTGGGGTACAGCATGCAGAGTACCGATATTGTGGCTTTCAACCACGAGACATCAGCCATCTGGCACCATGAGGGCGGCAACGAGCAGAACAATCCCTATCACTGCCTATCGTTCAAACTGGGCATCGAGTTCTAAGGCACCAATCGCCAAAATCGACAACAATAATATCTAACACGAATGACCGTAAAAACTCACGAATGGTCATCAATTGTTTATTATAATTCGTGGAGATTTACGACCATTCGTGTTTAAATATCACCAAGAGGATTTGATGGGCATTGATATGTCATTACGTCAGTTATCGACGTGATGGCATGTTTCTTGCTGAGGGATATAACATTGACGGGCATTTGTCCGTTATTGTAATACTAACACAACAACAATAAAAAAGATACACTATGATTACCAAAGTTTATACCCGCACCGGCGATGCCGGCATGACGTCGCTGGTGAGCGGCAACCGCGTGAGCAAGGATGACGTGAGGGTCGAGGCCTATGGCACGGTCGATGAGCTGAACAGCAACATCGGCGTGCTCATGCACAGCTCCAAGCTTGATGACCCCGATATCGTTGCGCTGTTGCGCAAGGCACAGAATAAGCTCTTCAACATCGGCGCCTACCTGGCCAACGACCGCGAGGATGCCACCCTGTATGGTCTCACCCAGGAAGATGTCAAAGCGCTGGAAAAGATGATGGACGAAATGAACGAGGAACTACCGCCCATGACGGGCTTTGTCCTCCCAGGCGGAACACGCTTGTCGGCCCAGGCCGACCGCTGCCGCACTATCACCCGCCGCGCCGAGCGTCGCGTGGTGACCCTGACCCGCCAAGCTACCGTCAACCCTCTCGTGCTTGAATACTTGAACCGATTGAGCGACTTCTTCTTTGTTTTTGCAAGATTTAACAATATCCACAACCAAGTCGAGGAAATTTATTGGGATAAAGATGCTTGAATTCCCAAGAATGTATTACTTTTGCGCACAATTTTAAGACACAGGATATTTTCATAAAAAAACACAACAAGAAAAGACTATGTATTGGACACTTGAATTGGCAACCAAACTCGAGGATGCTCCATGGCCTGCAACCAAGGCCGAGCTCATCGACTATGCCGTGCGCAGTGGCGCACCTCTCGAAGTGATAGAGAACCTGCAGGAAATCGAGGACGAAGGCGACACCTATGAGTCAATAGAGGACATCTGGCCTGACTATCCGACCAACGATGACGACTTTTTCTTTGACCCTGACGAGTACTAACCATCATCTTCTGAGATACAGTAAAAAAAACGATAACGGCAGTCCGGCACACCAGCGGGACTGTCGTCATTTTACACTTGTCGGGAATAGCGGCACGATTTTTGCAGCATTTTCCCAATAGCGCAATGATTGCTAACTTTGTAAATAATAACAACCGATTATGATATACACCTGTCCCAAGTGCGGCAAGAAGATGGAACTGAGCACCGAGGTGCTCATCAACAGCGATTACAAGGTGATCTGCCCACAGTGCCTGAGCCAACTGCAGATTGTGGGAGACTATGCTTACATCCCCGAGGAAGGTCTTGAGCTGGACACCAGTATCGAGCCCTCACGCACAATCAATTGCCCAAAATGCGGGCATGATGTAAACACTGGGGTCCACTTCTGCCCCAACTGTGGCACGAGCCTTGACTCGACAACCACGGCAGTGGATACAGCCCCCGACGAGGTAACTGTCCTGCCACCACCCCTGCCCAATAGTGACCCCCTCTATAACGATGCCGTGCAGTTCCTCATGACCTGCACAGCAATCACACCGATGATGCTGCGCGACCACTTCCACATCAGCGACGAGCGAGCTGCCGAGCTCATCCGCCAGCTTGAACAAGGTGGTGTCATCGGTCCTTACAACAACGGCGGTCCACGACAGATCCTGATTCCCCATCGCACCATCTATTCTTATCCGCGATCCTACCCAGTCAACGGAGGGAACGATAACCCACAGAATGACAATCCCACGGCCCAGCGCCGCGGCCCTGGCTGCATCATGTGGTTCATCATCATCATGTTTATCATCATGGTTGTCAAGTCTTGTGGTGGATAACACATTCATCGCTACGCACACACAACGAGGGGCCTGGAGTAACATTTCCAAGCCCCTCGTTGTATCATTGACGCGCGCGTTGATGACTCAATTCATTTGCCCAGCTTGTCGATTTGCTGCTTGGCCCATTCTTTGGCCATCTTCATAGCCTCGTTGGCCATCTGGTTGACCATGCTGTCCATACCCTCAGGCACCTCGATGCCCATCACACTATCAGGAAGCATTCGAGGGTCGGGCATCACATCCTCTTGCTCGTCTTGGGGAGCATCGCTCTCGTCATCCTGCTGCTGAACTGGCGGCGCGGGCGTGATGTGATGGTTAGCCTCGTAATCGTCCATTGCACGGGTCCACGCCTTCTCGATATCCTCCTTACCGAAGGTGAACACGTGGCCAAACACGCCCAATGAAACCATCTTGCTCTCGTTCTCGCCCAGCGTGACATTGCCCACCGAGCAGATGACATAGTTCTTGACATCCAGGTAACTGGATACGATCTTGTCGGTGCCTGTACCCGTGAGTTCCTTGATGGCCTTGTTGATCAGGTCACCAAAAACGCCTCCGATGCCTGTAATTCCGCCTAAATTGTCATCGACCTTATCACGCACCCAAGCCTTGGTCACCTCCTGGATGGCCGCCTCGTGGGCTGATCGGTCAGGGCAAGTAAACACCATCGTGGCAAACATGATGGCAAGAATCAGTGCAGCGATGAGCCACGGTGTGCAACCGCTCTTCTTCTTGGTCTCATCCTGCACGGGAACACGCGGAGGTACTGGAGGCGGAACCTGGCCTGGATTCACAGCAGGCTCATAGGGCTGACCCATGGCAGGTTGATTCTGGGCAGCACGAGCTGCTTGCTGTGCCGCCTCAAACTCGGCACGTTGCAGCACAGCGGTCAATTCGGGCACGTCACCAGCCTGCATCCAGTCGGCCATGCCTGGTGCCCACACTTCACTCTCGGGCGTTATTCCTTGCTGGGATAATTCCTCGACGGTGAACGGTCCTTCTTGTTTCCCATTTTTAATCAGATGAAATTCCATATTTTTAGTCGTTAGTTCTTAGTTGTTAGTACTGATGTGGATGACAACTGAAAGGATGATTACAAAAACCGTGCCATCTCGCTGGGTCATCACTTGGCATTGATGAAGTCCTGGAAAGCCTGCTTATAACTGTCACCGATGGGGATATACACATCGCCAAAGACGATGCGGTTCCTCTCGATCTCACGGATCTTGCTCTTCTGCACAATGAATGAGCGATGCACCCTGATGAAGCGCGAGGCGGGCAACATCTGCTCGATGGCCTTCATGTTCATCAACGACAGGATGGGATGTGGCGACTGCTCGGTGTAGATTTTCACATAATCCTTCAAGCCTTCGATGTAACGGATGTCATCCAGATTGATCTGCAACAGCTTATACTCACTCTTGACAAAGATGCTGCGAGGCTCCTCCTCGACCGTTGCCACGGGAGCCGTCTGCTCACTCTGCTGCACAAGTTGGAACCACTGCAGGGCCTTGTTGCACGCCTCCATAAAGTCGGCATAGCTGATGGGCTTCAACAAGTAATCAAGCGCATTGGCACGGAAACCGTCAACAGCATACTGGTCAAAAGCCGTGGTGAACACGATGCGTGTATCCTCTGGTACCATGCGACTCAGTTCCAGACCATTCAATTCGGGCATCTGGATATCGAGGAACAACAGGTCAACAGGCGCCTCACCGATGCCGTGCAAGGCATCGGTCGCGTTATTATACTTACCGCACAACTCCAGGAACGGTATCTTCTTGACATAGCTTGCCAGCAACTCAACTGCCAACGGCTCATCGTCAACTATGGCACACTTGATGATCATTTCTCTTCTTTTTTAATGGTGATGATTGAATAATACAACTTACCGTCAGGGGTTGTCCCCTTCTCCCACGTGTAGCGGTCGGGGTACATAAGCTCCAGCCGGCGGCTCACCTGCTCCAGCCCTATGCCCGAGCCACTCTTGTCGTTCTCACGCTTCGGGTAACAGGTGTTCCTGATTTCACAGGTGATGTTCCCGTCGGTCTGTGACAAGTCTATCTTGATGTGGCCTGCACCTTGTGGTGAAATGCCATGCTTGAAGGCATTCTCGATGAGCGAGATGAAAATGAGCGGAGCCACGGGGGTTGAGTCGTTAGGTTGAATGTTGATGCTGGTGTCGATCTTCACGTTGTCGGTCACGCGTATCTTCATCAACTCAATATAATTCCTCATAAAGTCGGCCTCCTTGCACAGTGGCACGAAGTCCTGCTGGTTCTCATAGAGCACGTGACGCAACAGTTTGCTCAGCTCCCCGACCGCAATCTGTGCCTTTTCCTGGTCAAAGGCGATCAAGGCATAGATGTTGTTCAACGTGTTCAACAAGAAGTGGGGATTCAACTGATTGCGCAGGTTGCTCAACTCGGCCTCGGCACGGGCAGCCTCGGCCTCCTTGCGCACGTCCTCGACATGCTGCCACCGCTGATACATGCGCACAGCAACCGTCAAAGCGATGAACATGCACAGTATTAACACGGCCCAGAAGTATCGCGGCACCCGGGACGGACGTCTGGCAGGATTCTGTCGCACCTGATCAGGCAGCTCGGTCAGCAGGTTTTGACTCACAACGTGCCACACGTCTATAGCACACAAGCCCAGAGCGATAACACCCACATTGATGAGCAGGAACATCTTCCAGTCCTTCTTCTTAATCAAGTAGCGAGGAACCACCCACAGGTAATTGATGTAAAACACCAGCATGTAAGCCAGTGGCGTGCCCAGCCACCGCATGTAGCGGGTCCACACGTGAGACCACGGATCATCAGAGCTGTGGAAGAAGAGTGGCACAACTATCAGCACAGCCCAGCCCAGGACATGCAACACCAGGTTGCGGTATCTGAATTTCGTTTTATCGAGTTTGGCAGTCATCTTTGATTGCATTTTGTAACATATCGCAAAGATAATCAAGTATTCCCGACATAACAAATAATCTCGACAAAAACGCATTACAGCTCGACCAAACAACAATCAGGCAGAACCGGCCACCAGTGGGTTACGACTGACAAGGGACAGGCAGCTTGGATGTGCCTGTCCCTTGTGTGGTGATAAGAAATAGATATTTCCTTGGGTTACTTGACCTCTTTCACCAGATAGATCATTGTGGGGAAGTGGTCGCTGTAACCGTTCAAGAAGATACCAGATGAGAAGGTGCGCAGCGGGTAACCCTGGCGGTCGCCCTCGCTGGAGCGCAGGAACTTGCGGTTGAGCACCTCGGCGCGCGAGAAGGTCAAGGTGGGCTTGTCCTTGCTGTCATAGTGCTTCAAGAAGTAGTCGGTGAAGATAATCTGGTCAAACAGGTTCCAGTTACCCTTGTAACCTAAGGTACCAATACCCTTATTCAAGATATTCCACCAGGGGTTGAAGCAGGTACCGTCACCAGGACAGTCCTTAATCTCACGCTTTGCACCCAGTGCCTCGCTGCAAGACTTGTTCTGCGGGTCATCATTCAAGTCACCCATGAAGATAATGCCCTGGTTGGGGTCGTCACGCAGCAGCGAGTCAATGGTCTCGCGAGCCATGCGTCCGGCAGCCTCACGCAAGTAGCTTGACTGCTCCTCGCCACCCAGTCGTGAGGGCCAGTGATTGACCAGCACCGACACCTTCTCGCCCGCGAGCATACCCGTGACACACAACTGGTCACGGCTACGGAACTCGGGATAATCGGGCAAGTACTTGTTGACGCGCTGGTTGGTCACGTTGAGCACCTTGAAGAAACGCGGATTGTACAACAGACCCACGTCCACACCACGCCTGTCGGGGCTGTCGTGATGGACAATACGGTAGTGGCGGTCCTTGATCTCGGGTTGGCGCACAAGATCCTCAAGCACGGTGATGTTCTCGATCTCGCTCACACCGATGATGACCGGACCGTTGGCAGGAGAGCCATTGACCTCCATCTGACTGATAGCATAGGCCATGTTGTGTTGCTTCTGCCAGTACTTGGTACCGTTCCACTGGCGGGCACCCTGAGGCGAGAACTCCTTGTCATACTGCCCGTTGTTGTTGATCGTGTCGAACAGGTTCTCAAGGTTGTAGAACATCACGCCATACATCGTGTAGCGGCGTTCCTGCTGCTCTTGACTAAAGGCCTGCACTGGCAGTAAAGCTGCCAGCGCCAGGGCCATAAATAATGCTTTCTTAATCATGATGATGATGATTTATGCAGTCAAGATAATCACTGTGCCGAATCCCAGTTCACGTTCCAGATCGAGACGCGGTCGCGGGTATTACCCGTTGCGCCCGACGGACACAGGTTAGTGAACTCGATGGTGAAGTCACCATTGACATTAAGTGCTTCCTCAAAGGCGTAAGACGTCTTCTGAGCCACATTGTCGTTAGTAACTGTCCAGGTCTTCACCACACTACCGTTCTGCTTCACATCAACGCGGAACGAGAGCAACTTGCCCGAGTAAGCGCAACCATAGTTGAAGCGCAGCTTGGAGATACCGCCTTTCAGTACGGGAGACTCAATAGTGCCTACCGAACTGGTGCCGCCACACATGGTGGGAGCCTTGGCATACTCGCTGGTGGAACCAAAAGCGTAACCGATGAAGGTGAACACGGGGTTACCGTCGGCTGCACCACCCTCGAGCAGCGTGCAGTTCTTGGCCACCCAACCAGCGGTTGAGGTATAGGTGCCTAAAGTTGTGGTGCGACCAGGCATGGTCTCGAAGTCGGACGTAGTGGCCAACTTAGGAGCTTGACCGAAAGTCACATCGTCAACGCACCAGGTAGCATAGTTGGCATCCTGTGTTGCATAGAAGCGGAAACCGATGTAATAAGCGCCGTCAGCCCACTGGCTCAGGTCAACGTCACCCGACTCCTTCCAGTCGCTGTAAACGGGAGAGCCACCTGTGGGTGTGGCGATAGCGGGATTGAGCTTCACCTTGACGGTAGCATCCTCTGGATTCTTGGAGTTGAGGATATAGACCTCAAACTTGCTCGTCGTGCTGCCATAGCCGGCAACCTGGGTGCGGAAAGTGAGGATCTTGTTGGCTGCATTCTGGATGTCCAGGCAGGGAGTGATCAGCCATGCGTCAAAGGGAGGATTGGTTCCCTTGTAGCCCGTCATGGCGGCATAGCCGTTACCTGTCGAGGTGAATACCGTCTGATACCATGACTTGTCACCGGTCACCGTCACATTGTACCAGTTGTCGGGCAAGGCGGTGTCAAAGCTCTCCTCAAGCGACAGAACAGGAATATCGGGGCGTTCCCAAGATTCGATGTCAACAATGCCTGATTGACCCATAAAGGTCTCAAAGCGACCCTTAACCTTGATCTGCTTCTTGTATAATGCGGGATAATCCTTGATATTGAGTTCCTCACGAGCCTTTGAGCCCTGGGGCAGCGGAACGATAACACACTTGCTGATATCGGTGCAGTTGGGGTCATCGGCCAGCACAATCGTGTTGTCGATGGTAGAGGGAGCCTTCCACTCAATGTCGGCATTGCTGGTCACAGTGGTAATACCCGAAGCCACAGCACCAACGATATAGCCGGTTGCCCAACCCTTAACGCCAGAATTCTGGGCACCAATCACTTCACCAATGCTGTAAGGATTGCTACTGCTTCCAGGGCCTCCGCCACCGATCACGTCCTGAGCACTGCGCAGGTAGAACTGCCACGTACCCGATGAATTCTGACGTGTGGCATAGAAGCTGAGCAGACCGACAACATCCACGGTACCGTCAGGGAGAATATCAGCACGGAAATCAGCATAATTGCTGTTACGGACAACGAGCTGATTGCCTTCTTCGTCGGCGATGGTACGGTTAGTTGTCGCACTGGCTTCGGCATAGGTAGTCGTACCATTAGCCTCCACAAAATGAACACCACTGATGCGCACCAGCTTGCCCTGATACTTAAGCAGGGTCTCGACATCATACTTTCCCTGGAAGTCACTGATGTTGACATCAACGGTATCGACCTTGCTCAAGTCGGGCAATCCGTTGATCTCGACCAGCGATTCCCACATGGCCTGGGGCAGGAAGGTTGCCTCCCACACGTTGCCACTGGCATACCATGCAGGATAACCCAACTGCTGCTGACCATTGTACTTACCAACGAAGTACCCCTTCATGGGCAGGACGATTTCCTGACCGATGCGGTAGTTGTTGTACAGGCTATTCTGGTTAATCGAGATGTTGATACCAGCACCCGACTCATCCATGATGTAAAGTGACTTGTAGATGTTGCCACTCTCGTCACTGCTGGTTACCCAACCGTGAATGATCTCATCCTCGGTCACGGTGTCAATGTAGTTGACTGCGTCTTGCCAGTGCTTGGCCTTGAATTCAGCGATGGTCATGTTAGCCTTGTGCTCGGCCGTGGGAATTACCATGGGCGGCTGGTCAAACTCATCACTGCAAGCAGCGGTGAACACCAACAGGAGCATCAAACTGAGATAAAAATTAAAACGTTTCATAGTCAGTATTGTATTGTTTGTTATTATTATCTGGTTGATTAAGTTGTTGAAACGGATGATTAGAATCGCAGACCCAAGTTCAAGAACATCTTGAAGCCCTGTGCATAGTAGTACTTGTTGGGGAACTTGTTTGCCGTGTTGGTGATATCCTTGGTGTCGATACGACCCTGCTGGTAACCACCCGTCTGGATGTTCTTGTTGTCGAGAATGTTGTTCAGGTTCAAGTTGATGTTGAACGATGCACTGCGGTTGATGTAAATCACGTGACCGATGCTGGCATTGATGATCAATGCCTCGTTCAGTTTCTCCTGTTGGGTGATGTCCTTAATCATCTGCTGGAGTTGCTCCTCGCTATTGGCCATCGTGTACAGGGTAGGCATTTCCTCGTGGCGCACAGGCGAGATGTTCACATAGGAGCGGTTCATCCAAGCGCCATTCACCTCAACAAACCACTGCTTGGGACCAGCCCAGTTAAAGGCCAGCATGTAGCATTCCTGAGGGGTTCCTCCCACATAGAAGTTCTTCAGATAAATCGTCGAGGCCACATCGGGGCTGGTACCATTCTCATAGCTGCGGGTACCGGTGGGACGGTTCTTATACTGGTAGCGGGCGATATTGGCGGCAGCGCTGACGGTCAACGACGGTGAGAGCTTGTAGCTCAAGCCCACCTCGACACCCTTATACTGCTTGTGGATGCCGGTAAGCGCAAAGTTCATAAACGTGCTGTGCACGTCATCGTAGTAGGCCGTACGCTCAACGTTGTCACGCTGGTCGGTAAAGAAGGCAGTGACAACGCCCTTGAAGTTGCGGTAGTTCATCGCATAGCTCAGGTCGGCCGAGAAGATTTTCTCCACCTTGAGTTCGATGACGTCATCCTTGGTGCGGGACGAGATATAGGCGTCATAGGGGCGGGGAGCCTCGGTGCCATAGAAGGCATGGCCCGTGAAGCTATTGCGGCCATCCAGTTTGAATGTGATACCGGCCTTGGCGCCATAGGTAAAGAAACGGTGCATTTCACCCTTGCCATAAGAGTTCTCGGGAGCACGGCCATTGCGCATCTTACCGTCGCGCTGGAACTGGAAGTACTCACCCTTGACACTGGCAAACATCTCCCACTTGGCCAGGTTGAGCACCCACTGATTCCACAACTGGGTCTTGAGGGTGAGGATGTCGTAGTCATAACCGAAACGGTCACCCTTGACCACCTTGCGATCGGGATTGTCCATGTCGTTCTGGGCCATGTCGGGATTCTCGGGGAAGTCGCGCTCGCTGAAGTTGTCAATATCCAGCCAATAGCGTCCACCCAGCAGGTCCTTGATGGTCTTGTAGTAGGATGATAAGGTATAGTTGGCGTTAGCGCCTGTCTGCATTGACAGCTGGTTGGAGAAGCGCTTGTTAAGCACACTCGACAACGTGAAACTCGACTGGTTGCTGTGTCGCTTTTCCAGAATGTAGGTTGAACCCCGTTCCACGCCTGTCTCATCAGCGTGCATGTTATTCAAGTAGTTAGTCTGATACAGGTTGTCCCAGCGTATCTGGGTATATTCGCTCCCACTGGTCCACCTTTCTGTATAGAAGTCGATAATCTCGGGTTCGGTGTAATAGGAGGGAAGATAACGATAATAGTCGGGACGTGGGTCAGCAGCCTTGTGCCAGTTGAGAGCAGCCTTGCTGTAGAACGACTTGTGATAAGCCAAGCCCGTATTCAGTGAGGTTCCCTCGTTGGGCTTCCACAACCAGTTGAGGATAGCCGTGGGGTCAAACGACTCGACTACACGCGAGTTGCGCTTCTTGCCTTCCTGCCAGCCCCAGTCAGGGTTGTACATGTTGCTACCCACCAGCTGACAGGCTTCCTCATAGACGGCCGAGTTGGCGGCACGCTTGGTGGGAGCGCCAAAGGTGGTCAACGTCAACGAGTGCTGCGGGTTGAACACCTTCTGCAACGCGAGGAAGTAGCCCCAACTGTTATAGAACGAGCCAGGATACACACCCTCGTCGGCATAGCGGGCTACTGCCGAAACGGTCATTGCCCAGCCGTGCTTGTTCAAGCCCGTTGCATGGGTGACCATGCCGCGCCAGCGGTAGTTACCGTTAGTATAAGCGAGACTCAAACGGGTACCTGGAGCATAGTCAGCAGCAAAGGTCTTGATGTTATTGGCTCCGCCAATGCCACCAAAGCCGTAAGCGTTGTCCTCCAGACCCATGCCGATGGTCTTGTTCCTGAAGGCCTGGTTCAAGCCACCTGTCATCGAGTAGTTGAACGAGAAGCGGATCGCATCATTGAATGGCACTCCGTTGATGTAAGTCTCGGTCTTGTTGTTCTCGTAACCACGGATGCGGAAACGCGCCGTGCTGAAGGTGTAACTTGAAGCCTGATAGAAGGGATTGTCGGTCGCACCGCTCAATAGCGCCACTTCCTGCGTATTGCCTTCCTCGTCCTCGAGTTGCGACTCCGAGAGTGCCATATCAGCTACGGCATTGCGGAACTCCAGGGCTTGAGCACTCTCAAAGGAGACGGGCTCTACCTGAATTGTGCCCAGATTCTCTACCATTCCAGCGACGATAGTGACGGCACCAGACCAGTCATTGTAGCCATAAGCAAGAACAAGCAGCTGGTCAGGACCGGGATTGGCATCATCGATGATGAAGGAACCCTCGGTGTCCGTCGTAGCTGCATTGCCTTGATTGTCGAGAATTACGGTCGCACCCACAACGGGCTGCCCGCTCTTGGCATCAATCACCACGCCTTGCACACCCGCGCGCTGCGCCAGCATCGGCAAGGTGGCAAAGAGTGCTAATAGCAAAAACAGTTTAAGTCTCATAAAATCATAAATTGTATTTAAAGTAACAGATATAGAGCAAATAGATAGCTGACACTTTTTTAAGTTAATTTAATATAAAACCAAGTCATACAATCACTTGGGCGGGTAAAAATTTGTCAAAAGTACAATTTTTTTTTGACCTGTCAAAACAAAAACTCCACTCTTTTCACTTTTTCTTGAAATAGTCGTTATACATCTTGATGCCAAACACGATGCCACTCGACACTGTGGTGATGACATTAGTGATGAACAGAGGCCAGTTCTTGAGCAGTAAACCCTGGATGGCAAAGAAGATACCACCCAGTCCCATCATGAGGAAAGTGGGGAGCGCAATGCCATCGGTGTCATGGGTACGGATGGTGTAAATCGCTTGGGGCATGTAACCGAGAATCAAGCAGATCGAAGCGGTGTAACCGATGATGTCAGTCAAGTGAGTAGAAATAAAATCAATCATTGTAGTGTTGAATTATAATAATTATTAAAAGTGTGGGACCCTTTTCAGGTCCCACACTGGTTAGTGTTCATTATTTCAGTCCGCACTCGCGCATCAGTTCCTCGACTGCGGCCTTGAGTTGCAGGTCTTCGCCACTGACCACGGTCTCGGGGTTGTTAGCAACCTTGATGTCGGGCTCGAGCTGCGTGTTCTCGAGGTAGTTGCCCTCGGGCAGCAGGTAACCGATGATGGGGATGCCAAACACGAGTGACGAGTCTTGCAGCCTCTCCCAGGAGACGCTGCTCATGGTGCCGGGAACAGGCATACCCACGAGCTTGCCCAGCTTGTCGTGGCTGTAAACCCAGGGTGTACCGTGGGCGTTGCTGTAATTGGCCTCGCATTGCAGCATGATGCTGGGCTTGTTCCAGCGGCGGCTGGGCATGTCACAGGCCTCGCGGCCACGCACCACCTGGGTGAAATACTTCTTGCCGCTGAAGAACATCTCGATGTCCTCATGCAGGCGGCCACCGCCGTTGAAGCGGGTGTCGATCACGATGCCGTCGCGCTTGTTGTACTTGCCCAGCACGTCGCTATAGAGGTCACGGAAGCTGGCGTCGTTCATCGACTCCAGGTGCACATAACCCAAGCGGCCACCCGACAAGCTGTCAACAATCTGGGCATTGCGCTTTACCCAGCGCTTGTACATCAGGTCACTCAAGGCTCCCTTGCTGATGGGCTTCACCACCTCTTCCCAGCGCTTGCCGGTCTTGGGATTGTAGAGCGAGAGCAGGGTCTTCTTGCCAGTCTGGCCATTCAGCAGCTCGGTATAGTCATTTTCCTCGTCGATGGCTGTGCCGTTAATCTTCTCCAGGATAGTACCGGGCTTGATCTGGCTCTTGGCCTTGGCCAGGGGACCATCCGCGATAATCTCGTCAATCTTCAGACCGTTACCAGTGTAGTTCCAGTCATAGATGAGACCCAAGTCGGAAGTCGTCTCGCCTCCGTTGGGATAATAACGGCCACCAGTATGGGAAGCATTCAGCTCGCCCAGGAGCTCACTCAACAGGTTAGCGAAGTCCTGGTTGTTGTTGATGTGGGGCAGGAACTTGCGGTAGGTCTCCACATTAGCCTTCCAGTCACAGCCGTGGTAGGTGAGGTTGTAGAAGCGCTTCTCGATCTGCTTGTCCACGTGGTTGAACATGTATTCACGCTCGGCAAACAGATCCATCTTCATGTCAGCAGTATAGGTGATAGGAGTAAGTTTGTCACTGGCTACCGCGAGCTTCTGCATCTTGCTGCCACCCAACACAAACAGCGTCTTGCCGTCCTTGCTGGCCTGGATATCGGCGCCACCGCCACCCATTTTGTTCAACAGCTTGGTCTCATGCTTGCGCAGGTCCATCTTCCACAGGTCATAACCGCTCTCAAATGCCGAGAGATAGTACAGCGACTCACCGTCAGGCGTGATCATGCAGCCCGAGATGTTACTCGAGTTGGGGGTAACACGCACGATGCGGTCCTCGATACCATCCAGTTCCACCTTGACGGACTTGTCATCGGCCTTGGGCGCAGCAGCGGCTTTGCCTTTCTTCTTGCTGTTCTTAGCAGCCTCGGCGGCCTTATCCTCGGCCTTCTTAGCCTCCTTTTCGGCCTCGGTCAGCAATTCGTAGTCCTCCTTGTTGAGGTTATAGCGGTCGAGAGCCTCCTGGTTGACAAAGGCCAGGAAGACGTCGTCCTGAGAGCCCCACGAGGCATGGCTGCGCATACCATAACGGTTGCTGCGGAACATGATGGCGTTACCTTCCATGACCCAACGGGGATCCTCGCTGATGTAGGCGCTACCCGTGATGTTGGTAATCTTGCCACCAGTGGCAGGAACAATGCCGATGTCGGTGTAGGGGTCGCGCTGGTTACCGATGAACTCGAGGGCAAACCACTTGCCATCGGGTGACCAGGAGTAGTTAAATTCGCCGTTAGTCTCATACCATGTCGAGCCGTCGGTCACTTGGGTTACCTGCTTGGTCTTGAGGTCAAGCACCTTGAGGCTGAAGCGGTCCTCAATGAAGGCCAGCTTCTTGCCGTCGGGCGACAGGCATGGACGGGTGCGCTCAACGGTAGTCGAGGGCAACAGGATTTCTTCCTTGATGAGGGTTGCATTGGCAAAGTTCGGGTCATCCTTGCGCTCGATAGTGGCCAGGACAAGCTGCCAGTTGCCGTTGCGCTCGGTGGCATAGGCCAGTGTGCGGTTGTCGGCGCCCCACGATACCCAGTTCTCGGCCTCGGGAGTGCTGGTGATGCGCTTGGTGGTGTTATATTCTACCGATGTCACAAAGACCTCGCCGCGAACGACAAAGGCCACCATCTTGCCGTCGGGCGAGACGGCAGCATCGGTAGCGCCACGGGAAAATGACAAGCGCTGAATCTGGTCGCTATCGTCGTGCCACAGGCTGACGTTCACCTTGCTGGGCTGACCGCCCTGACGCATGGTATAGAGTTCACCATCCTGAGTAAAGCACAGGGTGCCGTTGTCAGCAATCGACAGGAAACGCACGGGATTGACCGTGAAGTTGGTCTCGGCCTTAAGTTGGCTGGGGCGGTCGAGGGGCATCGAATAGACGTTCATCGAGCCACCATTACGCTCACTCAGGAAATAGACGGTCTTGCCATCGGGGCTGAGAACGGGATTGCGGTCCTCGCCGCCGATGTTGGTCAGGTTAGTATGCTTCTTGGTCTTGGCATCATAGCACCAGATGTCGCGTGTGATCGACGAGGTGTGATGCTTGCGGTACTCGTCCTCACCGCCCTTGCGGTCCTGATACACGAAGTAGTCACCGGTCTTGTTCCATGTGATATACTCGGCGGGAGTGCCCAGCTCGCGGGTGGAGCGGCCACCCTCGACGGGCACCTTATAGACCTCGGTCAAGCGGCCACTCGGGAAGAGCATGCTGCTGGCGGGATCCTGAATGGAAGCGCTATAGTAGATGTACTTGCCGTCGGGACTGAAAGTCCACGGGGTCTCGGCAGCGCTGTTGCGCGTCAAGCGCTTGGGCTGACCACCGGTCGAGGGCATCACATAGATGTCGTTATTGCCCTTGCGGTCGCTGGCAAAGGCCAGCGTAGCGCCGTCGGGTGACCACACGGGCATGGATTCATAACTCGACTGTGAGGTCAATTGCACAGCCTGTCCGCCAGCAGCGGGAACGACATAGATGTCACCCTTGTAGCAGAACGCGATCTTGTTACCGTCAGGCGAGATGCTCGCATAACGCATCCACAACGGCGTGTCGGCCATCGCGGTCATCGCCGTCACTGCGGCGAGAGAGAGCAAGATTTTTTTCATCATGATTTTATAATTTGATTGGGTTTTATCCTGCAAATTTACAAAAAAGTCGGCACGTGACCCACATCTTAAACAATAAATCTCCCAAAATGGCCAAGTTTATAAAGTTTATAAATGCTGCCAGCCGCTGTGTCCTGATCATCGGTAACAGCGGCTGGCGGATATGGGGTACGAGAGAATCACTTGCCAGGATCCTCCTCACTGTCTCCCAGCAGTGCCTTGTAGAATTCTAACGAGACCCTGGGATCCTCGCTGAGTTTTGCGCCATGTTCCTTCATCCAATCCACGTAGTTCAGATTTTGAGTAGCCGTTTGAGTGGCTTCATCATCGGAGCCGGCGTAAGTCATCAATTTGCTATAAGCCTGATTGGAATAGAGTTTTGCAGCATAATCAATATCTTCAAGAGTCAGATTGCCGTAAGCGCTATTCAGCAATATCGCGGGCAGGCTCTTTAATATCATGTCCTTAGCATCCTCAGTCGCCTCTGTCAAGTCGGGATCAATAGAGGTGGATTGATCCATCCTCTTGATCATTGCTTCCTTCATGCTCTTGACCACAGGCGACTCCAGCATCACTTTATTGAATTTTTCGGCATAAGCGGGGTCGATGTCGGGATTGGGTTGAACAGTCTGCAGACGTTCAGCCATTCCTGTATCCTTGTACACGCCTTCGGAAGCATTCTTCATCATTTCCATGAGCGGCTCCATCAAGTAAGCAACAAAATCAACCATCCACGCCTTCTGGCGGACTTCAAAGGCCTTATACTCGGGCATAGCATACAACGAAGATAATTCTTTCAAGTCGACCTCGGTCATGCCGCAGGATTTCAACAAGGGCACGGAAATGTCCAGATAGACCTCATCAAGGCGTTCATCTATAAAACGCTTTGTCAACTGGTCAATGTCCACATCACCGCTCCTGTCAAACAACATGCTCATCGTTGTAACGAGCGACTTGGCATTCTCGAATTGGCCACTAACTGCCATAAAGTCCTTCACAGCCTCGCGGTAACTGTCCTGAGCATTGCTGCTGGCGGCAACCATCATCGCAAACAGCACAATAAGTAATACTGGTCTTTTCATAATATTCATCTTTTATTAGGTTTAACATCATTCTCATTCTTGTCGCAAAGATATATAACTTTTTTTTTGTACCGCAATATCCAGTGATTTTTTGGGGGATAACTATTCGCCTAATACGCATAATTACCAATTCAGGCCAGGTCGCTGAATAGATATTTTTAAGGTCGTAATATAAAATAACATTAAAATTCCCCGCTTTCAGTTTGCGCCACCAGAAAATGTTCCTAACTTTGCAGATTAGACTTAAAACCAATAGATAATTGACAATGACTAAACGTTTTTTTATAGCGGTTGTTGCAGTGTTCATGGTGGCACTGAGCGCCGTGGCCGACGGCAAACAGGCCGAAGCCACTTTCTCGATCAAGAGTCACGACTTCGGCACCATCCAGGAGGCTAAGGGTCCTGTAAGTTGCACCTTTGAGTTCACCAACACGGGCGACAAGCCGCTGTTGATCATCGATGCGACAGCATCCTGCGGTTGCACCCGTCCCGAGTATCCCTCCAAGCCCATCAAGCCAGGCAAGAAGGGCAAAATCAAGGTGACTTATAGCCCCATCGGACGCCCCGGCGCTTTCAAGAAGACCGTTAAGGTCAAGACCAACGGCAAGGAGCGCACAACCACACTGCACATCCAGGGCACCGTCATTCCCAAGAAATAGAAGTGATACGGGCGTTGTACATAGTGACATTGCTTGTCACAACTGTGATTTCGCTTGCCGCTCAGCCCCAGGCTACATGGCTTGAACGCAAGCATGACTTCGCCGTATTCAAGGAACAGGACGGCAAGGTCACCTGCCAGATGAGGTTGGTGAACTCGGGTAACCAGCCATTGCTTATTGTCAAAGCCCAGGCTGGATGTGGCTGTACCGGGGTCCATTACCCCGAAGAGGCCATCGCCCCTGGCGACACAGCGACTGTGAGCATCACCTACAATCCATCGGGAAGGCCAGGACAGTTCACCAAGCAGGTACTGATTTTCACCAACACCACGCCCAAGCGCTCCATCCTGGAAATTACCGGAAACGTCATTCCCACCGAATCGACACTCAACAAGCAGTACCCGCTACAAGCCGGGGCCTTGCGCATCAGCCAGCGCGACATCCCCATGGGGGAACTCGTCAAGGGCAAGAACAAGACCGAATACCTGAGCGCCTATAATGCCTCGACCGACACATTGCTGGTGAGCGTGCAGGGTGGCAACTCCCACATCAAGCCCGCTGTCGTCCCCGACACGGTGCCACCGGCCAAGGTCACGGCTCTCACCGTACATTACCTATCGGGCAATGCGCCCCTGTGGGGACTGAACACCGACACGTTGACGCTTTCCTGTCAACCATTGAGGGCAACATCAGCAACTTCGGCTGGAGAGGCTGACATCCACGTGATGGCCCAAGTCATCGAGTCATTTGACAACCTCACCGACCAACAACGCGCCTGCGCCCCCATCATCTCAGTGGACTGCGGTGACCGACTTGACTTCGGGACCCTGACAGCGGGCGAAGTGGCAACGTGCACCTTCACCATCACCAATAGGGGCAAGGATAAACTGACCCTGCGCCGGCTGTGGGCACCCGATGGCGAAGGTGTCACCATCAAGGCCGACAAGCAGGAAATCAAGCATGGCAAGAAGGCACAGGTCACGGTAAGCATTGACACATCCTTCCAGCACGGCGACATACTTAACGTGCCCATCACGCTGATGAGTAATGACCCCGATTCTCCACGGGTCATCATTCGGCTGGTAGGCATCATCGATAAGAAATAACATAGAAAATATATATGGCAGACAAAACGAGAATCATACAGCACACCGAGGAATGTCCCAGCATGAATCATCCCGAAAATGATGACCAGTTTGCTGGATTGCAAGTCAATAGCGGCGTCGAGCAGCCGCCCATTGTTAATCCTTACCTCAAGCGCAAGCGCAAACCACAGTTGACGCCCGCCGAATATGTTGAGGGCATACGCAAGGGCAACCGTGCCGTGCTTGGGCAGGCGGTAACCCTGGTCGAGAGCCGCAACGCCGAGCACCAGATCATCGCCCAAGAGGTCATCGAGAAGTGCCTGCCCTACACGGGCAACTCGCGCCGCATCGGCATCACTGGCGTGCCTGGAGCGGGCAAGAGCACATCGATTGACTCCTTCGGCATGCACGTCATCAAGCAGGGGCACAAACTCGCCGTCCTGGCCATCGACCCCAGCAGTGAACGCTCCAAGGGGTCCATCCTGGGCGACAAGACGCGCATGGAGCGCTTGGCCATCGAGCCCGACGTGTTTATCCGCCCTTCCCCCTCGGCAGGTTCGCTGGGCGGTGTGGCACGCAAGACGCGCGAGACCATCGTGCTGTGTGAGGCAGCCGGCTACGACACCATCTTTGTCGAGACCGTCGGCGTGGGACAGAGCGAAATCGCCGTCCACTCGATGGTGGACTACTTCCTGCTCATCCAGCTTGCAGGAACCGGCGACGAGCTGCAAGGCATCAAGCGTGGCATCATGGAGATGGCCGACGGCATCGTCATCAACAAGTGTGACGGTGACAACGTGGAGCGCGCCAAACTGGCTGCAGCCCAGTTCCGCAACGCCCTGCACCTCTATCCCCTACCCCCCAGCGGTTTCTTGCCCGAAGTCATTACCTACTCGGGCTACTACGACCTGAACATCGATGGCGTGTGGGACATGATTGATCGCTACTTCAAGCACGTTAAGGAGAGTGGCTACTTTGACGAGAAACGCCATGAACAGGAGCGCTACTGGATGCGTGAGACCATCAACGAGCAGTTGCTGGCACGATTCTACTTTGACCCCGAAATCGAACGTCTGCTCTCCATCAAGGAGGACACCGTGCTGGCGGGCAAGCAGACCTCCTTTGTCGCTGCCAGCGATGTGCTCAACTTCTACTACAGCAAGATTATTCACGAACATAACAAGTCATGAAAAAGTTTGCAATCATCTTATCCGTTACGCTTGCAGTACTGCTTTGTTGCCAGTGCGCCACTTCACAGTATGCACGGGCCAAGAAGGGTGCCAAGTCCATCCCCTTTGTGACCCTGGACAACTACTATGTGCGCAACGACATCGACTGCAGCAAGCAGCAACGGCTCATCATTGACAATGAGCGGGACTTTAACGCGGTATTTGGTTATGCGGCTGTCATGGGCGGGCTTCCCACCGACATCAACTGGAAGAAGCAGTTTGTCATTGCGATTATCCTGCCCGAGACCAACCGTACAACCAACGTGATTCCTCAAGACGTGAAGCAAAGTCCCGGTAATATCATTTTCAAGTACCAGCTGAACCGTGGTCTCAAAACAGGCTACCGCCAAGTACCCTTTGCAGCCGTCGCGCTCAACAGAGCCGAGGATCCGCAACAAATTGCAGTATTCTTTATAGAAAAGTAAAAAACCACTGAAATGGAAGGAAATTTCTGTTATCGATATCCGCATCCCGCTGTCACGACCGACTGCGTCGTTTTTGGTTACGATGGATTAAAACTCAACGTGCTACTCATCGAACGTGGCAATGAGCCCTACAAGGGATGCTGGGCGTTCCCTGGTGGATTCCTCAACATCGATGAGGATGCACCCGACGGTGCCCGTCGCGAGTTGTTTGAGGAAACCGGACTCCATGTGACCAATATCGAGCAACTGGGCGCTTTTGCCACACCCGATCGAGACCCGCGCGAGCGTGTCATCTCAATCGCCTTTTTCACTCTCACTCATGTGCAGGACGTCAAGGGAGCCGATGATGCCAATGTCGCCCGCTGGTACCCCATCAACCAACTGCCCGAGCTGGCTTTTGACCATCAGGAGATGTTCAACATGGCATTGCAACGCCTCTCGGATTACCTCAAGCTTAAGACGGGTAACTTCTTCAGCGGTGACTTCTCTTATGAGGAAATCGACATGATTTACTTTGCCACACTCACACGGTAATCACGGCTGGTTAAATTGCTAACAAATGTAAAAATTCACAGTAACGGTTGCGTTACTGTGAATTTTTGTTAATTATTGACCACTTCGTGTTAGAAAAGTATGTTGTAAAACATATTTTGATACTATCTTTGCATCGGTTTTTCATGGTATTAGTTTTTAAGGTTATGAGAAGTCGAGTGTCGTGAGGCAGTTGTCTTTCTCAGAAAAAACAGAAAAGAATGTTTTAAGGTTTATGTTAATGGTATTAGAAGGTTAATTAGTTAAGCAATCCCCGACGTGAGTCGAGGATTTTTTTTGCCCTTACCTGAAGAGTTATTGGCAATAATCGTTACCTTTGCAACCCACAACACTAAACAACTGAATGACTATGAGCAAGAACTTTATTTTCGTCCTTCTGGCAATGACCGCTCTCTGGTCTTGCGGTAACAATGGTAACACCAACCAAGTCAGCGATGACCCCAAGGTCACTGATAGCACTTTGTGCCAGTTCAGTAATCTTGATGTGGAGAAAATGTTCTCCTACGTCGATGATGACGGCGACACGCTGTATTATGACAACTCTTTCTCGGCGTTCTGGCCCCTGGCCATCAATGGCAAGCCCTGCCCTCAACTACAGCAGGCCCTTTACAGAGCAATGACCGACAGTGCTGAACTCAATCAGTTGGACAAGGTCATTGATTTCCTGCTGAATCCAGCCAACTACACTGAGATTGAAGCCGAACGGTTTACTCCCGTCAACGCCGTCATGCAGGATGATCGCAAACTCTCGACTAACGAGATTGACGTGGTCATGCAGAGCATGAACGACCGCCTGCTCCTCTACCACCTGGCTACATTCTCCTACATGGCTGGGGGTGCCCATGGCACCTATGCCCACAACTATGTGACCTATGACCTCAAGACCGAGAAAGCGGTTGAATTTGATGACGTGATTGCCGACACAACCCTGCTGCGCACTGCAATCCTCAAGGCCATCAAGAACACCTACAACTATGACAAGGATGACCTGTTCATCCCCGACAACGGACTGCTACCCCTGCCGCGCGACTTCTACATCGAGGGCAGTGTATTCCACGCCGTTTATCAGGTCTATGACATCGCCAGCTATGCCCAGGGTGCCATCGATGCTCCCATCTACCCCTACCTGCTCAAGCCCGAGGAGATGAAACGCCTCTACACCCCCTACGGCCAAGAACTCATCGACTACACGGACTAACAATACCTGGGCTCTACAACAGTCCCTGATTGGTGACAACGGTCAGTGCCTCGGTAATGCTGCGCACGCCCAGCCGCTCAAACATCGCCCGCTTGTAGGTCTTGACAGTATCTAACGCACGACACATCTTGTCGGCAATCTGCGGTACGGTATAACCCTGCGCACTCAGGATGAGTACCTGCTTTTCCTGTGGGCGCAGGGTAATGCTTTTGCGCTCTTGCCAGCGGTGACTGTCAATGTCATACTCCCAATAGACCGGCTGTCCTTTCTTGCGAAATTCGATGTGACCAGGAGTATCGTGATGAGACAACGACACCACGCACATGGCCAGCCACGCCCGACCGTCGGGCGCGAGGGCAAACGGCGTGATCTTGTGGTTTACCAGATAGCAATCTTCACCGTTCCTGATATGGAAGTCATAGCTCATGAAGCAGCGACTGCGATCATCCAAGGGTTCCTCGTTGAAGCGCTTGAAACCCACTTCGTTGATCTCGGTCAACATGGGTTGTTCCTCGGCTGGTACATGGTCGATATACAGGCGGTAGCCCATCTGCTTCACCTCCTCGGCAGTATGACCGCACAGGAACAACGGATTGCTCGCCACGTGCAGGAAACCTTGCCGGAGGTAGTCGATGACGTATATACTCTGGTAAGTGGCATTGGCCATCGCATCAATGGCGCGTATCATGGGATCGAGATGCTGGTATCGATCGTCATCAATACCCTCAACACTGTTGGTCAACGTAAAAAAGTCCTCAACTTTAGCCATATCGGTTTTCAGGTTTATAGTCATGCAAAGTTACCCCAAAAGCCTCGCCCAGCCAAGCGATGAAACTTAAAAAGCCTTATCATTAAGAAGCAGTAACTCAAACCCAGGATTTTTAACACCCTAAAGTGTGAAAATGCGGTATCATTAGCCGGGAATTGCAACTTTTCACCCTTTAGTGCGTGTCTCTATTGTACTTGGTCTCGATAATTTTGCCATCGAACAACCAAAACAGAGACATGATTATGATCCAAAGATTAATTTCAATTATTCTAACTATCATAGCGGCACTCGCCGCTATGGCTGGTACAATTACCGGTCGTGTACTGGACGAGAACCAAGTGCCGATGCCCTATGCCAACGTGGTGTTGATGAATCGCGTTGACTCGGCATTTGTGCAAGGTACGGTGACCGGCGAGGATGGTATATTTTCCCTAACGACCGATTGCGATGACTGCCTGTTGAAGATTTCCAGTGTGGGCTATGCCACCCGCTGGGTGGAAACGAATGGCGCAAGTGCTGGCGACATCGTGATGCAGCCCGATGCCGCGTTGCTGGGCGAGGTGGTAGTGGAGGGGGAGCGCCCCGTCCACAAATTGGGTAGCGAGGGATTGCTCACGAGTGTTGAGGGCACCATTCTGAGCAAGCTGGGCACCGCCGAGGATGTGCTGCGCAACATCCCGGGCGTGCTGAAGAAGGACGGTGGCAAGCTGGAAGTCTTCGGCAAGGGCACACCGCTCATCTACATCAACAACCGCCTCATGCGTGATGCCAGCGAACTCAATGAGTTGAAATCACAAGACATCGTCAGCGTTGAGGTAATTACCAACCCTGGCGCAAAATATGATGCATCGGTGCAGAGTGTCATCCGCATCAAGACGCGCAAGGTGCAAGGCGAGGGATGGGGCGGACACCTGCGCAGCAGTTTCTATCAGGGCGAAATGTCGCGCACCTACAATGCCTTCCTCTGGAACTACCGCCACCATGGATTAGACATCTTTGGTACGGTCAGCGACTTTGAGAACGGCTGGTTGCAGAAGTACCGCATTACCCAGGACGTTGCAGCCGACACCATCTGGCATCAGGACAATCACGGCCGCAGCCAGGGTAATTACAACATCTTGCGTTTGGTTTTGGGAACCAATTACCAGTTCAATGACAAGCACTGGGTGGGCTTCCAATACACCAGCAGCATCAGGATCTATGATAAGAGCACTGGCCGTTTTGTGGCCGACGTGCTGGCCGATGGCAATTTCTATGACCACCTCGAGACTAACAATGTGGAGGAAACGTCCCATAACATGCCACACTCGCTCAACATCTATTATAACGGCGAGGTGGGCAAGACCAGCATCGACTTTAATGCCGATTACTACTTCAACAAGACGCATGCACGCAACAGGGATGTTGAGGAAAGCCAGGAGTGGGACGACCGCTCGCTCCACAGCGTGAACAACGTGAGAAATGAACTCTTTGCCAGCAAACTCGTCCTCTCGTGGCCCCTGTGGAACGGCACGCTGACTGCGGGTGGTGAGGCCAACTACACCCACCGCAACGATGACTACTTCAACTCCTTCCACCTGGTGCCCAGCAGCGAAACCGAGGTCAAGGAGCAGAACTACAGCGTTTTTGTCGAGTATAGCCGCATGACGCCCATTGGGCAAGTTCGGGGAGGCTTGCGCGATGAGTATGTCAAAACTGGCTACTACAGCCAGGGCGTCCTCATCGACGGCCAGAGCCGCCACTTCAACCACCTGTTTCCCAGCGTGTCGCTCTCGACCCGAGTGGGCAACGTCAAGGGGTTATTGAGTTATGCGATGAAGATACGCCGCCCCACCTACTTTGAGTTGAGCAACATGACCTACTATTCCAACCGATTTACCTGGCAGTCAGGCAACCCTTATCTGAAGCCCACGATTATCAACAACGTGTCACTCGACGCGACCTGGAAGTTCCTCTCGCTCAACGTGAGTTATTCCCACCTGCGAGACGTGGTCATGCAACTAGGCCGCCAGGTCGAGGGACACGAATCCACCACGCTCATCTATCAGGACAATATCGACAAGAAGGATGTCCTGAGTGCCAGCCTGACTGCTGCGCCACAATTTAGCCTCTGGCACCCGCAATTGACCCTCTCGGTCATGAAGGAATGGATGAGGATTCCCATGCCCACTGGCTATTACAGCCCCGAGCGACCCATCTGGAGTGCCCAGTGGAGCAACACCTTCAAGTTCTCGCCATCGTGGACAGGCTCGCTCTCCCTTGACTGGCAAGGAAAGGGAGACATTGAGAACATCAGCAGCCGTAGCCATCAATTTGACTTGTACATTGGCCTGACCAAGACATTCCTGGATGACCGTCTGTCGGTCAAGGTAGCAGGACATGACCTGTTTCACCGCAATGGTCAGGACGTACTGGTGCACTTCGGCGAATTGACCTTGTGGCAACACCGTACCAACGAGACCCGCTATGCCGAGGTGACCGTGCGCTACCACTTCAACTGGACGCGCAACAAGTACAAGGGCACTGGTGCCGGAAATAATGAGAAAAACAGACTATGAAACAGCAATTGAGATATATCGATTTGTCCTGGGCCGTCGTGGCTGTGTGCGAGAGCGAAACGTTCACGTGGCAGAACCTCGTACGTGAGGGGAATCCCATATTTAAGGTGGAACAATATGTGTTGGGCTACATGTCCTTCTGGCATTTGGCATTCATTGATAAAGAGGCGCTTGTCCCCTGTGAAGATGAGCCATTGCGGCACGCAGCCCGCCACAAGATTGAGCGATACATCGCCGAGCACCCGCCAGTGCAGCCCCTGCCGCGCTTCTACATCGTTCTGCTCGCGCAACCTTTCACACCGCTTGAGGCCGACGGGATGACCCAGGTCTATCAAATGTAGATAGTGATGTTTTATTAATAATAGTTTCTTTTTACTGCTCCGTAACGCCTTAAAAAAACGGGTTACGGAGCACTATTTTTCTGATTCTACAATAAGGGTGTCATGTAAAGAGGAAGATAGGTTACACCATCCTCTACTTTATAGTCGGCTGCATGAAGCAAAGTAGGAGTAGCCACGTATTCACCAAACTTGTTCATACACTTCGTTAAGGACGATAACGTGTAGTTCTTGCCGCTTTTGACTTCTATTGGACGGATATTGTGGCGGCTGGTCACTTTGTCCTTTTGAAGCAAGAAGTCGATTTCCATACGCTCTTCAGCTTTCTCTGATGACTTACTATAGAAAAAGAGCTTGTTGCCGCTGGCTATCAGCATTTGAGCCACGATATTCTCAATGAGCATTCCCTCGTTCACCTCCAGCTTACCAAAGAGCAGCTTCTGGTAAACCTCAGACGAAACAATGCCCTTTTCATCGAATGCATGACTGATCAACAAGCCCGTATCGTTCATGTAACACTTCATTGTCGTGCGGTCTTCGTTCATCTTCAACCCTATATTTGGCTCAGTCGAATTGTAGCAGATGTTGACAACTCTTGCGTCCTTCAGCCAGAAGAACGCATCGTCCCAGTCGCGATATTTCGCACCAGGCTTGAGGGCCGACAACCGAAACTTCTTTTCATGCTTGGATAGTTGAGGAGGAATCTGGTCGAAGATTGACACAACCTTGTCGGCTATCTCACCTGCATAATTAAAGATGTCATTACGATAGATAGTCAACACATCACGCTTTGCAGCATCTACAGCATCAAAGTCCTTAGTCTCAACGTACTTCTTGACTGCTTGAGGCATTCCGCCCACTATCATATAGAGCCGGAAAGCATCCATAGCCCGACGATGGAAAGTCTGCCCCATTGGCTTATGCTCTGCATACATCTTCCGTATCAAGTCCATCAGCATGTCGTTTCCTGTAGCCCAAAGGAACTCTTCAAAGTCCATCGGGTACATTTGTATAGAACGCTCTTCTGATGGGAGCACGATGCCCTGTGTATTTTTCCTGATGCTCACCAGCGAGCCAGTCTCAATATAGTCATATCGACCATCAGCCACCAGAAACTTGATGGCTGCTCTCGCCCTGGGACATAACTGTATCTCGTCGAGGATGATTAGCGATTTGCGTTCATGGAGTCTCACCTTGTAGTGCTGACTCAGATAGAGGAAAAGCGTATCGAGGTCTTCCAGATACAGGTCAAACCAGTCTCTGACCATCTGGGGAGCCTTATTGAAGTCGATGAGGATATATGACTCGTACTCATTCTTGCCAAACTCCTCTACGATATAACTCTTTCCGATGCGCCGAGCGCCCTCTACGAGTAGTGCTACTTCACCGTTTCTTTTCTCCTTCCAGTCAAGGAGTTGCTGATAAATTTTACGTTTCATAACGATACCTTCTGTACCTTTTTGAGATTTCTGTTCCAATATATTTTACACCTTTTTGAGATTTTTTGACGATGCAAATATACACCTTTTTGAGATTTCTCGCAACAAGATTGCTATTTTATGTTTTTGCTCCTCCGTAACGGCAAAAAAATGGGATTACGGATCGGCCATTTTAACACCCTAAAGTGTGAAAATGCGGTTTCGTTAGCCCCGTGTTGCAACTTTTTGCCCTTTAGTGTGTGTCTATAGGGTAAACGGCTGGATAATTTTGCTGCCGACACGATGACAACTCAAAAAAGACCTATATGACAATGAAACGAAACCTTTTCACTCTGATGATGGCAATACTGGTCGCGATAACGACCGTTGCCCAAACGTTTAGGGGCTGTGTGGTCGATGAGAAGCAGGCCCCGATCCCCTTCGCTAATGTGGTACTGCTCAATGCCAGTGACAGCGCCTTTGTGGCTGGTACGACGACCGACACCGATGGCCGATTCACCCTCATGAGTAGCACAGCCAATCCATTGGTTAAAATTTCCTATCTTGGTTACAAAACGCGAGTGCTTATGACCACGGGCATTGACCTGGGCACCATTGTGCTGGAACCCGAGGTGACTGAGTTGGGCGAGGTCGTTATCAAGGCACAGCGTCCCGCCTTTAAGCTGACGGCCGAGGGCCTCAAGACCGAGGTGGAGAACACCCTGCTGAGCAAAGTGGGTACCGCCAAGGCTGTGCTCGAGAACCTGCCTGGCGTGCAGCGCAAGAAGGATGGCCTGGAGGTCTTCGGCAAGGGCACACCGCTCATCTATATCAACGGTCGGAAACTGCAGAACCAGACGGAACTGGACCAACTCAGCAGCGAGGACATCCAGAGCGTGGAACTAATCACCAGCCCGGGTGCCAAGTATGACGCCACGGTCGAGTCGGTCATCTTGATCAAGACCAAGCGGCCTCAGGGCGAGGGCTTCAGCTTCAATACCCAGGCGAGCTACTATGTGGGCAAGGGTCCCGACTTGGCACTGGGTCTGAACTGGAACTACCGCCACAAGGGGTTGGACGTGTTTGGCAGCGTTTGGTACAACGATAACCGGAACATCGAGGACGACGACTTCACCTTTGATGTGCAGGCCGACACCGTGTGGCGTCTGAATGAGCATTCCGACATCAAGAGCCACTTCAACTCGATTTACACCTCAGCGGGCGTGAACTACATCTTCAACGACCGGCACTCAATGGGGTTCAGGTATGACACCAAGGCTTATTTCCTGCAACGCACCCGCGGCTCCTTCACCGCCGACGTGATGGCCAATGGCGCTTTCTATGACCACCTGGACAACAAGATACACATGTCCACTAAGTCCAATATGCCTCACACGCTCAATGTGTATTACAACGGCAAGGTGGGCAGCACCTCAATCGACTTCAACACCGATTACGTCTTCTACAAGGACCGAAAGAGACAGCTCAACGACGAGGTGAGCCAGCAGCAGGAAAGCCGCACGGTGACCAGCACCAGCATCGTGCGCAACCAGCTATGGGCAGCCAAGCTCGTCCTCTCGTGGTCGCTCTGGGGTGGCAACCTGCAAGTGGGCACCGAGTATGACCACACGCGCCGCAACGACGACTATATCAACCCCGAGCAGGTCGTCCCCACGTCCTACACAGAGCAGAAGGAGCGCAATTACATCTTCTTTGCCGAGTATGCCCATCCGTTGCCCTTCGGCCAGTTGAGGGTGGGGGTGCGCAACGAGAACGTCTCCAGCAACTACTACAGCCAGGGCAAGCTCATGGCCGAGCAGAGCCGCAACTACCACCATTTCTTCCCCAGTGTGGGGCTGATGGCGCGGGCAGGCAATGTGCAACTCATGCTGAACTATGCAATGAAGATCAAGCGTCCCAGCTACTGGCAACTGCGTGGCAGCGTCACCTATGCCAACCGCTTCACCTGGGACAGCGGCAATCCTCTGCTCAAGCCCACCATCAACAACGAGGTGTCGTTCATGGCGATGTTCAAGTGGGTGAATCTGATGGTGGGCTACAAGCATGACCGCGACGTGATCGTCAATGTAGCACATGAGATACCAGGCAGCGAGGCCACCACGCTGATGAGCAATGAGAATGTGGATCATGAGGATGCCATGCGCGTGATGCTCACGCTCTCGCCTCGATGGGATTTCTATCAGCCGTCACTCACCTTGGGCATGATCAAGGATTGGATCAAGATTCCTTCACCCATTGGCTTCATCTCACCCAAGAGCCCCATCTACCTCGTGCAGTTCAACAACAATTTCCAGATTCTACCGACCCTGACAGCCAATGTCAATTTTGATTTCACGAGCCGTGGCACCATGCAGAACGTCACACTTACAAAACCAATCTATCGACTCAACATTGGAGCCACCAAGACATTCTTGAACGACCGCCTGTCCGTCAGTATAACTGGTTACAACCTACTCAATGCCCAAGAAAACGTTAAGTTGCAATACGGCCTGCGCACCATGTGGCACAGCCAGCACCGCGACACTCGCGAGGTGGAGTTCACAGTGCGCTACAAGTTCAATGCCGCCCAGAGCAAGTACAAGGGCACCGGCGCAGGCAGCAGCGAGAAAGAACGCCTGTAAGAGAAATACCTGTTTCATTTTTCGTTATCACACCATCTACCCGAATGATTTTACTTAATTTATTACATTGTATATCAAGTATTTAAAAGATGGTGTGATATTTTTTTGAAAAATTTATCGCAAAATCCTTTGCCAATTCAAAATCTTGCAGTACCTTTGCAGTCGCTTTGAGAAAGAAATGACTCTTGGCAATCACATGTTGGTGCGTTAGTTCAGTTGGTTAGAATACCTGCCTGTCACGCAGGGGGTCGCGTGTTCGAGTCACGTACGCACCGCAGTGGAGAGAGGATTTGGGTGACCATGCTTCGGCTGGTTGCCCATTCTTTTTTTCGCCCCCACCATGACACATGCTAAGCCGCCAAAGCGAGAAGCTTCATGTTTTTTCTCGCCTTGGCGGCTTAGTGTGAGCCACATCCTTTTGCCTGTTACAATGGCTTGATCGAGACGGCAAAGCCACCACCAGGAGCGCTGTGCAGCTTCAACGTCGTCTTGTTAGTAACCGTTTTCTTGGTAATCGTGTAGGCTTGAGGATTTGTCTTGTAATCGGCGGCTTTGCCATCGACATAGATCGTCGCCTCATACTTGCGGTCCTTGTCCAGGAAGTCGAGCTTGATGACGCTGTCATGGGGCTTGGTGTCGGTCACTCCGCCCAGGTACCAGGCATCACTGTTCTTATCCTTGCGGGCGATCGTGATATACTCCATGGGGGAGGCCTCCAGGTACATCGAGCGCTGCCAGTCCACAGGCACGTCTTTGATAAACTGGAAGGCGTCCATGAAGCGGGCATAGTTCTCGGGTAAGTCGGCAGCCATCTGCAGGGGGCTGTAGAGCGTCACATACAGGGCCAGCTGACCGCAGATGGTGGACAAGCACTTCGACTCGTTAGGGGCAAACTTGGACAAGTCCATCTCAAAGATGCCAGGCGTGTAGTCCATGGGGCCACCTTGCAGACGCGTGAACGGCAGGATGGCCGTGTGACCAGGCGTTGTGCCGCCAAAGGCCTGATACTCGGTGCCACGGGCACTCTCGTTGCCTATCAGGTTGGGCCACGTGCGGCACAATCCAGTGGGACGCACGGCCTCGTGAGCATTGACCATGATGTGATGCTTGGCAGCCTGCTCAACGCAATATTGGTAATGGTTGATGATCCACTGGCTGTAGTGATTCTCACCACGGGGCAAGATGTCGGCGACATAGCCACTCTTGACCGAGTTGTAGCCCAGCTTGTTCATCAATGTGTATGCCTCCTCCAGGTGGCGCTCATAGTTACGTGTGCTGGCCGATGTCTCGTGGTGCATCATCAGGCGGATGCCCTTGCTGTGGGCATAGTCGTTGAGCATCTGGATATCAAAGTCGGGGTAAGGTGTCACAAAGTCAAACACATAGTCCTTACTGTTGCCGTACCAGTCTTCCCAGCCTTGGTTCCATCCCTCGACCAACACCTGGTCAAACCCATTGTCTGCGGCAAAGTCAATGTAACGTTTCACGTTCTCATTATTGGCGCCATGCTTGCCATTGGGCTTGAGATGGGAATAATCTGTTTCACCCAGTTTCACCGACGGCACTTCGTCGGTGTAGTGCCACGTGCTCTTGCCGGCAATCAGCTCCCACCACACGCCCATGTACTTCACGGGCTTAATCCAAGAAGTATCCTCGATCTTGCAGGGCTCGTTCAGGTTGAGGATGAGACGTGAGGCCAGCATGTCGCGGGCATCGTCCACAACCATTATCGTGCGCCATGGAGTGCTGCATGGGGTCTGCATGTAACCCTTGCGGCCTTGAGCATCGGGGGTAAGCCAGGATTCAAACACCATGTTCTTGTCGTCCAGATTCAAGTGCATGCACGGATAGTCCACCAGTTGCGCTTCATGCAGGTTGAGGTAAATGCCATCGTCCGTCTTGAGCAGCAACGAGGTCTGAACACCGGTTTCGCTAAACTGCTGCTGTGACTCGTTGTCAGTGATACGGCTATGGAAGATGCCACGTATCTCACTTAGACGAGAACGGGTGTACTCATATTCCTGCGTGTCATAGTCGCCTCCAATCCACCAGGCAGTGATGTCGCCAGGCATGGCAAACTGAGTCCGTTCTTCCTTGATTACAAAATAAGTGAGATTATCCTGCAAGGGGAACTCATATCGGAAGCCCAGACCGTCATCATACACGCGGAAACGAACGATGATGTAGCGGCCCATCTCCTGCTGGTTGAGCGTTACTGCCATCTCATTATAATGGTTGCGTATCTCGCTCTCCTCACCCCACACGGGCCGCCAGGTCTCGTCAAACGACGAGTAGTTGACGGCAGTGAGCGTGAATCCATCCATCAGTGAGTTTTGCCCTATCGACACCTTATTATTAAAGTTTGTACCTTTACCGCTGCCCTTGGCGCTGATTAAGTCAAGCCCCAAGCGACTATCCTTAATCACCTGCTTGCCCTTAAACATCACATTATAGACAGGGACTCCACCATTGACATCGAAGTTAACACATAAGTCATGGTTAGGGGAATAAACGGATTGAACCTCGGCCGACAATGCTGACGGAGTCATCAAGGCAAATAACAGCAAAAGGAAACTTAAACGGTTCATATTCTTCATCATATCAATATTTTGGTTACTAACAAATATATCTCTGGCCCGCTAAGTTACGAAAAAAACCGCAACCAACAAAAAAACGAGAGGCGACATCATTGCTGACATCACCTCTCTTAGGGGGCGGTTACTCATCCATCCCATCACCTATTACAGGACCAGGAAGCGCAAGCCCGTATCTTGTCTCGTGGGCCGTGGCTCTGCCACGGTCAAAGTGTGGCAGGTTCCGGGACACGGCAGGTCATGACCCTTGACCAAAACACAAAAAAAAACGAGAGGCGACATCATTGCTGACATCACCTCTCTTAGGGGGCGGTTAC
>CAMVBJ010000018.1 GCA_947165675.1 uncultured Prevotellaceae bacterium
ACTACGCCCCGTGTGGACTTTCACCACAGATGTATGACATGCCCGTCGTACGAAGGAAAGCCAAATGACTTGTAATGAGCCGTTTGGCTTTTTCGTTGTGCACCATAAATGACAACCGAGATTTTTTTATTCATTTAACAAATACACGATATCCACATGTCAAACCGACAGCGAGTCTGGAAAAGAAGCAACGATGCTGACGTCGAAGAGGTGCCAGCCTAGACTACTTTTTTTGAATTTGATGACCTTATTTTTGTTGCTGTGAAATAGTGTGTTTTTTTAGTTATTATCCTTGCTGTTGCCACCCACGGCCATCTTACCACACAAAGTGTAAAAGAATTGGACATTTTCTCTAAAAAACTTGGATGCTTTACATTTTCCTACATAATAATTTTTATTATTGTTACTGAAATGACTATCTTTACCCCGTGGGAAGTGACTTTGCCCTCACTTCATCGCCATCAGTCAAGAATTATATTTTCAAAACAATACCGATATGAAACTCAATTTTTTACTGAGCTTGCTGCTCCTATTCGTAGCCACCGTTGCCTCAGCCCACGACTTTGAGGTGGATGGTATCTACTACAACATCAACGGCAGCGAAGCCACCGTCACGTATCGAGGAAACTGGTACCCATCTGATATCGAAAAGTACAAAGGTGATGTGATGATTCCCGAGAGTGTCACATATAATGGAGTGACACGTGCTGTCACTGCCATCGGTCAAAATGCGTTCTGGAATTGTCATGACCTGACGAGTGTGACGATAGGCAATCGCGTCACCTCCATCGGCGGCATGGCTTTTGCTGGCTGCGATAAGCTGACGAGCGTGATCATCCCCAACTCTGTCATCACCATTGAACGCGAAGCGTTTGCCGGTTGCATCGGTCTGGCGAACCTGACGATTGGCAATTCGGTCGCCACTATTGACTCCTACGCGTTTACGGGATGCAGTGCTCTGACGAGCGTGGCCTTCCCCAATTCTGTGACCCGCATTGATATTGACGCGTTTAGGGACTGCAAAGCTCTGGCGAGCGTGACCATCCCCAACTCAGTAACTCACATCGGAATGAATCCATTCAACGGGTGTAGCGGTCTGACGAGCATTACGGTAGAAAGTGGTAACCCAAAGTATGATTCCCGAGAAAATTGCAATGCCATCATTGAGACTGCAAGAAATACATTGATAGTGGGTTGTAAAAACACCCTCATTCCCAACTCGATTACCTCTATTGGAAGTTATGCGTATATTGGATGTAGCGGTCTGATGAGTTTGACCATACCTAATTCAGTCACTTCGATTGGGAACAACGCTTTTGTAGGCTGTAACGGTCTGACGAATCTTACCATACCCAACAGTGTAACCACTATTGGTGAAGCCGCGTTTGCAGATTGTAGCGGCTTGACGACCGTGACCCTCCCCAACAGCGTCACCGCCATCGGCGAAAGAGTGTTTGCAAACTGTAGCGATTTGGCTGATTTGACTCTTGGCAACAGCGTTACCACTATCGGTGTAGAGGCGTTTGACAACTGTTTCAGTCTGACGAGTCTTAACCTCCCCAATACCGTCACCACTATCGACGCTCGAGCGTTTTTTGAATGCAGGAGTCTGACAAGCTTGACTATACCCAACTCGGTTGTCATAATTGGTGCTCAGGCGTTTGATTACTGCACCAATATTAAGGAATTGACGCTTGGCAATAACGTAAAACAGATCAGAGGCTTTGCATTTTCAGGCTGTAGTGCTCTGACAAGCCTTAATATTCCCAGCTCAGTGACTTTGATTTCCTACGATGCGTTTTCTGGATGCAGCGGCTTGACAAGCATCACTGTTGACAGCAGTAACCCAAATTATGATTCCCGAGACAATTGCAATGCTCTCATCGATACTGAATACAATATGCTGATAAAAGGCTGCCAGAATTCAATTATACCTAACGGAGTCACCACTATTTGTAGGGCCGCTTTTTATAACTGCAGCGGCTTGACGAGCGTGACGATCCCCAACTCCGTTACAAACATCGGCAACTTAGCTTTTCATGGCTGCAGTGGCCTGACGAGCGTGACGATTCCCAACTCCGTTACAAGCATCGGTGACTACGCATTTTATTACTGCAGCGGTTTGACGAGTGTAAATATCCCCATATCCATCTCTTCGCTCGGCTTTGGCGTTTTTGGCGGCTGCAGCGGTCTGACGAGCATCACTGTTGACAGCGGAAACCTAAATTATGATTCCCGAGGCAATTGCAATGCCATCATCAAGACTGAAAGTAATATGCTGAAAAGCGGCTGCCAAAATACAATTATTCCCAACTCTGTCATCGCCATCGATAGATATGCTTTTGCTCACTTAGAAACTTTGACAAGTGTGACCATCCCCAACTCGGTGACCAGTATTGGCGAAGGCGCGTTTGAAGACTGTATCGGTCTTGCGACCGTAACTATCCCCAACAGCGTCACCTCAATTAGCAACTACGCGTTTAGAGACTGTATCGGTCTGACAGATGTGTATAGTTATATCACCGACCCTTCAAGCGTGATATTTGGAATTAGTGTCTTTAAAGTATGGGTATCTAATGTCGACGATGACTATTCAACCCGCACGCTACATGTGCCACATGGGACAGCTGAAGCCTATCTGATCGATAAGCACTGGTATCCGTATTTCGGACAGATCATGGAAGACATTATCAAGGGTGATGTGAATTGTGACCATGAGGTCAATATTGCTGATGTGAATGCCGTCATCGACATCATCCTGGGAGGAGATGGAACTCACACTGCTCCCGACGTGAACCGTGATAGCGAGGTCAACATTGCCGACATCAACACTGTCATCGACATCATCTTGAGCAAGTAGTGGGGTTTCTTGATGAAATGCTTTGACTGCTTTTACGCCCGATAAGGCCGTTGTCAAAAATGACAACCGCGATTACCCACGGATCACATCGCTCACTCATCATCAAAGCAATAAATAGTTGAGAAATCTATAGTTGATAGTTGACTGCTATTAGTAAGAGCCCACCAGTATCACGAGAAAAAGCCAAATGACTTGTAATGAGTCATTTGGCTTTTTCCCTTGTGATTTCCTGCTACAAGGGATATCTCTTGGAGGCTCCGTTGAGTGGTTCGTGTCGGGAGCGGGGCATCATGGTTGAGGAAAATACACAACACAAAGCGCTAAACACTGATGTTAGCGCTTTGCTACGGTAGCCCATAGCAGAATCGAACTGCTCTTTCAAGAATGAAAATCTTGCGTCCTAGCCGATAGACGAATGGGCCAAACCTGAGCTGAACAAGCACCCTCATGGGGCACCGCAGCTTAATTGCTTAAGCCTTGTTCAGCTTGTTGATGTGCTGAGCGAGCTTGGACTTGAGGTTAGCTGCCTTGTTCTTGCTAATCACGTTCTTACCAGCAAGCTTGTCAAGCATGGCGGTCACCTTGGGCATAGCCTCGGCGGCTTCCTTGGCATCGGTCATTTTGCGAATGTTGCGGACAGCATTGCGCATGGTCTTGCTGTAATAACGGTTGCGAAGACGGCGGGTCTCGCTCTGACGGATTCTCTTAATAGCTGATTTATGGTTTGCCATAATTATTTATAAAACGTTGATATTTAGTTATTAAAAGTAGCCCATAGCAGAATCGAACTGCTCTTTCAAGAATGAAAATCTTGCGTCCTAGCCGATAGACGAATGGGCCAAAAAGCGGTATTTTTCCGCAAAAGCGACTGCAAAATTAGAAATATTTTTTGAATTGACAAAATTTAACCTCCCGAAAAGCAGAAAAAGTTGTGATTTTTTGATGTTTATGGCCTCAGGTTGGCGAATAATGAGTAAATTAGCGGCATGTATGAGAAGTTAAAGGGCATTGTGCTTAACACCATACGCTACAGCGACAAACACAATATCGTGCACATCTACACCGATGGACGCGGATTGATGTCATTTGCCGTGCCTCAAGGCAAAACCCATGCGGCACGGATGCGCAACGCCATGCTCATGCCTCTGTCACTCATTGACCTTGAAGCGACCATGCGCAACGGCCATGAGTTGTCGATGTTGCGCGAGGTGAGGCGCAATTACCCGCTGGCGACACTCTACAGCGATCCCATCAAGAATGCCATTGCCCTGTTCATCAGTGAGCTGCTCGCCCATGTCATCCAGGAGCCTGAAGGCAACAGCTATCTGTTCCGCTACATTGAGCAATCGGTTCAACTACTGGAGCAGATGCCCGACCAGATTGCCAACTTTCACATCTGTTTCCTTTTCCACTTGGGAGCCCACTTGGGCATTCAGCCCAATCTGGAGAGTTACCGCAAGGGGTACTGGTTTGACATGACCGAGGGTGTGTTCGTTCCTGCTGCGGTGAGAGGGCACGACCTGCTTCAACCCCAAGAGGCACAGGTGATCCACCTGCTGTCGCGCATGACCTTCAGCAACATGACCGTCTTCCGCTTCAACCGCGAGGAACGCAACCGCATGCTCGATGTCATCATCAGCTATTACCGCCTGCACAATGCAGCCATCGGCACACTGCGCAGCCCCGATATCCTCAAGCAACTATTTGTCTGAATTTCCGCCAAGAAATCGCCAAGGGCCTTAATGGCATGAAAACCATTAAAGCCCTTAGTGAAATATTCTTTCTCAAGCAGCCCTGCGGTTACCAGCTGCCACCGCCGCCACCACCGCCGAAGGAGCCGCCGCCAAAGCCACCCCAGCCGCCGCCGAAGGAGCCACCGCCGCCACCCCAAGAGGAGCCGCCGCGTCCCCAATCGCTGCCGCTGGTGAAGATGATGGGGCCTCCCCAGGTGCCAGTGTCGCCGTTGTTGCGGTTTCCGTTGTTGCCCTGATTGCTCTTGTGGGCAAGGTACATGAACAGGGCAAAGATAACGATGAACACAATCAAAGCGAACAAAGCATCTTCATCGCCGCCCTGCTGGGCATAATCCTCCTCGTTATACTCACCGATAGCCAGGTCGCGCACCACTTGTGCGCCAGCCCACACGCCACCCAGGTAGTCATTATCCTTGAAATAAGGAATCATCTCCTGGTTGACGATGCGTGTGCTTGTGGCATCGGTGATGGCGCCCTCCAGACCATAACCCGGAGCGATAAAGGCTTCACCCTTGCTGTCGGCGGTTTTGGGCTTAATAAGGATGACGACGCCATTGTTATTGCCCTTCTTGCCAACGCCCCATGACTCGCCAATGCTGTAAGCCATCATGGCCTTGTCATAGCCACCCAGGTCGTTCATCGTGACCACGCATATCTGGTTACTGGTCTCCATGGCGATACGCTCAAGAGAGTCCTCCAGCCACTGGCAGTCACCCAGAATGCCCGCGAAGTCATTGACCAGGCGTGGCGGATCAGGGCGTGCCGGTACCTGAGCCATAGCTGTCACGGCAGTGAAGCACAATAGCAGTATGGCCATCGACCTCAATATCGCTTTATTCCATGTTGCCATAGTCTTGGTGAGTGTCGGTAGGGTCATCGTCATCCGTTCCATCGTCAAAGGTGACCTCGTTGCTCAATTCATTCTCATCATTGCGCTCCCCAGGGAAGTATTGCGACAGCCGCTCACCCATGTGGGCAATGATTTCACACAGGCCGTCAACCGGTCGTCCCGCCTTGAGGTAACGCGTCAACACCTCCACCTCACTGTCCCAGTAGCCATGGGGCACGACGGCATTGATTCCCGTATCACCCAAGATGGCCAGCTTGCGGTCATCATAGGCGATAAAAATCAGCACAGCGTTGCGGCGCTTGGTGGTGTACAGATGCAGGCGGTTAAAGGTTTTGGCAGCACGCTTCAAGACATCGCCACGGCATCGAGGCGTCACATGGACGCAAATCTCGCCCGTCGTGTGACGCTCGGCAGCGGTAATGGCATCGGCTATGCGCCGCTGTCCTTCACTGGGGATGAAATCGACCAGTGCCATAACATCAATGGGTTCCGTCGTTGGTTCCGAAGTCCACCTTAGGAGCCTTGTCGGCGCCCTCTTGAGCCTGGAAATAAGGCTTCTCGCCGAAGTTGAAGATACCAGCTATGATATTGGTGGGGAAGGTGCGGCGCTTGGTGTTATACTCGCGAGCCACCTCGTTGAACTTGTTACGCTCAACAGTAATGCGGTTCTCGGTACCCTCCAACTGGTTCTGCAATTCCAGGAAGTTTTGGTTTGCCTTTAAGTCAGGATAATTCTCGCTCACAGCAATCAGTCGGCTCAGAGCATTGGTCACGTCGCCCTGGGCGGCTTGGTACTTCTGCAGATCCTCGGGAGTCATGTTAGTGGGGTCAATCGTCACCTTGGTAGCATTGGCACGAGCCTCGATAACGCCCTCCAAGGTCTCCTGCTCATGCTTGGCATAGCCCTTGACGGTTTCCACCAGATTAGGGATAAGGTCAGCACGGCGCTGGTACACGTTTTCCACTTGAGCCCAAGCGGTCTCTACATTCTCTTGAGAAGAAACAAGTCCGTTGTAGGTTCCTTTAACCCACCCAAACAGAGCAACTGCAAACACTGCCAGGACAATAAGTCCGATACATCCTTTTTTCATTGTTCGATTACTTTTATTATTAAGGTTAATAAATGATCTACAAATGGCAAATTTACACAATACCTGATAAACTATTGCAAGAGTTGTGCCACTTTTTAAAAAAAAACCAAGTTTTTTTGATATATATCGGAGCTTCAACAAGAGCCAAAACTGGGCGCCCGCTCAATTCGTGACGCCCAGACGGAGTAAATGATCATTTGTTGATCTATCGTGAAGATGATGTATTTACAGTGCTAACCTGAGACCGATACCATGACTATGATAGGTAGGGGAAACCGAGTTGCGGAATGAGACACGGCAGAACCACTCATCAAAATACCAGTTGCCTCCTCGATAGACACGTGCCGTACCACTTGATGGCCCCACAGGGTTGACCTGCGACCCACTGCTGTAGTCGCCATACCAGTCCTGAACCCACTCATGCACATTGCCACTCATGTCATACAATTCCAGCTCATTAGGCATTCTTGTTGCCACATCATGTGTGCCATGCTCACCAGTGCCACGGGTTTCCCATGAGTCATTCCCTGAATACCAGGCCACAGCAGAAATATCATTGCTTCCGGCATACTTGTAGCCCAAGGACTGATTGCCGCCACGGGCAGCATATTCCCACTCAGCCTCAGAGGGCAATCGGAACGACCAACCGGTCAATGCATTGAGGGCAGTAATAAAATCTTGGCACTCAGCCCAGCTCACATATTCAACAGGATGCAGGCTGCCTGGGAAATAACTGGGGTTACTACCCATAACGGCCATCCACAGTTCCTGAGTCACCTCGGTCTGGGCAATATAGAAATCATCCACCGTCACTTGGTGAACCGGTTTCTCACGACTGCTGGCATCGCTACCCTGCTCGGGGGTCGCTCCCATCCTGTAAGTTCCACCCTCGACATGTATCATGATAAATCTCACACCATTGGCCTCGATTTCCACATATTGAGGATCATCAATCGGCTGCAACTCGCCTCCGCCCAGCAGATAATCGATTAACGCAGTGACATCTGAAATCGATACCGAATTGTCAGCATTCACATCAGCGACAACCGTGTATTGGCCATCACCCGACAGCAGCACGTCGATAAGCGCCGTGACATCGGCTATGCTCACATTACCATCTCCATTCACGTCACCCCGCAGGCTTCCAGCTGCCGCCATATTGAGCGGCAATGCCATCATCAACACCATCGACAGATGGACCAACTTTGCTACAAAATCACGTTTCAAGCTATTCATACCTGCTTAATTAACTTGGATATACTTCTTGGTGCTGCGGGTATTGTCGCTATGGGTAGTCACCTCAATATTGACACCATCAAACGGGGCGTTGCCCACGTTGCCTCTGAGGTTATAGTAGCGGACCTTGGAATTGCCCCGTGGTGCGGGCGAGGGTGCTGGAGTGACATTAATCTCGTCAACCGAGGTCACAGGGTTATACCCCTCGTCATTGATGGGTTCAAGATAGAAAGACCTCAAGGGTTCATAACCCTTTTCCTCCATGAGGTCATCCCACTCGGCAGGCAATTCGACGGCGACGGTTGACATGCCGCCACCAGGCATTGTCTGAATCTTGTTGCGAGAAGCATCACCCGTAATGACAAATGCTGTTTCGCCCTTGACCATAGTAGGGATAGTCAACATCTGGGGCTCATCACTGGCATACCACACTGGAGTGGTTGTCATCTCGGCGTTTTCCTCGTCCTGCAAGCGGTCCATATATTGCTCAAACGAGACCTTATCGGGGTCAATGGCACTGCCTGGATTGGCATAATAGTGGGCAAAAGTGCGCTCATACAGCGGGCGCCTTGCCGTCATGATCAACTGGTCCTCAAGGGCATCGACCGTGCCATATTTCTCCTGGAGGTGTGCGGCTACCTCCTCGGTCATGAGAATGGCACGATTGGTAAACTGCACACCACTGCCCAGGGCAAGCTGGCAACGCTCGGTAATGTCCCAAGCCAGCAACTGCATGATTTTCTCGCCATCGGTGGTGGCTGGCGGCATATTGTTGCCCCACAACAGGGTAGAGGCTGCCGTGACGGCACTCTCGTTAAGCTGTAGGCCCTGGCGCACATGATAGGGGTTCCACCCCACTCTCAGGCAGGCCTCGTCATCCTCGGCCATGCACCAGGAAACAGGATAGCCGAAGGTGCCCATGCGGTCCTGCTTGACATAATATCCCGCCAAGTTGAGCATCGCCAGGTTGAGGAAACGGCCAATGGCAACATTGGCCTGCTCATTGATCTGACCCTGCCCGTGGTCAATGCCTAACTGTCGCGCCACAGGACCATTCACCCAACAATAGGGCACCCATGCGTGGGTACTACCCAAGGTGCGGCGGAAGTCGCCCGAGGTCATGGCCTTGGTCAACGCGATCAGCAGGGGCATATATTCAGGCTTGCAGCCTGCCATCACTCCATTGACAGCAACATGCCATACCAGCGACTGGCGATAAGACGGCGACAAGACAGCAATCGTGCGGTTCCAGCGATAGTCGGTATATCTCATGAACTCCTCGACGCGATCCAGTGTGGGTGGAATGATAGGCATGCCATCACTCCACATCATGTCGTTATAAAACTCATTGACCTCATCGATAGTCCCACTGAAGACAATTTCTTGAGGGTCGGTGGGCTGCAACTGCTCGTTCTCGGCAATCTCCTCCTGAGTAATTGGCTCAGTGAGCATTTCGAGAATTTGCGGCCACAGTATCTCACGGGTGTTCTGCTTGAGCTCTTCCTCGGTGTGTGAGGCAAAAGCACCTGGATAGACAGCAACCCGAAGCACAGGCACACCATTATTATAGGCTGTGGTCTTGGCCTGAGTGTCAAATCCAGGGGCTGCAATCATGACCGATGGAATGCCGATATACTCGGCGGCGATGCAGTTTCCAGTCTCCTTGGGGGTACAGATGCCACAACCGCCATTACCCGAAATCACTGCGTCCACGCCATACTCTTGCAGGCGCTGCTGGAAACGGATGACCTGGGGTTTCTGGACACGTGGACCAGGGAACAGACCAGCAGAGCCAATTTCACTCAACACATAGACTGTTGCCGCCGGGAAATACTCGAGGATGAGCTTCTTGAGTTCAACATGGGTCACACTCGCCATGAACGAGCCACCCACCAGGGCGATGGTCTTGCCATCAAAAGTGTCCAGCCTGGGAGCCAATTCAATCATATCGACCGAGGACTGGCCTACAGGGGATAGCACATTGAACATGCCGGCAGACTCTTCGCCTTCACAGCCGTCATCAGGATCACACGTCTGGGCACCGGCTGTCGTGGACAGCAGTAAAACACTTGCAAGCAGTAATAATAGTTGGGTAAACTTATGTAACATAACATGACAAATTTGAGGTTATTCACAATAAGGATGCACTGTATTGCAAAAAGTTAAATTATTCAGCAAAAAAATGAATTTCTTGAAAAATCTTTGACAGCCATTTAACTTTTGGGCCTTTTCTTCATCTATATTTATGTATGACAATCAAGACCGACGACAGCACGTTGCGACGTTTGAACCCATCTACCGCGACTATTGCGAGGAGATGACCGACTTGTGGAACGACCGCAAGCGACCCATCAAACCCAGTTCCAGCAGCGACGCTGCTGCTATAGCCAAACGCAAGATGGAGATGCTGCAACGGGCCCAAGGCATCCGCATGAAGTATATCGACAGATTTGCCACCGTGCTCAACGCCAACCAGGTGGACCGTTTCTATGAGGTCGAGAGCATTATCCAGAAGAAGCTCAAGCAACGCCGCGACCAAGCGATAAACCAATAGTACTCGATTATCTCATAAATGGCAGAATGCCGACAAGGGCGCAATTCCCTTGCCGGCATTTTTGTTTCTTAAATAGCCCTAAAGCCTAAAACCTGAAATCAATAATTCTCGGCCTTAATCTGGAAGTAGGCCTGCGGATGGTTGCACACGGGACACATCTCGGGGGCCTTCTTGCCGATAACCACGTGACCGCAGTTGCTGCACTGCCAGATGGTGTCACCGTCACGCGAGAACACGATGTCCTGCTTGATGTTGTTCAACAACTTGAGGTAACGCTCCTCGTGCAACTTCTCGATGGCGGCAACGCCTTCCATCTGGTCGGCAATCTCGTCAAAGCCTTCCTCGCGAGCCTCTTGGGCCATACGCTTGTACATGTCGGTCCACTCAAAGTTCTCTCCGGCGGCGGCAGCCTCCAGATTCTCGATGGTGCTCTTTACAGCACCACCCTCCAGGTGCTTGAACCACAGCTTGGCGTGTTCCTTCTCCTGATTGGCCGTTTCCTCAAAGATGGCAGCGATCTGCACATAGCCGTCCTTCTTAGCCTTAGAGGCAAAGTAGGTGTACTTGTTACGTGCCTGTGACTCGCCAGCAAAGGCTTCCATCAGGTTCTTCTCGGTCTTGGTTCCTTTTAATTCTTTCATTGTGATTGTGATAGTTTAGTTATTAATTGATATTAATAGTTTTCAGTTTTTTAGTTTTCAGTTTTCAGCAGGCATTCGCACCACAACTGAAAACAGAAAATGATAGTGTGCTACAAAATTAGCAACAAAAACACAAACTCCAAAATCCCCGCCCCATTTTTATTGAAAATCGCCTTTTCTCCACACCACCATTACTCTTTTTTAGTTCTCAGTTGTAGTTGTCAGTTGCCAGCAAGCATCCGCCCCACAAATGAAAACTATCAAATCGCCTTTTAGTAATAACTCTATTAGTAATAACTCTATTAGTAATAACTTTCTTACTAATAACTTTGTTACTAACAAAAATATTACTATCTTTGCAGTGACAAACATTATTATCATATTAGTTATGGCACCTATTATCAATCCATTTGTATTTGGCAAAGCTGCTGAGGGAGAATACTTCACCGACAGGCAAGAAGATGCTAAGCGACTGACAGCCAACCTCACTCATGGTATCAATACAATCCTAATTTCACCTCGACGCTGGGGAAAGACCTCGCTGGTTAAGAAAGTAGTGTCTGAAATCGATCATCCTGAAATCAAAACAGTATTTCTTGACATTTTCCAGTGCAAGTCGGAATGGGAATTCTACCATGCCTTTGCCACCGCTATCATCAAGCAAACCGCAACCAAACTTGAAGAATGGGTAGAAATGGCCAAGACATTCTTGTCAAGCATCTCCCCAAAGTTCACCTTTGGGCCCGATCCCATGAGTGATTTCTCCATCACTTTTGATTGGGACAAGAAAGATGACTCCTATTTGGACATCTTGCAGTTACCTGAAAAGATTGCCCAAAAGCGAGGCATACGCCTACTGATTTGCCTGGATGAATTTCAACAAATGGCCAAATTTGCCGATGCAGTCACTTTTCAGAAAAGGTTGCGCTCGGTGTGGCAACACCAGCAGCATGTTACCTACTGTATGTTTGGCAGCAAGAAACACCTCATGGAGAACATGTTCAATGACCAGAGTATGCCGTTCTATAAATTCGGCGACCTGATGTTCCTCAAAAAGATTCCCACTCACGAATGGGTTGCATTCATCTGTGCCAAATTCCAAGAAACTGGCAAAACCATTACAGAACAACAGGCAAGAAAAATCTGCGAAGCGACCGAAAACCTGTCGTCCTATGTCCAGCAACTCTCTTGGGTGGTGTGGTACAAGTCAGGTGAGACCGTGACCAATGGCGACATTAACGAAGCCATCGATGACCTGCTGGAGCAGAACAAAGTCTTTTTCCAGCGTGAAGTTGAGCAACTCACTGAACTGCAACTGAACTTCCTGCGTGCAATGGCTGCTGGCGTGACCAACGGCTTCAGCCGTAAAGACATCATCAAGAAATACCGACTCGAATCCTCGGCCAACATCCAGGCAATCAAAAAGTCACTGCTCAAGAGAGACCTCATCGATGTGGATGGAGATAAAACGTCCTTCAACGACTCCCTCTTCAAGCTCTGGCTCAAGCGTCAGCACTATTACAACTAACCCTGTGACCTATCTAAACAGAAAAAAATCATCCTCTCTGGCAATTATCAGGGAGGATGAATGAGTGTTATTATGGTTTAGAAATCGTAGCGCACACCTAACGATAGGGTCAACGTCTTTTTGGTCCATGATTCTACCAGGAAGGGATATTGTGTCCTGAACAGGTAAGAGAAATGGTGGCCCGGCTCGACTGCTATCTCTCCCATCCAGCCGAAATTGAATTCAGCCGTTGCCCGGCGTTGAGGCGGTGTTTCCTTGCTGATGCCGTCTTGAGCCGTTTGCCTGATGGAAAAAGCCTTGAGCACATAAGGCCCTGTCGAGATCTTCAGCCCCACGTTTTTCTCGAGGTTAAAACGGAAACCAGCCAGCACAGGCACGTTTACCGTCCACATATCCAGCCATTGAGCATTTCGGTGAAAGGGTGAGTCTTTGGGCCACGACAGCCTGGCGCCGTTGTTGATATAAGCCAGCTCGACCTGCGGTGTGAGGCTCCAGTGCCGATTGAAGTTAATCTCATAGCCTGTCCCGACAAAGCCGCCCCAGCCCCAACCGTAGGTTTTGTCAAGGCTCATTATTGGTGTTTCGCAGTAGTGTGACACATTACCGCCCGCCTGCACCATGAAGCGGTTCTGGGCATCTAACTGAAATGCTGTAACCAGCATTAAAATAATTACATAAATCAATGATTTGTTCATAGCGTTATCCATTTAAAACCTATAGCCTTTTATTTCAGTTGTCAGTTGTCAGTCGTCAGCTAAAGCCTAACACCTATAACCTCTAACCTATAACCTAAAGCCTATAGCCTATAGCCTATTTCAGCCTCCAGCCGAAGCTCACATAGGGGTAGAACCACTCGCGTTGTACACAATATTTATCGCCAAAGTTGATGGACGGAGTCACACCCACGCGCAGCTGGAAGCCGCGCTTGGTCTGCAAGCGGTAGCCCACGTTACCAAACATGAAGTAGCCGAAAGTCCTATGCATGTACCTGATATCATAAGTACCATAGTCGTTACTGTAGCCATAAGGGATGTAAACATCCTTGGCATACAGTTTCTCCCAGTAGAATCCCAGACTCGCGCCAAATCCCAATTCCAGTTTATGGCGTCCTTTTCCAAGCAGGTAATTGATTTCCAGGGGAGCGGCAACGCCATGAATGCGATAGGTGTAGGAACCTACCAGAAAGGAACTCCGCTCGCTATAACCGTAACCCACACCCACGCGGAAGCCCCAACCATGATCGCCATTCAGGCGCCGGTCGTAGTTGACACCCACCGTGTTGTGGGCACCAAACAGCTCCAGCGACAGGCTCTGGTCAGGAGAGCCCTGCGCCACCTCGGTTTCAGGCGCATCCTGAGCATTGATCGAGAATGCTGCCAGCAGCAATGCCAATGTGGCAATCCATTTCATTTTCATCGAGTGAACATTCATAATGATATTAGAGTTTTGTCCTTAGTCTAAAACATAATCAGCCATGACATGGCCATGATAGTACAAGCGGTCATCGGCATACTGGAAAGGCAGATTTGTGGCTTCCTTGAAGATGAGTCCAAAGTAAAAGATGCGGAACTTCACTGTCATGCCAGGTTTAAGCACCCGCCCAGGAAAGTCATTACGTTGAAAGTAGATATAGTTTCCCGCCGTGGGGGCTTTCTTGGCGATAGCATCCTCGGGAGCCGTGGTGAGTTCACACCACACCCACATGTCATAGTCAAAAAGGGAATCCAGCTTCGCATTGGCCTCAAATGGCACATCGACGATAGTACCCTCGTACATACCCGTAGTTTTGCACTCTTGAAAGTTCCCTGGGCCATAAACGACCTCTTCGTGACAACTGGAAAATATTCCAGCAACAATAAGTATCAAAACATAAATCGATATCTTCTTCATGATTTTTAGAAAATAAAAGTTATTGGTATCAACAAGTTTGTTATCTGAATTTTTATCGGTCGTTCTCGACGGTGGCAATAGCCTTAATGCCCAACATGGATAGATTAGATTTCCCAGTGTAATCATCAGAGCCATAGGGCGTTACGCTGTATGGCGTAGTGACATCAGGCAAATTGATGGGTTGAAGGTTCTTGTAAACGAGAGAGGGTGCCCCTGCTGAATTGTTGACAAGGATATAGGTGTCCACGCCATGAGAAGCAAGGCTGACAGCCCTGTAGCCAGGGTGATCATTGTTCAAGACGGTTTCAATGCCATCAATCAAGACGGCAGGCAGGCCTTTAAGGCCACCGACACCTTGAGATATGATTTTCTCACCCAGAATGAATGCGTGGCCGTTGACAATATAGGATGACGTCGGGACGAACTTTTCAGGCAATTCAGATTTAATATCATTCCAGATGTACTTGTATTTTCCTGAAAGGTAGCCCTGATAAACATACAAGGCATCGTCATCGGTTCGGCTGATTCCATAGGTGTATCCGAATCCTTCATCCAGGCCTTCAAACTCTACAATGACCCCATTCCACCACGTGTATGGCTTCATGTTATTGACGGTAAAAACGACAGCGCCACCATGCACCGAGATGGTATAGTAATTCACATGACTTGGGACCTCATACAGTCGCTCAAAGCCCCTATTGACCCAGAACGTGTTGTCCGACTTGTTTTCTTGCACCGTATAGACGATCCCATGCTCAACGGCCATGCTCCAGATGACCTCAGGTGTTGTAGAGATCGTCTTGCCGTTTTTCACCACACTGAATATGCCGTCGTCTGTTTTAAGAACCGCATACCAGTCACTTCCTTCGCTGGTGAGTGACATGATACTGTAAGTCTCGTCTGGACATTGGTAAATGATGTGACCCTGAAGATCATAAATCGCCTCGGGGAACCCTGTCAAGCCATTGGCAGCCATGTAGAGAGTGGTATCTCCTACAGGCTCGGGGCTTGGTTCATCACCCTTGGTGCAGGAGATGAGTGCCAGCATGGCAATAGCAAATAGCAATAATAACTTCTTCATGATTTTCTTGTTTTTTATTTTTTTGTGATTTAGTTCTCTTGTGTTCGTTTCAAGGTAGCATCGTTGCCGCTGTGCTTCTTGAACGGGTTGCTGATGGTGTTGAACGTCCAGCGTGCCATCAGCGAGATGCCTCGTGTGTCGTTGTTGTTGTGCGTCTCTTGATACACATTCATGTACCTCATTTTGCCCCAGGGTGCCATGCTGTGGTGGAAGATGTCGTTGGCAGTCAACCCCAACAGCAATCGCCCCTTGCACAGCGTGGTCATGGCGCTCAAGTTCACACCCATGATGGAGCCATTGCGCGAGAAGCCCGCCGTCCACGGACTGCTATAGAGCACGTTGCACCCCAGCATACATCGCTTGGCCACCGTGAACTGGGCATTGACCGATAGCGTTGTAAACGGCTCGCTCTCGGTTCTCTCACGATCCAGATAGGGATAGGTGATGTGAGGCAGCATCGTGCTCGACTTGACAACCAGATTCAACCACGGGTTGATATAATTGTAACCCAAGTCGAGTGACCAAGAGTGAGAATGCTTGATGTTGATGGGATACTCACGGATGACGCCCGACGACATGTGCTCCACGATGCGCTGGATGGCATTGTCCATCACGCTATAGGCCACCGATGCCGTGAAACCCTTGAAGTTGACATTCAAAGCCCAACGGTCGGTCACCGACGGCTGCAACAGCGGGTTACCTGTTGATTCCTCATAGGAGTTGATGTAATAGGACGTCGGGCGCAGTTCGCTATAGGTGGGACGCCTCAAGGTGCGACGGTAATAAAACACGAAGTCAATCTCTGGCCGCATCTTGTAACTGACGCTTGCGCTGGGCAACAGGTGGTGATAGGTCCTGTTGAGATGCGCGTCGTCACTGCTGGTCCACGTGTGGTCATACTCGTAGCGCAAGCCCACATTGGCTCTCCACTTGCCCCATGTCTTACTCAACGAGTAATAGAGTCCCAGCCAATCATTATCACGCTTGCTGTTCTGGGTTACTTGATTTCTCAAGACAATTCCCGTGCTGCCCGTGTAACCCCACTCCACTCCCGCCTTGTTGTCCCACTCCCGAGAGATGAAATTGTAACGAGCAGTGGTCGTCACGATGTCATAGTCATTGGAGTTCACAATCGAGTAGAACTTGAGAATCGTATTATTGTCGGCAAGGTGACTCTCCTTTGTTGAGATGTATTCATAGATGCTTTGCACGTCTTGATGCAGGGATGAGGCATAGTCGGCAATCAGCAGCAGTTGGGAATTTCTGCTGGGTTGCCACTGGTAGCTGGCCGACAGACTGTGGCGGGTAATCTGATTGCTCATGCGAGGTATAGAACGCAGCACCTGGTCTGTATTCTGAATGGTGAACAGGTCAATATCGGCCTGATAGGAATGGCCACTGTACTGCGCCCCGATGACGCTCGACGGCGAGAGTGCATAATTCAGTCCGGCAAAGACATTGAAGTCGGTACCGCCACTGGTGTAGGCCGTCGAATCGATTTTCTCATAGGTCCATTGGCCTTGATCGTCTGCAACTTGAGTCAAGCCATCGGAATAGGCACAGGTGTTCAGCCTGCCGTAGCTGAGCGACGCATTGCCCGACCACTTGCCATGCTTGCCATCGAGTGTGAGGGTCGTGATGTTCGAGGCTCGGCGCTTGATGTCCAGCATGTTCATCAGGCTGGCTCCTAAAATGTCCTTGTAGGGGGTATAGGTAAACATCTTGATGACCGCTGTGACATCCGAGGCATATTGAGCGTCGGGCTCGCGGATGATCTCGACACGCTTGATGTTCTGGGAGGTGACGGACTTCAACTGTGTGTTGTCGGTCACCTTGCGGTTGTCAATATAGATCTCGGTCTTACCCTCACGCCCGATGAGCGAGATATCTTCATTCATGCCCACGACAACGCCGGGCGTCCACCGCAGCAAGTCGAGCGCATTGCCGGCATTGCCCATGATGGTGCCACCCAGGTTGCGCAGGGTGTAATTGGCGCCATCCCGCTCAATCTGCATCTTGGCAGCGGTCACCACGGTCTCCTTGAGGGTGGTGACATCGGGGCGCATCTTGATGGTGCCCACGTTGTCATGGGCACACAGGCGATGCACAGTCTTGTAACCCACATAGGAGATACGGGCAATCACCTTTCCATCATCATTGGGGATGACAAAGCGTCCGCTCTCGTTGGTCACGCCGCCGCTCATGATCACCGAGTCGGCAGGATTCAGCAAGGTCACATTGGCGTATGGCAATGGCTGGTTGTTCTCATCCACCACCAGGCCCTTGAGGTGATGCTTGGTCTTGTGGGTGCACTCGACATAGATTTCTCCCTTTTGCTCCTGGGTCATGCGGATGGGATAGAAGCCGATCAACTGGCGGATGGCCTCGGGCACTGACTTGTTCTTGACCGAGGTGGTCACTTTAAAGTCCTCCAGTTCATCATAGATGAAGACAATCCTGTAGCGGTCGGTGTGCCGTTGCAGATACTTGAGGGCATCGCTCATCGACACGTCATGGAAGATGTGTGTGATACTTTGTGCAGCAGCCGTGTACACCAGGGCACATGCCACACACAGCAGCAACATGGTTATCGTGCGCTTCATGGGTATGGGCTACTTTGATTCAGGTGATTCAACAATCAGCCGGTTACCCTCGTGGCGGATGGAAAATGCCTCAAAGTTATTGAGCATCTCCACGACCTTGTCCAGTGAATACTCTGGCTCCCACTGATAGAACAAGCGCAGCGACCGCGCGTCGTCTGCTTGGTACACGACCTCCACGCCATAGAGCGGCGCGAGTTCGTCGAGTATCTGCTCCAGCGGTGTTTCCTCAAACAGTCGGGGCTCGCCTGTCATCGACAAGCTATCAGGCGAGGTCTCCAGCGCCTCATCGTTAGCGGTTTTTTCACGGTCAATGCCCTGCTGAACAACTTGTTCGGGCCGGTTTTCGCTATGCTTGAGACCGAAAAAACCGGTATGCACCGCGGCAATGGCAATGCCGACACAAGCTATCAATATAACGGCTGCCGCAGCAATCTTGCGCCACAGCGGCACAATCACAGCTGGTTCATGCCTTTCTGCTGCCAGGCGTTGCCACTGCTCGTCGATCATCTCGTCGGTGAGTCGTTTGTCGGCTTGCCCGCTGGCGAGAGCGCTCTGGGTCTTGGCGATCAATGAATACAGTTCGCGGCACTCCTCGTCGGCAAGGATGTCCTGCCACTGCAACTCGGTGTATCGCTCGGGATGCTCAAGCATCTTCAACAGTTGTTCGGTCTTGTTCATCGCTCAGGTGGTTTTAAGTGTTAATCGCAGTTGGTCGAGTGCGTTGCGCAGGTGCTTGTAAACGGTCGTCTCGCTCACGCTTAACCGCTCGGCTATCTCGCGGTAGGTGAGCCCGTCGCGGTAATGCAGCACGATGACCTCACGGCAGGCGGGCGGTACCAGGTCGGCAATGCCTTGATGCAAAATGTTGATGTCGGCCTCGATGTCTTCGGCATCCTGGTTGGAAACCTCACTCTCCAGCATCAAGCGTTGCCGTGCCCGTTCATCGATCTGGCGGTCGCGTATCACGTTCAGGCACTGGTTGCGCACACTCGACAGCAGGAACGACCTGACGGTTGCCTCGTCCAGCGGCTTGCTGTCCACCAGCAGCCTGGCAAAGACATCATGCACGATGTCCATGCTCTCCTGCTCGTCATGAAGGAGGATGCAGGCCAACCGGTACATGTCACGGTAGTGTTGCCTGAAGAGCCGTTCGATTTGTCGTTTCCTGTCTGTCATACACTCTATATACACACTCGGGGCGATTTACTAAACCTTTTTCCCCTACTTTTTTCATTCACGGGGCAAATTTACCCATCAACGCCCACACCCACAATACCCAAATGGGTACTTTTTTACAGGACTATGACTGCGCTACAACTTTACCTTATTAACCATGACAAGCAGATCCCAGTCACTACCAGCATCAGCGTCTCCTCTCGCTTGTGAGCCAAACAATGGAATCATGATTCAGCACCACTTGTAATTGTTATAAAAAACATTGAACTAATCAGTTAATATCAAACACTTAGCGGCTTAGCGACTTTGCGTGAGCTCATGTTCCCCCAAAGGCCCAGATAACGAGCAGGGGCGACCCCATGGCTGCCCCTGCCTCAATCACGGCGTAAATATAGTGACTACTCAACCAGTATTTTCTTGCCGTTCTCGATGACGATACCACGGTAGTCGTCAGCCACGGGTTGGCCCAGCAGGTTATAGCGCTCCCGGGGCGTACCATCATCTACAGTAATCTCGTCGATGCCCGATGACTCAATCGCCACAATCTTATAGAACTGCGACCAGTTGGGATCATTCTTGTACAACTCCAGAGAAGCCTGTGGCACAAGCAGCACAGCTCGGTCATAAACACCCGAGAAACAGTTGGCTGATGCCATCTTGGGCGGAGTTGTGGCGTGGCAGAAGACCGTATCGATGACCATCGTGCCGTTATATCCCTTGCCGAAGGCCTGCTCTCCAAGGTACTTCAAACCCGTTCCGAGAGTGACAATCTTTAGTTTGTCGCATACGGAGAAAGCGCCTTCCTCAATCGTGTCTACCGAATTGGGAATCACTACCGAGGTCAAGCCAGAGAAAGTAAATGCCACGGGCCCTATGCATTTGGTGGGCTCAGATAGTGAGACTTGAGACAGGTCAAAGCAGCCAGCAAAAGCACCACCGCCAATCCTGCTGATAGAACCAGGAATGATAATATGGTTCAAACCTCTTTTTCCATAGAATGCATAATCGGTGATAGAGGTTACGCTTGAGGGAATCTCGGTGCAGTTCCTGGCTCCGGCAATCAGGCGATTTGTGGCTGTCTCAATCAACGCATTGCAGTCCTCGCGAGAGTCATATACGGGATTGCCCTCTTCAACCGTTATTTGATATAGGTCTGGTGTATTAAACAACGCCGAGTCCCCTATCTCCTTAACTGACTTGGGGATATTGATCTTCTTTAATGAAGTCTCGTTAAACGCACCCATGCCGATAGTCTCTACCGAGTCACCAAGAATTACTTGTTCTATAAACGATCTGCCGAATGCGAGGTCACCGATTCTTTTGACTGAGTTGGGAATCGTAATTTTTTCAGGTTCGCTAAAGTAGAACGCCCTGCTCTCGATACTTGTCACACGATAGGAGTGTCCTTGATAATTCACTGTCTCGGGAATGTCACGTGCACCGTAACCGTAAGTTCCATAGAGCACTTCATTGTCAGGTGAAACGCCCACCTCATTATCGTTATTGATTCGGTACCAGATGTCATTGTTATTGTTGTCTTTGTCCTTAAAGTCATAGGGTAATCTCCTTATGTTAACAAAACGGTTCCAGTTCTCATCGGCTCGGAACATTCCTCCCAAACTATACAAAACTTTTACTACAGAATTGGCATAATGGGTGGAATCAAACACGGTGCTGTCGGCTAGCACTGGCGGCGTTGCTGATGAACACTCAATGGCTATGCCACCGGTCAATGTGTGGCCCCGTAGGTTGGTGCCACTGAAGGCCTTTGGTCCAATCCGCATTGCCGATTCCAACTTGACATATTTCATTCTAGAGCATCCCATAAAAGCGCAGGTGTCTATAATGTTGACTGTACTTGGGAACCCTATTACAGGAATTTTAGAACACCCCTCAAAGGCATGGGCACCAATGGTCTCAATTCTTTGGGGTAAATCCACAGATTTCAAGTTACTGCATCCCATAAAAGCATTAGACCCAATGTGCGTTAGTCGATAACGATTGAACCAGTCTAACTTATTGAGACTTGTACAGCCCCTAAATGCGTTCTCGCCGATAGCTGTTACATAATAAGTCTTTCCATTAAAGGTGACTTCGTCAGGAACAGACATTCCACGCCAATGCTCGACGTGTCCGTTATAGTCAAACATATCGACTTCATCTTCAACATAATTGCCATCATAGGAATTATAGGTTGTATCCTTATAGGTAATGCACACTTCATCGCCACCGATGAAGTTAAAATACATGGGCTTATTTCTATACATGACTTCGAAGTCATAAGTCCTCGTCGTCAAGCCTGCCATGTCTTTCCAGTAAGGCGCCTTGCGATATGCTTCCAGAGCCATCTTGGGCACAATAACCTTGACTGTAGCCTTTTGCTCTGGCGTGAGACCTAAATCCTGATCAACAACAGGCGGAATCGGAGATGTGCAGATAATCGCTTTAAGGGATTCACATTCGGCAAAGGCATTCTTGCCGAGGGGCAGGTTGTCGCATCCTTGGATATATACAGTGTCCAGGCTGTGGCAACCCTTAAAGGCGGCTTCACCAACACTGGTCACACCTGCGGGTATAGAAAAGGACTTAAACGCCCAGCAGTTCCTGAATGCACGACTGCCAATATATTCGAGATTTGGCAATGACAAGGAGGGCAGGAGGTAACAGTTCTGGAACGCCCCGTCACCAACATGTGTTATCCTTGATGGATAGGATATTGATGTTGACGAGGAGAACGTGATGGCTCTTAGATGTGTACAATTTTGAAAGGCTCTGTCGCCAATGTAATTCAGACAGTAAGACATCGTGACCGAATCAAGAGACGTGCAATTCTGGAACGAGCAGCTGTCGATACGGATTACCTTGTTCATAAACCCCATATCGATAGTCGTCAGCCCTTCACAATCCTTAAAAGCGCAATCACCTATCTCGTCAATCAAATAGTTATTGTTGTGATACGGAATAAAGATGTCACCTGAATAGGTGTTATAGGTTGTGTCTTTATAGGTCACCGTATAGTGAGAGGCTCCATCCCACGTTGGAGTATTATGCCGAAAAATATACAGTCCATAGACGTATTGAATGTGCCATGGATCTCGGCCGTCATTTGCTGATGAAGGCAACGAGCAAACAAGCAGTGCCATCAGCACTACAATTTTCGCCCAGCGAGACGAAAAATAAGATTTAGTTTTAATCGTGTTCATAGCTGTTATATTTTAATTGTTAGTGATCGGCTTAATATAAATATAGACGCTTGAAGGCAGTATTTTTTTACTGATTGCTCCATTTTTTTGTCCCATAATTAATTTATTTCATGGATTCATCTATCCACAAGTCATATTTCCATGTTTCGCCAAAGAATATGCCGTGTCCGTCATGTTTCTTCTGCCATGCCGATTCATGGTTCCACACCTTGGGGTCAAGGCTTTTCTCTCCTATAGTGATGGATTTGATGTAGTACCAAAAAGGCGTTACTCCATCTTTCTCAAAACCGCTCAAACTTTGATTCACCAATTCGCTTTTAGCCATAAAAACATCCCCAGATAATAATATCACAAGAGTGTCTATTTCAGGTCGATAGTAATTCTCATAGCAATTAAAGCGTTGTCCATTCTTCTCGAAATAAGAATAATATGGAGGACATTTTATTGTCATCTCTATTGATATTGAATCTTCAGTTTGATTATGGATTCTGAAATCGTAAGATGAAACAAAATCACATGAGCAAAGCAGCATCATGATGAACAACGTAACAAATACTGATAATTTATTACTCGATTTCATATGCATATACTTAGTTATTTAACTAGTCGCAAAATTATTATATCATATTCTCGCTTGCAATACCCAAATGGGTGTTTCTGGGCAATAACATCAAGGGTTGATTGTCTGTTGCAAAGTTATTGTCAATTACCGAAATCAGCAAATAATTTCAGTTCATTTTGAATGATGTAACATATTGATTATTAAGGTTTTGAAAAACAAAAAGTTCATTCCATGAAAAATGAAGTTAATTTGCTCAACTCTGACATAAGAATTCCGACACTTGGATCTTGTTACTGCCTTCATCTATTCATCTATCCGTCCATGCACGCAGGTGGATGCTTCGATGCAGGCTTGCCAGTGACGCATGGGATCTTCGGTCGTCTGAGCGTTGGCGACAAGTGATATTAAGACTATTGCCAATACGGTTAATGTTATTACGAAGTGATATTTCGTCATGTTTTTCAATTTAGCAGAGTAAAGGTATTCACTATTCCTGATAGTGCAAACTTTTATTCATCAAAAAGCCCACCGCGAGTCATCGGTGTGCCAATTACATTGTAAAAAAGACTCAAATTAAAGTTGTGCGATTTTGTGGTTTAGAAGAGTTTCAATCTTTTCAAGCAACAATTTCACCTTTTCAACTAAGGGTGAAACATCTTCGGCATCCCAATCGCAATAATCGTCATAATCTGCGGTTTGCCTCATTCTGAACAAACGCATAATCAGTTTATTATCTTCAGTCTCGATCTCTCCAGTAGTGACATAGTGCATTCCAATAATGCTAATAAGCCCCTTATGGGTTTTCACCACATCTCCATCAATGACAATCAATGCGTTCAATGCATGAAAAACTGCATAGTATAATCTATTCGCAACAAGGTTCCAATGCCCTAATTCGGCATTGTCAACAGCTTCGATATAGGTGTTTCTCGCACGCTCCGTGCGATACTTTGCCAGCACAGTCTTCTCTTCATTCGTCAACTTTGCCATAATACTATACCTTCTGACATTACATTCTTATAAAACGGCGTACTGGAGCGTTGTTGCCATTGTGCATCAGTATAAAGAACAGGATTGATTTCCTCGCCTAATTTCCATCCCAGTTCATAGAATGAATAAGTGTAATCATCTTCCTCGGCCGAAGACAACATCGCCTTATCAACAATAACAAGCAAATCCCAGTCGCTACCAGCATCAGCGTCTCCTCTTGCTTGTGAGCCAAACAAGAGTAACTTTGCGCCAGCAGGTAACACCCGGGTTGCAGTGGATTTGATACTGTTAATAACTTGCGCTTTATTCATCACGGCAAATTTACTATAGTTTTCTCATATAACCAAACAACTATAGGAAAATTGGCTATGCATATATCCAGATATCAACCTTACTATCGCACGCCCGCAGGGCGGTTATTACTCTTGCAATGGAATCATGTTTCAGCACCACTTGTAATTGTTATAAAAAACATTGAACTAATCAGTTAATATCAAACACTTAGCGGCTTAGCGACTTTGCGTGAGCTCATGTTCCCCCAAAGGCCCAGATAACGAGCAGGGGCGACCCCATGGCTGCCCCTGCCTCAATCACGGCGTAAATATAGTGACTACTCAACCAGTATTTTCTTGCCGTTCTCGATGACGATACCACGGTAGTCGTCACCCACGGGTTGGCCTTGCAGGTTGTAGCGTACCCTGGGCGCACCATTATCTACAGGAATCTCGTCGATGCCCGATGACTCAATCGCCACAATCTTGTAGAACTGCGACCAATTGGTATCATTCTTGTACAACTCCAGCGATGCCTGTGGCACAAACAACGTCGCCCTTTCATAGGCACCATAAAAGCAAATGTCATTCTCCATTACGGGTGGTGTCGTTGCATAACATATCACGGAATCAACGCTACTATATATGAGAGACTCAAACCCTATAGAGAAAGCAGCGCTGCCAATATATTTTAACCCAGACCCAAGCGTGATGCTACGCAGTGAAGGGCAAACCTGAAAGGCTCCGCCTTCAATCGTGTCAACCGAACTTGGGATTATCACAGAAGCCAATCTGGTATTGAGTTCAAATGCTCCCATTCCAATTGATTTAAGTGAATCACTGAAGTTGATTTTTGTTAAATTCCCACAACCCATAAATACACCCTTTCCAATTCGGCTAATAGAATTTGGAATTGTGACCTCTTTTAAGCATTGGTTACCATAAAAAGCCATATCGGTAATTGAACTAACACTAGACGGAATAACAGTGCATCCACCTGAACCAGCGATCAATCGATTGGTCGCACTATGTATCAGAGCGTTACAACCTTCTCTAGAATCATATATAGGATTGCCATCTTCAATGGTGATATATTCTAGATCAGGGGTATTTAAAAAGACAGAATCACCTATTTCTTTTACGGACTTTGGTATATAAACCTCTCTTACCCTTGATTTATTGAATGCTCCATATCCGATACTTTCGACCGAGTCCCCAAAAACAACTTTGTTAATTTCTGATTGAAAGAAGGCCATTGCACCAACGTATTTCACTGTATTGGGAATTGTGATGATGTCACCCACAAGACCACGCAGCCCAGCATCTTCAATCCTTGCTACTGTATAGGTGTGGCCCAAGAACTCGACTGTTGGCGGAATATCCACATTGCCTAAGTCGCGATATAATACAGGCGTTACTATGCTCACTTCACTGTCGTTATCGATTCGGTAAAAGAGATTGTCTGCTTGAAAGTCATAGATTAAATGAGCGTAACGAGAAAAACGATTCCAATTGTCATCGGCTCGAAAGACGTTTTCAAATGAATGCAAGACACTCACAAGAGAATTGGCATAGTGATTCTCATCAAATGCTGTACTATCGGCTATGATCGGAGGAGTTGTTATTGTGCAGAATATGGCAACACCTTCACTATAATTATGTCCTTTCAGGTTTGCATTATGAAATGCCCCTTTGCTGATTGTCATTGGTGATTTAAGATACATCCACTTCAAGCTCGTACAGTTTTGGAATGCATATTCTCCAATGGTTGCTACTGACTCCGGGAATTCAACATAATGCAGGCAGGTGCAGTCCTCAAAGGCATGAGCATCAATTGCTTCAAGGACACGAGGTAAATATATATATCTTAAATTACTGCAGCCCTTAAATGCATAAGCACCAATAACTCTGATTGGTTCACCTTTCCAGCTTATTTTCTGGATTTTCGTGCAGTCCCTGAATGCATTCTCGCCAATGGCGGTAACCCTATACGTCTTATTATCATAAGTGATGGTTGAGGGAATAGACATACAACGATATTTCTCTACCTGCATATCAAAAAAATCAGCATCTTCATCCGTATAATTGCCATCATAGGAATTATAGGTTGTATCCTTATAAGTAATGCAGACTTCATCGCCACCGATGATATTAAAATACACAGGTTTCTCGCGATAAATGACCTCGAAGTCATAGGCCAACGACGGCAACGAGCAAACCAGCAGTGCCATCAGCACTACAGTTTTCGCCAAGCGAGACGAAAAATTAGATTTAGTTTTAGTCGTGTTCATAGCGTTTATTTGATTTATTGTTATTATTTTTTATCGTGACAAAAGTTCCGAATGCATTTCTTTCCATCAATACCCATTTGGGTGTTTTTCTTATTGTCTATATATCAGCATTTAGTCCGACAACACTTACTGACTACCCAAAATGTAGTTGATGATGGCGTTGATGTCAGCAATGTTGATTTCAAAGTCATCATTCATATCATAGTTGATATCCTGCTTGCCGTCAATGATGGCATTGACAATGGTGTTTACATCAGAGATGTTCACTTCTCTATCGCCATTTGCATCGCCCGCCACATAGCCGTACATCTCTTCTAAATGGTCGATGGCCTCATTAAATTCAGCATCGCTAATTTCCACGATGTTCTTGAATTCTTTCCAACCATCAGCCGACTGATAAGCTGCTTTGGAACCTGTCGGAACATATAAGATGCCTTCATTTGTGGTTGTTGTGCTGAACACAGTTCTTCCTAATGTTGGCGGAGCCATTTTAGGACAATAAACTGCAACCATCGTGGGGGAACTCAATGCATAATCACCTATGATATTCACCCCTTTACCCAGCACAACTGCTTTAAGATTAGGGCAAGAGAAAGCTTGATGCCTGATTTCTTTTACGCTATTGGGAATCACGACAGCAGCGATGCCTGTTCCAAAATAGTAGTAATCAGGTATCATCTTTACATAATTCCCAATCGTAACCTTCTTGATTGAACTGAAGCGACTAAATGGGCAATCTGCCATGGTCCAATAATAAGGAATGACATCTGGCCCTGATTCCCAATATAGGTATTGGTCGCGTCCCTGATGGATTTCCTTGAGTGGACAGCCTTCAAATTCTGTCGTCTCGCTGATCGAGGCATCAGATTCCATGCATAAAGCCTTGGAAGAGTCCTCGATGACCACCTTTTTCAGGTGAGAGCATCCCTTAAACACGCGAGCACCGACTCTTTCTACACTCTTGGGGATGGTGAATTCAGTCAAGCCAGTACAATTAGTGAAAGCGTAAGCGTAAATGAACTTTAAGCTATCACCGAATTGCAAGTCACTGGATCTGAGGCTGCTGCAATTATAGAACGCCCACTCGTTAATGGTTATTATGTTCTTTCCCATCGTCAGTGATGACAATGCTGTACAACCACTGAATGCGCTACGACCGATTGTCTCAACTCCGTCCCCAATGACTAGTTCTTTCAATCCCGTACAATCTTTAAATGCAGCGTTGTGGATTGCCTTCACCCTGCTCGGTATTACCAGGCTCGTCAATTTTGTCCACCCTTCAAACATACCCGTCACAATAAAGGTCATTTTAGGCCCCAAGGTCACATGCTCGAGAGTGTTCCTGTAAATGGAAGGTAATGCGCAAGTTATGTCTCGACCAATGTACAAATTTGATATAGGAGAATTGCCAAAAGATTCAGAATCACATGCCAGTTGCGTATCTCCATCTTCGATGATAACATCTGTAATTTTCGGACAGTTGGCGAATGCATTATAGGTGATCTTACGGACATCTTTACCTAGTGTAACATGCTCGAGATCAGTACAGTAATAAAACGAGAGCGAACCAATGTCAGTTGCACCTTTAATATACACAGTTTTCAAGCCTTTACACCCCATAAAGCCTGCATTTATTGTAGTGATACTGCTTGGAAGAGTCAAAGTATCCAACTTCACACAACTGGCAAAAGCCCCACCGTCAATCAATTGGACTCCTTCCTCAAGGGTGAGCTCAGTGATTGGGCAGTTAATAAAGGCATTCCTGCCGATTCTCTTGACTGTCCCAGGAACAACAAGCGACGTGATGGCGTTGTTGCACAAGGCAATATCGTCAATTTCGCTCACTTGGTATCCGACACCATCGTGATACACGACCGATGGAATCTCAAGATGGCCAGTGACATGATATTGATTCGACACTCCCCGGAAGGCCAATCGAACAGTGGTGTCGCTATTGGTGACGTAGGTGAACTGGCCGTACTCAAAAGTCAACGCATTGGCTGGTTGGAAGCTGAGGAATAATACAAGCAGCAGCAACATTCTCGCCAGGCGAGACGGAAAATAAGATTTAATTTCAGTCGTTTTCATAGCGTTTATCATTTTGATTAGTGATTATCAGTTTTATTCCCTTTGCCGTAGCAAAGTATGTAGTGTAATCTTGCCCTGCAATACCCAAATGGGTGTTTCTGGGCAACAACGTCAGTGGTTGATTGTCTGTTGCAAAGTTATTGTCAATTACCGAAACCAGCAAATAATTTCAGTTCATTTTGAATGTTATAAAATATTGATTATTAAGGTTTTGAAAAACAAAAAGTTCATTCCATGAAAAATGAAGTTAATTTGCTCAACTCTGACATAAGAATTCCGACATTGGGATCTTGTTCCCTACCTTCATCTATTCATCCATCCGTCCATGCACGCAGGTGAACGAGAGAAACAGGAAGAATATCAGTAATCAATTCTTGCCACACCTGTTCCTGCCCATTTGGACGAATGGATGGATAGATATGCTAAAGCAGGTACTCTGGGGGATGGAGGTAGTGTTTACAAGAATTCCACTGCTGTCGACAGAATCCTTGTCCCGCCTTGCCGTAATTCTGGCGTGTTGATTCTAATATCACAATCGATTACAAAAAGAGTTTCAGACTTAAGGGAACGAAGCACATTTTCATCATGCATATCACTGAGGTATATTTCAGGGGTTGCATACGTCCAATTGCGGGGGTTCTTCAATTCAAAGCCCATTTGCAGCATAAATGTTGAAATATCTTCATCGTTCACGGGCTGTCCTTCAATATATGGCTGCTCGGCAATGATTTTGAACTCACCTTGTTGGTCACGGCCAAAACCGAGTACCATGAGCTTAGTCTCTGGGAAATAGGTGTTATGTAGAGAAATTCTGTCAAGAGCGAATACTGGTTGTATGAAATAATCTAGACCGATAGACTTGATTAATGTAGTCCCATGGTCATATACAACCGCCTCTCCTCCTTCGGCTATCTGTTTTCCAAGGCTTTGAGGCAATGTGCTTTCGACATGATCAGTCCATATTCCCACCTTTTTAGCCCATTGTTCAATCACAACCTCCTGGCGCGTTGCGCATTCGCGTTCTCTTTGGAAGTCGCTGAATGTCGCTTGACCGCCTCTATTTGTGCTAACTTCTGCTCCCGCGAGCAGGGATGCAATGACATTTGTTGCACCTCCCGTTGCGCAGCCATACTGTTCCTGCGGTGAAAATCGTTGATATACCAACCTGCCACTAATGAATTGCTCTGCATAACAATCGAGTTTAAGCAGACCCTCGGGTGTGAAGCCTTCAGCTATGATTCTGCGGAGTGATGCCCAAAAATCTGCATTGTTCATTGTTTCTATAGTTTTGTGGTTCTTGCGGTGCAAATATACATCTATTTCTGTGTTTTTCCAAATATTCGCTAAATCTAATATTACTGGTACTCGGGGCGGTGGAGGTAGTGGTTGCGTAGGGATTCAAAGGCGGTGGGGTCACTTTTCAAGGCAGCGGTGTCGGCCAGGATGTCATAGCTGGCAGCGATGCCGTCGAGGGTGACCTCCAGTGCTCCTGTGGCGGGAGCGGCAATCGCGGGAACAGGGATGTCCCAGCCGTAACAGTCGTTAAGAGCCTCAAGCATCATGGCGGTGCCACGCTGCTTACCCTCGGCGCTATAGCCCGCGATGTGGGGCGTGGCAACGATACATTTCTCCAGAAGTTCACGTGAAATCAGTGGCTCATTTTCCCAACAATCCAGACCCACATCACCTGGCCACTGCAGCAGCGCCTCGTTATCGGCAATGGGACCACGAGCGGCATCAAGAATCAGGCGACACCGCACTAACCCGTCAAGAAACCGCTGATCACACAGGTGCCACGTGGGCCACTGCCCGTCCCGCGTCAACGGCGTGTGAAACGTGATGATGTCGCACTGGAGCTGCAACTCCTCCAGGGTAAAATAGGGACGGTTCTTTTGATGTAATTCCGGACCAAAAATCACATCAAAAGAACCGTCCCTATTTTCTCCATTTTCCTTCGGGGGGTCGTTGAGGAGGACTGTGAAGCCCAGAGCCCTACCCCAGCGGGCGACGATGGAACCGATGTGACCCACGCCGACGATGCCAATGGTCAAGCCGTCGGGCGTGGTGATGTTGCGGGAGTGCATCCAGGCATGGATAGCGCAGTAAACCCATTGGGCGACGGCAGGAGCGTTGCAGCCAGGGGCGTTGCGCACGGTAATGCCGTGGCTGGCGCAATAGTCCAGATCGATGTGGTCGGTCCCGATGGTGGCCGAGCCGATGAAGCGCACACGGCTACCGTCGAGCAGGTCGGCATTGCAGCGGGTGCGGGTGCGCACGATGAGCGCATCGGCATCCTTGACGGCCTCACGGGTCATCTCTTTGGGATCAAGATAGGCGACCTGGGCACGGGGTTCTATCGCCCCGCGGATATTGGGAATATGGCTATCGACAATCACCTTCATGGCAACAACAGATTGGCGGCATAGAAGCCGAGACATCCTGCTATCATCAACAGGATAAACACAAAGCGGTAGGGCATGGAGGCACGCAGCGTGTGGGCGTGAGCGATCTGGACAGCGGTCATGAGGCCGAGCAGCGGCAGGTAAACGGCAGCGCTGTCGCAGTCAATGCACAGGGCTATCACCAGCATGGCCAGCACAAAGATGAAGAAGGCATTATATACCCTGGTCTGCATCCTGTAGTTCATGATGGTCATCAGGTTCATCACCGCCAGGATGATACCCAAAACGGCAATAACACCCGCCACGATGAGCATGAGGTCCTCATGGAGCGACCAACCGATATTCCAGATGCCGCTGATGTGGGGCACTACTAAGTTGGCTGGGGAAGCTATGCCCATTCCCAATGCAATCCAGAACGGCGTGAACAAGCCAAAGGCCATCGCCAACCATCCCTTGAGGTTCATCACCCCCATGTTGAGAAAGCCTAACAGGAAAGCAGGAATCAATGCCAGGAAGCCGTAATGGAACATGCTGCCCGTGGCTACAATCGCAAAGATGAGAAAAATGCTTCGCTGTGAATGGCGGTCCTGATAGGAGGCAAACAGCGGCATCATCGCCACTGCGGTGATCAGGCACACGAGCGTGCCCGCATTGAACGATACAAGCCCTGCAGGGTGGGCCAACTGCAAGAGGAAAAACGCCGACACAAACAAGTGGGTCACCGAACGCACATAGCTGAACACCTTGTTCAATGCCAGCATGACACCACCCGTGACCAGCAGCCCAATAACATTGATGGCAGCCGACAGCGGACCCGCCTCGATGAGCGAGCCCTTCAACGAGAAGAAGATGCCCGTGCCCTCGGTAGCCTGGGGCTGCACACCCATCGACACAGCCACAGCCGTTGCCACCATGAGCGCTATCGCACACAGCACCATGAACGGTCGCCCGTTGAAGTAGTCGTTAATATGTTCGCGAGTCGTCATTCCGCATCAACGCATAAGACAAGAAAGACAAGAAGGACAATACTTGATTACAAGAGGAATGGATAGCTATTGTCCTTGTTGTCTTTACTGTCTTCTCCTAAAAAAATTATTCGTTATCGTTATTGTCTTGAGGATTCTGGTCGGCTGGCTCGTCCAGGTCGCGGCGTTTCCAGCTCTTGCGACGCCCATGGATGATGGGCACTTCCTTATCGGCACTCAAGGTGGGCTTGCGGTCACGCAGGATGCGCTTGGCAAACGTCTCGGAGTGACGGAATTCCTGATCAAAATCGTCATCATAGCGCCCCTTCCTGTCACGATTGTCCACGTCGGACATCATGCGACGGTCACGGGTAACCCTGTTACGACGCTCGCGCTCGTCATCACTGACGGGGCGCTCGTCTTGACGCTCCTTGTCAAAGCGGCGGGGACGGCGCTCACCACCGTCATCATCACGGCGGCGGGGACGCCTGTTGTCGCTCTCGCTGCCGCGGCGGGAATTGTAATTGCCCTTGCTACGCTCACTGGCACGGAAGCCCTCGTTGCGGATGTGCTCGCCACGCTCGCGCATTTCATCATACCTGCCGTCAAAGATGACGTACTCCAGCAACTCACAATCCAGGCCGCCATTATTGAGCTTGTAGCGCACCGACGGTTTCAAGCCGATCTTGTGGGACAGTTCATTGTCATAGCAGATGAGCCACACGTTGTAACCCTGGAAAGTGTGCTTGAACTTGTACCCCATGTCTTGGTACAGCGACTCGATATCCTCGGGATTGAGGCGCTCGCCGTAGGGCGGATTGCTAATGAGGGTGCCGCCGGCAGGAACCTCGTTGATGTCATTGATGTCGCGACGCTCGACCTCGATATACTTGTTCAAGCCCGCACTCTTGATGTTGGTGCGCGCGATGGCAATGGCTTTGCCCTCGATGTCGCTACCGTAAATCTTGTGTGTAAACTCGCGTTCCTTGCTATCGTCGTTGTAGATCTGATCAAACAAGTCGGCGTCATAGTCGGGCCATTGCTGGAAAGCATAGTGATCGCGATAAACACCGGGAGCGATGTTGGCGGCAATCAGAGCCGCCTCGATGAGGAACGTGCCCGATCCACACATCGGGTCAATGAAGTCGGTCTTTCCATCCCAGCCGCTCAGCAGAATGATGCCAGCAGCCAGCACCTCGTTGATGGGTGCATCGGTCTGAGCCTCGCGCCAGCCGCGCTTGAATAGCGGTTCTCCGCTGCTGTCGAGCGACAAGGTCACCTCACGGCCAGAAATATGGACATCAAAACGAATGTCGGGATTGCTCAGGCGGATGCTGGGACGCTTGCCATACTTGTCATTGAAGTAATCGGCAATAGCATCCTTGACACGATAGGTGACAAAACGCGAGTTGTTGAATTGCTCACTATAGACCGTGGAATCGATAGCAAATGTCGTGTCAACCGTCATCAACTGCTCCCAGTCGAACGACTTCAGTTGCTCATACAGGTCATCGGCACTTGACGAATTCAGTGTCAAGAATGGCTTGAGCACGCGAACCGCTGTGCGACAGGCAAAATTAGCCCGATAGAGCATCTCCTTGTCTCCCTTGAAGTACACTACGCGATTTCCCTCAGCTACATCTTCGGCACCCAGGGCGCGTAACTCATCGGCAAGAACACCTTCCAGACCCAGGAAGGTTTTAGCCACCATATCAAATTTGTCAGTCATCATGTGCAATAATCTTATTGAAGTTGCAAAGTTACGCTAAAAACTCGACATATCACGAAATAAATTGCTATCTTTGCCGAAAAATATTATTCTACTAATCAATACTATACTCAATGGAGAAAATACAAGCAGGTAAATACGTGGAACTCGTGTACGAGATTTTTGTCGTAAATGACGAGGAACAGATCAGTGTTTTCAAGTTTAACAAGGAGCATCCCGACGCCTTTGTTTTCGGCCTGGATGTTTCACTCATCGAGGGTTTCCAGAACCACATCATCAATCTCGAGCAGGGTCAGCAATTCGACTTCACCTTGAAGCCCGAGGAGGCCTTCGGCGTGAAGAACCCCGACATGATTTATGAGTTAGAAAAGGAGATTTTCCACGTTGACGGTAAGTTTGACCATGAACACATCCGCGTGGGTGCCATTGTGCCCATGATGACCCAGGACGGCATGCGTGTCGAGGGTATCGTCACCCAGATTACCGACGACAAGGTCACGATGGACTTCAACCACCAGCTGGCAGGCGAGACCGTGCGCTATGCAGGCTACGTCCAGCTCGTGCGCGACGCCACGCCCGAGGAACTTCAGCCCAAGCATCATCACGGCTGTGGCTGCGGTTGTGAGGACTGCGGTGACGGTGGTTGTGGTCATGACCACGGTGATGGCTGCAACTGCGGTGGCTGCTGCTAACTTACGAAGCCGCACTAACTTTTAATTTTGCAGTCGGCGAATTAAGCGGATTATAAAGATTTTTTATTGAACGACGCACCGCGGACGCACAAATCCTATTAATCCCCATAATTCGCCGACAGAAAATCTGAATAATGAGCGAGAGACTGTTATATAGTGAAGATACATACCAAATTATTGGTGCTGCAATCGAAGTACACAAAATTATTGGATGTGGATTCACCGAGCCTCTTTACCAAGAAGCCTTTGAGGAAGAATTGCGTATACGTAATATTCCTTATCAACGAGAAAAATCTTTTAGTTTTACTTATAAAGGAAAAAAACTAAACAAAGAATTCAGACCTGATTTTGTTTGTTTTGAAAAGATTATTGTTGAGTTAAAGGCCGTTTCAGATCTTGCAGATGAGCATTTTGCACAAGTCTATAATTATCTAAAAGCAACTGACATGAAGTTGGGGATTCTTATTAATTATGGCAAAAAATCTCTTGAATACAAGAGGATTCCATGCTCAAAAAAGTGGTAAAAACCTTATGGCGAATTAAGCAGATTATAAAGTTTTTTTATTGAACGCCGCACTGCGGACGCACAAATCCTATTAATCCCCATAATTCGCCGACAGAAAAAACAGCCGACACAAAGACCGCAGACGCGCATTATTAAGGAAATTTTTCTTTAATTAGTTTGCACATTATAAAATAATGTGTAATTTTGCGCTGCATTTCAAATAGGTAATTTCTAAAACATTAATAATTAAAGATTTATTATGGCAAAGTTTGATAAAGCTATCTTAGCCGAGAAGTACGGTATCACTGGTGTTACCGAGGTTCTCTACAACCCCAGCTATGAGGTATTGTTCAACGAGGAGATGAAACCCGAGCTCGAAGGTTTTGACAAGGGTCAGGAAACCGAGCTTGGCGCCATCAACGTGATGACCGGCGTCTATACCGGCCGTTCTCCTAAAGACAAATTCATTGTTGACGATGCCAACAGCCATGACACCGTGTGGTGGACCACTCCCGGCTATCCCAACGATAACAAGCCCGTCACCGAGGAGACTTGGGGCGTGGTAAAAGATCTCGCCATCAAGCAGCTGTGCGGCAAGCGCCTGTTTGTGGTTGACGGCTTCTGCGGTGCCAACAAGGACACCCGCATGAAGGTTCGCTTCCTGATGGAGGTAGCATGGCAGGCCCACTTCGTGACCAACATGTTCATCCGTCCCCAGAACGAGGAGGAGTTTGACCAGGAGCCCGACTTCACCGTATATTGCGCCAGCAAGGCTAAGGTGGACAACTACAAGGAACTGGGTCTGAACAGCGACACCGCCGTTGTCTTCAACGTGACCAGCAAGGAGCAGGTCATCCTCAACACCTGGTACGGTGGTGAGATGAAGAAGGGTATGTTCTCGATGATGAACTACTTCCTGCCGTTGAAGGGCATTGCTGCCATGCACTGCTCGGCCAACTGCGACATGAACGGCGAGAACACCGCTATCTTCTTCGGTCTCTCGGGCACCGGCAAGACCACCCTGAGTACCGACCCCAAGCGCAAACTCATCGGCGACGACGAGCACGGCTGGGACGACAACGGTATCTTCAACTTTGAGGGCGGTTGCTATGCCAAGGTCATCAACCTCGACAAGGATGCCGAGCCCGACATCTACAACGCTATCCACCGCGATGCACTGCTCGAGAACGTCACCGTTGACGCCGAGGGCAAGATCGACTTCGCCGACAAGAGCGTGACCGAGAACACCCGCGTCAGCTATCCCATCTACCACATCAAGAACATCGTGCGCCCCATCAGCCACGCTCCCGCTGCCAAGCAGGTGATCTTCTTGAGCGCCGACGCATTTGGCGTGCTGCCTCCCGTCTCCATCCTCGATGCCGAGCAGACCAAGTACTACTTCCTGAGCGGATTCACCGCCAAGCTCGCTGGTACCGAGCGTGGCATCACCGAGCCCACTCCCACCTTCAGCGCTTGCTTCGGCCAGGCATTCCTGGAGCTGCATCCCACAAAGTACGCCGAGGAGCTCGTTAAGCGCATGAAGATGAGCGGTGCCAAGGCTTACTTGGTGAACACTGGTTGGAACGGCACTGGCAAGCGCATCTCGATCCGTGACACCCGCGGCATCATCGACGCCATCCTGAACCACAGCATCGACGAGGCTCCCACCAAGGTGATCCCCTACTTTAACCTGGTAGTGCCCACCCAGCTCGAGGGCGTTGACACCGGCATTCTGGATCCCCGTGACACCTATGCCGACGCTGCACAGTGGGAAGAGAAGGCCAAGGACCTGGCTGGCCGCTTCATCAAGAACTTCGTCAAGTACGAGGACAACGAGGCAGGCAAGGCTCTGGTAGCCGCTGGTCCCCAGCTCTAACGCATCATCCATGAGGAAATAATAAAACAAATTTCATATTTCCGCAACAAGGGGTTTTCCATTCGGGAAGCCCCTTGTTTTACATCCACACACCCACTTTTCTTTTAAAAAAGTCACATGAATGTAAGTCACATTGAGGTAACTTTTTGTACTTTTGTCATTACAATATGCGGGTACTGATTGTCAATACAGCCGAGAGAACGGGCGGAGCCGCCATTGCAGCCAACCGCCTGATGCACGCCTTGAACAACAATGGTGTGGAGGCACGTATGCTCGTGCGTGACCGCAAGACCGATTCATCCCAGATCATCAACATTCCGCCATCATGGCGACTTAGAGCCAATTTCTTGTGGGAACGAGGCGTCATCTGGCTCTCCAACGGCTTGAGCAAGCGCAATCTGTTCCAAGTGGATATCGCCAACGTGGGCACCGACATCACGTCGATGGAAGCCTTCAACTGGGCCGATGTGATCCACTTGCATTGGGTCAATCAAGGTTTCCTCTCGCTCAAGGGCATTGAGCGCATCATGGCCTCGGGCAAACCCGTCGTGATGACGATGCACGACCAGTGGTACTTCACCGGCATCTGCCACTACTCGGGCACTTGCGACAAGTACCAGTCGCAGTGCAGCCACTGCCCCATGCTCAAGCGAGGAGGCATCGGCACGGACATGGCTCGTCGCGTGTTTGACCGCAAGCGGGCGATCTACAATGGCAAGCCGTTGGCCTTCGTCGGTTGTAGCCACTGGATTGCCGAACTGGCCCGCAAGAGTCCGCTGACCCAGGGTCACCTGGTCACCAATGTGCCCAACGCTATCGACACCGACGTGTTCGCTCCCATGGATCAAGCCGAGGCTCGTGAGCTCCATGGGTTGCCAGCCGACAAGCGCCTGCTGCTCTTCGGCGCCCAGCGCATTACCGATGAGCGCAAGGGGTTCCGTTACCTCAAGGAGGCTTGCGAATTACTCAAGCACAACGAGCCCGAGCTGGCAGGCCAAGTGGGAGTCGTCGTGCTGGGTGGTGATGCCGAGACGGTGAAATCGGCCCTGCCCTTGCCTGTCTATACTGTGGGTTACCTGAGCCAGGAGGCCAAAATTGCCAGTCTGTACAATGCTGTTGACCTATTCGTTACCCCGTCATTACAAGACAATCTGCCCAACACCATTGTCGAGGCCATGGCGTGTGGCACGCCCTGTGTCGGTTTCAACGTCGGCGGCATTCCCGAGATGATTCACCACCAGCAGGACGGCTATGTCGCCCGCTACTGCGACAGCAGCGACTTTGCACACGGCATCGCCTGGTGCCTCGACAATAACCGTTTGGCGACTCTGCGCCAGCAAGCCCGCACAGCAGCCTTAGCTAACTACGCCGAACCCATCGCGGCACGTAACTACCAGGACATCTACCGCACCCTCCTGCCATAGACTCGCTCTTGAAGACAAGAAAGACAAGCCCTGTGTTTGCACCGTCAAAGTCAAACATAGGGCTTGTTTTCCTTAATAAAAGCGTGAGGTCAGTAGAGACGCTGTTGTTATTGCACGGTCCAGTCGATGACTGTGGCGAGCTTGCGCTCATAGTAGCTGCGAAGGTCGGTCCAGCGGTAGTATGGGCCTGTGACGGGCGTGAAGGGCAACACGGCCTCATGCTCGTTGAACAGCACCTTGACCAGGATGTCGTCGGCGCGGTTGCCGGTTGTCCCCACGGGGCGGTAGAACACCATCTGGATGTTGCAGCCCTTGGGGATGATGTTGTAGTCCTGCCAGTGCTCATGCAGGGTCTCCAAGTCGTCGCAACTATAGTTGACATTGTCAATCTCAAGCAGGCAGGCAAGGGGAAGTACGCAGGTCTCGTGACCGAAGCGCAGCGACGCTCCGCGCTCACCCGAGGTGATGGCGTTGTCGGCCTTTTCGATCATGTCACGCAGCAAGGCGCGCTCGATAAAGGGCATGCGGTTGCCGTTCTGGGGTGCATTGGCCCAGTGGATGTACCAATAGATGTTCTTCAAGCGCCAGAGTTCAAAAAGTTCCTCATTGGAGAAGTAGTTGTACAGGTTGATGTCCTCGAACTGGTGATGGCCCTGCAACGAACCGGCGATGTCAAACACGTCGCGCATCAGCTTCCCGCCATTCACATGGTGGTGGGCCCACAACTTGTCGTTGACCAGCTGCCCGACAAAGCGGTCGGCATGCACATGCTGGTAATACAACTTGTCCATAATCGGATCCATGCTCTTGCGCAGGTCGTTGGCCAGGGTGTCCTCGCCATAGCCCCAGCCCATGTAGTACATGTCGTGGTAGCTGGCGTCGGTGGTGATGCGCAGCTGCGGGTTGAGCGTGCGCAGGGTCATGGTCTCGTTCTGCATCGACAGGATGCAGCGGATGATCACCGTCGAACGGGCATCCACACGGGCATCGCCCTGAAACACCTCGGGGAAGTTGCGGTACATGCGCGCGGCAATCTGCTGGTGCTGCTCGGCGCCGATGTCGCTCAGGTCGCCAGCGCGCTGCTGTGCTGCGTCGTTGATGCGCGTGAGCGCCTGCAGCAGGCGTTCTCCCAGCTGGTTGAGCATCCCTGCCTCTTTAATGTCACGCAAGGCCTTGACGGGATAGGCATACACCTTGCCGTTGGTGAGCCAGCGGCTGCCGTGACGGCCGTAGTGGTCGATATAGAAGGGCTCATAGCCCGCAGGGGCCTTGGTCAGTGCCGGCAGTTCGGCGTCGGTCCCGTAGGGGTAGGCATAGTGGTTGCTGGCCGAGCGGTCAAAGTTGCCCTTCACCTGCGTGACAGGGTTGATAGCACTCAGGGACAGGCAGGCTACGGCTGCCAGTAGATATAATGTGATGCGTTTCATTTGTTCAGGTGGATAGTGGGTTGCTTGGAAAGTTTATTGATAAAGTAGTCGCGCACGTCGTTCCAGTGGTAGTAGGGGGCGACATCGGTCTGAACGGGCAGGGTAGCCTCGCGCTCGTTGAGAAGCGGCAGCAGCAGCACGTCGTCGCTGCCAGCCTTGCGGAAGTAGATGAACTGGATGTTGGCGGCCATGGGGAAAATCTTGTAGGTCTGCCAATACTTATCCAAGTTCTCGAGATCGGTCGTGCGATAGTCGGCGCCGTTCAGGCCCATCAAGCAGCACAGTGGCAGCACCACACTCTCATGACCGAAGCGCAGCGATGCACCAGGCGCAGGATTGCCACCGGTGATGGCGCGATCGGCATCCTCAATGAAGTTGCGCAGCAGGTTGGCCTCCATGTAATCGACACGGCACTGCGTGAGCGGTGTCTCGCCCGAGTTAATGTACCAGCTCGCATTGTTGTAACGCCACACGCTGTAGATGTCGTCGTCGCTAAAGATGTCATAGAGGTTTACATTCTCAAACTGATGATGGCTCTGCATGTTGCCTGTCACCTCCATCAGGTAGATCATCATCTTGCGGGCATCGTCGATACTGTCGCGGGCAAAGCGCTGATCGGTGAACAGTTTCTTCAACATTCCCTTGGGATTAATCCAACGGTCTCTACAGCTATTAATCAAGTCGGCCTGGCTGGCACGCAGGGGTTTCACGACAGAATCCGAGTAATTCATATAGTACATCGTCGCTTGACTGGCATCGGTGGAAATCTTCAAGCGGGGATTGAGTGAGGCAAGAACATCCACCTCGTTCTGCATCGACAGGATGCAACGGATGACAATCGTCGAGCGAGCCACAACGGGGGCTCCATCCTGGAACACCTGTGGAAAATTATTATACATGCGGCGAGCAATGCCCTGATGCTGCTCGGCACCGATGTCACTCAACTCTCCCAAACGCCCATAGCTGGCATCATGCACCTGACGCAGGATGTTAAGGACCTCCTGACCACGGCGTGTGAGCTTGCCATTGCGCTCACCCTTCTCCAGCATCTGCAAGGGATAAGTGTATTTCTTATCATTAATGAGCCAGCGGCTACCATGACGGCCATAATGGTTGATAAAAAACGGTTCATATCCCGCTGGCGCCGCAGTGATGGCAGGAAAACCACTGACGGGATAGGCCTGATAGTTGTTTGCGCTCAACTTGGGATTAGCCTTGAAGTCGTCGCGCACCCCGGCAGTGAGAGCAAGCACTCCCAACACCATCAGGGTGAAAACAGAAAGAATTCTTTTCATAGATATACCTGTGATTTATAATGATGATGCAAATTTACAACAAATCTTGTAGTTGGCGTGAATTCAGCCCCACCAAAAAACATTGAAGCGACCCATGTCATGCACAGGTCGCCTCAATATTGTCTTGCGTTTACAGCTAACCTTTAACGCAGCACCTTGGCCGTTGTGATCGTGCCGTCAACGTAGGTCGTGATCACGATGTTCATGCCATCAAATGGAGTCTCGCTCTCCTGACCAGCCACGTTAATGTAGCGGATGCTGGCAATCTCCTTGTCGGCCGTGATCTGTTCAACACCTGTAGCATCGTTCACCTTGCTGGCAACGTCGCTCGAGAGGCACAGTGCATGCTCAAGGTTAACAAACATCACGTCATTAAGGATGACCTCGGCATTATCGGCTTGGAACCCGTCGTTAGCTGTGATGGTCAGGCGCATCACGTTGCCCTCGCTGCCAGCAAACTTGCTCAAGTTGTTTGAGACGCCGATAATCAAGTAAGTATTCTCCTCGTCCTGTTGACGTGAGCTTTTGAACTTGTGGTTGACACCACGCTCAATGCCTTCAACACCTACCAAGCTCACACCCTGAGGCAATACCAACTGGCACTGCAGAGCCAGATAGTCGTTTTCCTTGTTGTCAAGGGCTACATCAATGGTGCGGGTGTCACCAGGGCGCAGGGTGATCGAGGGTAATACCAGAACGTCACCAGTCATGGACAAGCGGGAAGCCAATTTGGTGCGGATCAACTGCATGTTCCTACCGGCGTTACCGCTCAACAGATAATCGATAAGAGCAGTCACGTCACTGATAGTAACATTGCCATCGCCATTGAGATCGGCAGCACGAACATCGATTTCGCCACCGCTACTCAGCAGGTAGTCAATCAAGTAAGTCACGTCGTTGATAGCAACCACACCATCACCGTTCACATCACCCAAGATGAAGCCTGAATCAATAAAGAATTCCTTCCACTGGTCGGCCTCTCTATAGAGAGCTTTGACTTCGTCATTAGCAGTGATGAGGGGAATGCTCGACTGGGCAACGCCATCCCACACGTCTGCTCCCAGAGTGGGAACCTCAGTAGCATCGGTCTTGAGAACTTGCATACCCGTCATACCGGCCATCGCACGCTCGCCCAGATAAGTGATGCTGGCAGGCAAACGCATCGTGTCCATAACGGTGCTCACATTATAAAAAGCATAATCACCGATCGTCTTGACACCATCTTGAAGCATGTTTCCTGCCTGGAGTTCACTGTCGCCAGCAAATGTGTAGGCATTAATCTGCTCCAGGGTGCGCTGAACACCAGGAGCATTGTAACGTCCGTTTCCATGATTGTGCTGAGCCAGACCTGGCAAGTCAACAATGGTCAATTGAGGGTTGTGAGCAAGGGCGCCATCACCCAGTACTGTCATCTCGTCGGCAAGTTCCAAGCTGCTGAGCTTGGTCTGGGCAAATGCCCAGTCACCTACGGTACCCAAACCCAACGACTTGACATCGATATTCTGCAAGCCAGAATTGATGAAGGCTTCCTCGTCGATGCGGGTCATGTGACAAGCCGGGTCAAAGTTAATCGTGCTCAGATCTTTACAGCCATTGAATGCGCCACGGCCAATCATCCCGACCATGGGACCCACTGAAACCTGATTCAGAGCTACGTCGCCCAAGAAGGCATAGTCTCCAATATAACCGCAGTTGATGGTAGCACTTGTCAATGACTCACAACGCGAGAATACACCTTTACCCATTACCATCACCGACTGGGGCAGGACGATACTCGTGAGCCCGCTGCCTGAGAATGCATAATCATCGATGAAACCTACCGTTGCGGGAATTGTCACGCTGCGCAACTGATAGCAGCCAGCAAAAGCAGCATAACCGATGCCCTCAAGGTTAGCAGGCAAGGTAACACTCGTGAGCTTCTTGCCAAAGAAGGCGGTGCGGGGAACTACGTTAGCGTAGTAGTTGGTCACCGTGCCATACAGAGCATTGCCCTTGTCATAAGAAACAATCGACACACCCGACAAGTCTATCGTGACCAACTCGGGCATCGAGTTGGTAATAAACACAAAGTCGCTGGCATCCATCGTTCCAGTTACTACGAGAGAGGTAACAGACTGGGGATCACTCACAGCCTGAGACAACTGACCCGCTGTGTTATTGACGGTCAGAGCGTAACCACTCAGTGTTGTAATCGCTGCTACAAGCAGCATGAAAAACAATTTGCGCATCTTGTATTTCTTCTTTTAGTTGATATTCCTTGTTTTAACTTGCAAATATACATATTTTTTTGCCGTCGCAATGAGATTTAAAGTTTTTTTTTCGCTTTTTGGCCATCAGCTATTGTTTTAGGTTAGAAATCTAAGGATTCGCACCATTCTTGTGAAAGAAAAAAATGGACAATACGCAATCACCATGGTTATCTCCAATAACTGGAAGAGATTCTATCGGGTAACACTTTTTAACACTGAAATGCGTGGATAATGTCTCAAACGGCACTATTTTTGCATAATTTACGGAATACTGTTCTACAACAGTAACAACACAACATGATAGAATGAAGAATATGAAGCGATTACCGATGTTGCTGATGGTGTGCACACTATTGGCAGGATTGATGTCATGTGGCGGTCACGGCCAGTTGGAAAAAGCGGTACGCAGTGTGCTCGTGAGTGGTGACACGACGCGTGCAGCCTATGACTCGTTGTGCTCGATAGTGACCGACAACCCTGCAAAATATGGCGATTTCTTAACGCCCGAGGGGAAGGTCGATCACAAGAAAATGTCCGATTTCATCGACCAGATCGGGTCTCACCTGCGTCCACCCATGCACTGGAACACAAGGCCCTATGGCGGTGTGGACAACCTGTCGCTGTCGGTCTATTTTGAGCGCAGTGGCTCAATGGTCCCCTACGACCAGCGCGAGGGTGGCGGCCAGCTGAAAAAAGCCGTCAACGACTTGATCAATCATTTTCCTGCTGGCAGCAAGGTGGACATCAACATCGTGAACGACGGCATTTACCCCTACCAGCACTCGGTAGATGAGTTCCTGAAGGATCGTGACATCTACCAGAGCACATCGGGCATCGGTGATGCCAGCTATACTGACTTCCAGCTGATTTTCAACAAGATATTAGAGGCTCAGCAACCAGGTAACGTGAGCGTGCTCGTGAGTGACCTCATCTATTCCCCCAAGGACACCCATGGTGTGAGCATTGACAAAATCTTCAACGAGGAGAACAGTCTTGCCACCCACGTTTTTGCACGCTACAAGGGCAAGAGCGTGGTCGTGCAACAATTCATGGGTGACTATAGTGGCAAGTATTACCCCTATAACGGAGTCCCCTTTGAATACAGCGGCAAGCGCCCCTTCTATCTCGTCATCATCGCCGATAGTGACGTGATGGATCAACTGGCTCAGGACAAGCGCTACAGCGGCGTGCTCGATGCACCCGAAGTTCGTCACAGCTACCGCTTCAACCAGGGTACAAGCGAGGTGGAATGCCGCGTGTTACCCGAGTGGAAAGATAATGCAGGGCGTTTCCGTGTCAAGCATGGCGACGGCATTGTGCTCTCCAAGTGCGACGGAGACCGTCAGACGGGCAAGTTATGCTTCTCTCTGGCTGCCAACCTGGGTGGACTATTGAAAGACGACGCCCTGCTGACCAATTCGGCAAACTACGAGGTGAGGAGCATCGACGGCTATACCCTGACCGTGCAACCGATCGACCAGAGCATGTTTACAGCCAACAATAAGGAGTATCTGGAGGGCATGACCCACGTGCTCACACTGCTTGGCGACCTCAAGAGTCCGCGCGACGAGGTGCGCATCTCGCTTCGCAACGAGTTGCCCGAGTGGGTGCGCCAGTCATCAAGCACCAGCGACACCAGCGCCGGCAGTTCGTTTGCGACAACGACATTGGGCCTTGAACAACTGCTGGGAGGCATGTTCAATGCCATGAAGGGCGGTAGTTCCCTTTTTGACGTGACCATCCAGCTGCAACGATGACCCTGCACCAGACTATGAACAATAACAACTCAAAACTGACAACTTAAAACTAATGAAACATATCACTTATCTGATTATCGGGATTGCGGTGACAGTACTGTTTTTCATCCTCAGCTGCACCGATGGGTTCAACATCTATGAGCAGATGTTCTTCAACCAGGGCTTCAATGACAAGATGTACAACCTGAACATGTATCCTGTGATTGCCGCCATTACCATTATTATCGCATGGGGTGGTGCCGCCATCTACTATTATGCCATTAACTCGGTAAAGTTCGACCGCTGGTATCACTGGCTCGCCATCCTGGCCGTTGTAGCAGTGCTGGCGCCTGTAGTGTGCTACATCTACAATGACACCGTATTTGCCAACAACGGACTCATGTACATCGGCGAGTCCATCCAGTTCGAGATGCAGACGATTCTGTTCGCAGCGTTACTCTACATCATTGCTTCCTACTCGATGCGCTGGTGGAGCAGTAACTGCCGTCACACCCCACTGCCACAATAAGGCTTTGAGTTATAGGGCGACAACAATAAAGATTTGATCACAAAATTTAAAACAATATAAATGAGACTATTTCTATTTGCTATCGGAGGTACTGGATCGAGGGTTCTTAAGTCGCTGTTGATGCTGTCGGCTGCGGGTGTGCGACCCCTTGACGAGAACGGCAAACCGGTCAAGGATTTGGAAATCGTTCCCGTCATCATCGACCCACACAAGGCCAACGAGGACCTGAAACGAACCGAGGCACTACTCAACGACTACCGCGACATCAGGCGCAAACTCTACGGCAACGAGCCTAACGCCGAAGGGTTCTTTGCTAACCGCATTGTTACCCTGCGAGAAATCATGAGCAACACGAGCGTGACCCTGGGCGATACTTTCATCTTCAACTTGGGAGCTGTCGAGAACGCCAAGTTCCGCGAGTTTATCGGTTACGACACTATGAACGAAGCCAACCAAGCTCTGACCTCGCTCCTGTTTGCCAACTACCAGTTGGAGAACAAGATGAACATCGGCTTTGTGGGCAGTCCCAACATCGGTAGCGTCGCGCTCAACGAGATTAAGGACAGTAATGAGTTCAAAGCCTTCAGCAACATCTTCCGCCAGGGCGATCGCATCTTCTTCATCAGCTCTATCTTTGGAGGAACTGGTGCGGCAGGTTTTCCCATCATGGTCAAGAACATACGTCAAGCTGCCAATCTTGAGGGAATCGAGAACCGCGATGCTCTGAGCCGCGCCCCCATCGGTGGCCTGACCGTGCTCCCCTACTTCACCCTTGAGGGCAACAAGCACGACCAGCGCATCGCCACCAGCGACTTTATCGTCAAGACCCAGAGCGCCCTTTACTACTATAAAAACACGCTCACGGGCGCCAACGACAGCAACGTGAATAGCATTTATTACCTGGGCGACCAAGTGAGAAGCAAGCCCTACTTGTATGACCCGGGTGAACATGGGCAGCGCAACAATGCACACCTCATAGAGCTTATCGGCGCCTTGGCTCCGTTAGACTTCGCAGGTGTGCCCGACAGCAAGCTGACCGACCCCGACGGCTATCCCCTTCCCACGACAGCCTACGAGTACGCTCTGGCCAAGGATGAGTTAAGCCTCAACTTCCTGTCGCTGGGTCACCGCACGCGTCAACTCATTTATGAGCCCATGAGTAAGTTCCACTTGTTGTTCCTGTTCCTGACCACAGGATTCAAGAACATGATTGGCCAAGGCTTTACCGAGGATATCCCCAAGATCAAGAGTGACTTCCTCGTTTCGCAATTCTACCGCACGCTGGTTGATCATTTCCTGTTAGGCTATGCCCAGTGGCTCACCGAGATGAATGACAACATGCGTAGTGTGGCTCTATTCAAGCCTGGCGAGATTGACATGGCCCATGCCATCGAGGGCGTTAATGTTAAAAAGCGTCTATTAGGCCATTACAAGGTGGACAACGACGTGTTCAAGGCCGAGATGAACAAGTTGAGTAAGAACAACACCAGCTACAGCGACCGCACGGTGGAATTCAAGCTGCTCGACCTGTTTAACAAGGCGGCACACAACGTGTTTACCGAGCGTTACGAGAACATTAATTGAAGTTATTAGTTTTCAGTTGTCAGTTTGTAGCGGCATCCGCAAAATACTGATCACCGAAAACCAAGAAGAAAAAATATGAGCGAGATATTATCCTATAGCAACAATACCATCAAGAATGGTGAGGAGGACTGGATTGCCCATGCCCCTTACAGTGACGATGACATCGCGCGCATCAAGGACCCCGATGGCGGCCTGAGTGAAAACCCTCGCACCGCCATTCCCAGCCCACTTGCACAACTCGACCTGGTCAAGAACGCCTTCAAGCAACTGGCCAACGAGCGCCTGCGTGGCGCCAGAATGAATGAGCGCCTGGTATCTAACGCACTGGACGTGGCCCAGTTGTTCTTTGACTACGAGAATCATAAGGACTACCTGCGCATCATCCGTTGGAACCGCGAGGAGTGCATCGAGCAGCTCAAAGCCAATCCACAGCACCGCCTGTATGGGGAGACGTTAGACCTGTTCCTGCGCAGCGACAAGGTCTATAACTTCGACCTATTGAAAGACTGGTACATCCTCATGTGGGACCGCAAGGTCCTGGGTGGCACCTCCCCCGCATCTATTGTGATGGCTGCTCCAGCATTAGGCGCCATCGATGCCATCAAGGTGGAACAGGGCGTGAGTCTTTTCAGCCAGGTGCGACACCTGTGGCAGCGCGATGAGGACTTCGTCTATTACATGTACCTGCTACTGAATGCCTACCCCACGCTGCGACTGCATTGCGGAGAGGTCTATTCCTACATGCAGAAGAATCTGGAACCCTTGCGCCAGAACAGGCCAGCGCTTTACAACCGCATCACGGCAGTAATCCCCAATCTGGATGCACTGGACGAGGGACGCGCCAGCACCGTGCTTGAGCACCTGGAACACAGCTATGACCCCTTCGGTGGCGGCATTGACGTCAGCGTTTTAGGCGCCCGTTTCTACCACAAGCGCGTTCTTGACATCCGCACGGCCGCCAGCGAGAGCGACTTTGTCATCACTCCCACCCTGCCTCAGTCCAAAAGCGAACTGCCACTGGTACTGGTCAACGGCTTCAACGGCAGTGTGGAACATTACCGCTATATTGACAAGGAATGGGATAGTGCCACACAGGTGTATTGTGGCGGCATCCCCTTGAGCGACCGCAAGTTGCCTGACACCTCGATACATTATCCATTTGTCACCACCGACGACTTCTTGACCGACACCATCGTCCGCCTGGACAGTGGCTGCGTGATAGATACCGACCATTTCTTTGACGGCAACCTCAAGCCACGCACACCACAGCCCACCTGTGGCTACCTGCTCCCCTTGAAGCCATTGCTGTTCACCTACTTTGACACCGATTACCTGAAAGGCACCATCGCCGGACGCCATGTGATCGACATCGAGGAATTTGCCGACGGCAGTGTGATGGTAACCCTGCGCATCCGTGTCAAGAAAGGCGAGAACCGCTTCATCGAGCTGTCGCGCAAGTATTTCCCAATCAACGACCACACGTGGACCTTTGACGAGCGCCGTGGCACGGGTCGTATCGTTGGCACAACCTTGTCCACCTCAATATTCCCGTTTGTCAAGACCGACGCCAACGATGACTATACCGTCGAACTGTTCACCATGATCGAGAACGGTGGTGCCACATTGCGTTTCTACAAGAACGGCATCAAGACCGACGGGCTCAACGTGCGCGATGCCATCCGTTCTCACTCAGGCTACAGCACGACCTACTATGATGTGGACGGTTCGTTTGACTATATGGAGGTGAGTGTTCAGAACCACTTGGGTCGTGCAAGTGGCGTGATTATTCCACAATGGAAGCCTTATATCCCCAGTGCCAAGGAATTGATCTTTGCCGTGGACTTCGGCACGACCAATACCCATGTTGAATGGGCCGAGCGAGGTCAGCCCTCACAGCCGTTCACCTTCGAGTACGGCTCACAGCAGGTACTCGTCGCCTCACTGCACAAGCCCCACTCCCTGGAATATGCCGAACAAGTGCAGCGTGTCGAGTTTGTGCCCCGCGAAATTGACAATGTTTACGGTTTCCCCTTGCGTTCTACACTTGCACGCAACGAGAACAGTGGCATGGGAAGCAACCTCTTCAGCGACGTTAACATCCCATTCCTGTATGAGCGACGTTACTTCCATGGCTATGAGGTAACGACCAACCTCAAGTGGAAAGGAGACACCGAACTGGCCAAATCCTTCTTGCGTGAACTCACTCTGCTCATCAAGGCCAAAGCCTTGCTCGAGAATGCCGACCTGCGCCGCACTGAGCTCGTTTACTTCTATCCCGTCAGCATGGGTGGTGCAGACCGCGACACCCTGGAGAGGACATGGACAGAGTTGTTCAACACCTACATCGGTGCCGACAGCGACCGCCTGCGTTCCTATCCCGAAAGCCTTGCACCCGCCTACTACTATAGCGGTGCCGAAGTAGCCGGCAGCAGCTATGTGTCCATCGACATCGGCGGTGGCACATGTGACACGGTCATTTACCAGCCCACCAGCGACCGCATGAGCAGCGAGCCGGTAGCCATATCGTCGTTTAGGTTTGCGGGCAATGCCATCTTTGGCGACGGCTTCACTGACAAGGATGCCGACAACAATCCGCTGTTGCAGCACTACACGCGCTACTTCAAGCAGCTCATCGAGAACGATAAGGGCAACAACATCGCCTACCTGAGCAGCATTCTCAACGACATCATGGCCCAGAAGCGCAGCGAGGACATCAATGCGTTCCTGTTCTCGATCGAGAACGTCGAGGAGTTGCGCACCCTGCGCGAGATTGACCGCAACTTGTACAGTTACAACGCACTGCTGCGCAACGACAGTCAGCGCAGGCTCATCTTCATGTACTTCTACTCGGCAATCATCTACTATATTGCCATGGCAATGAAGCAACGCAACTACGAGATGCCCAAGCAAATCTACTTCTCGGGAACAGGTAGCAAGATACTGAACATCTTGGGTTCACAGAGCCGCATCAACATGCTCACCCAGACCATCATCGAGCGCGTCTATGGCAAGCCCTACACCGAGATTTTTGAGATCAAGCAGGAAATCAAGTCACCCAAACAGATTACCTGTCGTGGTGGCATCAAGCTGGAGAACCGCCGCCTTGAAGGTCAAGCCGACGTAGCCCGCTACAATGCCACGAGCGTGAAGCGCATGCGCTACTGCTGCTCGATGCTTGGAGATGACGAGCTCACAATGGCCCAAGTCGAATCCATCGAGGTGCGAGACCAGTTAGTCGAGAAGGTCAAGGAGTTCAACCAGTTCTTTGTCGAGTTGTGCGATGCCACCGTCAAGGACGAGTTCGGTATCGAGAACAATGTGCTGCGCCTGTTCGAGAGCGTGCTCAGCGACAACCTCGCCAACTACCTCACGGCTGGTATCAACACCTTCCTGAAGGGGCGTTATAATGCCACCGATGTGGTTGAGGACGTACCGTTCTTCTATCCTGTCATCGGCGTCATCCGCCACAACCTGCTCAAGAATATGCGCAACGACGTCATCAGCAAGTTTAACCAATAACATAATATCTCTAAAAAATGATGAAACGATTAACGTTATTTATGGCAGCCATGATCTGCCTCGCCACCTCGGCACTGGCACAAATCGCCGAGAACCAGACCCTCTCCACCACGCTGTGGAAACAGGGTATCGCCACATGTGCCCACTACACAGCTCATGCCCGTGGTTTTGCCAAGAAGATTGACGAGATCAAGTCAAGGTACCCCCAGGGCTACACCCTTGATGACCTGAACGAGGTGTACAGCAATCAAGGCCGCAAGTGGGAGAAAATCTACAACGAGTTTAAGGATGAAGAAGGCAAGAACGGTAGCATCAGCGACCTCAAGGAGCTGGTAACGCCACAGATTTGGAAACTTGTCGAACCTGAGTTTCAGGCCTTTATTACCGAGCACCCCGAGGCTGCTCAAGAAGTTCCCGCCCAACCAGCCAACGACCAGGCTAACAGCAATGGAGAAAACCAAGGGGGTGATGCCGCCAATAGCGAGGCACAGGCCAGCCAAGCGTCATCCAGCACCAGTGGTGTAACTTGCCCAGCCGACCTGCCCTTGTGGTTAGGCATCTTGGGTTCCTTGCTGGGTCTGTGCGCACTGCTCATCTCACTGAGCAACCGTGGCAAGATCAAGGAAATGGGACGCACCTTTGCCCGTGAGCTTGACCGTACCAACGCCAACTTGCAGGAATTCTCGACCGATGCCGCCGATCAGATGAAGGCACTGTCCATCCGCTTGACTGGCAAAGCCATCCGTAACAACGAGCCCGCCACTACTCCCGCGGCAGAGCCCGTCGAAGAAGACAACAAGAAAGAAGAGCCTGTAGAGGAGGTAACCCAGACCGAAGAGGAAGGCGATGTCATGAACTTGTTCATGAGCAAGCCCGACGAGAATGATGACTTCACACGTGTGAGCGACACCTTTGAGCCTGGTAATTCCATCTATGTGCTCACCACATTTGATGGACAGCATGGCACATTTGAGGTCATCGACAAGCCTGAAGTTCACCGTTTTGCCCTGATGATGCCTGCCGAGAACCTGATCCGCGCCTGCTCGGGCAACGCCATACAGATTCCCAGTGGCAGCCGCATCATTACCGACCGCGCCGGCGAAGCTGAGTTTGTCGACGGCAGGTGGCACGTCGTTGTCAAGGCCATTATCCACTACGAGGGATAAATCAATTTGGTGAATAGTTAATAGAGAATAGTTATTAGTTTCTGGCCGCAATGAAAACGCATGGCTTGGATACCAACTATTCTCTATTAACTGTTAACTATCAACTGAACTATGCGCTGGACTTGTCCCAAATGTGGTAAAAAACTGGATGTAAGTAATGAGCAATTGATTGCCAATGATGGCGTGATCATTTGCCCACAGTGCTTGTTACAGGCCCACCAGCCCATCCCCAAGACCCGCGTCTCCACTCGCCGTGAAGACAACTCCAGTGCATCTTCTCCCAAGCGCCAGACAACCAGCATCAGCTTTGACACCACCGACACTCCACCAGAGTACAAGCCCAACAAACCCACTCCCCCTCCCCACAAGACCCGAATGAAGCAAGCATCCACATCATACCGCTATACTGGACTGAGTGGCAGCGACACATCAAACGCCCCCAAGCGCAAACCATCAGCAAAAAAGAAATCCAAGAAAAAGAAGAACAACAACGGCATGAGTGCCCTGGGTTGCATGGGCCGCACAATCGTTTTCACACTCCTCCTCTTCGCCGCCTACGTCTTCTTCGGCCTCCTCATCGATGCCCTACAATAGCCCCCAAAATAAGCCATTTCATCGACTTTAAAGGCCATTTTTCATCCGACAACAGCTCTATCGCTTGATGATTCTTATGATGCTTGCACACATTGCGCATCATCAAGGTGACTATAGCTGGTGTTAAATCAAGATTACACATAGTTTTTTATAAACACATTTTAAGGATATTTCATGCAGGGATATCGTGGAAATCGTGTATCTTTGCAGGACTTTTTCGGCCATGTGATTCATTGAGTCATGGCGTGTGGCAAAATCACATAATCTCAAATGATAGATTTTCTGACGACATATCACCTGCAAGGCCTGCTTTTGGGGCTGTGCTCGTTTTTAATCATCGGCATTTTCCATCCTTTGGTCATCAAGGGTGAATACCACTATGGGCTGCGCTTCAAGTGGTTCTTTGTGCTGTTAGGCATCCTGCTGTGCATCGGTTCTCTGCTTACCACAGATGTCATACTCTCGTCGCTGATGGGCGTGGGGGCTTTTTCCAGCTTCTGGGGCATCAAGGAGATGGGCGAACAACAGGAACGTGTACGCAAGGGTTGGTTCCCGCGTAATCCCAAGCGGACCTACCCGTGGGACCAGGAAAGTGAAAAATGATGAGCGTTAAAAATGATGACTAACAAGCAAATATAGCTAAAGACTAAAATGAGAATAGATATATTGACCGTCATGCCCGACGCACTCGAGTCGCCACTGCACACCTCGATCCTGCAACGAGCCCAGGACAAGGGCTTAGTGGAGATCCACGTGCACAACCTGAGAGACTGGAGTCTGCGCAAGCACCGCAAGGTGGACGACTACCCCTTCGGTGGCGAGGCGGGCATGGTGATGCAGATCGAGCCCGTGTGGCGTTGCATGGAAGAGTTGAAGAGCCAGCGCGAGTATGACGAAATCATTTTCACCTCGCCCGACGGCGAGCAGCTCGACCAGCCCATGGCCAACGCCTTGTCGCTCAAGGAGAACCTGATGATCCTGTGCGGACATTACAAGGGCGTGGACTATCGCATCCGCGAGCACTTGATTACCAAGGAGATCACCATCGGTGACTATGTGCTCACTGGCGGGGAACTGCCAGCAGCAGTCATCGCCGACGCTGTTGTGCGCCTGCTGCCTGGCGCCATCGGTGACGAACAGAGTGCCCTGAGCGACTCGTTCCAGGATGGATTAATCGAGGCACCCGTCTATACCCGTCCCGAGGTGTTCAATGGCTGGCATGTGCCCGAAATCCTGCTCAGCGGACATGCGGCAAAAATCGCCGAGTGGAAGATGCAGCAGTCGCTGGAACGCACTCGCCGCCTGCGCCCCAATCTACTGAAAGACTAACAATTAACAACCGAAAAACCAACAACTACAATCATGGCTCTCTTCAACATTCAGCGTCCCAATTGGATACCGCGGTGGCTCAACATTCCACTGCTCATCTTTATCGGCTTTGTAGTGGTTCTTCTTTTCTTCGGTGAGAACAACTACATGCGCATCAACAAGTACCGCTCCCAGATTAACGACCTCAAGAGTCAAATCAAGGATTATGAGGATTCGGCAGCCATCTACGAGGCCAAGGTCAACGAGCTCAACACCGACAACGAGTCGCTCGAACGCCTCGTACGTGAGAAATATGGCATGAAGCGCATCAACGAGGAAGTTTTCATCACCGACATTCCCTGATCATCATGGCAAGTATCGAAAAAAGAATCCAGATTTCCAACATCATGGTCCTCATCGGACTGCTCACCATGGTCATCATGGCTATCCTGCCCCTGCTCAACTTCACTCCCTCACAGTTCACGTGGATGAGGTGGGCATTTGCCGGGGGCGCCATTCTGGTGCTCGTTGCCCGCGTCTTGGGTGCCTATAACGGACCTGTACTGCGCATCAAGCGCCTGCACCGCATCCTCATCGCCAGTGCCATGCTCTACTGCACCAGTGCGTTGATGATGTTCATTTCCCAAGGGACCAACGACTGGATCGGTTTCCTGCTGGCTGGCGTGCTGGTGCAACTCTATGCTTCGGTAATGATCGACATCGAGGAGAAGAAAAGCAGTAAGTGAATAAATGTTACACATTCACAACGGTCTATAAATAGCTTTAACAGATCAAATATTTTTTTGAAATCTGCTAAGTTTTAGTAATTTTGCGCTTTTAATGAAAGGTAATCTCACAATAGACAACGGAAACACCTCGGTAAAGGTGGCTTTCTTCATCGGTTCACAGGTCGTCGCCACTAACCGCTTCATGCGTCGTGACGGACGGTTGCTCAACCGCTTCATCAGCACATATAAACCCGAGACCGCCATCATCTGCAGCACCGCGTCGAGCACTTCCAGCCAACGCATTGAGCAACTCGTGGAACAACGTTGCCGCCACTTGCTGCGCCTCACCCACGAGACGCCCATGCCCATTCACCTGGGTTACCACACGCCCGAGACCTTAGGCCGCGACCGCATTGCCACAGCAGTGGGCGCATGGGGAATTGCTCAACGCCTGGACAATGCCAGCGACGTGCTCATCATCGATGCCGGAACAGCGATAACCTATGACCTGGTAACCGCCGACGGTTGTTTTGTGGGTGGCAACATCGCCCCAGGCCTGTCGCTGCGCTTCAAGTCACTGCACGAGCACACAGGTCTGCTGCCACTGGTCGATGTCCAAGGCGACACCCCTGTCGTGGGCTATGACACGTTGACTGCCATCCGCAGTGGCGTGCTGCTGGGCGTACTGGGCGAGATCAAGAGCTACATCGCCGACCTGCGCCTCTCCCACCCCAATCTGATGGTCTTTATCACTGGTGGCGACGGACGCACACTGCACAACCGCCTCTCCGACGAGAGCATCATCCACTATGAACACTTAGCGGCCGAAGGACTCAACCGCATCTACTTATACAATCAAGCCAATGAGAATCTATAAAACGATAACAGTATTACTGCTCGCTGTGGCCATGGGCTGTGGCGCTGCTCAGGCACAAATCGTGACCACGCCCTACTCCAAGATGGGCTACGGCATGCTCAATGACAACGTGTCAAGCATCCAGCGTTCGATGGGTGGCGTGGGATATGCTATGGAGGGCGGACGCATCATCAATGTGATGAACCCCGCATCCTATGCCGACGTCGATTCACTCACCTTCCTGTGGGATGTGGGCATCGACCTGTCCAACTTGTGGAGCAAGGAGAACGGCAAACAAGGCTATAACTTCGGTGCCGGACTGGATTACTTGACTGGCCACTTCAAGGTGTCCAAGGGCTTAGGAGCCTCGTTTGGCCTGTTGCCATACTCGTCGGTGGGTTATGCCTACGGTGGCGATATTGTTGGCGGCAGCGAGTCACGATCGGGTAACGGTGGATTGAACCAGCTCTACCTGGGAGTAGGTTACGAGCCCGTCAAGAACTTGAGCGTGGGTCTGAATATCGCCTACCTCTTCGGTACAACCCTGAACACGACCCTAATCTCCTCCAATTCGTCCAGCTACTTCACCCGCAACATGAAGGTGCGCGACTGGAACACCCAGGTGGGTATTCAATACTCCTTGCCACTGTTCAAGAACCGAGACCGACTGACTGTGGGCGCCACATTCCAGCCCAAGAAGTCCTATCACGGCCACACTTGGGGAACAAGGTATGACACCCAGGATAGCAAGGTGGACACTATCGGCTACACGTCCATGAAGGGTAATTATGAACAGCCCTACTCCATCGGTGTGGGCGTGAGCTACATGTTGAACCACCGCCTCACCATCGAGGCCGATTACACTTTCCAGAAGTGGAGCAGTGCCAAGTACACACCCATCGGAGGCATCGAGGCACAAAACACAAAGTTTGACGACCGCTCGAAATTGGCATTAGGTATGCAATACACGCCCAACAAGCGTGGCAGCTACTTTGGTGCCATGTCGTTCCGCGCTGGTGCATTCTTCAATCATGATTACATGTTGTTCGACCAATCTCACTTGCGTGATTATGGTCTCAGCGTCGGTGTCGGCCTGCCTGCTCCAGGCAGCAAGACGACCATCAACCTGGGCGTGGAATGGCGCCACCGCGAGGCCACTCCCGTGAGCCTCATCAGTGAGAACTACCTTAACATCACCATCGGTGTCAATTTCAATGAGCTGTGGTTCTGGAAGAGCCGCATCCGTTAACGCGTGAGACAACTGTTCTACATATTGACTGCCGTCATGGTCACGATGGTCTTCACCACCGGATGTAAAGAAGACACCACGACCATGGTGAATCATCCCACCAACCCCGACGTCGTCCCCACCATGACCACGACCGACGTCGAGACGGTCATCAGCGAATCGGGATACACCCGATACCGCATTGTTGCTCCGTTGTGGAACATGTTTGAAGAGGCCAAGCATCCTCACTGGACTTTTCCCAAGGGGGTGACCTGTGAAGAGCTCGACGACAAGTACAAGATGACAACCACCATCAAGTGCGATTCGGCCTATTTTGACAAAGAAAAATCCTTATGGACTCTCACGGGCCATGTGCGCATCACTAACATTGATGGAGACGTCATTCTCACCGACGAGTTGATGTGGGACCAGCACAGCCACAAGATGTATAGCGACGCCTTTATCCACATCGAGAAACAGGGACGCATCATCGAGGGTTACGGCTACGAGTCCAACGAACGGCTCACGACCTACACCCTGCGCCAGGTCGAGGCCATCTTCCCCGTCGATGAGAGCCGCATGCCTCATCCCGGCAGTGGCAACCCTGCACCACAACCCGCACCTCAACCCGCACCTCAACCCGCACCTCAACCCGCACCTCAACCCGCACCTCAACCTGCACCAAAGCAGGTCACAACCGACACTAATCATTAACGACATATCACTGACTGTGGACCCAACTTACACAACACCATTGATTATTGCTCTTGCCGCACTGCTGTGCTCGGCATTCTTTTCGGGTATGGAAATCGCGTTTGTCAGTTCCAACAAGGTTCGCGCCGAAATTGAGATGGCTCGTGGTGGCATCATCAACCGCATCCTTAATATCTACTATAACAACCGCGAGACGTTCATCTCCACCCTGCTCATCGGCAATAACATTGCCAACATCGTTTACTCAATGGCGATGGCCCAGTTACTCACCACACCCTTGAAACCCTGGATCAGCAACGAGGCTCTGCTGCTGTTGACCCAGACGGTTATCGCCACATTGATTATCCTCATCTTTGGTGAGTTTGTTCCCAAGACCATCTTCCGCATCAATCCCAACACCTCGTTGCGCACATCGTCCATTCCCTTGTTTATGGTCTATTGTGTCCTTTATCCGATTTCACGCTTCACCGAGTGGCTCTCTGCCGTGTTGATGAAGTTGTTCGGCATCAAGATCAATTCGACCCACGTGCGTCTGCTGACTGTTGACGAACTTGATGCCTACCTGCAAGAGAACATCGACAAGCATGAGGACGAGAACAAGAGCGTGGAGCGCGAGGTCAAGATATTTGAGAATGCGCTTGACTTCAGTGACACCCGACTGCGCGACTGCATGGTGCCGCGCAACGAGATTGTCGCTGTCGATGTTGAGGACACCACCCGGGATGACTTGGTCAAGCTTTTCACCCGCTCAGGCCTTTCCAAAATTGTCGTTTACAAGGAGAATATCGACGATGTCATCGGCTTTATCCAGGTGAGCGAGCTCTTCGTTACCGAGGTCGATTGGAAAACCCGCTTAAAGCCTGTCGTGTTTGCTCCTGAGACCCTGCTGGCACGCAAGATGATGCAGCAGCTCATGGGCGAGAAACGCTCTATGGCGATCGTGCTTGATGAGTTTGGTGGCACCAGTGGCATGGTGACCCTCGAGGACCTGGTAGAAGAAATCTTCGGCGAGATCGAGGACGAGCATGACCGCAACCGCTTGACAGCACGCCAGTTGAGCGAAACAAGTTACGAGTTCTCGGGACGTATGGAGATTGAGGAAATCAATGAGCGGTTCCACCTTGACCTGCCCGAGAGCGACGACTACCAGACTATCGCTGGCTACCTGCTCAACGAGAACGAGGCGATCCCCAACGTGGGCGAGGTTCTTGACTTGCCACCCTACCGCTTCACCATTGAGCGCAAGACAGCGGCACGCATCGAGCTCATCAGGGTCGATGTGATCGACGAAAAAGAGAAAAACAAGTCTTGACAACAGCATTTGGCAAAAAAATCACGTGGAATGATTAAAAAAATGCCCAAATATTTGCAAGATTCAAAACATTTGCACTATCTTTGCACCGCATTTCGCAAGAAATGTGACCAGGTGTGTTAGTTCAGTTGGTTAGAATACCTGCCTGTCACGCAGGGGGTCGCGTGTTCGAGTCACGTACACACCGCAACGGGAGATGTCCACAAGGATGTCTCCCGTTAGCTTTTATCAAAGACACCACACCTCTTTTTCCTATCTATTTTTCAAAAAAAGCATCAAAAAAGCTCTGATTCTCAATTATAATGACTATTTTTGCATATCTGATTTTAACCCAACATCAGTCATGACCATCTTGTATACAGAGAAGTGACATCAACCTAAAAGACTAAATAATATCTACACTTATTCATATTCACCAATTAACATCCATCAGTTATGAAGAAATTATTATCACTACTCATGGCAGCCATGCTACTGCCACTGTCAATGGGCGCTTTGACGCTCGAGCCCAACCAGAAGATCATGGGTCACTTCACTACCGATGACATCGGCCGTGGTTGGGGATTGTCACTATTGCGCGGTCAACGTCCCATCGCAACCGATATCACGCCCGACGAGTTAGCCATCTTCCAGGGCAGTAAGATTGTAGCCTTCCGTGTAGGCCTCGCACTCTCCACGCCCGTATCACGCGTGTTCGTCATCCCTGTTGCCCCCAACGGCCAGCTGGGAGAAGAGACCGAGTGGTCTTGCAACGTGAGTGAAGTGGGATGGAACCTTATCCAACTCGAGACCCCTTACGAGGTCAACCTGCCCGATGACTACAGTCTGAGGATCGGTTTTGAGTACTACCAGGACGGCAGCAAGAAGCACATCGCTACAGCAAACGTTGGAACCATCTATACCACCATGTGCTATTATAACGACATGTGGAAAGACTATGGCACCAACGTCTATGGCAACCTGTGCGTTCAGTGCATCGCCCAGAACGACAACTTCCCCCGCTACATTCTCAGGGCACGCAACCTCATGTGCAAGGGGAACCTTAAGGTGGGTGATGACATCACGTTCTCGTTTGAGACATGCAACCTGGGCGCCGACCAACTCGCACCCGGCACCATCACCTATGATATTTCCATCGATGGCACTGTCGTAAAGACCATCAGTAATCCCGTTGTCGTGGGATCAGAGTACATCACCATATCCGACGCCATCAACAGCACTGGTCTGACCGAGGGATTACACACCTTCACCGTGACTGTTGCAACCCTCAATGGTGAGCCATTAGACAAACCTGTCAGCCTGACATCTCAGTTCCGCTGCTTCACTAACGGGTTCTCTCGCCAGATGCGACTGGTAGAGCAGTTCACCTCGACAGGGTGCACGTGGTGTCCTCAAGGTACAGGCCACTTGCAAGACCTGTGCAACATGCGCGATGACATAGCATGGGTGGCAGTCCATGAGAACATGAATAATCAAGACCCCTTCAGGACGGCACAGACCGACTCTATCACCAACCTGCAAGGCATCGGAGCCTTCCCCATGGCATCATTTGATCGCTATGTAGGGCTTGAAACACCCAATGCGGTTGGAGCCGTCATTTCAACGCTGGCAGCAGAAAAGATGAGCAACTTCCTTGAGACCGTGTCCGAATTACCCTCATGGGCAACAGTCAACGTGAATAGTACGTTTGATGCCACCGCACGCCAAGCTGTTATCACCATCAATGGCGATTTGGTCCCGAACTATGAAGACTTTATGGGCAATGACAGCAAACTGACCGTCTATATTACCGAGGATGGGCTTGTAGCACCCCAGGTGAGTGGAGGCAATGACTATGTGCACAACAACGTCCTGCGCACCGCTCTCGTCTCGGTCAAGGGTGTGGCCCTGAAGAAGTCTGGCGACAGCTACCAGAATGTGTTCACCGTCAACATTCCCACGGCATGGAAGGAAGAAAACCTCAGTGTTGTTGCCTTCATCAGCCGTCCCTTGGGCAATGCGATGACCGACATCTTTGTCACCAATGCCAACAAACGTAAACTCGGCGAGTTTGACGAGCCCAGCATCATCCCTGGTGACGTTGACGGCGACGGCAAGATCAACATCGACGATGTTACTGTCCTTATCGACATCCTGCTCAATGGCAGCGCATCGACGGCTGGAGAAGGTGCCGATGTCGACGGCGATGGCAGAGTCAACATCGATGATGTCACCGTCCTCATCGACAAGCTGCTGAGTGGCAACTAATCCCCTGGTTTCAGACTATTAAAATAGCGACCGCGCCACACATGGACACGGTCGCTATCGTTTTTCTCGCGGTCGGGGTACCTGGATTCGAACCAGGGACCTCCTGCTCCCAAAGCAGGCGCGCTA
>CAMVBJ010000019.1 GCA_947165675.1 uncultured Prevotellaceae bacterium
AACGGTGACTTGGTCCAGCAATTGCCGAATTGTACCTTTGCCGCCGAAATCATCTCGGACGGTGACGACTACTTCGTGTCGGGTGTCCAGTCCAAGGGGCGTGTGGGCTATTGGAAAAACGGCAAGTGGAGCACCCTGCATGTGGATTTCATCGATGACGTGGATCACTGGACCTACGGCATCGGCAAGTGGGACTATTACATCTACCTGCTTGATATTCCTAACGTACTGAAAAACAGCGGTATTTTCCCCCTCGAGAATAACCAAAACTTCGTGCCTGCCAGTCATGCGCTCTCAGTGAGTGAGGGCAAGTGTTATGTAATTGGTTACGGCTTTAGTGATGTCAATCCAGATGGGCATTATCAGCCGGTGCTTTACACCAATTACAAGAAAGAGTACTTGCCCATGCCCGAGGGTGCCGTGACCGGAGAATGTCATGCCATTTATACCTATGACCGCGACCATACCATCATCGGTGGCATGATCGATGCCATGCCTGCCGTCTGGGTAGATAAGCAATATGAGGTTTATCCTGTCACTTATCCCAGGGAAACACTCGGTGCCAACGAGTACTTGATTGGACGCGTGGAGTCGGTGACGAAGTGTAACGGCCACATCTATGCGGCAGGCTTTGAATATGACTACGACAAGAATATAATTGCTACGCTGTGGACCGATGGCGTCCCCACACATTATGTGTCAGGGTGGGAATGCTCCAATTCACAGGCCATCGAAATCTACTCCTATGGTGATGATGTGTATATGATCACATCAGAATATAACAATGAGACTGACGAGTTGCGGGTTCACTTGTGGATGAATGGCCAACTCGTCAAGACCTATGATAACATCCAAGTAACAGGTTTTACAGTACTATAATCAACCAGAAACAAAAAACTAAAAAAATATGAACTACACGAGAGCATTATATCTGACGTTGATGGCACTGGTTAGCCTACCGTTGATGGGCCAGATTGTTACATCAAGACAAGGCATGGAGCACAAAATTGATGTGGATAGCATTATCAATGACTTTGACAGCCGGCCGGCCTTTGGTATCTACAAGGACACCTACTTCGTGGGGGGTACGGCATTGAACCATAAGCCGACCGAGTTCAACAGCGATGTGAAGTTCCAAATCAGTTTCCGCCACAGGCTCACCAAGTCCATCCTGCCCTTACACAGTCACCTGTTCCTGCAATACTCACAGAAGGCGATTTGGAACGTGTTTGAGGAGTCGTTGCCCTTCCACGACCTGAACTTCAATCCCGGCATCGGTATTCAGAATCTGGTTGTGTATAACGGTAAACTTGTGGGAAATGGCACGATCATGCTCGAACATGAGTCCAACGGACGTGACGGCGAGGCATCGCGCAGTTGGAACAAGGTTTCGGTCGCTTATGCTGCGGTTATCGACCCTCGACTGGAAGTGTATTTCAAGACTTGGATTCCCATCATCGACGGGCAGCAGAACAAGGACATTCTCAAGTACTGCGGTATCTTCCAGACGGGTACACAGTTTATTTCGGCCGACAGGCGTTGGGTGGCCGATGTCACCTTTGTGAAACGCCAGGGATGGAACCTCAACTTCAACACAATCCTGAATGTGGGATTCCGCTTCAGCAAGAGGGACAACCAGTACCTGATGCTGCACTTCTATGACGGCTACGGCGAGAACCTGCTCGACTACAACAAGTACCACTGCCGCCTGCGCATCGGCTTGTTGATCCGACCCAATTTCTTCAGCGACTTCTAAGCAGAGATTCGTTTTTTCTCATTATCTTTGCAGCCTGATGTCGAGACGTTGTATTCTGATATTGTCGCTTCTGTTCACTGTCTCGTTGCTGTCCTGGGGACAAGAACCAGAGACGCTTGTCACGTCTGCCCAAGACACCGTCCAGGAGAAATCCAGCCGACTTCAGCAGGCTAAGGAACGCTTCAAGCAGCGCATCGATGACAAACTCAATGAGCCCTACGACACCACACGCAACAGCGGCTACTGGTGGCGGGCGCTCAAGCACGCCCATGTGGACTTCAACGACAGCACGATGGGCTATCCCAAATTTGTGATGTTCTGCTATAGGACCTACGTGTGGGGCGACCGCACATTCAACAGTTACGACAGCACCTATGTCGTGAGCACTGGCAAGAACTGGAAACTCATTTTGAAAAGCAACAACTGGGTGGACTCTTACATCGGCCGTCCCGTCAAGGGCGTGACCCAGATCATCAACAGCAATCTGGTGTCCAACATCGGTGTCACGCTGTCGTTCATGGCCGTCAGTGTGGGCTATTCGCTGGGTGTGAGCAACCTGATATACGGCGACAACGTCTCCAATAAGGTCGACTTCTCATTCACTTGTGCCCGCTTTACCGCCGACGCCTACTATTGGGAGAACAACAACGATATCAATGCGACCTATAGAATCAAGAGTCTGGATAACGTCACGCACAAGGTCAGGCAGTCGGGCGTCAGCCGTAAGGCGATGGGCTTGACGGCCTACTATTTCTTCAACAATAAGCGCTACGCCCAGGCAGCCGCCTATTGCTTCTCCAAGTACCAGAAACGCAGCGCCGGCTCGTGGCTGGCAGGCTTCAGCCTCCAGCACTACGACGTGAAACTGGATGTGGAAAAGTTGTCTGAAGATGTGCGTCCTTACTTCTCGACGCAGGCCGACGCCCCCCGCATCCTGTACAACGACTACTGCCTGCTCTTCGGCTACGGACACAACTGGGTGTTGAGCCCCAAGTGGCTGTTGAACTTTACCATCACCCCCTACATCGGCTACCGCTACAACCACTTCCCCAATGCTGATGACAGGGCTACTAACATCTCGCTCAACCTGCGTGCACGCGCGGCGGCCGTGTACAACCACAGGCAGTTCTTCTTGGGCTTCCAGGGCAATGCCGACCATCACCGTTACAAGTCCAAAAACAGCCGTCTGGTCAATTCGCTGCTCGAATTCTCCATCTTGACCGGCATCCGTTTCTAAATGCTCGCTGCGCGCGTGGGTTCATACAACCTGAACAACAATTTTTAAAAAAAACAACTGAATAATCTGATTGTTCTGATAAGCATCCGCATCCCGGTTGACCGGAATGCGGATGCAATACTTGTTTAATCCGCAGGCAGTTATTGTTGGAGTGCGGATGCCATAGTACTCATTGTACTTCTTGTTTTCGTTTTGTTGTTTTTGCTTGCAGGTCACTCGGGAGTCATGACGATCTCGAGCGTGTGGCCTGTTGCCAGCAGTTGGCGGGCAAAGGCTGAGATGTCCTCGGCAGTGAGGGACTTGATGAATGGCACGTCATCCTTGTCGATGTCAACCTCACCGGTCGAGGCATAATTCTGTAGGATAGGCACCCATTTCCAATCGCCAGTCTTGTTCCTGTAATTTTCATGAGTCTGGATCATCTCCTGCTTGTACTCCTCCAGGCTGGCTTCATCGATGTGCTCACAGGCCTTTTCCATTTCCTCTTTCAGGATTCTCGTCACCTCGTCGGCAAATTCTGGCTTGACGGTGACAAAGGCGTGCACCTCGGTGAACGGCTTGTCCCCTTCCATGTAATGCTGGTGGTTGCCTCCCACGGGGTGATAGGCCCCGTATTTGTCCGTATTGATCCTTTCACGGTGCCGTTCAAACTTGAGGTAGTCGCTCAAGAGCCTTGCCTTGATCTCATTCTCGCTGCTATAAGGAATCTGAGTGTTGATCCACCTGATGTTGATCGAGGCTCTGGGATCCTTCATCTTGTGGGTGAAATGGCAGATGACGTCCCGCTGGGGGTGGGTAGCGACATTGACCCAATCGGATTTCACGCCCTTCTGGGCCGGTAGCGAGGCGATGTATCGCTCGATATAGGGACGGATGGTGGACTCATCCACTGGTCCGACGATGACAAAGGTGTAGCCTGCGGCATTGGCAGTGCGCTCCCTGGCAATCTCGACGATGCGGTCATAGTTGAGCCGTGCTATGTCGCTTGACTTGAAGATCTTGTGGCGCCAGTTGTGGTCAGACGAGACACTCATGATGGAGTCCATAAAGACATTCTCCTGGAAAAACAGGTTATCGGTAGCCTGCTCATCCTCCTTGAGTTCCTTCTCCATGGCCTTGATGAGCGTGTTGTAGTTATTCTTGTCCATGGTCACATCGGTGAACTTCAGGTAGATAAGCTGGAACAAGGTCTCCAAATCCTTGACCGAAGAGTTGCCGTCCACGCGGTCTTCATAGGTGTCCATGGATTGGAAAACTTCTATTTTCTTGTCTGAGAAGTTCTGTATCCACTCATTGTCGTGGCCTGCCCAAATCCGCTGGCCAAAGAAGGCGTTGAACTTCTCGCAGTTGGCCCAGTCCTGCTCGCCATAGAGCGAACTGCCACCGCGTTGTGTTGCCCTTATCATGACCTCATCCTCTCCCGAATCGGTGGACTTGAACAGCACACGCACGCCATTGCTCAACTCCAGGTCCTTGGCGCCCAGCGCTTCAATATTGGTTTCCTTGACGATTTTCCCCTTCTTGGGCAATTTGGAGATCAGTGACTCTTGCTTGGCGTTATTGGCCATCATCACGTTGGCACTCAATACTGCCGTCAGTAGCAGCAGTGCAATGATAAAACTCTTAATTTTCATAGTCATTACGGTTTTAAGATATAATTGTTTTGTCGGCAGGAAAACAGTGCATCCTATTTTCTCAATGCAAAGGTAAGCTTCAAGTCACAACAAGTCAAGCCTTTTTATGATAAAAATGCAGATTTTCTATTCTTTTTGCGTAATAATGTCAAATTATTTTACACTCATGGATAGTTCTTGGATAGAACTGTTATTGTTTCCCTTTTTATCATTGTCGTTGTGGCTGTTGTCGTTTAGAAGTCGAAGCCCAGCGAGATGTAGGGATAGACCTTGTGGGTGAAGTTGCTCCAGCTCAGCGAGGCTCCCAGGGGACCGGCGATGCTGTTGTAGCAGTAGCCGATCTGTGCGCCCCAGATGGGTTTGCGATCAAAGATGTCGCCCAGTTTATTGTTTTGCTCGGCGACTTGGCCCTTGACGATAACGTAGTGTTCCTGGAACACGCGTTGCTGTAGCTTGAATCCTGCCACCAGCAGTTTGCTGTCCATGACTTGGCAGTAGCCGAAGCCCGCAAAGGGCAACTGCTGTGGATAATAAATTCCATGGTGATTGCCACCCATCATGTTCATCGCTGTGGCGGGCACATCCTTACCAAACATCAAGCGGCCATAGACCATGGGCTGCACGTGGGTTGTGGGGGTCAGTGGCAGGGTCATGCGCCAATGAGCTTTTACCTCACTCATGCCACTGTGCCCTTTCCACTGGGCAAAGTTGTCGGTATAGTAGGCGTAAGAGGCCTCAGCGCGCATGCCTCGACGGGTAAAGTACCAGTTGTCCTCGGTGTTGTACTGAGCTGTGGCGTGATAGCTGAAGTAGTATTCATTCTTATTGAAGTTGCTGATGCTGTACTCGTTGCTCAGTCTGTCATAGTTGTGGTAATGGTCCCATGCGATACCCAGGTCGAAATTCATGTTGAGTGCGTCGATCGAGAACAGGGTGGCATTGGCCTTCTGGTAAAGAAACTTCAGGTTGTCTGATCGATGCCCACATTGATACAGGTTGATATCCTCGTGCCAGATCTCGTAAGAAAGACCCACGTTGCGGTTGGGCTTAGGACTCATGTTCCAAGCCAGTCGGGCCATCGAGCGCTTGCCCAGGCGGAGCGTGAGATCCACTTTCTGTTCCAGCTTGTTATCGTAGTAATAGGTAGCGCCAATCTGCGCTGCCACCAGCTCCTCGGTGTCATAGCGCAAACCCAGGCTCGCTTTGATGGAGTTGTTCGCATTTTCTTCCTGCACAAGTTTGCGTGCCTCGTTGTTATCGATGTCCCTCAGGTGGATGATACTGTACTCGGGCTTGTAATCCCGTGGCACGCCTGCCATCTGCTTGAGGAGCAGGATAGAGTCCATTTTTGCCCTGGCTGCGTCCTCGCCACGGTCAATCAAGTTGTTGATGGCCGAACGGTAGAAGTGGGCTGCCGAGTATCCCCTCACGGGGACATGGATGACCAGATCGCAATACTTCTCATTCTCGTCACTGCGGTTGTGGATATCGGCACCCACCGAGCGTTCGAGGATATCGGATGTGGAGTAATATTCCTGGCTGATCCCTAAATCGGTCCTGATGCCGATGACGATGTCAGCCCCCATCTTGCGAGCCAGGTCGGCAGGAAAGTTGTTCTTTGTTCCCCCATCTACCAGGATGTAAGGATCCATCCTGACAGGAGAAAAGACGCCTGGTATAGCCATGCTTGCACGGATGGCTTGGGGCAGAGAGCCATGAGTGAGCTCTACTTCGCTGTCGGTAATCAGGTCGGTGGCAATGCAGCCAAAGGCACGGGGCAACTGTGTGAAGTCGATATTCTCGGGCTGTCGCAGGTAGTGTCGCAGGGTTTTCTCGACATTGGTACCGCGAATCAAGCCTCCCGCCAGTGAATCCTTGCTGTGGTCAAGAAAGATGCGGTAATCCAGCAGGTAGATATTCTGGCGCTCGCGCTCGTCCAGGGTCTGGTTTCTCATTGATAATCGGTCTCGCAGCATCTCACCCCAATCGACATCGTTGACAAAGGTCTCGATGTCAGCGGCATTATAGCCCACAGCATACAGACCACCGATGATGGCTCCCATCGACGTGCCAGTGACCATGTCGATGGGGATGCCGGCCTCTTCAAGCACCTTGAGGGCACCGATGTGAACTGTGCCCATGGCTCCACCACCGCAAAGCACAACGGCGACTTTTTTGCGTTCTTGAACAGGCTGGGCCACTATGCCAGCAACAATGAGTAATGAAATGAGGATGGCGAAATATCTTTTCATGTGAGTTTTTTTATCTTTTCTGCAAAATTACATCATTTTTTGTTACCTTTGCGCATTAACCTAAAAAAGACTTCAAGATGAAAACATATCTCGTGACTGGAGCCGCTGGTTTTATTGGCTCAAACTTTGTGAAATACATTCTCAATAAGTATGGTGACAACATCGAGATCATCATCCTCGATGCCTTGACCTATGCTGGTAATCTCGCTTCGATCAAGGACGAAATTGAGCGTTCCAATGTTACATTTGTCCGTGGTGACGTGCGTGACCGCGAGCTGGTACAGGGTATCATGCGCGATAACGATGTGGATTACATTGTCAATTTTGCCGCCGAGAGTCATGTGGACCGCAGTATTACCAATCCGCGACTGTTCCTTGAGGTCAACATCCTGGGCACCCAGAATATGCTTGACTGTGCCCGCGAGGCCTGGTTTACGGGCAAGGATGCCAAGGGCCGCAATACCTATGCGCCAGGCAAGAAGTACCTCCAGATTTCGACCGATGAGGTCTATGGCTCACTCAGCAAGGACTATGACGAGCCCCATGAGCTTGAGGTGAGTGACGACGTGCGCGAGGTCATTGAGGGCCGCACCGACCTCAAGACCTATGGCCGCCACTTTTTCACCGAGGAGACCCCGCTGGCGCCCCGCTCGCCTTACTCGGCCAGCAAGACCAGTGCCGACCTCATCACCATGGCCTATCACGAGACCTACGGTTTGCCAGTCAACATCACCCGTTGCAGCAACAACTACGGTCCCTACCATTTTCCCGAGAAACTCATTCCTCTTATCATCAAGAACATCCTTGAGGGTAAGAAACTGCCCGTGTATGGCAAGGGTGAGAACGTGCGCGACTGGCTCTATGTCGAGGACCACTGCAAGGGTATCGACCTGGTGCTGCGTCAGGGCACTGTGGGCGAGGTGTATAACATCGGTGGCTTCAACGAGGAGAGTAACATCAATATCGTCAAGCAGGTCATTGCCATCATCGCCCGCATCATGCATGAGGAGCCCGAGTACCAGCAGCTATTGAAGTGTGACCTGGATGTGATCAATAATGACCTCATTGAGTTTGTCACCGACCGTCCCGGTCATGACATGCGCTATGCCATCGACCCCAGCAAGATTGCCCGCGAGCTCGGCTGGTATCCCGAGACGCCATTCACTGTGGGTATTGAAAAAACCGTCCGCTGGAACCTCGAACATCAGCCCTGGGTGCAGAGTGTCACCAGCGGCGACTACCAGCGCTACTATGACGAGATGTACGGCAACCGGTAATTTCCATAATCATGAGGTATCGGGTGGTTTTTGAGTTCCAGAGCGAGGACTCGGCGATGAGCGACGTGTATAACTGCAAGGACGAGCAGGCAGCGTTCGACAAGTTTGCCGAGTTGTGTGATATGCTCGAACATACCATGGATCCTACAGACCCCTCGGGTTGGGAGGTGGTTGATGAGCCTGATTTCTACAATATCATCAACCGCGAGGAGGGAATCTACGGCTATGTGCGCCTGCTTGAAGGTTAGTCGGTGGTGAGGAGCTTGTAGCCGATGCCGCGGACGTTGACGATGCGCAGGGATGGGTCTTGGCCCAGGCGGTGGCGCAGCTTGGTGATGAACACGTGCAGGCTCTTGTTATTGAAGAAACTGTCGTCGCCCCACAATTCCAGCAATAATGACTGCGAGGTGACTACTTCGCTGGGATGAACACACAGGTGACGCAGGATTTCGCTCTCGCGAAAGGATAGCTCGGCGCGGCTGCCTGTAGGCACATGGGTCAAGCGCTGCGTAACAGCATCAAACAGGTATTGCCCGATGGTGAAACGGGTGGCTTCGACGGCTTGTGGCGTGACAGTACAGGCTCGACCCAGCAGGGCCTTGATGCGGACGATGAGCTCCTGCATGCCGAAGGGCTTCTTCAGATAATCGTTGGCCCCCATCTCAAAACCGTGTACCACATCGCCCACGGCCGAGCGGGCCGTGAGGAAAATGACGGGCGTCTGCCGGTCACTTTTGCGGATGCGCCTGACCAGCTCATAGCCGTCAAGCCTTGGCATCATCACGTCAGCAACCAGCACATCGGGCTTGCTGGTCATGAATAGTCTCAACGCCTCCTCGCCGTCATCTGCCACAGTCACACGGAATCCCTGACCGTCCAGCGTGTCCTTGATGATCATGGCCAGCGTGCGCTCGTCCTCGGCCAGCAATATGTTGATGGTTTCGCTCATTTTAGATTGATTGTAAATGTTGTTCCCTTGCCCTTGACACTGGTGGCATTGATGGTCCAGCCGTGCTTCTCGACCATCGTCTTGACATAGAACAGCCCCAGTCCATATCCCTTGATGTCGTGTACGTCTCCTGTGGGAACACGGTAGAATTTGTCATAGATATGTGCTAACTTGTCAGCAGCGATGCCCATGCCGTGGTCGGTAACGCTGATCATGTCGGGATTAGCGTTGATTTCGATGATCGCCTCGTTGCCCGAATATTTAATGGCATTATCGATGAGGTTATTCAAGATGTTGCTCAGATGGGCACGGTCGGCTTGCACCGTCAAGCATTCAGGCTCAACGTGGGTGCTGAATGTGACAGGTTTGTCGGCTTTTAACTGTTGTTGCTCAATGACGGGTTGCAGCAGCTCGCCAACATTGACCGATTCGATATTGAGCTTGAACTGTCGCCGCCGTTCCATGCTCATCGACAGAATCTGCTCGACCATACCACTCAGCCGTTCCAGTTGCTGGCGACACAGCGTCAAGTAGTGACGACGCTTGCCTTCATCGGCCTCTCTGCCAAAGTTGAGCAGGGCATCGTTGGCAGCATAGGCCACGGAGATGGGCGTCTTCAGCTCATGGGTGATGTTGTTGGTGAAGTCGGTCTTCATCTCGTCGAGCGTGCGCTGCTTGAGGATGGTGCGGATGAGCTCGTAGAATGCAATCGCGAGCAGCAACACGATCAGTCCCGAGGCAATGAGTATGCCCATCATTTCTCGCAATACAAGGCCTGTTGTCGGCTCGATGGTGAGTTCGTAACGTCCGTAATTATTCCAGTCATAGGTGTAATGCCGAGCCCTTTTGCTGGGGATATAGCCAGGGGTGGTGTGCTTGAATACAGTATCGGTCTTGATGCAGTACAACTGGTGTTTGCCGCTCAAGCCTAATTGTTGCAACCCAGCAGTGAGCAAGGAGTCGTATTTCTCATATCGTGTGCCCTCAAAACGGTCAACGCCCAGGTGCAGCCCCTTCTGGATCATCGAGGCCAGCTCGGTAACCGAGATCTGCTCCTCGAGCATCTTCATGAAGGCATTGTCATCAGCCGTGCTGTCGTTGCCGGCCTGTGGGCTTGAGCGTAACACCACTCCTGTTTTCTGTTCAAGTGTACCGTCGCCAACTGTGACCTGGGTTGTAGTGACAGTTTTGGCAGTGATACTGCCATCCTCCTCAATGCCAGCCCTCACGTCCATCATGCCGTGAGGGTCACTCTCCTTGATGCCCTTGAGGCGCAGGAACACCTCTTTGAGATCGGCCACGCGCATGGCTTCGCGGATGTCGTTATCCATCTGTTCGCCTATGGTAAAGTGCAGTTGCTCCAGCCAGTAGGCTTGATAAACAGCTACACCTAATAGTGCCATGATGACCAATCCACCTATGTACTTCAACCTCGTGTTCATTGCCCGCAAAAATACATATTATTTTATTACATGGACAAGGCCGTTAAGACTAAATAAGACTTTTGTTAAGACTTGGTAAGTTGAATATTGCTCTCTGGGAAGATGGGTAAAGGTAATTTTGCAGCGAAAAATTGAATTAATCATCAAAGCAATGAAACGAATGGTAAAGATTGTGATGGCGCTGGTTGCATTGATGGGTTCAGTGACCAGTGCCGTGGCCCAGGAAGCCACAGGAATGGACAGTGTGGCAGTGGAGTGGGGCGACACGCTGCAGTTGCAGGATGTGGAGGTGGTGACGATGCGCCAGTTGGTCAAGACGATGGACGACCGCGTGAGTTACAACGTGCAGGCCGACCCCGAGGTCCGCACGAGCACCGTGTTGGACATGCTGCGCAAGGTGCCGCTGGTGAGCGTTGACGGTCAGGATAACGTGCGCGTGAATGGCGGCGGTAGCTTCAAGATTTACAAGAACGGACATCCCGACCCGGCCCTGTCGTCCAATCCACGCGAGGTGCTGCGTGCCATGCCTGCCAGTGTGGTCAAGCGCATCGAGGTTATCACCGAGCCCGGTGCTCGCTACGATGCCGAGGGGGCGACTGCCATACTCAATATTGTCACTGTCGAGAGCGTGCGCATCGAGGGCGTGAACGGCACCGTGTCGGCCTCGATCAACACCTTCGGGTCACCCAATGCGAGTGCCTATGTCGCTGCCCGTGCGGGTAAGTTCACCCTGGGTGCAACGGGTTTCTATCAGAAGCAGACGCGCCGCATGTTTGCCAGCGAGGACGAGACATGGACGACCTATAAGGACACAGGGACCACGATGTATAACCGCTATCGTAACGAGCAGCCTGCTTGGGTATATAACCTTAACCTGAACGCCAGCCTTGAAATAGATTCGCTGAACTTGATTACCGCATCCTTCGGCGGTTACCGCTACGGCATGAACATCTATGGCGACAGCCACATCGAGTATCATGACGCAACGGGGCAGTTGCTCACTTCCTATGACAACCCGTTTAATCTGCCACGGTATGGTGGCATGACATGGAACGGGCGTGCCGACTGGGAGCATCGCACCAGCCGCAAAGACGAAGTGTTGACCGCATCCTACATGTTCTCGACCACGGGCCAGCACGAGGAGCAATTCGACTCGCTCATCAATCTGGTGAATCCACCGTTCGACTACACGAGCTACAACAAGTGGGGCAAGGAGCGCTTTGTTGAGCACACTTGGCAACTGGACTATCAACTGCCGCTATGGGGCCATCACCTGCTTGAGGTTGGCGGCAAGTACATCCTGCGCCTGAACAAGAGCCACAACCGCATGAACTATGACGGCGCTGCTGAACTGGACACCGACACCCGCTTCAAGCACGTCATGCACGTGGGTGCCGCCTATGCCTCGTGGCGATACAAAGTGGGCGACGTCACCCTGCGCGGCGGTGTGCGCTACGAGTACAGCCACTTCCGCGCCAGTTACCCCAATGGCGACGGGGAGCCTTTCGGGCGCGACCTGCACGATGTGGTGCCCTCGGCGAGCATTCATTGGCAGTTGTCGCCGTTCAACAGCCTGCGGCTGTCGTGGGCGACAAGCCTTAACCGCCCAGGCATCAACTACTTGAATCCCGCCGTTAAGCGCTATACCTCGACCATCGAGTATGGCAATCCTCACTTGTCCAGCGCCCGCAACAACATGGTGAGTATCAACTTCCAGCACACGGGCAACCGGTTGACCTTTAATGTCAAGCCAAGCCTCACTATCACCAATAACCTCATTGGCACTTCTCGCACTGCCCATGACGGTATCGTCTATCTGACCAACAGTAATGACTGCCGTTACATGATGGCCGGAGTGGGCGGCTTCGTACAGTGGATGATGACAGGCAAGACCACCCTTGTCATGAACGGTGAGGTGTGCTACAAGCGCTACCGCAATCCCTCACAGGACTTGACCAACAGCGGCTGGGGTGGCAACCTGTATGCCCAGCTGTCGCAGCAGTTGCCGTGGAAGTTAAGGGTGACGGCGACCTGCATGTGGTATGGCATCGGGCATGACTTGAATCATGTGTATGGTTACAGCACCATGCCCGATCCTACCATCATGCTGGGGCTGTCGCGCTCCTTCCTCAAGGACAACCGCCTGACTGTGCGCTTGAGCGCCAATTCCATCCTGCACAAGCACCAGGTTGACAAGACATTTGTCACTCAAGGTGACTATGTGAACCATGGCGTGGGGCGCTATAACCAGCGCAACGTGCAAGTGAGTGTGAGTTACGCCTTCGGCTCTAGCAACACCCGTGTCAAGCAAACCGAGACTACCGTCGAGAACGACGACCTCGTGGGCGGCCTCCGGTCAGGCAACTGATTTAAGGCAACAGGATAAAACGGATAGAACGGATAGAACAGGTGAAACGGAGAGGTAGAAGGGTTGTCAGTTGGGAGGTGACGATTTGTCACCTTGTTATATCATGGCATGGATTTTGAGGTGGAGTGGGGCAGAGACCTCCCTCCACCTCACTAATATTAAAACAACCAAAAAATTAAAGATATTATGCCAAAAGGAACAATTGGGGTAACGACTAACAACATCTTCCCCGTCATCAAGAAATTTCTGTACAGTGATCACGAGATTTTCCTGCGCGAGCTGGTGAGCAACGCTGTCGATGCCACGCAGAAGCTGAAAACCCTTTCCGGTGCCGGTGAGTTCAAGGGCTCAACCGAGGGCCTGCGCGTGACCGTCAGTGTCGATAAGGAGGCTGGCACGCTGACCGTGAGCGACAGCGGCATCGGCATGACTGCCGAGGAGATCGACAAGTACATTAACCAGATAGCCTTCTCAGGCGCCGAGGAGTTTCTTGCTAAATACAAGGACACCGCCAACGCCATCATCGGCCACTTCGGTCTGGGCTTCTACTCGGCATTCATGGTGGCCAAGAAGGTGGAAATCCGCACCCTGAGCTGGCAAGACGGCGCCAAGGCCATGACATGGGTCTGCGACGGCTCGCCTGAATATGAGATGAGCGAGTGTGACAAGGCCGAGCGCGGCACCGATATCATCCTCACCATCGACGACGATGAGAAGGAATTTCTGGAGAAGGGTCGCATTGAGGGACTGCTGAAGAAGTATTGCCGCTTCCTGCCTGTGCCCATCATCTTCGGCAAGGAGCAGGAGTGGAAAGACGGTAAGTATCAGGACACCGACCGCGACAAGGTCATCAATGACGTCGAGCCTCTGTGGGCCCGCATGCCTGCCGACCTCAAGGACGAGGATTACCTGAAGTTCTACCACGCCATCGAGCCGGGGCAGGACGATCCCTTGTTCTGGATCCACCTCAATGTGGATTACCCCTTCACCTTGACGGGTATCCTCTATTTCCCCAAGATCAAGAATAACCTGGACATCCGCAAGGACCGCATCCAGCTCTATTGCAACCAGGTCTATGTGACCGATAGCGTCGAGGGCGTTGTCCCCGACTGGTTGATGCTCTTGCAGGGTGTCATCGACAGCCCCGACATTCCCTTGAACGTGTCGCGTAGCTACTTGCAGAGCGACCGTGCCGTGAAGAAGATCTCGACCTATATCACCAAGAAAGTCGCCGCCCGCTTGGAAGAAATTGCCAAGAACCAACCCGACGAGTTCGAGAAGAAGTGGAACGACATCAAGATTTTCATCGAGTATGGCATGCTGAGCGATGAGAAATTCTGTGAGTCGGGCCTCAAGTTTGCCTTGCTCGAGAACACCGACGGCAAGTATTTCAAGATTGAGGACTATCGCAAGCTCATTGAGGGTGAGCAGACCGACAAGGACGGCAACTTGATCTGCCTGTACGCTACAGACAAGGAAGCACAGTACTCCTACATCAAGGGTGCCACCGACAAGGGTTATGACGTGCTGATGATGAATGGCGAGTTGGACACCCCCTTTGTGGGTATGCTTGAGCAGAAGCAGGAGAAGATGCGCTTTGTCCGCGTCGATAGCGACGTGCTCGACAACATCATCCGCAAGAAGGATGAGGACAAGCCCCAGTTCACCATGGAACAGCAGGAAATTGCTCAGACCCTGTTCAAGTCCCAGATTCCACATGTCGAGAAAGCCGAGTTTATGGTCAGCTTTGCTGCCATGTCGCCCGACGACAAGCCCGTTGTCATCACTCAGGCCGAGTACATGCGCCGCATGAAGGACATGGCGCGCTTCCAGCCTGGCATGAGTTTCTATGGAGAAATGCCCGACATGTATAGCATGGTGCTCAATACCAAGCACCCGCTCATCCAGAAGGTCGTTGAGGAAGCTGAGAAAGCGCTCGATGCCGAGCTCAAGCCAGTCAACGAGGAAATCACTGCGACCCAGAATGTGGTCAACGCCATCCGTGACCTGGACAAGGATAACAAGGGCGTGCCCGAGGACAAGAAGAAGGATCTCGAAGACAACGAGAAACAGCTTGATGAGTTGCACAAGAAGAAAGAGAACCTGGTGACGGCTTATGCCGCTGGCGATAGCCGTGTTCATCAGCTCATCGACATCGCGCTGCTGAGCAACGGCATGCTCAAGGGCGAGGGCTTGGACCGTTTCTTGAAGCGCTCCATCGGCTTGCTCAAGTAAGAACACCGTCCGTCAACACCTTAATAATAATATCATCGGGCTATCCTGCTGCAAGGGTGCCCGATGATTTTTTTGGGTGATATGAAGTTTTGTCTCGTCATTAATGACTACCTTTGTGGCGAGTTCAAATTAAAGTTGATGAAAGTAATAATAGTTTAATAGGCAATGAAAAACTTAATATTGACATTACTAATGATTTTTTCGGTGATGGGAACTTGGGCTCAGGTGCCGCAATTTTCCTCCAAAAATTTTGTGGGCTGGGTCTATAATAACCCTGCGCTTGACCTCAATGCCTCCAATATCCTGGCTAACAGAATCACACTGTACACAACAAGCCTGGGCCTGAAGCAGACGTTGACTTCACCTCCATTTGATACCTATGCAGGACAAAGCTTGGATATGAGCGTGATATGGGTGACCGACCAGTGGACCAACAGCAACTTTGTGATGAGCAAGGTGGAACTGACCGCTGCGCTGGTTGATGAGAACAGTGTCACTGTGGACTCGGTGACATGGGTTCCCACGTCACTTGGCCGGTTCAATTATGTGGACATGACACTCAATGTGAGCCGCAGTGTGCATAATGGCCGATTACGTTTTGCCGCATGGAAAGCCGACGTGAAAAGTTGTGGTGCGGTCAGACAAATTGAAATTGCATCGACACTGCGGGGTGATGTCAATAACGATGGCGAGATATCGGTGGCCGACGTCAATGCTATTATTAATGTGATTCTGGATGGGACGGATAATGCCGAGCTCATGGCCCGGGCCGATGTGAACAGGGATGGTGAAGTGACCGTTGCCGATGTCAATCAAGTGGTGGATGTCATCCTAAAGTGAACGCTTGAATGGTCTGTAATGCTATCCTATTGATTTCTTTCTAACAATTTGTTTGAATATTTGTATAATTCGATTTTTGATACTACTTTTGCTTGATAGCTTAGTTTTGGCCGATTTTTGGGCATGTAATTAAGGGAAAATATCACTATTTGGATGAAAAGTGGTCTTTTTGACCAATATTTTTCCTTAATGAATGTTAAATTTTGGCTGTATTAGAAATTTGTATTACTTTTGCCAAAAATTTTGTCTAATAAAGTTTTTAAAGTTTTAATTACAATGAAAAAGATTATCTTGACTTTAGCCCTTCTGATGGGCGTATTTGCTGCTCAGGCTCAGTCTCTCGAGCAGAACAAGTTCTTTGACAACTGGTCGGTAACCTTGAAGGGTGGTGCTATCATGCCCTTCCAGGGTTATGCATTCTGGCCCAGCGCTCGTGGTATCTTCGGTCTGGAGATCCGCAAGCAGCTCACTCCGGTCTTCGGTTTGGGCGCTGAGGGTGAGGCTACCATCAACACCACCAGCTGGACCAAGGAGCCCAACTACTGGGGACCCAAGAGCCCGAACATCATCGACCACACCATGGCCGGTCTGTTTGGTACCGTTAACCTGAGCAACCTCTTCGGTGGTTACAAGGGCAAGCCCCGCGTATTTGAGCTTGAGGGTGTTATCGGTGCTGGTTGGCTGCACGCTTTCCATCGCACAGAGTCTGCTGACATCTATGGCAACGACTACAACAGCTGGTACACCAAGGCTGGTGCAAACCTCAACTTCAACTTCGGTGCAAACCGCGCTTGGACCTTCAGCTTGAAGCCCAGCGTTGTTTGGGACATGAACGGCGACATCATGATGCCCTATCGTCACAACACCAACGCCCGCGCTGAGTGGAACGGCGAGCCCCGCAATGGCAAGAGCCAGATGAATGCTAACCACGCTGCTGTTGAGCTCGAGGCTGGTATCACCTATCACTTCAAGGGTAGCAATGGCGAGCACTACATGACCTTCTGCCCCTACAAGTACAGCCAGGATGACATCGATGCTCTGAATGGTCAGATCAACGGTCTGCGCAGCCAGCTCAATGGCCTGCAGGGTGACCTCGACGCTGCTAACGCACGCAACGCTCAGCTCCAGCGCGATCTGGATGCTGCCCGCAAGGCTCCCAAGCCCGAGACTCAGGTTGTTGACAAGAGCGCTCAGTACATGAACGTCCTCGTTCACTTCAAGGTTAACAAGACCAACATCACTGCTGACCAGCAGCCCAATGTTGAGCGCGTTGCCATGTACCTCAAGAACAACCCCACTGCCACTGTTGACATCAAGGGTTATGCTTCTCCCGAGGGTCCCAAGGACAACAACATCCGTCTGGCCAATGGCCGTGCCGAGGCTGTGAAGAACATGCTGATCAACAAGTACAAGATTGATGCTAAGCGCATCAACGCTCAGGGCTGTGGTATCACCGACATGTTCCAGGAGCTCAGCTGGAACCGCGTATCGATCTGCGAACTCATCGTTAAGAAGTAATTCCTGACGACCGATCGAACAAACGGTTAAGTTAAAAATCAACCCCGTTGACATTGCGTCAATGGGGTTGATTTTTTTTAGTGCCTTAAGGTCTTTTCTTTGTAAGGACGCTCACTTGAGGAGGCGCATGTGCTCCTGGTCAAGTTGTTTGCCGTAGCGCTCACGGATGATGCGGCCGACGGCGTCGCCACGGTTGATGCGGTCAACGGTAATGCGTTGCAGGGAGTCGTTCAACAAGCTATCCTGGCGTACCATGCGCAACTCATCGTCACGCTTGAGCGATGAGTCGCTGGCCATGTTGAGGTATTCCTGCCAGGTGGCCACGCGTGAATCCATGATGCCGTTGCGCTGGTTGATGTAGTGCAGGTATTCGCTGTTCAGCGGGCTGCCTGTAATATTCCATGAACCTGGCTGGATAGTGATATTCGTCTCTCCGCTCTCCAGCACAAAGTAGAATGGCTCCACTGTATCGTTGTCCCAGCGGATGAGGGCAACCTTCGGCTGGTCGGTCTGGCCAGTGAAGGTGAATGTGCCGTCTGAGTTGCGGGAGGCTCCACACACCCTCAGTTGACCGTAGGCGTCCTCCAGTACCAGCAAGGTGGCACTGTCGTGTCGCACCTTGTTGTCGAGTGTACACGAAACCTTGTAATCCAGACCTCGTGAATGGTTGTCACAGCCTGTCATGGCCATGACGGCAAGGAAAGCGCCGATGGATAGAATAATCTTTTTCATAGCTGCAAAATTACGAAACTTTTTGAAATCTCAATAGAAAAGCATACCTTTGCGACTAAAATAGAATAACCCTATTCATATTACCATTGACAATGAAGATAACAAAACAAAATGGCTTGGCGCTGTTGCTGATGGCGGTAGCAATGATCCCTGCGATGGCGCAAAAGCAATTTACCCTCGAAGACTTGAACTTCGGCGGAAAGAATTACCGTAACATGGTTCCCCAAAACCGCAGCCTCGTCTGGTGGGGCGACCAACTGGTGCGCATGTCCAGCGACACGTGCTGGACGGTCAACGTGACCAACGGTAAGGAGAAAGTGCTTTTTACCCGCGACAAGCTCAACAAGCGTACAGGATTGACGGGTGAGTCTGAAAAGATCACGAGTGTATCGTCATTTCCTGTTGCGGGCAAGCCTCTGGTGATGGCCTGGAGTGGCAAGGAACGCATGTTAGTCAATTTCAAGACTGGCAAGGTGGAGTGGCGTCAAGCCTATGACCGTGATGTGCAGGCTTCTGAATGGAATCAGGAGAGCCGTGCCACGGCCTTTGTCAAGGGTGATAACCTCTATGTTACCGATGGGTCTGGCAACACACGCCAGGTGACCAGTGACGGCTCACGCGACATGGTCTATGGCCAGAGTGTGCATCGCAACGAGTTTGGCATCGAGGGTGGATTGTTCTGGAATCCACAGGGCACCCGCTTGGCCTATTACCGCATGGACCAGAGCATGGTGACTGACTATCCCTTGATTACCGTCCCCGAGATCGATGACAGCACCCAGGTGATTGCAACTCCCGCTCCCGAGAAGTACCCCATGGCGGGTCAGACGTCCCATCTGGTTTGGGTGGGTGTGCTTGACGTGGCTACAGGCGACACCGTCTATCTCAAGGCAGGAGACCCCACCGATCGCTATTTCTCTAACATCTCGTGGAGTCCTGACGGCAACATCGTTTACATGATGGAGGGTAACCGTGACCAGAATGTTGTTGACCTTGTTGCCTATGACGCGGTGACGGGCAACCGCATCAAGACGCTCTATCACGAGGAGCATCCCAAGTATGTGGAACCACAGCATCCCATCACGTTCCTGCCCTGGGATAAAGATAAATTCCTCTTGTGGAGCGAAAAGGACGGCTACAACCACCTGTATGTTTACAATACCGATGGCAAGCAGGTGAAGCAACTCACCCGTGGCAACTGGGTGGTGATGGACTTGTTGGGCTTTGACACCGAGCGTCAGGCCGTCATCATCAGCGCCAATGCCGAGTCCCCCATCCAGCAGAACCTCTACCGTGTGGATGTCGCCAATGGCCAGATGACCCGCATCGATGAGGGCGGGCGTGGTTGGCACAGTGGGCGCTTGAGCGCTACCGGCGCTTGGCTGGTGGACTATTACCAGGAGCCCGATGTGCCCCGCAATATCGCTATCGTTAGTACCCGAGACAACAAGCAGGTGCGCTACTTCACCGCACCTGATCCCTGGCAGGGCTATGCCGTGCCCGAGTACCGTTGTGGCAGCATCAAGGCAGCCGATGGTGTTACCGACCTGTATTACCGCATGGTGATGCCCGTAGATTTTGACCCGACGAAGAAATATCCCACCGTGGTCTATGTCTATGGTGGTCCACACGCCCACAACGTGGATGCGCGCTGGCACTGGAGCAGCCGCAGTTGGGAGACCTATATGGCCCAGCGTGGCTATCTCTTGTTCATCCTCGACAACCGTGGCAGCGAGAACCGTGGCCGTGACTTTGAGCAGGCCACCTTCCGCCAGCTCGGTCAGGTTGAGATGCAGGACCAGATGTGCGGTGTGGATTTCCTGCGCACGCTCAACTATGTCGATACAGCACGCCTGGGCGTGCACGGATGGAGTTTCGGCGGATTTATGACCATCAGCTTGATGACTAACTATCCTGACGTGTTCAAGGTGGGTGTTGCCGGAGGACCTGTTATTGATTGGAAGTGGTATGAGGTGATGTATGGTGAGCGCTATATGGACACCCCGCAGGCCAATCCCGAGGGCTATAGCAAGACGAGCCTCATCCACAAGGCCAAGGATCTCAAGGGTCGCCTGCAGATCATCATTGGGCTCAACGACCCCACCGTCGTGCCGCAGCATGCCTACAGCTTCTTGAAGGCTTGTATCGCTGCAGGAACTCAGCCCGATTTCTACGTCTATCCAGGCCAGGGGCACAATATGATGGGGCACCAGAGTGTGCACCTGCATGAGCGCATAACCCGCTACTTTGACGACTACCTGAAATAAAGAGGCCTATTCACCACGTAAAACAGGCAGGATGCCCATTGATGACGGGCATCCTGCCTGTTTTAATGCATTGAAGGGGGGGGAGAGCCTTGTCTTACTCCTTGTTCTCGGGGGTATCCTTGGGACCCTCGTGCTTGCGGACGATGCTGGCCAGATCCACGCCGACGGCGCTCTTGACGGTGTCATTGACCTGGGCGAGCACGATGGGCAGGGTGCCTGTGATGGAGCTGATGCCGGCGCCCTGGTCGCCCCCCGAGCTATAGATGTTCACACCCTTGATAGTGGCTACCTGTTCGGCCACGTTGCGGGTGATTTCGGGCAACTTCTCGATGACCATCTGAGCCACAGCGGCATCGTTGTACTTCTTGAAGGCCTCGGCTTTCTTCTCCATGGCCTGGGCTTCGGCTTCACCTTTCTTCTGCACGGCATAGGCTTCGGCCTCACCGCGGGCTTTGATACCCTCGGCCTCCTGCATCATGGCAAATTTCTGGGCCTCGGCCTTGGCTCGGATGGCTTGGGCTTCCTGTTCGGCCTCGTAACGCTGAGCCTCGGCCTCACGTTTGCGCTTCTCCAGGTCGGCCTCGGCGTTCTTCTGGATCTGGAATTTCTCGGCCTCGGCCTCGATTTGCTTCTGGTAGCGGTCGGCATCGGCTTTCTTGTTCACCTCGGCGAGTAGGGTGTTCTCGCGGATCTTGATCTGCTCGTTGGTCAGGTCCTGCTCCTTCTTGGTGCGGGCAATCTGGGCGTCCACTTCCTTCTCATTGAGCACCTTCTGCTGCTCCTGTTCCTGGATGCGATAGGCGGCATCGGCTTGCGCCTGGCGGGTGTCGGCTTCCTGCTTCAGGTCGGCACGGCGGATGGTGAGTTCGTTCTGTCGCTCGGCGATGGCGGTCTGTGAGGCCACTGTGGCGTCATTGGCGAGTTTCTCATTCTCGGCCTTGGCCTGGGCAATGTCCTTTTCGGCCTGAGCCTTGGTGATGGCCGCGTTCTTGCGGATGGTCCATGTGTTGTCGGCACCCAAGTTCTCGATCAGCCCCAGTTCATCGGTGATGTTCTGCACGTTGAAGGCGAGAATCGAGATACCTAACTTGGCCATATCGGGAGCGGCCTTGTCCATCACTTGATTGGAAAAACCGTCGCGGTCCACGTTCAGTTCCTTCAGACCCTGGCTGCCGATGAGCTCACGCAGGTTACCTTGCAGGGTATCTTGCAACTGGCCAGATATGGTGGCGGCGTCCATATTCAAGAAGTTGCGGGCGGCGAGGCGCACACCGTCGGGGGTAGGGGTGACGGCGACCTTGGCAACAGCGTCAACATTGACGTTAATGAAGTCGTTGGTGGGCACACTGCGCTCGGTGCGGATGTCAACCGTCAACTGGCCGAGATAGACCTTGTCAAGACGCTCAAATATGGGGATTTTCACGCCACCGGCACCGATGAGGATGCGGGGTTCACGCTTGATACCCGAGATGACGTAAGCAGTGCTGGGCGGAGCTTTGACATAGCAAGTAAACAGTACTACCAATAACAGCAGGATTATGGCACCTGCAATAATTCCAATTTCTAACGTTCCCATAACTGTGATTCTTTAAATGTTTACTAAAGTTTTTTACTCATCAGACGTAATAGATACTCATTTCCCTACATCTTTTTCGTTAAAATCTGCAAAAATCATGCCAAATTATTTGAAAAAGTAACATCTTGTAGGGGTGCGGATGATATTGGGACCACGTTTAGGATTTGATTCCAAAAAGTGGTGGAGAATTTGAAGTTTTTGGATTTGATTCCAAAAAGTTGGTGTCTTTGGCGGGTTTTGGGATTTCGTTCCAAAAAGTGGCTGAAATGGGGGTTGGGTGGAGGGCAATGTATTGAGATTATAGCAGTTATCTATATAATAGATAAAAAGTTAATAAAAAATGGGGCGAAATGACCTGAAAAATGGGGAAATTTTTCTATATTTGCGCCCAATTATAGACATAAACCATATACTCCAAAAACATAAACATTATGAACAAACAAATCACATTGCAACAAGCCGTTGAGAAAGTAAAGGACGGCATGACAATCATGTTTGGCGGTTTCCTGGGCAACGGCAGTGCCACCCAGATCATTGACGCCATCGTTGAAAAAGGTGTTAAAGACCTCACGATCATTGCTAACGATACCGCCTATGATGAGGTGGCTCATGGCAAATTGGTTACCAACCACCAGGTGAAGAAGGCTATCGTCAGCCACACGGGTACTAACAAGCAGACTGCTTTGCAGAAGAATGAGGGCACCCTCATTGTGGAATATGTTCCCCAGGGTACACTGGCCGAGCGCATCCGTGCAGCAGGCGCTGGCTTGGGTGGCGTGTTGACCCCGACTGGATTGGGCACCATCATGGCCGATGGTAAGGAAATCATCAAGGTTGATGGCAAGGATTACTTGCTGGAGAAGCCCTTGCGTGCCGATATCGCTTTCCTGCGTGCCAACATCGTTGACGAGTTTGGCAACATGGTATTCCTGGGCACCACCAACAACTTTAACCCCCTGATGGCTACCGCTGCCGACTATGTTGTCGTTGAGGCCGAGAAGCTGGTTCCCGTGGGCGAAATCGCTCCTGAGCACGTTCATGCTTCGGGCATCTATGTAGATGGCATCTATGTTGAAAAATAAATACTAAAAACTGAAAACTGAACATGGAATACAAGACAATGATCAGACTGCGCATGAGCGCAAAGGATGCCCACTACGGTGGCAATCTGGTTGACGGTGCTCACATGGTACACCTCTTCGGTGACGTGGCTACCGAGCTGTTGATTATGCGCGATGGTGATGAAGGTCTCTTCTGCGCCTATGATAACATTGAGTTCCTGGCTCCCGTCTATGCTGGTGACTTCATTGAGGCCGAGGGCTGGATCGACCGCGAGGGCAATACCTCACGCCACATGGTGTTTGAGGCCCGCAAGGTGGCAAAAGCCCGTCCCGACATCAGCGCATCGGCTGCCGACATCCTCGATGAGCCCATCGTGGTTTGCCGTGCATCAGGTACCTGTGTAACTCCCAAGGATTGCCAACGCAAGAAATGAGGCTTTAGGCTTTAGGTCTTAGGCTTTAGTCATCTTACTTACAACTTAAAACTAAAAACTTACAACTCAATAAATGGACAAACTGATTATCACTGCCGCAATCTGTGGCGCCGAGGTTACCAAGGAGCAGAATCCCAACGTGCCCTATACCGTAGAAGAAATCGTCCGCGAGGCCAAGTCGGCTGTTGATGCTGGCGCTGCTATCGTGCACCTGCACGTGCGCTGGGACGATGGTACGCCCACTCAGGACCGCGCCCGCTTCCAGGAGTGTGAAGAGGCCATCTTGAAGGTGTGCCCCAATGTCATCCTCATCCCCTCAACTGGCGGTGCTGTGGGCATGACTCCCGATGAGCGCCTGCAATCGACCGACACGACCCCGCTGCCCGAGATGGCAACCCTCGACTGCGGTACTTGCAACTTTGGCGACGAGATCTTTGATAACACAATGCCCACGATGCGCGCCTTCGGTAAGCGTATGATCGAGCGCGGCATCAAGCCCGAGTATGAGTGCTTCGAGATGGGTCACCTCGACACCATCCTGAATATGGCTCGTAAGGGTGAGGTGCCTGGCAACCCCATGCAGTTCAACTTTGTGCTGGGCGTTCCCGGTTGCACACCCGCTACCGTTGCCAACCTGTGCTGGCTCGTGAACGGCATTCCCGCTGGCTCTACCTGGACCGTGACCGGCGTTGGCCGTCACGCCTTCCCGATGGCAGCTGCGGCTATCGCTATGGGCGGTAACGTGCGTGTGGGCTTTGAGGACAACCTGTATCTCTCTAAGGGTGTACTTGCCAAGAGCAATGGCGAACTCGTCGAGAAGGTGGTGCGCCTGGCCAATGAGCTGGGTCGTCCCATCGCAACAAGCGACGAGGCCCGCGAAATCCTGGGTCTGCCCAAGCGTAATTAGGCTTTAGCTATTAGGCTTTAGGAACTTTTTTAGAAAAAAATAAAATTACAATAACTGTTTAACACTTAAACCAAATTAAAACAATGCAGAAACACGGAAATAGATTCGGTACCCACCGAGTAATCGAGCCCAAGGGCATTCTTCCTCAGCCCGCCAACAAGCTGGACAACAACATGGACGAGATCTATGACAACGAGATCCTGATTGATGTTCAGACCCTGAATATTGACTCCGCTTCGTTCACCGACATCCACAACTATGCTAAGCAGCAGGCCAAGGATCCTAATAACGAGGCCGAGGTGATGGAGGAGATCAAGAAGGAGATGCTCCTTAATGTCGAGCTGCAGGGCAAGCACCGCAACCGTCGCACCGGTTCAGGTGGTATGCTCCTGGGTAAGGTAGAGAAGATTGGTGACGCCTTGAAGGGCAAGATCGACCTCAAGGAGGGTGATCGCATCGCTACCCTCGTGTCGCTGTCACTGACCCCGCTGCGCATCGATGAGATTCTGGACATCCGTGCCGATGTTGACCAAGTGGACATCAAGGGTAAGGCTATCCTGTTCGAGAGCGGTATCTATGCCAAGATTCCCGATGACATGCCCGAGAAGCTTGCTTTGAGCGCACTCGACGTGGCTGGTGCTCCCGCCCAGACCGCCAAGCTGTGCCAGTATGGCCAGAACGTAGTGATCCTGGGTGCTGGTGGCAAGAGTGGTATGCTGTGCTGCTATGAGGCCAAGAAGCGCGTAGGCGTTACCGGTAAGGTGATCGGCCTTGCCAACAGCCCCAAATCGACCCAGCGCATCAAGGACCTGGGCTTCTGTGACGTGGTAGAGAGCGTTGCCGGTATGACTCCCGTTGAGGTTTATGAGCTGGTTTACAAGCTGACCGACGGCAAGATGGCCGACACCACCATCAACTGCGTGAACGTGCCTGACTGCGAGATGACCGCTGTGCTGTGTACCAAGGATGACGGCGTGGTTTACTTCTTCTCGATGGCTACCAGCTTCACCAAGGCTGCTCTGGGTGCCGAGGGTATCGGTGCCGACGTGAACATGATCATCGGTAACGGTTACACCAAGGGCCATGCCGACTTCACCCTGCAGGAGCTGCGCGAGTGCCCCGAGCTGCGCAAGATCTTTGAGGAACTGTACGCTTAATCCATTCACATCATCCATTACTTTTTTATATGGCTGAATCAAGAAGAAAACAACTCTTTCCCGATGTCACCGACGAGCAGTGGAATGACTGGAAGTGGCAGGTGAAGAACCGCATCGAGACCCTTGAGGAGCTCAAGAAGTATGTGAGCCTCACTGCCGAGGAGGAAGAGGGCGTCAAGCAGACCCTCAAAACCCTGCGCATGGCTATCACGCCTTACTACCTGAGCCTCATCAATCCCGATGATCCCCACGATCCCATTCGTCGTCAGTGCATCCCCACAGGTCTTGAGACCCATCAGGCTGCTGCCGACTTGCTCGACCCACTGCATGAGGACGAGGATTCTCCAACGCCCGGTTTGACTCATCGTTATCCCGACCGCGTACTGTTCCTTATTACCGACATGTGCTCGATGTACTGCCGTCATTGCACCCGTCGCCGCTTTGCCGGCCAGACGGACAATGAATGTGGCATGGACCGCATCGAGAAAGCGCTGGAGTACATCCGCAACACGCCGACCGTTCGTGACGTCCTGCTCTCGGGTGGTGACGCCCTGATGGTGAGCGACAAGCGACTGGAATACATCATCTCGGAGCTGAGGAAGATTCCTCACGTGGAGATTGTTCGCCTGGGAACCCGCACTCCCGTGGTTTGCCCGCAGCGCATCACTCCCGAGCTGTGTGACATGTTGAAGAAGTATCATCCCATCTGGATCAATACCCACTTCAACCATCCCAATGAGGTGACTCCCGAGTCGAGTCGTGCCTGCGAAATGCTGGCCAATGCCGGTATCCCCTTGGGCAACCAGAGTGTGCTGCTGCGCGGTGTGAACGACTGTGTCCACGTGATGAAGAAGCTCGTGCATGAGATCGTCAAGATACGTGTGCGTCCTTACTACATCTACCAGTGTGACCTGTCGATGGGTCTGGAGCACTTCCGCACTCCCGTCAGCAAGGGCATCGAGATCATCGAGGGCCTGCGCGGTCACACGAGCGGTTACTGTGTTCCCACCTTTGTGGTTGATGCTCCTGGTGGCGGTGGCAAGACGCCCGTCATGCCCCAGTACGTCATCTCACAGGCTCCCGGCAAGGTTGTCCTGCGCAACTTTGAGGGCGTGATCACGACCTACACCGAGCCTACCGATTACCACAGTGAGTGCAACTGCCCCGAGTGCCAGGCTGCCCGCAAGCGCGAGCAAGTGGCTGCCGACAAGGCGGTGGATGGCGTTATCTCACTGCTTGAGGGTGAGCGCATGAACATTGAGCCCAAGGCGCTGAAGCGTCATGAGCGCAACGAGATCCGTAACAAGAAGTAACACATGATGTCGGTTCCGTGGAGAAGTGCCACAGGGCGCTTCTCCATCGGGGCTGACTTGTCAGTATCGCAGTGCTCCCGTTCATTGACGAAATATTGCGTTACGATAGTCTGTCTATCGTGGGTCTGGAAAAGAACACTGGCAAGACCGAGTGTCTCAAGTATGTGCTTGACCACATGCCTGTCCAGAAAAAACGCATCGCCGTGACATCGATCGGCATCGATGGGGAGACCGTGGATCAGGTGACCCGAACCCAGAAGCCCGAAATCGTCTTGCGTGAAGGCATGTATTTTGGTACGAGCGAGATGCACTACCGTCAGCGCAGGCTGGTGTCGGAACTCATCGATGTGAGCGACGAGACCACGTCGCTGGGTCGAGTGGTGACTGCCAAGGCTCTCACCACGGGCAAAATCCTGCTCTCGGGCCCTTCCTCGTCAGTCAGCTTGAGGCGCTGGATGGGAGACATGAGGCGACTGGGCATAGATCTGGTGATTATCGACGGTGCGTTGTCACGCATGAGTTCGGCATCGCCCGCCGTGAGCCAGTCGATGATATTGGCCACTGGCGCAGCCTATTCGGCCAACATGACTACGCTGGTAAACAAGACGGCCCATGTCGTGGAGCTTGTCAATCTGGACTTGACCAGCCAGGAAAACGTCAAGCGGCTCTTGCACCTGGATAAGGGCGTGTGGTTCATCGACAAACAAGGTGCCCTGCATGACCTGGATGCCGTGACCTCCCTGTCACGCGACATCCACTTTGAGGGAATGGAGAATTGCGAGACCCTCTATGTCGCCGGAGCATTGGTCGATGGCTTCTTGGAGAAGGTTAGGAAGAACAAGGTTCTCAAGCAAGTCGAACTGGTGGTGCGTGATTTCACCAAGATATTTGTGTCACCCCAGCAATTCAGACTCTTTCTCAAGGCGGGTGGGCGAGTCACAGTGTTGCAGAAGAGCAGACTCATCGCCGTTACCGTCAACCCGACTTCGCCCAGCGGATATGTCCTCGATTCGGACACACTGTGTGGCCAATTAAGCGAAACCATCGGGCTTCCCGTTTATGACCTGTTAAAGAACAAACACTAAAGAAGAGACAGTGCAACTGAAGAATGTAATAGAATCGCCTTGCGGCCTGCGTTTCATGCTTGATGAGCTGGAATTGCAGTCGGGTTTTGCCCGTCGCTGGCTTCTCGACTCGCCCATGATGACGCGTGACGAGGAGATTGTTGCATCCTATGCCGAGTTGCGCCGCTTTGCCGATTTTGTCAACCAGGTCGATCACATTTACATCAACACCCTCTTCCACAAGTTGTGTGGTTTGAAAGACATCCGCACAACCATCAAGAACCTCAAGCAGAGTTCGGTACTCGACGACATCGAGCTCTTTGAGGTCAAGCATCTTGCCATCCTGTCGGTCGATGTGCGCCAGTTGCTCGCGCAGCACGGCATGGATGGTATTGTGGATATTCCTGCTCTCGACAGGGTCATCGACATCCTTGACCCTGATGGAATGAAGATAGCCACATTTTATATATATGACTCCTATTGCGCCCAGCTCAAGGACCTACGTGTCCAGATGAGACAGCATCCCGATCAGCAAGATGACCTGTTGTTGCAGGCCAGCGAGCTTGAGGAGGGCGTGAGACGTGACCTGAGCCGGCAGCTCGCACCATTTGCCGAATCCATTGAGCAGGCGCAGCTTGCCCTGGCACGTACTGATGTCGGTCTGGCCAAGGCCGTGCAGATGAGGACGATGGGGCTGACCTTCCCCGTCATCTCCCCTGATGGTACCAGCCGTTACGAGGCGATGTTCCATCCCCAGGTCAAGTCGGCACTTGCTGCCCGTGGCCGTGCGTTCCAGCCAGTGGATGTCACCTTCGGCATGGAACCCACCTTGATCACTGGTGCCAACATGGGTGGCAAGACCGTGGTATTGAAGACATTGACCCTGTGTCAACTGCTCTTCCAGTTCGGGTTCGGCATCCCTGCGGCCAGTGCCCAGATTGCCGTGAAAGACGAGATATACTTCTGCATCGGTGACGAGCAGTCGGTCGAGAAAGGCCTGTCGTCGTTTGCCGCCGAGATGAAGAACATCGATGCCGTTATCAAGGCATCACGCAAGAACAAGAAACTGATGGCGTTGATTGACGAGCCCGCCCGCACGACCAATCCCACCGAGGGCGCTGCCCTCGTGACGGCTCTGCTGAGCGTGCTGGCTGGCAAGGACGTGAGTCTGGTCATGACAACGCACTACGATATAGAGCCGGGAGATGCCCGTTGCCTCCGGGTCAAGGGCTTCGAGAACGGCACGATGGATTACCGCTTGGTCGAGGTGCAGGATGGCGAGGTGCCCCACGAGGCCCTCAACATCGCCCAGAGCTTGGGCATCGACAGCGAGTGGATCAACTTGGCAAGGCAACGTCTTGAAGCCTCGCCAGCATTGGAGAAGAACAAACATTGATACTATATACTATAATACTATGCAAAAGAGCAAGTTAGGATTAGACTTTGAAAAAGTTGAGTATGCCAGAGGTCTGGCCAAAGGCATCGCCGAGGACGTTCAGTCCTTTGTGGAGCAATACACGACGGTTGCCGTCGAGCGCACCCTGTGCCGCTTGATGGGCATCGACGGTGTTGACGACAACGACGTGCCCCTGCCCAACGTGGTAGTCGAGGCATTAAAGGACAAGGGGGTCTTGAATGAGGGCGCCCTGTTCTTCATCGCCAATGCCATGATACAGACGGGTCTCAACCCCCAGCAGATTGCCGAGAAGGTGGCTGCCGATGAGTTGGACATTACCCAGGTTGTTACCCGTGACCCCATGCAGATTGCCGATGCCCTGCAGCCCGTCATCGACGAGAGCATGGCACGCATCCGCGCTCGCCGTTCACGTCGCGAGCATTACCTCGAGACCATCGGTGAGGGACCCAAGCCTTACCTCTACATCATCGTGGCAACGGGTAACATCTATGAGGACGTGGTGCAAGCCCAGGCGGGAGCCCGCCAGGGTGCCGACGTTATCGCCGTTATCCGCACAACCGGTCAGAGTCTGCTGGACTACGTGCCATACGGCGCCACGACCGAGGGCTTCGGTGGTACCTTTGCCACTCAGGAGAACTTCCGCATCATGCGTAAGGCGCTCGATGAGGTGGGCGAGGAACAGGGCCGTTACATCCGCTTGTGTAACTATTGCTCAGGTCTGTGCATGCCCGAGATTGCCATCATGGGTGCATTTGAGGGTCTTGACGTGATGCTGAACGATGCCCTGTATGGCATCCTCTTCCGTGACATCAACATGCAGCGCACGCTCATCGACCAGTACATGAGCCGCATCATCAATGGCTTTGCTGGCGTGATCATCAACACGGGTGAGGACAACTACCTGACCACTGCCGACGCTGTTGAGGCTGCCCACACCGTGCTGGCATCTGATCTCATCAACGAGCAGCTTGCACTCATGGCTGGTCTGCCCGAGGAGCAGATGGGTCTGGGTCATGCTTTCGAGATGGATCCCATGCTTGAGAATGGTTTCCTGCTGGAGCTTGCTCAGGCGCAGATGACCCGTGAGATTTTCCCCAAGGCTACACTGAAGTATATGCCACCGACCAAGTTCATGACAGGCAACATCTTCCGTGGCCACATCCAGGACGCCCTGTTCAACATGATCGGCATCTGGACCCATCAGGGTATCCAGCTGTTAGGAATGCCCACCGAGGCTATCCACACCCCCTTCATGAGCGACCGTTACCTCTCAATTGAGAATGCCAAGTACATCTTCAATAACATGAAGAGCATCGGCGAGGAGATGGAGTTTGTCGAGGGTGGCATCTGCCGCAACCGTGTCAAGGAAGTGCTGGGCAACACCATCAAGTTGCTTGAGGACATTACCAAGGAAGGTCTGTTCACCGCTCTGGAGAAGGGTATCTTTGGCGACGTGAAGCGTCCCAAGAACGGTGGCAAGGGACTGGAAGGCGTCACCATGAAGGGTGAGAACTACTACAACCCGTTTGTGGAGCTGATGAAAGGCAAGAGATAATTACTAACACATATCTATAAGGTTACTATCATACTACTATGAGCGAAGGATTATATAGCATGGAAGCTAAGGATTTTGACAAAACCTTAGACTTCACCAAGATAAAGCCATACGGCGACACGATGAACGACGGTAAGGTGCAGCTCAGTTTCACCCTGCCTGTCCCCTGTGGCGCCGAGGCCGTTGAGGCCGCCAAGCAGTTGCTCCGCAAGATGGGGCTTGAGAATCCCAGCGTGGTTTATTACAAGGAGTTGACTCCGGGTTTCACTTTCTTTAACTGCTACGGTAGCTGCACCCACACGGTGGACTACAGCACCATCTATGTCCCCAAGGTCGAGAGCAACACGATGGACATGTATGAGACCGACGAGTACATCAAGGAGAACATCGGCCGCAAGATCGTCATCGTGGGCGCTTCGACGGGAACCGATGCCCACACCGTGGGCATTGACGCCATCATGAACATGAAGGGCTATGCCGGTCACTATGGCCTGGAGCGTTACGAGATGATCGAGGCCTACAACCTGGGTTCCCAGGTGCCTAACGACGAGTTTATCGCCAAGGGCATCGAACTGCATGCCGACGCCCTGCTCGTCTCACAGACCGTGACCCAGAAGGACGTCCACATCAAGAACATGACAGAGTTTATCGAGCTCATGGAGGCCGAGGGCCTGCGTGACAAGATGATCTGCTGCTGCGGTGGTGCCCGCATCACCCACGAACTGGCCAAGGAGCTCGGCTTTGACGCCGGCTTTGGCATGAACACCTATGCCGACGACGTGGCATCGTTTGTCGTGCAAGAGATGGTCAAGAGAGGAATGAAATAACTTTTTAAAAAAACATATAATTAATCTCAAAAACCGTACTATTATTATGGATAAATATCAAATGAGAGAAGTCATCGCAAAGCGTGCTGCCAAGGAGTTGCACGATGGCGATGTTGTGAACTTGGGTATTGGTATCCCTACCTTAATTCCTAACTACCTTCCCGAGGGCGTTTCAGTAACGCTCCAGACCGAGAATGGCGCTATGGGCATGGGACCCACGCCCGAAGAAGGCAAGGAAGACAAGAACCTCATCAACGCTGGTGGCGGTGCCATCACGCTGAATCCTGGTGCGTGCACCTTTGACTCGGCTACCTCGTTCGCTATCATCCGCGGTGGTCACGTGAACGTCTCGTTCCTGGGCGCTCTGCAGGTCGATGAGAAGGGTAACCTCGCCAACTGGATTATCCCTGGCAAGATGGCTCCCGGCATGGGTGGCGCTATGGACCTCGTTGTGGGTGCCAAGCGCGTGATCCTCACCATGGAGCATACCCAGAAGGGTAACCCCAAGATCTTGAAGCAGTGCACATTGCCCTTGACCGCTGCTGGACAGGTCAACATGATCATCACCGAGATGGGCGTTATGGACATTACCCCCGAGGGTATCGTCCTGCGTGAGCTGCATCCCGAGTTCACCGTCGAGGATGTGCAGGCCGCTACCGAGGCCAAGCTGATCATCTCGCCCGACCTCAAGCCCATGGATATCTAATTTTTATCCCTTTTATCACATGGATTACCAGTTTCTAAAAGTTGAGCACAACGGTGGCATCACCGTCATGAAGGTGTCGGCTCCCAAGTCGCTCAATGCGCTCAACTCCACGATACTCAAGGAGATGGACGACTTTATCGACCATCTTGACAAGGCCACGCGTGTGCTCATCATCACGGGCGATGGCGAGAAGTCCTTTGTCGCTGGTGCCGACATCAGCGAGATGGCTCACCTCAACGAGCAAGAGGGCTTTGAATTTGGCCGTCTGGGCGCACAGGTATTCCGCAAGATCGAGTTGCTGCCCACGCCGGTTATTGCCGCTGTCAACGGCTTCGCGCTGGGCGGCGGTTGTGAGCTGGCGATGTCCTGCGACATCCGCATCGCTTCGAGCAAAGCCAAGTTCGGCCAGCCCGAGGTGGGTCTGGGCATCATTCCCGGCTTCTCGGGTACTCACCGACTGCCCAAGCTCATCGGCCAGGGCTATGCCAAGGAGATGATCTACACCGGCAAGGTGATCCGCGCCGATGAAGCCCTGCGCATTGGTCTGGTCAATGCCGTCTATGAGCCCGAGGAACTGATGGACAAGGCCATGGAAATGGCTCAGTTGATGCTCAAGAATGCCCCCGTGGCCATCAGCCTGGCCAAGCAGAGCATCAACGAGGGCCATGACCTGGATGCCGACGGTGCCATCGGTCTGGAGAACAAGCTCTTCGGCAAGTGCTTCGCCACCCGCGACCAGAAGGAGGGCATGGATGCCTTCTTGAATAAGCGTAAGGCCGATTTTCAAGGAGAATAATTAACAAAACATCATTAATCATCAATAATAAAACATTCAAATCATGAAAATTTGCGTTATTGGAACAGGTACGATGGCCAAGGGTATCGTCAAGGCTTTTGCCGCCAAGATGCCCGTCGTCATGAAGAGCCGCACTCAGGAGAGCCTGGACAAGGCTATGGCTTCGATCTCCAAGGGCTACAACAAGCTCGTCGAGAAGGGTAAGATCACCGAGGATGCCATGAAGGCTATCCTGGCTAACATCACCACGACGACCGACTATGCCACATTTGCTGATGCCGACCTCGTTATCGAGGCTGCTGTCGAGAACATGCAGTTGAAGAAAGACGTCTTCATGGAGCTTGACAAGATCTGCAAGCCCGAGACCATCTTTGCCACCAACTCATCGTCACTCTCGATCACCGAGATCGCTGCCTGCACCAGTCGTCCCGCTCAGTTCATTGGCTGCCACTTCTTCAACCCTGCCGACCGCATGGCGCTCGTTGAGGTCATCAAGGGTCAGCTCACCAGCGATGAGACAGCCCAGTGCATCATCGACCTGACCACCCAGATCGGCAAGACCCCCGTGCCCGTTAACGAGGCTCCCGGTTTTGTCGTTAACCGTATCCTTATCCCGATGATTAACGAGGCCGTAGGTATCCTGGCCGATGGCATTGCCAGTGCCGAGGACATCGACAAGTGCATGATGCTGGGTGCTAACCATCCCATGGGTCCCCTTGCGCTGGCCGACCTCATCGGTAACGATGTGAACCTCGCCATCATGGAGGTGCTCTACAACGAGTTCGGTGATCCCAAGTATCGTCCTCACCCGCTGCTGCGCAAGATGGTCCGCGCTGGCCTGCTGGGCCGCAAGACCGGTGAAGGTTTCTACAAGTATTAATGAGAGTAATCAGTTTTCAGTTGTCAGTTTTCAGCGACATCAGCAGACTCACTGACAACTGAAAACTGTCAACTGAAAACTTAAAACTAAAAACTAATATGGATTTTAGCTATTCCAAGACTGAACAACTGTTCTTGCAGATGGTCCGCTCATTTGCAGAGAACGAGGTGAAGCCCCTTGCTGCCGAGATTGATGAGCAGGAGCGCTTCCCTATCGAGACTGTCGAGAAGATGGGTAAGCTCGGCATGATGGGTATTCCTGTCCCCAAGCAATATGGCGGTGCTGGTGGTACCGTGCAGATGTATATCATGGCTGTCGAGGAACTCTCCCGCGTGTGTGCCACCACGGGTGTTGTCCTGTCCGCCCACACCTCGCTGTGCGTGGCTCCCATCATGGAGCACGGCACCGAGGAGCAGAAGATGAAGTACTTGCCCAAGCTCGCCTCGGGCGAGTGGATTGGCGCCTTCGGTCTGACCGAGCCCAACGCCGGTACCGATGCTGCTATGCAGCAGACTACCGCTGTCGATGCTGGTGACCACTGGGTGCTCAACGGCTCCAAGATCTTTATCACCAACGCCTCTAACGCTCACGTGTTTATCGTGATGGCTATGACCGACAAGTCCCAGGGCACCAAGGGTATCTCGGCCTTTATCGTCGAGAAGGGTATGCCCGGCTTCTCCATCGGCAAGAAGGAGTTGAAGATGGGTATCCGTGGCAGCGCTACCTGTGAGTTGATTTTTGAAAACTGCATTGTCCCCAAGGAGAACCTCCTGGGCCAGCTCGGCAAGGGTTTCAAGATTGCCATGATGACCCTGGACGGTGGCCGCATCGGTATCGCTTCCCAGGCTCTGGGTATCGCTCAGGGCGCTATGGACGAGACCGTCAAGTACACCAAGGAGCGCAAGCAGTTTGGCCGCTCGATTGCCAAGTTCCAGAACACCCAGTTCCAGATGGCCGACCTCAAGACCAAGGTCGAGGCCGCCCGTCTGCTCGTGCGCAGCGCAGCCTGGAAGAAGGACATGCACCTGCCCTACAGCGCCGATGCCGCTATGGCTAAGCTCTTTGCCGCCGAGACCGCTATGGAAGTGACGACCAAGGCCGTACAGTTCCACGGTGGCTATGGTTACACCCGTGAATATCCTGTTGAGCGCATGATGCGTGATGCCAAGATTACCGAGATCTATGAGGGTACATCCGAGGTTCAGCGCATGGTCATTGCCGGTCAATTGTTTAAATAAATCAGCTCTTAGGCATCAGGCGTTAGGCATTATAGGTGGCATCTGCTTCCCTAAAGCCTAAGACCTAAAACCTAAAGCCTTATAAAGAACAAAATTATGAATATTATAGTTTGTATCAAACAAGTTCCCGATACCACCGTTGTCAAGATTGACCCCGTGAAGGGTACTCTGATTCGCGAAGGCGTTCCCAGCATTATGAATCCCGACGACAAGGGCGGACTCGAGCTCGCCTTGAGACTCAAGGATCAGTTCGGCGCCCATGTCACCGTTATCTCGATGGGACCTCCCCAAGCCGATGTCATGCTGCGCGAGGCACTCGCCATGGGTGCCGACCGTGCCATCTTGTTGAGCGACCGCAAGTTTGCTGGCGCCGATACCCTGGCTACCTCCTATGCCCTGTCGGGCCTGTGCCGCGTGTTGGACTATGACCTGATCATCGCTGGCCGTCAGGCCATCGACGGCGATACCGCCCAGGTGGGTCCCGAGCTCGCCGAGCATCTGGGTCTGCCCCAGATCACCTATGTTGCCGATGCCAAGGTGCTTGACAATGGCAACCTGCAGGTCGATAAGGAGAATGAAGATGGTGTGCAAGTTCTCGAGGTCGAGGGCAAGTGCCTGTTGACCGTTCTCGCATCAGCCTTTGAGCCCCGCTACATGAGCGTGAGCGGCATCATGGAGGCCTATGACAAGGAAGTCGAGGTCTGGAGTGCCGACAAGATTGACGTTGATGAGGGTAAGTTAGGTCTCGCTGGCTCGCCCACCAAGGTCTTCAAGTCCTTCCCCAAGGCCATGAAGGCTCCTGGCGAGGTGCACGAGGTAACCCCCGAGGAGGCTGTTGAGCTCATTGTTAATCAACTCAAAGTTAAACACATTATCTAAAAGTAGTTTGCAGTTGTCAGTTGTTAGTTGTCAGTTAATGCGCATGCCGCTGAAAACAGAAAACTCAAAAAAACTGAAAACTGAAAACTCAAGAAACTGAATATTATGGATAAGAAAGATTATAAGAACGTATTCGTTTTTGCCGAGCAGCGCGAAGGTGTCATCCAGCCCGTTGCCTTTGAACTTTTAGGTAAAGCACGTGACCTGGCCGACGCCCTCGGCGAGAAGGTGGTTGCCATGCTCCTGGGCTGCGGCATCAAGGATCAGGCCCAGACTCTCATCGAGCAGGGTGCCGACGAGGTGATCGTCGTTGACGCTCCCGAGTTGAAGGACTTCCTGAGCGAGCAGTACTCACAGGCCGTTGGTCAGATCATCACCGAGCGCAAGCCCAGCATCGTGCTCTATGGTGCCACCACCATTGGTCGTGACCTGGCTCCCCGCATCGCTTCGCGCCTCAAGACGGGTCTTACCGCTGACTGCACCAAGCTCGAAATCGAGCCCGACAAGGATGGTGAACCCGAATTCCGCATGACACGTCCCGCATTTGGCGGTAACCTGATGGCTACCATCATCTGCCCCAACAACCGTCCCCAGATGTCAACCGTTCGCCCCGGTGTGATGCAGAAGATGCAGCGCCAGGAGGGCCGTCAGGGCACCGTTACCGAGTTCCAGCCCACCTTCGACGCCAGCAAGTTCAAGGTGAAACTCGTCAAGACCATCAAGGCCGACAAGCAGGTGGCCGACATCAGCGAGGCCAAGATCCTCGTCAGCGGTGGCCGCGGTGTGCATGACAAGGAAGGTTTCGACAAGCTCCAGGCTCTGGCCGACGTCCTCGGCGGACAGGTGGCTTCGTCGCGTGCCATGGTTGACAATGGCGTGATGCCCCACGAGGTACAGGTAGGTCAGACCGGTAAGACCGTTCGCCCCAATCTGTACATGGCTTGCGGTATCAGCGGTGCCATCCAGCACCTCGCTGGTATGGAAGAGAGCGACTTCATCATCGCCATCAACAAGGACAAGTTCGCCCCCATCTTCAGCGTCGCTGACCTGGGTATCGTGGGCGACCTGCACAAGATCGTTCCCATGTTGACCGAGCGCATCAAGAAGGAACTCGAGAAGTAAACCACAACCTTCAAGGTTGACTAAGCAGGGCGGGGCCACCACGGCATCCCGCCCGCTTTTGTTCTTGTGCCGCAATGCTACAAGAGCCGGACAAGTTTAAGCATCAGTCTTTTGTCGAGCATACGTTAATTAAACTTTTTTGGATTTTTCTTGTCTTAATAATAGAGTTTATTATTGTAATAGTATTAACCTGCCTTAACAATTATTAATTATGAAAAAGATTATTCTAATGATAGCAGTGACTATCCTGGCGGCCAACGTCGCTACAGCTCAACATACAAGGGGGATTAAGAAGGAGACGCAGTCACACGCTGTTGTGGTCACTCCAGTTCAACAACAAGTTGTGTCGGACCAAAAAGCCAATGCGAACAGGCAGTTGAATCAGGCACAGAGTGAGGTGCAGAATGCGCAAAATGCTGTAAATGAGGCACAGCGCAAATTGAATGAACTGCTTGCCAGGCACAAGAAGGCTGCCGAGAAATTTGCGGGCAAACAAGCTAAAATCACTGATCCGGCAAAGCGTGAAGCCGAGCAGAAGAAGTTTGACCAGAAGATGACCAAGGAACAGATGAAGGCTCAGGAAGCCTATGATCGAGCATTGGCAAGGCTGTATCGGGCTCAAGAAAATCTTGACCGGGCACTTTCTGAGAAAGGAATGTAATCATCTGATTCGTGGACTACTTTTTCAAGTGGGCTCAATCATCAATATGGAATGGCGTTATGTATAATAGAGAATTTACACCAGCTTGGATTAAGGAGCTGAAGGAGAACGAGGTATTTGTGTTTGGCAGCAACCTGGGCGGATTTCACGGTGGCGGGGCTGCACGTGTCGCACTGGAGCAGTTTGGTGCCGTGTGGGGGCAGGGCGTAGGCTTGCAGGGCCACAGTTACGCTATCCCCACGATGCATGGCGGGGTGGACGTGATCAAGCCCTATGTGGATGAGTTCATCGCCTTTGCCCGCGGGCATCGTGAGTTGAAGTTCCTGGTCACGCCCATCGGCTGTGGCATTGCGGGCTTTACTGTCGAGGAGATGGCTCCACTGTTTGCCGATGCCATCGACGATGAGAACATCATCCTGCCCGAGAGCTTTGTCAAGGCTTTAGGCTTTAAGGAGAAGATATAAATGAAGAAGAAAAAGAATAATCAAGAGAAATCGCGCCTGGATGATGTCATCAAGGCGATGCGCCGTGGTAACCGCGAGGGCCAGCAAGAGGTGCTGGGCCCTGGTTTCCACTCGACCAACCGTGTCCACCGCTCCAAGAAAACCTACACCCGCAAGCTCAAGCACAAAGCTACCGATCAGGAGTAATTATTTGATTTTATTTAAAAATTTGATTAATTTCCCGTGCGTTAGCACGGTTTAATGCAGAGACGTTTCAACGCAGGGGCAACTGCTATGTCATTGCAAAATAATTATATTAAACAGATAGAACTTAAATACACTTTTTCTTGAAACGAGATTCAAATTGGCGTGCAAAATGAAAAGGTTTTTCAAATATCATCATTGTTTTTTTGGAAGTTTTTCTGGTCAATAGGTTGTTAACTATTAAAAAAGCCTACCTTTGCAGGAAAGAAGTTATCCATTAATCAAAAATTGAGATGAGAAAGCATGTAAAGATGATTGTGGCAGCCTTGCTGATCACTGTGGGTTTGCAGACGGGTTGCAAGAGCGCCCAGGACGTAGCGCGGGTCAAGGACAAGACGATGGACTCGAGCCAGTTTGTCAACATCACCGATGTCGTGCCCGATGCGATGCTGGAGATCCGTTATCACAGCACCTACAACTTTGTGGGTGCCCGTATCGACGGCTATGAGGAGCCGACGGCGTTGCTCACTCGCCAGGCCGCCGACAGCCTGCGTGCCGTGAGCCTGGACTTGAAGCGACATGGCTATGTATTGAAAATCTATGATGCTTACCGTCCCCAGCGTGCTGTAGATCACTTCATGCGATGGTCTCAAGACCTGGGCGACACCATTACCAAGGCCTACTTCTATCCCCGATTGACCAAGAAGGAGGTCTTTGACGGTGAGTATGTCGCGACCAAGAGTGGTCACTCGCGTGGCTCGACGGTCGATCTGACGATTGTCGATATGAAGACGGGCAAGGAGGTCGATATGGGCGGCACGTTCGACTGGTTCGGCATCGAGAGCCATCCCGACTACGGTGGCGGTAATCCCGAGACACTGGATTTCCAGCAGACTGACCCCAACCTCACGTCGGTTCAGTTCTACAACCGCATGGTGTTACGCACGGCCATGTTGCGCCATGGCTTTAAACCGCTGGACAACGAGTGGTGGCACTTCACCTTGAAGGATGAACCCTTCCCCGACACCTACTTCAACTTCCCGGTCAAGCGCTTGTCGTTTTAGGTTTTAGGCTATAGGTATTAGGTTATAGGCTTTATGGAAGCGGATGCCACCTAATGCCTATCACCTATAACCTATAGCCTAAAACGGCATACGGTGCAGACGTAGCTGGGGTGGACGGTCGTCTCGAAGGTCACGGGAAGGCCGTCTGTGAGCATGTGGGCAATGTCACCGCCGCCGTCGTCGCCCGTCAGTTTGTAGAGGCTCTCCTTCATCGTCCACAGGCGGGTGAATGCCTCGGCAGGGTAGGGTGACGTGAGAATCTGACGCATCTCCTTCTCGCTCATCACGCGGGCAGCCACCTCGTAGCTGTAGTGGTCAAGGGTCTCGATGTCGATGCCCACGGCTCTACTGTCAACAGCACAGGCCACCGCCTCGCGGCAGTGGCTCAGGCTGAAGTGAATATCGGGATGCCCCTGGAGCCGGGGCTTGCCTGACGGGTCATATTCAAACTGTGGTAACTCATCGCTGATGCCAAATTCTTGACTCAAGGCGTGCAGCAAGAGCCTGTAGGCCGCAAGGCACTGGCGCTGGTCACGCTCGTTGCGGTAGCGCAGGGCATGGGCTCGCCGCTGCGGGCTGACCTCTGCCAGTGCCTGTTGCAAGTCAAAATCGCTGATGTGCTCGTCGATGTAGGCTTTAGGCATTAGCTGGGAGCTTGAACTGAATGTGGCAGGCCTTGTGCAGGACATAGATGACAATCCCCTCGATGATGTAGGCAATGAGGTAGCTGTACCAGATGTACTGTGGCATCGTGCGAGCCATGATCCACAACACGGGAATGACCGTGAGCGACAAGGCGAACGAGATGAACAATGCCATGTTGTGGTGGCTATAGAGCTTATAGATAATCATCAGCACATAGATGTAGCAGAAGGGGATGAAACTCAAGGCAAAGACCCTCAAGGCACGATTGCATTCGCTGATCATAGCACCCTCATCGGCGCCAAACAGCCAGGTGATGATTGACGGCCATATCAGCACCACCAGGCAAGTGATGGCCATTGACGTGGTGATGAAACGCAGTGACTTGCGCACCACCAGCGAGAACGCCTCGATGTTGCCCGATCCCATTTGGATGGCGCCCAGGGATTGCAGCGTGCGGCAAGTACCGGCAAGATACAAGTTATAGATCTGCAGCAGGTTCATGCAAACTGAGAAGGCAAAAATACCAGTGCGTCCCAGTGTGGACAACACGGTGGTATTGGCCGTCAGTAACAATAGCGTCAGGCAGATCGACGCAACTGCAAGTGGCGCTCCCTGAGAGACGATATTCAGGGACTCAGGTTGATCGTGAGTGAGTGAGAGCCGCAAGTTGTTGTTCTTGTACTTGAAGTGACGTAGCATGATGGCGATGCCCACAAGATGACCCACAACGGTAGCCGTGGATGATCCCGTGATGCCCCAGCCAAACAGGGAGATGAACACGAGGTCGAGCAACAGGTTAACAGCGTTGTCAATGACGATGGCCATGGATGCCAATCGCGGACTGCCATCAACACTGATCATGGTACTCATGGTCCACATCATCATGTAGGCAGGCGCACCCAGGAGCAAGGGCAAGAGGTATTCCTCGGATTGCTTTAACAGCTGCTCATTGTTGCATAGCAGGTGGGCAATATTACCATTGGCAAACAATCCCAAGAGACTGAAGATCAAGCCGATCGCCAGATTGAAGATTACGGCTAACGTGAAGACGTAGGTTACACGTTTCTTGTCCTTCTTGCCCAACGCATGGCCCACAATCATACTTGCTCCCATACCCAAGAGCAGGTTGAGGGTCATGTAAAACTGGACAACGGGCTTGGACAGGTTGATGGCACTCACACCATCCTCCCCGATGAGGTGTCCCACGATAATGCCATCAACGATGTTACCCAGACATCCCGACAAGGTTATGAGCACCGATGACCACAGGAAACGGTTGAATTGAGTGGAAAGAGCAGATTTCTCTTCGTTAGTCATGACTACGATACATGGATTTCGATACTAATTCTGGATATTGTTGACATAGAGTGGGATCTTGCCGCCTCGCTTGTTGGGAATCAAGGGGTCGGTGGACCAGGTGAAATGTGCATCGGGACAGCCCATCTCTTCCATAAACTCCTTGAGGCAGACGCACAACGGCGATAGCACTTTGTCGGGTTCGCTCTTGCACACGCCTCTCACCTGTATCGTAGCGTCGTCGATTTGGACAAACTGGAAGCTCACGAGGTCTGGCCACACTTCTGCTTTGGCAAACAGTCCTGCCACACTATAATTCTTGCCTCCCATCGTGAACACGGGGAGCGTGCGGCCCTGCACCTTGAGAATGGGCATGGTGGAACATGCCTCATCCGACGGGACAATGCGCACCATGTCGTTCACATAGTAGCGGATCACGGGCTGGATAAAGTTGCTGAGGTCGGTGATGAGGACACCTTGTGACCATTCCTCGGGATCCTTGATGGGACGGAGGTCGGCATCTACGGGCTCAACAATGACCCAGTCATCGTTGATGTGGAGATGCGGACAATTGTGTGTCATGGCCACCTCGCCACCCTCGGTCATGCAGTAGTTGTTGCCCACGGGGCACTGGAACGCTTGTCGCAGCAGCTTGTAATTCTTTTCGGTCAAGGTCTCGGCCGACGTTACCAAGTGCTTGAGCGAGAGGTGCAGGCGACCTTGCAGCTGCTCAACGGCCAGCTGAACCATCATCGAGGGATAACCTGCCATGGTCTCGGGCTGAAAATCGTTGAGCTTTTTCACGATGCTATCCACACTCTCGATGACATTGATGCCTAACAGATTGTCGGCGAAGTCGGGGTTGTTGGCCTTGATGCGGAGGAATGCACCGTAACTTGAAGCGCCCTTTGACAAGGAGATGACCGATGCACGGCGGTGCTTGGCGATGGACAGCATGTCGGGCGTTGTGCCCTTCAACAAGCGTTGAGCGATGAGTTGTGCATGGATCTTGTTGTGATAGTCATCACGCACCATGAGCAGCGGGTTACCCGTGCTGCCCGAGGTGTGGAGCGCAGTGTACTGGTCCAGGAGCAGGGAGTGGTCTTTCTCGGCATCGCGTTCCAGATACTCGGTCACCATGTCCTTGTTGATGCGTCGGTCTGTCACCCAGTCGTCAAAGTTGGCAGCAAGCACGGGTTTCTCGGTGGCTGGCAGGTCAGTAAGCTCAAAATCCTCAGGTATGTCGGCATACAGTTTGGCGAAATAGGGCGAATTCTCCCTTGCATAGTTCACCAGTTCGTGCAGGCGCTGACGTCTCACCTCGGCACGCTGCTCTATAGTCATTTGTTCGCCCTCGGCAACGAGGCGTTTAGCTTCCTCGATTGAAATTGTTTTCATCGTTATTTTATTTTTTTTGTTTATTATGTTGTTATTCAAAGAATCCGAATCCGCCAATAGCGGTGAGCATACGCTCCACATAGTCCCACGAAGTGGGCGACCAGGCAAAGCCCAAGCGGTAGAGCACTTGGGTCGTATAGTCGTTCTCACGCTTGACGTCGGTGGTCTTCTGGCCATGGGCCATGTCCTGATAGGCCAGCAAGCTCGACATGGAACGGGCCTTCTCGGGATCCTCCTTGGCAGCATTCATGATCTGTTCAAACTCCTCGGGCTCGACAAACTTCACGCCGTTGCCCACTGCGGTGAGTTCCATGAGTACGTCACCGAGGAACTGGGTGTGGATGTTGTAAGGATGGAATACACAACATGCCGTTGGTGTTGTCGCAAGCAGCAGGATGGCCTTGGCCACCTCGTTGATGGGTGAGAACTCGACCTGCTTGTTGCGCATCGAGTGAGGACAAGCTCCCAGCATGTTATAAACCTTGATGCGACCCATGAACGAGTTGGTCTGGAAGTTGGCCTGGAACTCACCATCGGTCGAGCGAGCTGCCAGGTTGCCCACACGCATGATCTTGGCACTCAAGCCATGACGGGCGACGGCATCGAGGATGAGACGCTCGGCCATGAACTTGGAGTAGATGTACTTGTTGCCCAAGAACTGGCCCATGTACAGGCGCTGCTCGGTATAGATGTCGTTCTTAACCTCACCGGCCCACAAGCCACGGGTGCTGGCAGTGGAGATGTGGACGAGTTTGGCGCCCGTCTTGACGCAATAGTCCACGCAGCGTTGAGCTCCGCCGATGTTCACGTCCTCGATCTCGGTGCCCTCGCTGAAGTGCTTCACGATAGCCGCACAGTTGAAGATGGTATCAACCTGCAAGTTCTCGTCAAAGTCGCTGGTCACGTCACCCAGCACGATGTGCAGGCGAGTGCCGAATAGGTCGGCAAACGAGTTGTCAAAGTAGTAGAATAGCAACGACTTCAAGCGGCGCTCGGCAGCCTCCAGGGTCTTGCCGCGCACCAGACAATGGATCTGTCCCGCATCACTGTCGATAAGGTCACGCAGGATGTGGATGCCTAAGTAGCCCGTGGCACCCGTCAGCAGCACGTTACCCAACTGCTGGCGATCACCGCGCTTGAAGGCTGCCAGGGTATTGCCTTGCAGCAGGTTGTCGATGGCAGTGTAGTCATAGTGGGTTACCGTGTCGTCGCCCGAGGCCTCGGTCTCGCCGGTTACCAGGCGTGCCAGTTGGCGTGGGGTGGGATTAGCAAACACGTCGCCATAGGCCACATGCATGCCAGCCTTGTCGGCCTCGATGATGACGCGTGTCACCACGAGCGACGTGCCGCCCAGCTCAAAGAAGTTGTCCGTTGCACCCACCTTGTCCATCTGCAGGATTTCGGCAAAGATGTCACAGAAGGTGCGCTCAGTGTCGCCCACAGGAGCCTCATAGGCCGAGGTGATGGCCAGCATGGGCTCGGGCAGCGCCTTGACGTCGGTCTTGCCGTTAGGTGTCATCGGCATCTCAGGCAGTTGCAGGTAGGCTGTGGGCACCATGTATTGGGTCAGGCTCTTGGAAATCTCGGCCTTCAGGGCATCGGGGGCAATCTCGCGCTCAGCGGTGTAGTAGGCACACAAGTGCTCCTTGCCTCCCAACTTGCGTATCATGATGACCACCTTCTTCATGCCATCGACCTTGAGCATCACGTTCTCGATCTCGCCCAGCTCGATGCGCAGTCCGCGCAGCTTGATCTGGTGGTCGGTACGACCCAGGATAACGACATCGCCGTCAGGCAGCCACTTGGCATAGTCACCCGACTTGTAGATGCGTTCGCCATGGTAATCGATGAAGCGTTCACGGGTCATCTGGTCCAGGTTGTTATAGCCATGAGCAACGCCACGGCCACCGATGTAGAGCTCGCCCACAACGCCCACGGGCAACTCGTTGCCGTCGGCATCGACGATAAACTCCTTGACATTCAACTGGGGCTTGCCCACGGTCACGATGTCGGCATGAGTCAGCTCCTTGTTGTTTGATGCCACGGTGGTCTCGGTGGGTCCATAGCAGTTGAAGATGCGGGCCTGGGTCACCGAACGCATGAGTGACAACAACTGGTCGGAGAACTTCTCTCCACCGGCACGGCAGATCTTGATCTTGCTGATGGCATTGCCAAAGTCCTCGCTCGTCAACCACGTCTGCCAGCGCGAGGGCGTGCCCGACACCATGTCGATGCGTTGCTCATTGATGAGGCGTGCCAGGTCGAGCGGGTTATTGGCCTGCTCCTCGGTGGCGACGATGAGCGTCTTGCCGTTGAAGTAGGCGGTGCCGATGTCCTGGAGGGCTGCGTCAAACGAGATGGTTGTCACGCTCAGGATGCGGGAGGCATCGGTCAGGACACCGTTGGCAAACACGTTGGCGGGATGGCCGTACAGGTAGTTGCAGATGCCACGGTGATGCAGCATCACGCCTTTGGGACGGCCGGTCGAACCACTGGTATAGATCAGATAGGCCAGGTCATCGGGATTGATGTCGGGTACCTGATACTCGTCGTTGGCGGCAATCAGGTCCTCAACGTTGATGGCCTTGTCGGCAGGCACGGTGTCCATGCGGTCGGCCGTGGTGATGATATAGCGGGCCTCGCTGTCCTCAAGGATGAGTTTCACGCGGTCGGCAGGATATTCAGGATCACAGGGGATGTAGGCGGCACCCGACTTGAGCACACCGAACAGGGCTAAAATCAGCCTGCTCGTGCGTGGCAGCAGCAGGGCTACACGGTCACGAGCCACCACGCCACGGTGTTGCAGGGCGGCGGCGATGCGAGTGGTAACCTCGTCCATCTCCTTGTAGGTGAAGGATGCATCGGTGGCCACCAGAGCCTCGTGGTCGGGTTGGGTCTGGGCGAAGTGTCCCAGACACTCGTGGAAGAATGTGAACGGAGCGTCGCCGTTGCCGTCAATCTCGACTTGGCGAACTTGGTTCAATTCTGTTGCTTGGTTATCACTCACGATTGACAACTGGCGCAGGCGTCCCTGGGGCTGTTCCATCATCCTGTTAGCCACAGCGACGATGCTCTCGGCCATGCCGCGACCCACGCGTTCGCTATAGATAGAGTCATCGTACTGGACCACTACGCCACGGCTCTCGATCTTGATGTTGATCTTGAACTTGGGCACGTTGAGTTCGAGCAGTTCCTGTCCCACAGGTTGCCCCTTGACGGTATATTGCGAGAGGACGCCCACTTGGTAAGCATAGGCGATAGCAGGACGGAAACCGTAGTCGGTGGCGATGCGGGCAAACGGGTAATCCTCGTGTCGCAGCGTCTGGTCAAATGTGTCGCTTGTCTTCTTCAAGAACTCGCTCACCGTGATGTCGTCGATGCTCATGCCCAGGGCGAGCGTGTTGACAAACATGCCCACTGTGTCGGCAATCTTGAGGTTGCTGCGACCGCTGCTGACGGTGCACAGATACACTTCACGGTTGTTGGTATAGCGGGACACTACATAGGAAGTGGCGGCCAGGAACAGGTGGGCTGGGGTGATTTCCTGCTGGCGGCAGAAGGCCGTTGCCTTGTCATAGTCGGCTGGGCATACCGCTTCGCCAATCCAGCCCTGCTCCTCGGTCTTGGGCAGGTCGGCAGGAATTTCGCTCGCTCCCTCACAAGTCTGTAATTTTTCGGCAAAGAACTGCTGTGAGGCCTTGAAACTGTCACTCTGTTCAGCTTGTTGCTGGTCGGTGACAAAGTCCATGTAGGTATAGGATTCCTTCTCAACGTCATTCCCCTCAAGAACGGCATTGATCTGGCGGATGAGCAGGTCGGCAGAACCGCCGTCAAACACGAGATGATGCATGTCAATCAGCAGACTGGTGCCAGTGGGCGTTTTCACAACCTCGGCACGGTAGAGGGGAGCCTTCTGCAAGTTAAAGGGACGTACAAACTCGCTCTTGTAGCTTGTCAACTGCTCGTCGCTCATCTCGGTGATGGGCACCTCGACAGGCACGCTGTCGTTGATTGTCTGGACAATGCTGTCACCCTCGGTCGCGAAGTGGATGCTGAGCTCGGGGTGAGCCTCAATCACACGCTTCACAGCATCAGCCAGGGTGTTGGCGTCAGTGCCATCAGGATAGGACAGCAGGTAGGGAATGTTGTAGATGGTGGAAGCAGGATTCTTCAAGCAATCAAAATAGACACCGGTCTGGGCATAAGACAGCGGAACACTCGTCACGGCATCGTGAGGCTTCTCGGCTGCTTGTTTTGCGGGACTTGCCATCTCGCCTGCCATCATGGCTTTCAGAATCTCGTTTTCAATGCTTTGCAGGGTACCGCTCTTGACCAGGGACTTGGAGTCGAGGGTGACGCCGTAGCGCTTGTTGATCATCACTGCGAGCTTGATGGCCGAGATGGAGGTCAACCCGGCATATCCCAAGATGGTTGTCACACCGAAGGCGGTGTTGCCCACCACTTCGGCAATGATCTGATGCAGTTCCTCTTCCAGCACGTTCATGGGCACGTTGCTCTCCTCGATGGCGTCAGCGGCTTTCTTCTCGGGCTTGGGCAGGGCGCGCTTGTTGACCTTCTGGTTCTGGTTCAACGGGATGGCATCGATCTGCATCGTCACGGCAGGCACCATGTAGGGTGGCTTCTCATCCATGATGAAGTTGTTCAGTGCCTCGATGTCAATGGTCTCGTCACTCACGATGTAGGCAGCGATAAACTTGCCGCCACCTTCCTCGTCAAAGGCCTGTACCGTGGCATCCTTGATGCCCGGGAACTCGCGGATGATGCTTTCGACCTCTTTTAACTCGATGCGGAAACCACGGATCTTGACCTGACCGTCACGACGGCCCACAAACTGGATGTCACCCGAGGGCAGATACCTCACGATGTCGCCCGTGCGATAGACGCGTGCATATTTCTCAACGGTGGTGAAGGGGTTGTCGATATAGACCTCGGTGGTTTTTTCAGGACGGTTGAGATAACCACGGCTCACCTGGGGTCCCGATACCCACAACTCACCGGCGGCGCCGACGGGCAAGCGGTGACCCTGACCATCGACGATGTACAACCGCATGTTGTCGAGCGGCTTGCCGATGGGGATTTCTTTCATCTTCTTGTCCACCAGATAGGTTGTGGTGAAGATGGTGCATTCGGTGGGACCGTAACAGTTAAAGAAATTGAAGCCCTGTGGAGGCGTGAGGGTGGCTAATTTCTCACCACCGGTCGAGAGGTGCAGTAGCGAGTGGTTCTCGATGCTGGTGGCGAACTGGTAACCCACCTGGGTCGTCATGAACGAGTGGGTGATGTGATTCTGCTCGAAGTACTCGTTCAGGGCAATCAGGTCGAGGCGCAGTTCCTCGGGCACGATGTGGACCGTGGATCCGCAGGTCAGGGCAGGGTACATGTCCATCATGCAGGCGTCAAAACCATAGCTGGCATAGGCGGCCACATTGTTCTCGGGCTTAAGGTCATAATAGCGTTGATACCAGTGGCAGAAGGCCACCAGATTGCGATGAGTCAGCTGGCAACCCTTGGGGATACCCGTCGAGCCCGACGTGTAGAGCATGATGAACAGTTGGTCGGGATGGATATCGACATCGGGAGCGTCTTGGGGTGGCAGATTGGCGATGTCGCGTGTCAGCAGCACGTCACCTTGATATTCATCGACGATGGTGCGCAGTTCCTCGTCGGCAATCAGCAGATTGGCGCTGGCATCCTGCATCATGAAGTTGAGTCGCTCCTTGGGATAGCTGGGATCGAGTGGCTGGTAACCGCAGCCGGCTTTGAGAACACCCAGCGAGGCAATGGCCATCCACTCGCAGCGCGGAATCAGTACCGACACGACATCCTCGGCTCCCAGACCCTTGCTGGCAATATAGGCGGCAATGCGGTCGCTGATTTCGGCCACTTGAGCATAGGTGTACTGCTTGTCTTGATAGACTACAGCCACGTTGTCGGGCGTGGCTTGAACCTGCTTGTTGAACAGCGAGACGATGGTCTGGCTGTCGTCATAGTCCACGTCGGTGTGGTTAAAGCTGTCCAGTGTCTCAATCTGCTGGCTGGTGGCAATGCTGATGTCGCGCAGGTGCTCGACGGTGAGGAATCCCCTCACCACAGCCTCATAGCTCTCTAACAGCTGGCTGATGAGTTCGCTGGAATATTCGTTAGCATTATACTCGGCCTTGAGCTGATACTTGCCGTCCATGATGAACATCTTCAGGTAGAGCGAGACCTCAAGGGTGCTGTTGCCGATGCGGATGGTCTTCATGGGCTTGTCACCCATCGTCTCGTTGTCAAACAGCAGGCCGTGCCATGCAAACATCGAGTTGCTCTGCAAGTTCAGGTCGGTCATCACGTCGCTGTAGGAGTAGATGTGATGCTCACGGCAACCGCTCATCTGGTCCTGACCCTGGCGCAGCAATTCCAGCACGGTAGTGTCGGGAGTAAACTTGGCGTAGACGGGCAGTGTCTTGACCGTCATGCCCACCGAGTGCTGGTAACGCTTGTCGGTGCGGCCGTTATAGACCGTGGTGAACAAGGATTCCTGCTCGTTGTTGAACTTGGCCAGTAAGAAGGAATAGGCCGTAGTAAACAGGGTGGACTTGTAGATGCCTTTCTCGGCACAGTATTTATCGACCTGCGCGCTATCAATGTCGAGCGTGCGCAGCATGTTGTCCTCGCGGTGCACGGGCTCCTCATTATCGGGCAGCAGTTGGGTAAAGGTATCGCTACAGTCAAAATTCTGGGCGTACCATTGCTTAGCCTCGTCAAAGGCGGGTGTCTCACGCATCCGGGCTTCGTCCTCGGCTACCTGCATGAGGGTCATCTCCTCAGGATCGATAGCCTGGCCGTGATAGGCCTTGTCAATATCTTGGAGGATGATTTGCATCGACGTGCCGTCAACGATGATGTGGTGGTAATCCAGGAAGAGGTAATAATGCTCGCTGTTGCGCATGAGCTTGACGTGGAACAAGCGTCCACCATAGATGTCAAACGGTGTCACCAGCCGAGCCTTTTCCTGCTCGATGTCCTGAATCTCCTCGATGTCGAGCGACCACTGTTCGCTTGCCATGTCGAGTGTCTGCATGGGCTCACCGTCGTCACCCAGTTCGATGCGGATAAACAGGGTAGGGTGGGACTTGAATGCCGTCTCAATGGATTCCAGCAGGCGTTGTCCGTCCAGTGAGGGATCTAACTCATAAATGTAAGGGAGGTTATAACAGGGCTCGCCGGTGTGGCTTGCACATTCTACATAGATACCATATTGTGACTTGGTTAATGGTGCAATTCTTTTCATAGAGTTGTTTGGATATATTTGTCTTTGATAATTTACCATTTAAAGGAAAAAATGCGAGGGTTGACGTTTAGGGAAATCCAACTCCAGCGCAGGACGTTTTTGTTGGTCGATCGCTTGAGTTTCTCCATCGTCTCGGTCCCTTTCATGAATGAACCACCGAGCGATATTGCGATATCCCGCGTGATGGCGTAGGAGGCCTGTAGCTCAAACTCGTTACCCAGCGACCTGTCAAGCTTTTCCAGCTTGGTGGCTGTGGCCAGATAGTGATAACTGGCGTTGATGTTGAGTCCTTTGATCGGGCTATAATTGGCCTTGAAATAAGCATTTTGCAGACCTGGAGTGAATCCGTTGAAATAGGTGCTCACATAGAAGAAATCCATAGCTCCGTAGAACTTATGGTGGGAACCATAGACGGTGCTGAAACCCTTGATAACCTTGTGGAGTGACATGCCGATGGATCCCCCGGTGGGTACGGCAAAGTGATCGTCACCACTCAGGTAGTCATAGCCCACGGTAAAACCATAGTTAGCGGGCTGGAATTTGACCTTGGCACTCATCATCCAGGCATCAATCTTTTGAGCAAACTCGTTCTTGCCCATCTGGTGGTAATAGGAAACCTCGGCGAGCCAGCGATTGGGGTGGAACTTGAGATAGCCACCGATGAGCTGCTGGTACATGGTCCCCTTCGTGAATGCATCGGGGTCACTCTCCATGCCGACGTTCATGAACAATACTGACATTCCCAACGGAAAACGTGGCAGGTCGTAATGATACCATGCGGTATGCATCGTCTTGTAGGGTTGTGCACCGTTGGCATAGTGGGAGTCGCCTACTGTCATTACAGTGGAATTCTGGTTGTAGGCCAGGATCACATGAGCCTTGTGGCCATGACCTTCATAGCCCACGCGCAGCACATCGTGGGACGATGACGCCATCGCCCAATCATCCGAGCCGATGATGCGTTCGTCGTCATAATCGAGGGCCATGCGTCCCACCTGGGCAAACAGGCCAAACGGGGCGTTTAACTTGACCCATGTCTCAAAGAGATTGAAACCACCCTTTCCCTCTTGCCCCCACACGCCCGAATGCTGTGGCGTGACTCGGGCTTCAAGCCAATCACGCTTATAGTTGATAGCCAGTCGTGTACGGGTTAGCAGGAAGTTGGAATTGGGCGTTTTCTTCTCTTCCTCTCCCTCTTCTTCATCAGAGTGATCCCCCTTGGACATCAAACCTCCATGACGAGCCTCGCCACGGGTCATGAACTGCAGGTCAACTTTCAGCTCATTGACCTTTGGGGGAATGCTGTCGCCCGTAGGCTGGGCCATGATGGTTAACGCGGGTGCAACGAGAGCGGCCAGTAACCAGCGCTTGATGAAACCATGACTGTTCATGGGTTGTCACTCGTTAAGTTATTCAAACTCAAACAGGTTGATGAACCCCGTGATATTAAATACGTTCTTGATGTCGTCGTTGACGTTGCGCAGGATCACCTTGTGACCTCTGGCCTTGTTCTTCTTGAGCACGTCGAGCAGGATGCGCAGGCCACTTGATGCGATGTACTCCAGATCGGCGCATTCAAACACGATGTCCTTGCCCTCACCCTCGGTAATGGGCTTCAATGTCTGATCGGCCTCGATGGCTGCTGCCGTGTCGAGTGAACCCGTCATGGTGACGATGGTTTTTTCTTCAAGTTCTTGAATTGTAGTTTTCATAATTTAAGTGACTTTTTTTTGATATTGAGTTGATTAATCTTTCTTCTTATCGTTAGATGACTGATAGCTCTTCTTCAAGGTGAGCACGTTCTTGTCATCGGTGCGCTCATAGTTGATGGTATCCATCAATTGCTGAACGAGCAGGATGCCAAGTCCGCCGATGGGGCGCTCCTCGGCATTCAGTGTGGTGTCGGCCTTGTTGGTTGTCGTCGGGTCAAAGGCCTTACCCCCGTCGGTGATGATGATCTTGATGTCCTTGTCGGTACAATTGGCAGTGATGTTGACGTCACCCTGGGTACCGATGGGGTAAGCGTAGTTCATCACATTGACCACAGCTTCTTCAACGGCAAGCATCAATTGAGACGACAAGGATGACCCAAGGTTTAATCGCTGACTCACCGATTGGATAAAATGGTTGAGTTCAGGCACTTTGTGCACATCGTTGGGCAGGGTGATGGACTCGTGCAGAACGATCGTCTCCTGGGGGTGGCGGTAATTCAAGGTCAGCATTGTCAGGTCATCGCTCTGGGTGGCGGTGCCGACATAGCTTGTTACGGCAAAGTGCATGGCCCCCATCAGTTCCTCGGGCGATGTCATGCCCTGCTCCAGACATTCCTGGGCGGTAGAGATGATGCGGTCCAGGCCGTAGAGCTTGTGCGTCTCATCGGCGGCCTCGGTCAGACCATCGGTATAGAGGAATAGTGTCGAGCCACTGGGCAGTGTCTCTTGTTGCTGGCTATACTTGAAGTCATGGATTACACCCACGGGCAGGTTGGCGTTGACGGGCAGTTTCTTGACCTCGTCATGGATAATCAGCGGGGCATCGTGTCCCGCGTTACAGTAGCGCAGGCGTCCTGTGGGCAAGTCGAGCACACCGACGAACAGTGTGACAAACATACTGGTCTTGTTGCCCTCACTGACGTTCTTGTTGATGGACTGGATGATGTGGGCGGGGTTACTATCGTGCAGGCTCATGCTGCGGAAGAGGGAATGTACCACCGCCATGACAAGCGATGACGGCACGCCCTTGCCGCTCACGTCACCGATGCAGAAGTACAGTTTCTCATCCCTCACAAAGTAGTCATACAGGTCACCGCCCACCTCGAGTGCGGTCACTTGGGAACCGCTGATGTCCACTTCGGGGCGGCTGATGGGGTGCTCGGGCAGCATCTCGCTCTGGATGCCCTGGGCAATGCGCAGCTCGCTGTTGGTGCGCTCCTGTTGCAGTCTTGAATCGTTCAAGTGGCGCATGTTGCGGTAGAACAGATACATGATGATGCCTAACAGCGAGAAGAAGCCCAACATCATCAGCACGAAGTTGCGCCTCAAGTCATTCAACTTGATGAACAATTCGTCATCATAGCAGACCATCACCATCTGCCAGTGCGGCTTGCCCATCATATTGGCGTGGTAGATGTAGCCCAGCGAGTTGTCGCTGTTGTCCTTGAAGGTGATGACACAGCTCCTGCCGTCGCTGCTGAGCTCGTGATGGGCGGTGCTGTCATTGATGAGTTCCACAATCTGGTGGGCATCGCCAAATTTCCAGTTGAGGCTGTCGAGCTTGGAGATGAGTTGGCCGTCCTCGGTCAGCAGCAGGTGATAGGTCGAGGGAAAGTCATGGCGGGTGTTGATGGTGTCGATAATCCCCTTTGTGGACAAGTCGAGGCCCAGGGCTCCGATGATCTCACCAGCGCTATCGGTGATGGGCATCGAGTAGGTGGTGACCTTGACGCCCGAGGCATCCTTGTCGATATAGGGGTCACTCCAGGTAGATGCCTGTTTCTCCACTGCCAGGCGGTAAAAGTCACTCTTGGTATAATCGTGGTTTGGACCCGCTACCTGCTTGACGATGATGCTGTCCTCACGCCGGTAGGCTACCAGCTCGCACAATCTGCCATACTCGCTGAAGTAGTTGGGCGTGAACGCCACAAAACTGCCCACCACGTCACTGTTGGTGGAAACAATTCGACGCAGGATGCTCTGGATTCTCTCGGGGGCACCGGGGGAGCCAAGTTGACTCTGGATGGACCATTGATAGTTGCGCATCATCCGCTCGTTAGACTTGAGAATGCCACGCACCCTAAGGGCCTTCATGCTCATCTCGGTTGTGGCTCGGTGGTCCAGCTCATTCTCCAGAATCTGGTGAGTGTACCGGTATTGTGCCAGCGAGATCAACTCAATCAGGATTGCTGCAATGATGATTATAGTCAGTGCCGGCAAGGCCAGCTTGTATTTTCTTTTACTTTTCATTATTTTGCAGTTTTTCAGTTTTCAGTTGTCAGTGGGCATCCGCAAACACCTAAAGCCTAATAATAAGATGCAAAAATACTATTTTTTCTTGAAAAAAATATTAATTTTCATGCTGAATCAAACATTTTGGCTGATGATTGCACAATTCGGTTGGAAACGATATAGCAGTTGACCCTGCGCTGAAACGTCTCTGCATCAAACCGTGCTAACGCACGGGAAATTAAAAGAAAATTAAATTTTAAAATTAATTTGCTTAATTTCCCGCCCGACAGGGCGGTTAATACCACCAATGGGCCAACATCTATATCGTTGCCGCAAAATAAAAGAAACCGCCCTGACAGTGCAACGCTGTCAGGGCGGTGAAATTTAATGAGGCAAGAGATCGAATGCTCAGCGGACGGTGAAGGTGGTCTTGAGCGGCAGGTTGTCGCTGGCGGTGCCCACGAGCATCGTGCGCTTGCCCAGCGATGTAGTCCACTTGCCACGAGCCTCGTCCCAGTACTGGAAGGCGCGGCCACCGATGGTGATGGTGACGTCGCGGCTCTCGCCTGGCTGGAGGGTGACCTTCTGGAATCCGCGCAGTTCCTTGACTGGCATCTCCACAGCCGTGTTGTGGTCACTCACGTAGAGCTGGATGACCTCGGCGCCAAGGCGGTTGCCTGTGTTCTTGATGGTCACGGTAGCACTGACGGTTCCGTCGGCAGCAACCTCACGGTTGTCGATGCGCAGGTTGCTCACGGCAAAGGTCGTGTAGCTCAAACCGTGGCCAAAGGCAAACATCGGCTTCTTCTTCTGCTTGTCGGCCCAGCGGTAACCCACGTAGATGCCCTCCTTGTACTCCTCGTCGATGATCTTGTGACCCTCACGCCAGGTGCCAGGATAGGTGCCCAGAGCGTGGGCGCCCACGTCGTTCAGGCTCTTATACCAAGTGAACGGCAATTTGCCCGAAGGGTTCACGTCGCCCACCAGAATGCTGGCCAGCGCCTTGCCCGCCTCGCTGCCGATGAACCAGCCCTGCACGATGGCGGCCACCTTGTCACGCCATGGCATGGCCACGGCATCGCCCGAGATGTTGACAAACACGACGTTCTTGTTCACGCGAGCCAGTGCCTCGACGAGTGCGTCCTGACCGTAGGGCATGTCCATGTGCTTGCGGTCATGGCCCTCGGCATCCTGGTAGTCACTCTTGTTCAAGCCGCCGTAGATGATGACATAGTCGGCCTGTTGAGCCTTGGCGACGGCCTCGGCAATGAGTTCACTGGCAGGACGGTTGTCGGCCAGTGATTGCTTGGCGACCACGCCATTGTACTCGCCTGTGGTATCGCCCACATAACCGCGGGTATAGTCCACCTCGATGCCTGTGCCCGCAAGACGGGTCTTGAGGCCTTCGAGCGGCAAGATCTCGTGTTGAGCCTTGAGCGAACTACTGCCGCCACCGACGGTCATCATCTTGATGGCGTTCTCTCCCACGACAAGCACACGCTTGGTGCTATTGAGGTCGATGGGCAGGACGTTGCGCTTGTTTTGTAACAGCACAATGCCGTCTTGTGCAATCTTCAAGGCTGCGTCATAGTGTGCCTCGCTGCACAGGAAGCCACGGGAACGGTTGTTGCTCATCGTGGTGCGGAAGAACAGGCGCAGCACGCGGCGCACCTTGTCATCGAGTTCGCGGGTGGTGAACTTGCCTTCCTTGATCAGCTTCTTGTAAGGCATTGCCATGAAGTAAGCGTCATAGGCGTTGCTGGCGCCCCACGCCAGACCGTCGGTCCAGCTGCCAAACTCCATGTCCAGGCCGTTCTTGACCGCCATCTCGGTGTCGTGGGCACCACCCCAGTCGCTCACCACCACGCCGTCATACTGCCAGTTGCCCTTCAATATCTGATTGAGGGTGTACTGGTTTTGGCAACAGTGCTGATCCTTATAGAGGTTATAGGAGCCCATGATGCCCCAGGTGTGACCCTCCTTGACAGCAGCCTCAAAGGCGGGCAAGTAAATCTCACGCAGGGCACGGTCGCTCACGATGACGTTGACCTGATGGCGATATTCTTCATCGTTGTTCAGGCAGAAGTGCTTGACACACGCCGCAGTGCCTGTAGATTGCAAACCCTGAACGTAGGGTACTACCATGCGGGACGCCAACAAGGGATCCTCGCCCATGTACTCAAAGTTGCGGCCATTCAGTGGCGTGCGGTTGATGTTCACACCAGGTCCCAGAATCATGTCCTTGCCACGATAACGCGCTTCCTCACCCAGGCTGCGGCCATACAGTTCGGCCAAAACTGGGTTCCATGATGCTGCCAAGCAGGTCAGGGCAGGGAATGCCACACACGAGTCATTGGTCTGTCCTGCCTGCACCCACTCGTCCCACAGGACATCAGGGCGCACGCCATGTGGTCCGTCATCGGTCCAGAAGTCGGGCAGGCCCAACCGCTTCACACCAGGAGATGAAAACTTGCTCTGGGCATGGATGACAGCGATTTTCTCATCGAGTGTCATGCGTACCAAGGCATCCTCGACACGCTGTTCGATGGGCGCGCTGTCATCAAGATATACAGGCACTTGCTGGGCCATGACCGTCATGGACATAGCCACAGCAGTTGCCAGCAGAATTAATTGAATCTTTCTCATTTCTTGTTCCTAAAGCCTTAGTCGTTAGTCATTAGTCGTTAGTCGCTCCTAAAGCCTATAACCTAAAGCCTAAAGCCTAAAGCCTATAACCTATTTCTTCTGGAACACACGCACATAGTCCACTTCCATCGTGACGGGCAGGGCAGCCTCGTCAACGCCCTGAGCGCCACCCCAGTCGCCACCCCAAGCCAGGTTGAAGATGACATAGAACGGGTCGTCATAGGGCCAGTCGTCGCGGCCCAGTCCACGGTTGTCGTAGCTCAACTGAACTTTACCGTCAACATAGGTGGTGATGTTCTGGGCTGTCCATTCGATGGCATAGGTGTGGAACTCGCCCTCGGCGCCCTCGCAATACATCTCGTGGGTCACTTGGGTGCCATTGGAGTGAACGTGGGCATTGGCGTGCAGGCTGGATGACACATAGTTGGGGTGGTAGCCCACCTCTTCCATAATGTCGATTTCACCGTCGGCAGGCCAGGACCTGAAGTTGACAGGCATCATCCAGAAGGCAGGCCAGGTGCCTTTACCCTTGGGTAACTTGATGCTGGCCTCGATGTAGCCATACTTCCAGCCCGTGTTGCGCTTGGCATACACACGACCAGAGTACACCTTGCCGTTCTCCTTGAGCGCGGTGATGCGCAGGTGACCGTTTCTCACCTCGGTGACCAGCTTGCCATCGGGAGTCTTGTGGTTCACGTAGTTCTGCAACTCGTGGTTGACCCAACCGCTGTTCTGCACCTCATGGTACCAGTCATCGGCATTCAGCTCAGAACCCTTGTCAAACTCATCGTGCCACACGAGGCTATAGCCCTCGGGGGCATAGTAGGCTGCCTGTTCGGCTGCTTGTTGAGCGACTTGGATCGACTTGCGGGCCGATCCCGACATGATAGTGACGGTGCCAGTGCGGGCGTCAGTAGTCGGATTGGAGGGAACAATGACAGTGAGTGTCCCCGACTGCGACGTGGTGTTCTTGGCGTCGAGAGTGATGAAATCCTGGTCGACATAGGCACCCCATTCCTTACCCGTGGTAGTGACGTTGATGGAATAGGTTCCACCAGTGGCGGGTACATTGATGTTGTCCTGTGAGACAGTGATGTTCACCTTAGACGTCTGTGGCTCATCTTTGCCATCCCCACCGCAGCCCCAGAGGGCTACGGTGAGAGTGAGCAATAAAGTGTAAAGCATGGATTGTTTCATTTTCTTTCAGTTGTCAGTTTCGGATATAGCCTAATGCCTATAGCCTATAACCTATAACCTATAACCTAAAGCCTACTTATGCTTCTGGATAATGATGTCGCTGATTTTGGCTTCAAAGCCAGCAGGGCAACCACCAAAGTCAAGGATGAACTTACCCTGATCAAACTCGATTTCCTCAGCACCGTTCTTGGCAACCACACCGATGAACTGGAGCACGTTCTCTCCATCCTCGAGTGCAAAGTCACCCTTGTAGCACAGCGTGTTGGGATCATTGGTCACGTCAGGATCCTTGTTGACCTTGACGGTGGCACGACCCAGCTCCATGTTGGTGGTGACGGTGACGCGAACGTCATAGGCCTGACCCTTCTCGATGTGCAGGGGCACGCCAGTGATCGAGCACTGAGCTTGCCACTCCGAGGCGGTAGCATCGTTAGCCGTTACGGTATAAACACCGTTGGCATAGGAGAAGCCTGGGTCGGCAATCTGCTGCCAACCAGCGTCGGCCCACCAGAAGGTCATCAAGCCAGCCGTGTTGAAACCAGCACCCAGGTTGTCGGCAGAATTTACATCTACCCATTCAACAGTGGGCTCGTCGGGGGTGACGGGCAGCACGGTGCCGTCGTCGTTGGCATGGTCCTTGAGCACGATGTTCGCGATGTTGACCGTGGTACCGGCCTGGCAACCGCCAAAGTCGAAGAACAGGTTCACGCGCTCCATGT